>NZ_ABCQ01000001.1 GCF_000170855.1 Moritella sp. PE36 | reverse complement strand
TTAGAGCCTGCATTCGTTTGTAAATAGGTGACCGCTTCACCGGCTTTGACCGTACCAATAATTCGATATTGGGTCCCCGGACCTGAATGCATATAAATCGCCACATCATCACTGATATAACGTGTTTCTTTGGCAAAGCTAGATACACTAACGAGTGTTAGCAGTGTTGCTATAATGAGTTGTTTAATCTTCACAAGATGTCCCGTAGACGAAGTATTATGGTAAGCATAATAAGTATAAAATCGAATTTCGACAAGCCTCAGATGCTAGTTTTCCATCACAAAAATATAAATTGAGTGGATTTACAAAAAAGGCAATCAATTTTCTGATTGCCTTTTCATCACAATGTAACCAATTACACTACAAAGATTGCTTCTAAGATCTTGTAGAAGATAATTGAGAGCAATGCACCAGCTGGTAGTGTCACGACCCAAGATACCACGATCGTTCTGACGACGTTGAGATTCAGTGCCGCAATACCACGCGCCATACCTACACCTAACACAGCGCCTACGAGCGTTTGTGTGGTCGAAATAGGTAAACCTGAACCCGAGGCAATAACAACCGTTGTAGCGGTCGCTAGCTGTGCTGCAAAGCCACGGCTTGGGGTTAGTTCGGTGATGCCGGTGCCGATAGTTGACATTACTTTATGACCCATAGTCGCTAGACCAACCACGATACCGAAACCACCGAGTGGTAAGATCCACCACGCTAGCTCGGCTTTTTCGGCAATTTCGCCACCGTGTTGAACAATAGAGACCACCGCTGCTAATGGACCAATCGCATTGGCAACATCGTTAGAGCCGTGCGCAAATGCCATTGCACAAGCGGTAATGATCATTAAGATACCAAATACTTTCTCTACATTAGAGAAGTGCATGTCTTTGTCATTACTTGGGCTGTAGTCCTGTTTGCTGATATAAATGGCACCAACAATAGCAACCAGTAGACTGATCACTGCCGAAGCGGCTAATGCTTCACCTGTGGTTAAATGTAAACCAACATGTTTTAGGCCTTTTTTAATCGTGACCATTGCAATTACAAATGTCGTTAGAGCCATGTAGAAAGGCACGTAACGCTTGGCGTTAGACAGCGGATCTTTGGTATCAAAAATGAGTTTTTGAATGCTCATAAAGGTGATGTAAGCGATGACACCTGAGAGTACGGGTGTGAGCACCCAACTACCAACAATACCACCGGCTTTATCCCACTGTACGGCTTCTGGACCAACACTGACAACCGCAAAACCGATGATGGCACCGATAATTGAGTGTGTCGTTGATACTGGCCAGCCAAAAATTGATGCGATCATTAACCAGGTACCCGCCGCAAGTAGCGAAGCGATCATACCAAATGCTAATGCATCAGGGCGGCCTTGTTCTTTAAATACGGCAAGGTCAACAATACCTTTACGGACGGTATCTGTTACTTCACCACCGGCTAAATAAGCACCGGCAAATTCAAAGATGATGGCGATAAAGATCGCTTGTTTTACGGTCAGTGATTTGGTACCTACAGAGGTCCCCATTGCATTTGCTACGTCATTGGCACCAATGCCCCATGCCATATAAAGACCGAAGACAGCCGCAAGAAACAGTAGATAAGGACCGTATGCTTGAATGATTTCCATTATTTATATACCTATAGTGATCTTAATTACGCGCTAGCATTAGTTCGAGGCGTGCGCCAACAGTTTCGGCTTGATCGGCTAAGCCGCCAACCCACTCTAAGATTTTGTAAAGGAACATAACATCAATTGGATTGTAGTTATTTTCAATTTTACGTAGTTTCTGACGCAATACGATCTGCATTGCATCGGTATCATCTTCGATAGAATCAAGTTCGTTGATCATGTTTTCAACAAGATCAACTTCACGGCCTCTAAAGCCAGTTTCAAGCAGTTCATCTAGTTCATTAATGGCTTTTTTAGCCTGCGCTGTTGCATCAATGCAACGTTTTAGATACAGCGTGAAATCATCAGCGATTTCGGCCGGAAGTTGCAGGTTACGACCGATAACACGACCAGCAATATCTTTCGCACGATTGGCGATCTTATCTTGTTGAGTCAGTAGGTCTAACATATCGGTGCGATCGACAGGCATAAAGATACCGCGTGGTAGCTTTAAGCGGATTTCACGTTTTAATACGTCTGCATCTCGCTCACATTGTGAGATCTGCTGGCGGATAGTTTCAGCCTTATCCCAATCTTGTTGCGTCGTTGCAGCAAAAAATGGCACAAGTAATTCACAAGTCTCATGCACTTTCGTGATGTGTTCTTGTAATGGGGTAATCGGCGACTTAGCAAAAAGTCCTAAAATCGTATTTACTGGCATAGCCATAATCCATGTATGTGACAATAATATGTGCACTTTTGAAGATGTCGGGAATGTTAAACCACTCTCACAAGTTTGCAATATAAAAATTGCTTAATTAGCGATTGAATTAGACCAATATCAATATATTTCTGTTTTTAACTGCTAATCATATTCACTAATTAGGTATTTAACCTTAGACAGCTTTTAAAAAAATTGGTAAGTTTTATACTTTAAAGTGCGGGATACGCTGTTTTATCTTGGCATTATTTTTATCGTTTATGAGTCTAGCGAGGCCGGATGAGTACGGAAGTTGAAATAAAATTTGTTGTTAAACCACAGGTTAAGTCACAATTAGAAACACTATTAGCTGATTACGTGATAATCGAGCAGGCTGTTAAGCCTTTATCTAATACCTATTTCGATACAACGACATCCCAATTTCGTCAATTCGACTTTGGTTTACGCACGCGTAAAAGTTTAAATTTTGCCGAGCAAACGATTAAAACCGCCGGTATTGTGCGTGGCGGGTTACATCAGCGCCCAGAATATAATTTATCCTTGGATGGTGACGTACCTGCATTGGTGGACTTTCCAGCGGAAATATGGCCACCAGATACCAATATTGCCCAGTTACAAGCAGATCTTGTCGATTTATTCACCACAGATTTTGAACGGACTATGTGGCATATACAGTTGCCTAATAGTGCTGAGATTGAAGTGGTATTTGATCAAGGTATGGCGCGCAGTGGTGACAATAGCTACCCGATCTGTGAAATTGAATTAGAATTGGTGCGCGGTACTATTGCTGATCTCTTTACGCTAGCTCAGCAGATCACCCAATTAGATAATGTGCGTTTGGGTAATGTCAGTAAAGCAAAACGTGGTTATCAACTTGCGGGTTTATATCATCCTAAAGTTAAGCCCCTGGTGCTAACGATACAGAAACGCGAAGCAGAAACCTTAGCTGATATATTTTTAACGACACTGACTCAAAGTTATGCGCATTGGCAGCATCATGAACAGTTGTATTTGGACACTCAGGATATTGATGCACTCGCGGAAGTATTAGTTGGGGTAACGTTGATCCAACAGACAATGCAAACGTATATTAATATCTTGCCTGAGATTGGCCTGAAGCAGACGGAATTAAATTGGTTGCAACAGCAGCTGTCAAATGTTGATCGGGCGACACAATTGCAGCATGTGCTGATCCATAATGGCCAATTGCTGCGTAAATTCCCAGAATATAAGCGCATTAGTAAAGAGTTACAAACACTACAAAGCAGCTATATTGATTTTACCGACATTGACACACTGTTTAATAGCTCTAGATATGCCCGTATTATGCTGTCGGTCAGTCAGCTATTAAGCCAAGGTTTAAGCAGTGTTAAGCTTGATAGTGGTCATATAGTGTCATTTTCAAATAGCCATTTACAAGCAAGTTGGCAAAATGTACTTGATTCGCCTTTATCAGAAGCGCAATTGGATGCCGCTGGTTATTTACAGCTGCAGACAAAATTAAAACAAAATTTGTTAATTGGGCACTGTTTTAGCCACCATTATGCATCGGAATGTCGTGATAAATTCCGGTTACCTTGGCAAGATATTTTGCAGGGCATTGAGGATTTAGCCGTATTAGATATGTTGATGATTGTGGTTCGGCAACAACCGGAAGCGATTGCGTTGCAAATTAATAAGCTGTTAATACGTCGTCAGCGTTCATTACTGGATGCGATGGAGCAAACACGGCATCAAGCATTAACCATGCGCCCCTATTGGTTAACAGAGTAAATAAGTGGTAATCAGTGGCATGTGGATGTCACTGATTACCAGTTATTGATAGTTGATAGCTCATCCTCTCATCCCACAGGGCGAGAGCCGAATAAGAGCCGAGCAAGCCTCGTTTGACGGATTATTCTGAAAATTTCACCAGATCTTCAATCACTAACTTTTTAATTTCTAATTGCTGCTCTGGTTGTAAGCCATATTTTTCAGCTAACTCAATATAATCTTGGTTGTTTAACGACACTGTCAGACGCGGTCTTTTCGGCCGTTTATTCACGGTTAAACCGAGAATGTCGCGGATCTGTTCTGATGGGCTTAAGTTATGATCTAGTGCCGCTTTTCGGATCTTGTATTGGATCTTTTCATCCATATCAAATGCTACCTGAACCGCTTTCATCGCCTTCTGGGACGATAGCCATTTTTCCGGTAACTCACGTGATTTAACCATGTTTAATCTGCCTTGTACTGTGTTTATGCTATTGGCCAGTATCCGGTAATACTGTCATTACCAAGCTGTACGGTCAAGTACACATCTGTATCACCGTTATTATGCACCATAATATCGATTAATTTGTTTTCTTTAGCGTCATGTAAGTGATAAAACTCAAACTCCCGACCAGGGTTTTCATCGGTATATTGCGACGGCGCTGAGGTTCTAAAGTCGGTTCTATGGTGATAACCTACAGTGGCAATATCTTGCTGGTAATAACGTTCAGCATGCCAATCACCTAACGAAACGGGCTGTTGGCTAGGTAACTCAGTAAAACCTTCTTCAAACACATCACTAAATAAGTCCAAATCGAATAACTGTGAGACTTCTTCACGCGTGAGCTCCAAGCTGAGTTGGAAATTGTTGTGATCGTGACCAGGCAGGGATAACCAAACATACGTCTGCTGTTCACCTTGTAGCTTAAAGCGTGGGTAATGTTGGTGTTCAAACTCCAGCGTTTCAATCGAAATTACTTCAAACTTTTGCTGACGCACTTCACTGGGTAAAGTGAAACTGTCGCTAAATTCGATAATATCACCAAGAATTAACTTGCTGACGTGGTTGAGGTCGCGGGTTGGGGTTGTTGGTTCGGATTTTTTAAATAATTTTTTGAAGAAGCTCATTATTATTCCTGTCATATAGCGGAATGACAAAAAGGAACAGCACGCTTTCACGTCGGCTGCTCCTATTAAAAATTAATGGCGTTGTTGCTGCGCCATTAACGTTATGGCTGTGATCAGTCTATTTTGTTATTAAGTTTAGCTATTTTGCTTTGCTTTCAAACGTTCTAGTACCGAGTTAGCGCTGCTTTGTTGCTGGCCAATACCTGCTTCAGCTAGTTTCGCTTTTAATGATTGGTCGCTGCCTTCTGCTTGTAATTCATCAGCTGCAAGCATACGATCATCAAAATCTTGCTGTTTTTGCTTGATGCGCTCGAGTGAATCTTTGGCACTGAGCAGTTTTGAATTGCTGGCGCTAAAGTTGTCAGTGATAGCGGATGTTGCTTTTTGTACGCTATCAGTTGTTTTCACCATCGTTAATTGGCGTTGATGCTCAGACAATTGACGTTCACTTCTCTTCACTAAGTCTTTTAGTTTAGTTGCGCTGCTCGTAAAGCTATCTAGATTTTGTTGCTGCTCGATAACTTCTTGCTCTAGTTGAGCAATTTTTTCAGCCACTTCTAGCGCTAACGCTTCGTTACCGGCATTTAATGCTTGTACTGCATAACCTTCGTGCTCTGTTAGGTTAGCTTTAACGCGATCAAGTTCACGGCTAGATTGCATTTGCTTTGCCATCACGTCCGTTAAATTACGTTTAGCATTGGTTAAATGAGTTTGGGCATCGCGAATTTCTTGTTCGAAGATACGCATTGAGTTTGCATCAACAATACCTTCACCTACTTCACGGGCGCCACCACGGATCGCGGTCATAATTTTCTTAAAAATGCTCATAAACTTCTCCTTCGAAGTAGGGGTTAAACTAAATAATCTGATAATTCAGTAATAACTTCGAGACTGTTATCACTTAATACAACTAACTCATGCTCGATATCGGCCATGGTTGATTGCACTGATAATGCGCCGTATACCACATACATATCATCAATTTTAGCGAATGATGACAGCGGCATTGGGATGTTAAGTTCTAACATCGCTTCTAGCATTTCGACTCGTTTTTCTGCTTTAACTTCGTTTTCGCCCCATAAATAAGCAATACAAAGAATTTGCTCATCAGTGACAGAAACAAAGATTGGAATTTCTTCACGACCTTCAACGTCGACACGTAGAACATCAACATCACCCGAAATTGGGGTACAGTCAAACTTATAACCTGTGTCAGACTTGTCGCCAAGATCATTAAGATAATTTGCAATTTTATGTATGTTCATCTGGTTCCTTTTTGACATATTATGTCTAAGTAAGTTTAACTTTAAGCCTCAAGACATAATATGTCAAGCGACTTGCGCTTAATTTATACTATTTTATAGCATTTATATATGTATCGATTACTTTGTTTGGTCTTGCTACTAACAAAAAGTTCATTGTATTCATAAACTAGCTGCTACATCGCACGTCGAAACATTAAATTAATAATGCCATAAGGATGAACGCGATGGATAAATTGATGGCCATATCCATCGCGGCGATGCCAACGTTATTTTGTAAATCTACTTCTTTATTAATATTCACGCCATTGAGAATTATTTTTTTGGCGATGATGGCAAGGATAGTAAAGGTGGTCAGCATTACAAAGCTAAACAGCATCCACGAGCCTAATGTGGTCAACAGATTGGCGGTATCATAATAGATATAGTTGCTGGCTATCGTTACCGCGATCGCAACCCCAATAAGATAGCCGCCATGCCGCAGTGCCACCGCAATATTATTATCTTTAAAAGCCTGTTGCATGGAGGTACCGAGATTGCCGCGTGAATAACGGTGTTCACGGTAACGGGTCATGAGTAACATAATCGTTTGATAAATAAGGAAACCGCAGAAGATAGCAATGAAGGTGATGAGTTCTAAGCCTTCAGCCCAAACCAGTGTCGAACGAATAATAATGGCGGTGGAAATCGCGGCACAGGCATCGACAATCGCCACGGCGACGTTACGTTGGGCAATTTCGGAATTTTTATCAAGTTGATTGAGAGAGACGCGATCATGGATCCAGCGCCCCAGTTTGATCAGTACTAATCCGGCGAGACCATAAAGGCTCATGCCTAATATTTCGATGGGTAGCGTGGCGGCTTTTTCACCTGAAATAGCCCCAGAAAGCACGATGCCTAAACCAAAAATGGCACCCGCCAAACTAATACCAAAAGCAAAATTGTCACGCTTGGCCAGTTCATCTATGGTATCTATGTTGTCGACAGTGCCGGTGAAAAAGCGCATTGCGAATAAAAATGCTAAGGCGATGATGAGGTCGGCAAGTAAAAACAGCAACAGATCCGACGATAAGATAGTTTCAAACACAGACATTAAAGGTTACCTTCTCTTACGATTTTAGCTGCCATAATCGTTTACTAATGATAAATTAATATCGCTAAGTAATAGCATGTAAGACATAGCATGTCTATCTGTGCATTGTTGATATAAACAGCCGGTTTAAATTGTTGAATTAATTGGATCTCAAGCCTTAATTATATGGATGTCATTTATGAGTACAGAATGTCAAATTGTTGATGTATTAGCGGATACAGGAAGTATGTATTGGCAGCGTTGGTGTGAGCGCAATGAGCGTGACTTAGCCTTGTTGTCTGCCGAGCAAATAGCGCAGAGCCAACGGGTGTTTTCGTTAAGTGATTTTATTGCGGAAAGCTGTATTAACAATACTGGCTTACTTAACGATATTTGGCAGTCTGGTCTACTCTCACAAGCATCCCGAACTGCACACGTCGAAGCACACTTAAGTGAGCAGTTAACGGCTTGTGATTCTGAACCGGCATTATTACGTACGATACGAAAATTTCGCCGTTTTCATATGTGCATTATCGCTTGGCGAGAGCTACTACAATTTTCTCAGCTAACGGAAAGTTTAACCCACACCTCTCACCTTGCTGACCGTTTAATCGAAGGTGCCTTGGACTGGTTATACCAACTACAATGTAAAGAGCAGGGGACACCTGTAAACGCCGACGGTGTGAAGCAGCAGTTGGTTATTTTAGCCATGGGCAAGTTAGGGGGTGGCGAACTGAATTTCTCATCTGACATTGATCTTATTTTTACTTATCCAGAATCCGGCGAGACTGTCGGCGCTGGCCGTACGGTGACGAATCAAAAATTCTTCCAGCGCTTAGGCCAGCGATTAATTGCGGCATTACACCAAGTCACTGCCGATGGTTTTGCTTACCGTGTCGATATGCGTTTGCGTCCGTTTGGCGATTCTGGCCCCTTAGTCATGAGTTTTAATGCGTTTGAAGAATATTACCAGAACCAAGGCCGAGATTGGGAACGCTATGCCATGGTGAAAGCCCGTGCTTTGGGTGGTAATGCAGAAACCAGAGTTGAACTTGAAAAAATGCTCCGTCCGTTTATCTATCGCCGTTATGTGGATTTTAGTGCCATTGATGCGCTGCGTAATATGAAGGCCATGATTAAAGCAGATGTACGCCGTAAGGGGTTGAAAGATAATATTAAACTGGGCAGTGGTGGTATTCGGGAAGTGGAATTCGTGGCACAAACCTTTCAGCTTATTCGGGGTGGGCGTGAACCGGTACTACAAATTAAATCCTTGTTAGCAACGCTGAAAGTATTGCAGTCGCTTGGTGAGATCTCTGCAGAGAGTTATACCGTGCTTACCGAGAGTTATTGTTACTTGCGCCGAGTCGAGAATATTCTCCAGCAAATAAATGATACACAAACCCAAACCTTACCGCAGTCAGCGTTAGATCGCAGTCGGTTAATTAGTGTATTAGGTTACGCTGATTGGGATAGTTTTTATGTGCATGTTTATCAAGTGATGGCGGCGATCAATCGCGAGTTTAGTCAGGTGATTGGTGGGGATGATGAGGATAATGAAGAGTCACAACCGGCGTTAGATTTATGGCATTTGGAGCTATCAACGGATGAAGCGGTCGCCTTGTTGGCAGAATATGGTTTAACCCAGCAAGATGCGCAAACTTTTGCTCACGACCTAAATCATTTTAAGAGCGATTATGCCCGTAAAACTGTGGGTCCTCGAGGTCGACAAACCATAGAGAAATTATTGCCTAAACTGCTGTTTTCGATCCTGAAAGCGGATGACCCTGTGGCGTTGTTACCTCGTATTATTGCGTTGTTATTAAAGATCTTGAATCGAACTGCATATTTAGAATTGTTAGTCGAAAATGACTTAGCATTAACCCAGTTATTACGTTTATGTGGTGCCAGTCCGATGGTGGCGAAGCAGCTGTCGAGTCACCCGATTTTATTAGATGAGCTGTTGGTGCCATCGCATTTGTATCACCCCACGCCATTGCATGAATATCGCAGTGAATTACGTCAGTTTATGTTGCGTATCCCTGAAGAAGATCAGGAACAGCAGCTCGAAGCGTTACGTCAATTTAAACAAACCCAATTACTGCGTATTGCCGCCGCCGATATTGCCGGTGAGTTAGCGTTAATGAAAGTGAGTGATCACCTGACTTGGTTGGCGGAAGCCGTGATTGATAACGTGGTCAACCTAGCATGGCAACAGTTAGAAGAGAAACACGGTATACCGCACAATGTTGTGGAAACCGGTGAGAAAGGTTTTGCGGTTGTCGCTTACGGTAAGCTGGGTGGTATTGAACTGGGTTATGGTTCTGATCTGGATCTGGTGTTCATTCATAATTGTGAAACCGCAGGTATGACCAACGGCGCCAAAGAGATTGATAGTCGTCAGTTCTATCTACGTCTTGCGCAACGTATTATTCATATTTTTAGTACCCGCACCAGCACTGGTATTTTGTATGAAGTGGATATGCGTTTACGTCCATCGGGTAACTCTGGGGTACTGGCTTGTCCGGTATCGCGTTTCTTGGATTATCAGAGTAAAGAAGCATGGACCTGGGAGCATCAATCATTAGTGCGTACGCGTATTGTTTATGGTGATAAGTTGATTCAAAAACGGTTTAACGAGGTGAAACGCAGTATTCTTGCCAAACCGCGAGATACCGCCGAATTGCAAAAACAAGTGGTGGAAATGCGTTTGAAAATGCGTAACCATTTACTCAACGCCAATGCCGACCAATTTGATATTAAGCAATCAGAAGGCGGCATTACCGATATTGAATTTATGATGCAGTATATTGTGTTAAATCATGCGGCGCAGATACCCAAGCTGCAGCTGTGGCCTGATAATGTCCGTATTATTAGCCGTTGTGTGGCTGAAGGTTTAATTAGCCAAACATTGGGGGAGGATTTAACCGCAAGTTACTGCCAAATGCGTGATGAGATCCACCGACTTAATTTATTAGGTAAAAAAGGGATTGTTGCGAATAGTGAATTTACGGCGCAGCGAAAAGTCGTGACCGACTATTGGCAGCAGTTGTTTGCTGTGTAAACGAAAGCGATAACCAAAAAAAGCGATTGCTGCGGGCATTATTTTTCCGTTAGCAATCGCTTTTTTAGTTTTACGACTTAGTTGTCTATTTACTTATATATATCAGCTTACTTATACAAGCTCGGCTCACCTTCTGGACGGGTTTTAAAGCGGCGATGTAACCACATGTATTGTGGCACCTGCTCTAAAATAGATTTTTCACATTCTTTATTACAGATAGTGGCATCTTCCACTTCGTTCCCGGTTGGGAAATTTTCCAGTGGTGCGCGGATCGTTAACTTGTAACGGCCATCCGGCAGACGACAAGACGATGCTGGGTAGGTTTTCGTATTTTTCCCCGAGGCAAACAGCGTGGTACCAGTAATGGTACAGGCTTTATCAACCGCAAAGAAGGGGACAAATACGCTGCGACGAGGACCATAATCATGGTCTGGGGCATACCATAGTGGCTCACCTTCATCGAGTACGCGTAACATGCCTTTGATATCTCGGCGATTGATTAAGGCTTTATTTGACAGGGTGCGACCACGGCATTGTAAATATTCCATCAATGGATTTTTGTTCGGACGATAGATTGCATAGGCTGGTCGTAATAGACCAAAGATACGCGCTGATATTTCCAGCGATAAAAAATGCGATCCCAAGATCAGCATACCGTTACCATCCGCTTTGGCTTGGTCGATATGTTCTTGTCCTTCGATAACCATGTTTTGCTTAATACGCCAATCAGGCCAGAACCAGGCATTGGCAGTATCAATAACGGCTAAACCAGTATATTCAAAATTCTCTTTTGCTAATGCTGCGATTTCGGCCGCAGATTTATCCGGAAAACTCAGTGCTAGGTTTTGTTGCGCTGTTTTTAGACGCTTGGGTACAATTTTCGCGACCAATCGGCCTAACGCACGACCCAGAACATTTTGAATATTGTTCGGTAATAAGGAGATAAACCACAAAACAGTGGCGGCGAATAGTAATGGCCAGTGTTTAGGATGTAGAAATCGCCCTTCAAACTTGGTATTTTCTTTACTTACCATGGGGGTGTTGGTTTTATTCTTGTCTGTCATGGAAACATCTCATTCGCGTGAGTTAATATTATAAATAAAAGCAAGTAACTTATATTTATACGTTTAATTGGTTTGTGTTTGGCTGTTACAGAAGATTTTAGTTATAAAAAAGGCGACACACATGGTCGCCTGGGTATTCTGTGTTACGTTTTGCTTAGTTGCTCGTTTCTAACCCAGCATTGACTAAATCAATATCTTCAGCGTTCAACGTACCAGCGGCTTGTTTCAACTGTAACATACTAATGATGTAGCTATAACGCGATGCGGACAATGATTGCTTCGATTGATATAACGTCTTTGTCGCATCTAACACATCAATGATGGTACGGGTACCAACACCAAAGCCAGCCTGCGTTGCTTCTAAAGCACTTTGAGAGGACTTAACCGTTTGCTCGTAAGCTTTAATAGAGCTTAATCCGGCAGTTACGTTGTTGTAAAAAGTACGAATTTTAGTTTGTACTTCACGACTCGCTCTGGTTAATTGCTCTTGGCTTGCTGTGACTTGGTAAGCTGCTTGTTTCTTTGCCGACGTTACTGCGCCGCCTGTGTATAGCGGCATGCTAAATTCGATGCCGACATTAGCAGAAGAAACTGTGCTTTCTAAACCTGCTCCACCATTACTATAATCATCACCGTAGCCGGTGTACTGGGCGCCAGCATTTGCCACCAAATTCAATGACATGTTATCTGCAGAGCTTGCTAGCTCGACGTTACCTTCGGCAATTTGCTTGGCAATACGTTGGATCTGAATGGCTAAGTTTTGGTTGTTAGCGGTGGCTAACCAGTTATCACGTTGACCGTCTGGTGCTGTAGGGCTAAAGCGTTTGGTATTTAACGTTGCAATGTCAATATGGGTTAAACCGGTAATTTCAGTTAATGACTCGTAACTATTGGCTAAGGTATTTTCAGCATTAATGACATCTGCCACCGATAAGTCAAAGCTTGATTGCGCTTCTAAAACGTCTGTTTTATCCGTTAGACCGACATTATAACGTTGCGTTGTTTGCTCAAGTTGACGCTCTACCGCTTCTTTATTACGGTTAGAGAATTCTAAGGTATCGTTAGCGCTCAATACGCTGAAGTAGGCATTTGCTACGCGTAAAATCAGATTTTGCAGTTCAGCTTGCACTGCAAGTTCACTTTGTTCGGCTTGCTTGGCAGCTTGGCTAACATTAATGAAATTACTTTCTTCATATAATGATTGGGTTAGACCAATACCAACCGTACCCGTTAGAGCATTACGGTTAGACGTTTTATTCACTGTAGTGGTGTCACTCGTAATGCCGTAACCCAGATCAGCACTTAGCCCAATTTGTGGTAAGTTAGCTGCTTCTTGTTCAGTAATCTTCTCTAGTGCTGCATCACGGTTTGCTTGTGCTTCTAAGTAAAGAGGATCTTTGGTCAAGGCTTGTTGAAATATTTGCTGTAAATTATCAGCACTGGCTGAGTGTGCAAAAAATGCCAGACCGCAGGCTAGAAGAATTTTATTAAACTTCATTGGTGGTTACCTTAAGTGTAAATAGTTGCCGTTATGAATTCGCATAACAATAAGTAATGATAACTGCTTAGTCAAATTAATAATTATCCAAAAGAGATAGTTAGATTAATAGGATGATTTCCATCTTATACTAGGTGTTATCTCAAAGCTCGAGTTTTAAACGTTGAATCAATGTCGATATGGAATTATTAGTACATTTACTAGGAATTATCCTTAAACCCTAGCAGCCCACATGGTATTCACCGTAACCCTTTATTATCAGTATATTTTAGGAGATGTAAATGAAAAGTCGAAAGTTAGAAATACGATCTGAGTATGATATTGCTGATATTGAGATCATAAACAAACAACAGGTTTTCAATGGTTTCTTTAAAATTAACACTTATACCTTTAAACATAGGCTGTTTGCTGGAGGTTGGAGTGGTGAAATAAGCCGAGAAGTATTTGAACGTGGAAACGCGGCGGCAGTGATCCCTTATGATGCGAGTCGTGATGAAGTGGTACTGATAGAGCAGGTAAGAATTCCGGCGATAGAATCAAGCTCACAACCTTGGTTACTGGAATTAGTGGCAGGCATGATCGATAAACAAGGTGAAGACTCTGCCGAAGTCGTGAAACGCGAAGCATTAGAAGAAGCAGGTGTGACGATTGGCCGTTGTGATTTCATTATGCAGTTTCTTGTTAGTCCCGGCGGTACCAGTGAAGCTATCGATTTATACGTGGGTGAGGTCGACAGCAGCACAGCGAAAGGCGTTCATGGTTTAGCCAGTGAAGGTGAAGATATACGCGTACATGTGGTGAGTCGCGAAACTGCTTATAATATGGTGCAAACAGGGCGAATAAATAACGCATCGACTATTATTGGTATCCAGTGGTTACAATTGAATTTTCAAGCATTGCAAAAGTCTTGGCTGTAGCGCTACAATGGTGAATCGGCCTCTCCATCGCTAAGTCATTTGAATCTATGATGATTAGAATTGTGGAAATGTGTGCTGGTCAACAGATTTATTGGCCCGTATTAGGGTATGCTAGTAGCTAAGTAATCTTGTAATCAGTGTGTCGATTGGCAGTCTTCGTCATTACTAGACAACATATAAGGATAAGGGTTAAAGATTATTGTGGGTGCGGACATTTCTAAGTTAACTGTAAAGCATAATGTGATTAATTTATTACAAGTGACAGATACTCATTTGTTTGCCACCGCTGAGAAAGATCTGCTCGGGGTGAAAACGCAATTGAGTTATCGGCATGTCATTGATGCTATCCTCCAGAATCAACAACCGTTTGATGCTGTGCTTGCTACGGGTGACATTTCTCAAGACAATACGCCTGCGTCTTATCAATACTTTGCTCAACATATTAAACGTCTAAATAAACCGTGTTATTGGTTGCCGGGTAATCACGACAATATTCCACTGATGGCCGATGCTTTAAGAGCCGAAGGTGTGTTGGCGGATAAATATAAAGTTGTTGGTGACTGGCAAATTGTTTTACTCGATTCACAGTTAACGGGCTCTCCAGCCGGTTATCTCGCGCCCGAACAACTGCTTCTGCTTGACGAACAACTTAGCGCGCACCCAGATAAATTCGCATTAGTGGTATTACATCACAATGTTTATCCTGTCGGTTGTAAATGGCTAGACCAACATCTCTTACGTAATGCCGATGCATTTTTAGCGATACTTGCGAAACACCCGCAAGCCAATCATGTGTTATTTGGCCATGTTCATCAGCAATTGGATAAAACCTATGCTGGTATTCACTTTATGGCCTCACCATCGACTTGCTTCCAATTTAAACCGCATTGTGATGAATTTACGCTTGATGCCCGTGCACCGGGCTGGCGTTATTTGCAGCTGCACAGTGATGGTTCGATTAACAGTCAAGTTTGGCGTTTGTCGAACAACGATTTTAATCCCGACCTAGAGTCCAAAGGTTACTAATATTCTGGCTAGCCTTGCCCTGATCTATTAACGTTATTGAGGTAATGATACGCCTCGATACTCCCCCATTATGCTGAGGTAAATGAATACATGGCTCCCATGCTTCTGCTCTATTTGCACGGTTTTAATAGTTCGCCAAAATCGGTTAAAGCACAACAAATGGCCGATTATCTTGGCTTGTACCACCCTGAGATAACCATTGAAATTCCGAATCTATCGCCTTATCCGCAACAAGCGTGGTTACAGATAGAAGCGATTGTGGCACGTTATCCTGATTATCAGTTAGGCGTGGTGGGCAGCTCACTCGGTGGTTATTATGCGACGAAAGTGAATCAGGTATTTAATTGTCCTGCGGTCATTGTTAATCCGGCGGTCAAACCTTACGAGTTGCTGGTGGATTATTTAGGCGAGAACACCAATCCGTATACTGACAATGTATTTACCCTTACCGAACAGCACATAGATGAACTACGTGCATTGGATTGTCCGACATTAGTTCACCCTGAAACGATCTGGGCACTATTACAGACCGATGATGAAGTGTTAGACTATAACCAAGCAACAGCAAAATATAATGCGGCAAAATTAACGGTAGAGCAGGGCGGTGATCATGCTTTTATCGGATTTGAACGTTATCTTAGCGATATTTTAACCTTTCTTGCATTCAAGTAGATGTAACGAACAGCATAAAAGAAACTCATGACTCAAGAATATAACGCGGGCTCGATTGAAGTCCTAAATGGTCTCGAACCAGTACGTCGTAGACCCGGTATGTATACCGACACAGTACGCCCTAATCACCTTGGCCAAGAAGTTATCGATAACAGTGTCGATGAAGCGTTAGCTGGTCATGCTCAGAGCATTACCGTTACCTTACATGCAGACCAATCGCTAGAAGTGAGCGATGATGGTCGTGGTATGCCGGTGGATATTCACCCTGTGGAAGGGGTGAGTGGTGTTGAGCTGATTTTATCTAAGTTACATGCGGGTGGTAAATTCTCGAACGATAGTTATCAATTCTCCGGTGGTCTACATGGGGTAGGTATTTCGGTTGTAAACGCATTATCTAAACGCGTTGAAATCACCATTCGCCGGGGTGGCCAAATCTATCAAATCGCCTTTGAACATGGCGAAAAGGTGTCTGAATTAGAAGTGATTGGTACAATTGGCATTCGTACCACGGGTACCAAGGTCCATTTCTGGCCGGATCCGAGCTATTTTGATTCGGGTAACTTCTCCGCTAAACGCTTGGTGCATAACTTACGCGCTAAAGCGGTATTGTGTCCTGGCTTAAGCATCAAATTTGACGACAAAGTTAATAAAGAAAAACATGCCTGGTGCTTTGAAAAAGGCCTAGAAGACTACTTGATGGAGTCGCTAGATAAGTGGCCGACAATACCTGAAACGCCGTTTGTGGGCAGTTTTTCAGCCAACAATGAAGCGGCTGATTGGGCGGTGATCTGGTTGCCTGAAGGCGGTGAATCGGTGACGGAAAGTTATGTTAACTTGATCCCGACAGTGCTCGGTGGTACCCATGTTAATGGTTTACGTCAAGGTCTGCTCGATGCCATGCGTGAGTTCTGTGAATTCCGTAGCTTATTGCCACGTGGCGTGAAGTTAACGCCGGATGATATTTGGGATCGTTGCTCTTATATCTTGTCGGTTAAAATGCAAGACCCACAATTTGCCGGACAAACCAAAGAACGTTTGTCATCACGTCAGTGTGCTGCGTTTGTTTCTGGTGTGGTTAAAGATTCGTTTTCATTATGGTTAAATTCCAATACCGATCTGGCTGAACTGCTGGCTGAAGTGTGTATTAACAACGCCCAGAAACGCTTAAAAGCCAGTAAGAAAGTGGCGCGTAAGCGGGTGACCAGTGGACCTGCATTGCCGGGTAAATTAACCGATTGTTCGGGTCAAGACCCAATGCGTTCAGAACTGTTCTTAGTGGAAGGTGACTCTGCTGGTGGTTCTGCGAAACAAGCGCGTGATCGTGAGTTTCAAGCTGTGATGCCATTGCGCGGTAAGATCTTAAATACCTGGGAAGTGGATTCTGCCCAAGTACTGGCTTCAGAAGAAGTGCATAATATTTCTGTGGCGCTGGGTATTGACCCTGACTCGGATGATATTTCCGGGTTGCGTTATGGCAAGGTCTGTATCTTAGCCGATGCCGATTCCGATGGTCTACACATTGCTACCTTGTTATGCGCCTTGTTCTATAAACATTTTAGAGCCATGGTTGAAGCCGGACATGCGTTTGTGGCCATGCCGCCGTTATATCGTATCGATATCGGTAAAGAAGTGTTTTATGCATTAGATGAAGCTGAGAAAAACGGCATTCTCGATCGTATCGAAGCCGAGAAAAAACGCGGTAAAGTCAACGTGCAACGTTTTAAAGGACTGGGTGAAATGAATCCGTTACAATTGCGGGAAACCACCATGGATCCTAATACCCGCCGGTTAGTCCGTTTAACGATTGATGATGCAGACGAAACATTCGCCATGATGGATATGCTACTTGCCAAAAAACGCTCTGCAGATCGCCGGGCTTGGTTAGAAGATAAAGGTAACATGCTCAGCGATAGCTAGAGGATAGTTTTAGCTAATATTATTGAAATAAAGAGCAATGTGATAATGGATGCATTGCTCTAAGTCCTTTCTGTTTTCTCTTTGTAAAACCAGCTGATTTTACTTCTTTTTGATCATTATCAGTAAATGATAGATTAACATAACTAATTATGAGAATTATTATCATTTGCACTTGTAGAAAGTTTTATATTCTTATAAACTCCGCAGCATATTGTAAATTATGTAAACAATTCGTATTAAGAGGTAAGGATGAAAAAAGGAATATTTAGTTTATCTGCTTTGGCATTAACAACGTCACTCATGAGCGCAACGGCTTTTGCTGGTGAAGAAGTTAATATTTATTCAAATCGCCAAGCGAATTTGCTTAATCCGATCCTTGAACAATACACTAAAGATACTGGTGTGAAGGTGAACATTGTATTTGCCAAGAAAGGACTTGCAGATAGAATGAAACGTGAAGGTCGCTTATCAAAAGCCGATCTATTGCTAACAACTGATATCAGCCGCTTAGTTGAAGCTGTTGAAAGTGGTGTTACTCAACCAGTATCAAGCGATGTATTAGAAGACAACATTCCTGCGCAATACCGTGACCCAGATGGCGAATGGTTTGCACTGACTACACGTGTACGTAACATCTACACATCACGTGAAGTTTATGGCGACGTTGCTAACATCACTTACGAAGAACTTGCAGACCCTAAATTTAAAGGTCAAATCTGTATGCGTTCGGGTAAACACCCATACAACGTAGCGCTTATTTCATCAATGATCTCGCATCACGGTGAAGCTGAAGCTAAAGAATGGTTAAAAGGTCTTAAAGCTAACCTTGCACGTAAACCACAAGGTAACGATCGTGCACAAGTTAAAGCGATTAAAGAAGGCGTTTGTACTGTTGCGCTAGGTAACAGCTACTACTTAGGTAAAATGTTAAAAGATCCAAAACAAGTTGCTTGGGCTGAATCGGTTAACATTAACTTCCCTAACCAAGAAAACCACGGCGCGCACGTGAATGTTTCTGGTATGGTATTAGCTAAATACGCACCGAACAAAGGTAACGCAGTTAAACTGATGGAATACCTGTCTGGCGCAAAAGCACAACAAATGTATGCTGAAGTTAACATGGAATACCCAGTTAAAGCCGGTATCAAAGCATCTGAGCTAGTTTCATCTTGGGGTGAATTTAACGCAGATTACATGCCTGTCGCAGAAATTGCAAAACATCGTAAAGCTGCACTAAGACTACTTGATGAAGTTAAGTTCGACTTGTAGAATACATATACCCCTAAGTTTGTTAGGGGTTAACAGTTGAAATTGCAACTTAATTGGTTGCCAATTGGCTGATTTAAAGGTTGGTAAAGTTACGTTGTAACTCGCCAACCTTTTCGCGTATCTAAACAGGAGTTATTTTTCCGTTCATGAATCATAAGTTAGCCTTTTCTTGGCATTCTAGTAGTTGGTTTATTGCGATCATGTTAGCGCTACCTATTGCGGCATTGTTTTATCAAGCAATGGGTCCCAGCGCAGATGTTTTTCAACACCTTATTGATACCGTTCTCCTCGATTATGTTCAAAATACCCTGATCCTTGTTTTTCTGGTTTGTTTAATCAGCTGTATTATTGCTTTGCCTGCCGCTTGGCTTATTGCCATGTGTGATTTTCCCGGCCGCAAAAGCTTACAATGGGCCCTCATGTTACCAATGGCGATGCCTGCTTATATCGTGGCTTATATTTATACTGATATGTTTGATTATGCTGGGCCGGTACAAATTGCTTTACGCGCCGTGTTTGGTTGGGAAAGTGCCCGTGATTATTGGTTCTTTGATATTCGTACCATTCCCGGTGCCGCCACTGTTTTAGCGTTAGTGTTATATCCTTATCTTTATTTGTTAGCCCGTACTTCATTTCTGGAACAATCAACCAGTCTTATCCAAGCTAGCCGTATGTTGGGCAGTTCTGCATTGTCGAGTTGTTTACGGGTATCGTTGCCCCTTGCGCGTCCAGCGATTGCGGTGGGGTTATCTTTAGTGGCGATGGAAACTGTGGCTGATTTTGCCACGGTGAATTATTTTGCGGTAAATACGCTGACGACAGCGGTTTACGATACTTGGATTGGCCACGGCAGTTTAACGGCCGCCGCGCAATTATCGGTGATGACATTATCGGTGATCTTATTATTTGTCGGTTTAGAACGCTTCGCTCGGCGTAAGCAGCAAGTGTTTCAAAAAAGCATGCTGCATGAACAAGAAGTACGTTATCAATTAATTGGCGCGGCTAAATACTTGGCAATGGCTTGGTGTTGGTTATTAGTGTTTGCTGGTTTCTTATTACCGTTTGCGGTATTAGTTAATTATGCATGGCATTATTTTGCCGAATCTTGGACTGAAGAGTTTTTTCAATACAGCGCCAACAGTTTAATTCTGGCGGTGGTCGTGGCGAGTCTCGCGGTTCTCTGCGCAATATTACTGGGTTTATACCGTCGTTTAGTTGGCTCTAAATATGCGGTGATCCCTGCACGTATTAGCACCATGGGTTATGCGTTGCCTGGTACAGTATTGGCTATTGGTATCATTATTCCGTTGACCTCGGCTGATTTTTTATTAAATGACTTAACGGAATTCTTATGGGACTGGACACCGGGTCTGGTCTTTACGGGCACGACCTTTGCGCTTATTTTTGCTTATCTTATTCGTTTTTCAGCCATTGCGGTTGGTTCGATAGAAAGCAGTATTGATAAAATATCGCCGTCGTTAGATATGGTGGCACGTACGTTAGGACACTGTCCCAATAGCATGATCCGTAAAGTACATATTCCTTTGATCCGTAAAGGGGTATTAGCGGCGTTTTTATTAGTCTTCATTGAGTCAATGAAAGAGCTGCCTACGGCCTTGTTATTACGTCCATTTAATTATGAAACACTCGCCACTTATGTGTTCCAGTTCGCGTCTGATGAAATGTTAGAACAGGCTGCTCTGGCGGCAATTGTGATCGTGTTAGTTGGATTGATCCCGCTTATTTTCTTGAACCGTTCTTTGGAGCAACAGCACTGATGACTACATCTTCTTCACTTGCTTTACGTATTTCAGATCTACATTGTAGTTATGCTGGCGTTGATATTTTAACGGGACTGGATCTGGATTTAGGTAAAAATGAAATCCTGTGTCTATTAGGACCAAGTGGCTGTGGTAAAACCACCACGTTAAAATTGATTGCCGGGTTATTACCACCAACCCAAGGCAGTATTGAGATTAATGGTCACGTGGTTGACAATAGCGATCTTAATGTCGCGCCTGAAAAGCGTAACGTCGGGATGATTTTTCAGGATTATGCGCTATTTCCACATTTAACCGTGACTGATAATGTGTTATTCAGCCAATATAAGCAAAATAAAGCCAAGCAAAAAGAGACGTTGGATTATGTGCTTAAATTAGTCAATTTGACCGAGTTTGCTGACCGTTATCCACATCAACTATCCGGTGGACAGCAACAGCGGGTCGCGATTGCCCGCGCTTTAGCCAATTCACCAGAGTTGCTATTATTGGACGAACCTTTCTCTAATATTGATAGCCAAGTACGCCATCACTTGATTGAAGAGATGCGCGCTTTACTTAAATCGCATAACATGAGCGCTATTTTTGTTACCCACAGCAAAGAAGAAGCATTTGCTTTTGCCGATCGTTTAGCTGTTTTCCATCAGGGTAAAATTGAGCAGCTCGGCACGCCAAGTGAGTTATATAACCGACCTGCTACGCGCTTTGTGGCTGACTTCCTCGGCAAGGTTAACTATTTAGATGCGCTGGTATTAGATGAATACCGAGTACAAACTGCATTAGGTGTGATCGCCAGCAAGCAAAAATTAACAGCGGCGGTTGGTGAGCATAAATTGGTCGCACTACGACCGCAGCAATTAAAATTAGCACTTATCGAACAGGGTATTGCGACGATCACGCAGCAGCAGTTCTTGGGCATGACCACACATTGTACTATTACATTAGTCGATAATGATAAGGAATTATCGGTATCTATGCAGCAACCAATGGTGATTGGTAATGTGGTGAGTGTAACGGTAGAAGATCATGATGTGGTATTATTTGATTGTGACTAACAGTTAATGCTGTTCATGTTTCATGACTGTTAATAGTTCATGACTGTTAACGGTTAATGACTTCTAAAGATATATGTTTGGCGTGATTCCACTCAGCGCCAAACATGGGCAGTAACACGCTAGTGTTACTGCTAGATATAGTCAAACAACTCTTTTACTGCACTATCTACGTCGGCAATAATGGTGGTGCTGGTCGGGGTAATGAAAATAGTATCATCGCCCGCAATGGTGCCTAAAATACCTTCTGTACGGCCTAATGAATCTAATAAACGTGCGATCAATTGCGCTGAGCCTGGGCTGGTTTGGATCACAATCAGACATTCATTATGGCTAATATCTAATACTAAAGTTTTTAATTGGCTGCTAATGGTTGGCACGCCTAACTCGGCTGGTAGGCAATAGACCATTTCATCTTTGGCATTGCGGGTGCGTACTGCACCAAATTTGCTGAGCATTCTTGAGACTTTTGATTGATTGACACTATCAAAGCCTTGCTCCTTTAGTGCATCCACAATCTCGCCTTGCGAGCCAAGATGCTCTTCTTTCAATAATCCTTTAAATGCTTTTACTAACAGATCTTGTTTTTCACTCATTTTTTTTACCATGTCAGTTGATTCATCTATAATTCAAGCTACAAATGTTAAATTCAATCCGACTTTATAATGAAACCTTAGCTAACGTTATAGCTTGTTCATAAAGTCAGTTACTAAATCACTCAGGTGAATAGCAAATAAATTTGACGCGTGATGAACTGAATAATTATGCATATGATACCAGCAGGGTATATTTGTATCTAGCTTATTTGGTTAATTCGGTGAATTTGCATAAAAACCGAGTTAAAGTGAATATTTATGTTGATCTCACAGTTTATTCGGTTATTATACTCGCATCTAGTGCAATTATATTCAGTTATCATTATGAGCATCGAACTAAAAAACATCTGTAAATCTTGGGGTCAACTTGATGTATTACAAAACATCGACCTTAAATGTGCGAAAGGCGAGACCTTAGTGCTGCTTGGTCCAAGCGGTGCCGGTAAGAGCTCTTTGTTGCGCATACTTAATTTACTTGATACGCCCGATAATGGTTCTATCAGTATTGCTGGTGAAACATTTGATTTTTCTGGCAAACTTAATGATAAACAATTAGCTAAGCGCAGCCAGATGTTAAGACGGAAAGTAGGTATGGTATTTCAACAATACAACCTATGGCCGCACATGTCTGTGATGGATAACTTAATTGAAGCACCCGTTAAGATTTTAAAGCAAACTAAACAACACGCTCGTGAAGAGGCCATGAAGATCCTTGAGAAATTACAACTAACTGATAAAGTTGATGTATTTCCATTAGCATTATCAGGTGGTCAACAGCAACGTGTCGCGATTGCACGTGCTTTAATGATGAAACCAGAAGTATTGTTATTTGATGAACCGACTGCGGCGTTAGATCCAGAGGTAACGAATCAAGTGGCTGAGATCATTAAATCACTGGCAAGTACCGGTATTACCCAGGTTGTTGTTACGCACGAAGTGGACTTCGCGCGTAAAGTCGCTAGTCAAGTTTGTTATCTGGAAAACGGTGAAATTGTTGAGTTTGGTGGTGCTGAGCACTTCCAGCAACCACAAACGCCACAGTTTACAAATTACTTAAAGCATTAATTTACAAATAATTTAAAACATTAGATTATTAAAAATATTAGGAATAGGACGACCCAAATGAAAAAATTACTCACAGCATTAATTCTAACTTCAGCAGCAGCGCAAGTAACAGCCGCAGAACAAATCAAATTTGTAACTGAAGCCACATACCCTCCATTTGAAATGATGGATGCAAACAACGAATTCCAGGGTTTTGATATTGATATCGCCCGCGCAGTTTGCAGTGAATTAAAAGCGGAATGTAGTTTTGCTAACCAATCATTTGATAGTCTGATCCCAAGCTTAAAGTTCCGTCGTTATGATGCAGCTATTGCGGCAATGGACGTAACGCCAGCACGTAAAAAACAAGTTGATTTCTCTGATATTTATTATGAAAACTCAGCGGTACTTGTGGCTGAAAAAGGTAAATACAATGTTGTTGCTGATTTATCCGGTAAAGCAGTAGGGGTACAAAACGGTACATCTCACCAAGCTTATATGACAGAAACATATGCCGATGAAAAAGTATTGTTACTTAACTTTCCATCGTACCAAAAAGCGTTTTTAGACCTTAAAAATGGTCGTATTAATGGTGTATTCGCAGATTCTGCAGTGGCGCACGATTGGTTGAGCAAACACAGTGGTGGTAACTATGAAACAGTGGGTAAAGCCGTGACTGACGAGAAATACTTTGGAGCTGGTTTTGCTATCGCAGTACGTAAAGGTAACGCTGAATTATTGACTAAACTGAACAAAGGTTTGCAAGCAATTAAAGCGAACGGTACTTACGATAAGATTTACGCAAAATACTTTGCTAAATAAGAAGTAACAGTGTTTAATCTCGACCTGCGTTGCAGTGCAATATCAGGGCATAACCGCCAAGTTATTGTGGTAACGAGATAATTCATTTTAAAGTGCCTTTTAGGGGCACTTTTTGTTTTTACGTCCGGAGTTTTTATGGATCTTTTGCAGCTTCAATTATTATTGGATGCAACAAAAATCACCCTTGGCCTCGCGCTAACATCCTTGCTGGTTGGCTTGGTTCTCGCCATTTTATTCTGTGTTGCAGAAATGCAGAAGAACCCACTTATTGCCAAGCCGATTAGTTTTTTCGTGACCGTGTTACGTGGTTTACCGGAGATATTGATCGTATTTTTCATTTTCTTCGGTGGCACCCATATCCTGTTTTTATTAACCGATGAGTATTATGACATCAGTCCGTTCTGGAGTGGTGTGGTGGCACTGTCGCTTATCTTTGCTTCTTATGCTTCGCAAACGTTACGCGCGGCCATTCAATCAGTATCCAAAGGCCAGCAACAAGGCGCGCAAGCATTGGGCATGGGGCCAGTGCGTTGTTTCTTGCGTATTACCTTGCCGCAAGCATGGCGTTTGGCCTTACCGGGTTTAGGCAATCAATGGATGGTACTGCTAAAAGATACCGCGTTAGTCTCCCTGATTGGGGTAACGGATTTGATGAAACAAGCAGATTTATTATCAGGTAGTACCTATAAGCCCTTTACCTTTTTGGTGGCAGCTGCGGCGATTTACCTGATTATTACTTTAATTAGTCAATGGTTGTTAAAGCACCTTGATAATTACATTAACCGTTTTGATGCCGGAGTAGCAAAATGACGTTAGATCACTTCTGGTTATTATTTAACGGTTTGAGCACTACCCTTGAAATTACCTTTTTCAGCTTATTGTTTGGTTCTATGATCGCGGTGTTATTAACGCTGGCGATGATCAATAAGATCCCGGGATTAAACTTATTGGCTCGGGCTATTATTTTGGTGTTTACCGGTACCCCGTTATTGATCCAAATCTTCTTGGTATACAGTGGTCCGTCCCAGTTTGAGTGGATCAAAGACAGTTTCTTATGGGATTACCTGCGTCAGGCTAAGATTTGCGCCATTATAGCCTTATCCTTTAATACTGCCGCTTATTCATCGCTGTTATTTAAAGGGGCGATTGAATCGGTACCTCGTGGCGAATGGGATGCCTGTAATGCGCTGGGTATGAATCGCAGGCAAACCTTGGCGGTTATCGTGCCACATGCGATACGCCGGGTATTACCGTCTTATTCTAATGAAGTGATCTTGGTACTTAAAGGTACCTCATTAGCCAGTTCGATCACGATCATGGATGTGATGGGTTATGCCAATCAAATAAATGGTCAAACCTATGATGCGTTAATGGCATTCTCTGCTGCGGGTATAATCTACCTCGGCATGAATGGTATCTTGATATTGATATTTAAACAGTTAGAGAAAAAAGCCCTCGCATTCCAATCTTAATAGACACTGCTATTTGTTCACTCATCTTGTTACTGATGCCTGTCATAACGATGAGTGAGCATATTATGCCATTTCACCTGAAAGCTAATGCCTGCTAGATAGAAAGCTAATCCCTTAAAACCCCTGTGTAATTCATTTATTTACCGTGCATATCCGTGTTGTTAATTGTTTTTTAGTCAATGTTGCAGTAAGGTAGCAGTGATTAAAGGAATTTGTGAATATTGTATTCTACATAAACAATTAAGATAATGGAGACGTCTATGAAAGTTGCTGTATTAGGTGCTGCTGGTGGTATCGGTCAAGCTTTAGCCCTACTTTTGAAAACTCAACTACCTGCTGGTTCTGATTTATCACTTTATGATATCGCACCAGTAACTCCAGGTGTTGCTGTTGATTTAAGCCACATCCCTACAGACGTTACTATTGCTGGTTTTGCTGGTACAGATCCTACTGAAGCACTTGTTGGTGCTGACGTGGTACTTATCTCTGCGGGTGTTGCTCGTAAACCAGGTATGGACCGTTCAGATCTATTCAATATCAATGCTGGGATCATCAAAAATCTAGCCGCTAAATGTGCTGAAGTATGTCCAAATGCATGTATCGGTATTATTACTAACCCAGTAAACACAACTGTGCCAATCGCTGCTGAAGTACTTAAGCAAGCAGGCGTTTATGACAAACGTAAACTATTCGGTATCACAACGCTGGATGTTATCCGTTCTGAAACTTTTGTAAGTGCGCTTAAAGGCATTTCACTTGCTGACGTTGAAGTACCAGTAATTGGTGGTCACTCAGGCGTAACAATTCTGCCGCTACTGTCTCAAGTTAAAGGCGTTGAATTTACTGCTGAAGAAGTTGTTGCATTAACAGCTCGTATTCAAAATGCAGGTACTGAAGTTGTTGAAGCTAAAGCGGGTGGCGGTTCTGCGACACTTTCTATGGGTCAAGCGGCTGCTCGTTTCGGTCTTTCTCTTGTTCGCGCATTACAAGGTGAAGAAGGTATTGTTGAATGTACTTATGTTGACGGTGGCTCTGAGCACGCAACATTCTTCGCTCAACCTGTTCTTTTAGGTAAAAACGGCGTTGAAGAAGTACTAGCATACGGTGAGCTAAGCGAATTTGAAGCAAGCGCACGTGATGCAATGTTAGAAGAACTAAAAGCGAACATCACGCTAGGTGAAGAATTCGTTGCTGGTTAATCATTACATTTAGCCTGTTAGGTTAAAGCTGATGACAATTGAAACCCAAGTTATTTAACTTGGGTTTTTTTATTTAAGAAAACGACAGATTGGTCGATATAACTATGACCACCGTAATTATTATCGCTGCAAATTTTCTCTTAGGTTGATTGATATGCTTATAACACCGACAACGCGACTCACAACAATTTGTCATTACGTGAAAACGGCCACTTTTTATTATGTAAAAATGACAGTGTTAGTCACGTGCACGAGTGTATCTTTATTGGCGATGAATGCCGCTAATGCGGATGTAAACGATAACGATAACCAAACTGTGTCGAGTCAATCGATAGCAAGTCAATCCGTTGGCGTGAAAGAACAACGTATTACTGACAGTGGTAAGCGTGCTGTTGCGGCTGAAAAAGCCGGTAACGTAACCTCTAAATACAGTGATTACCCCAGTGTTATTGAGTTATATAGCGATGATGAACTGAACCAGTTAATTGCAGATAATACCCACCTTAAACGCGTGCGAGCAGATGAGTGTCAGCTGGTTGCTGATATTAAAGTTCGTGCGGAATTAGTGAAATTGCCAACCTACCAATTCCTATGGGGCGATATGTTAGCCTGGGGGGTCTGTGTTGATAAGAATGCTGAGTTAGGCATTTACTTCATGCGTGCCGCCGCAAGACAGGGTCTACCGCGTGCATTAGAACAGCTTGGCCGTTATTATGTACAAGGTAAATTTGTACAACAAGATATAGAACGCGCGTTACCGTTATTTGAACAATCGGCGAAGCTTGGATTTTTACCGGCCAAAGTGCAGTGGGCTGAGCTCTTAATCAAAGGCTATGGCAGCCCTTATGATTATCAAGCCGCATACAGTTATTTGTATAATACCGTAACCGCTGATGTTAAGATGCACAACAAATTGACCATATTACTCGCGCAGTTAGAAAATTTAATGCCTAAACGCGTGGTTATAGCAGCAAAAAATGCCGCTAAGTACAATTAAGCATGATGAATTAAATATCCCTAAAAGCTAACAGAATAATCATTTAGAGTTAGTTTCGATTCGATCCCATGCTCATTTGGCACTATCCTTCTCGTATACCGACTTACTTAGGGCACAAAACTGTATCCTAATGTGCTTTGGGTATATAATCCGAGCTATATACCTACCAATTTGGACCTTCTATGAGTAAAGACCCTTTCCATACGCGCGAGCAGGAAAAATACAGCAATCCTATTCCTAGTCGAGAATTTATTCTTGATTATCTTCGTAGCCTAGATAATCCGATTAATCGCGAGCAAATATTTGCCGGATTAACGTTAAAAGGTGAAGAGCACGAAGAAGCTTTACGTCGTCGTTTACGGGCGATGGAACGTGATGGACAGTTAATTTTTGCTCGTAACAGAACCTATGAGTTACCTGAAAACTTAGACCTGTTAGAAGGTTTAGTTTTAGGTCATCGTGATGGTTTTGGCTTTTTCCGTCCTGATGATGGTGGTAAAGATTTATTTATCTCTATCCGTCAAATGTCGACGTTATTCCATGGCGATCGTATTCTTGCGCAGCCAGTAAAAGAAGAATTTAAAGGCCGTAAAGAAGCACGTTTCGTCCGTCTATTAGATGCTGAACCACTACAACTTGTTGGTCGTGTTTATTTAGATAAAGGCATTGCCTTTGTACGTCCAGATGACAGCCGTATTAAACAAGAAGTGCGTATCAGCGATGAAGAACGTCTGGGTGCACGTGCTGGCCAAATGGTTGTGGTTGAAGTATTAAAACGTCCTACTTATAACTTACCTGCACTGGGTAAAGTGGTCGAAGTACTGGGTGAAAATATGGCACCAGGTATGGAAATTCAAGTGGCGATCCGTACCCATGATATTCCCCATGTATGGCCAGAACATATTCTTGAAGACATGGAAAAACTGTCTCCAGAAGTACCTGACGAATCAAAATTAAACCGTGTTGATTTACGTGACTTACCGTTATTAACGATTGATGGCGAAGATGCCCGCGATTTCGATGATGCGGTATTCTGTGAACGTAAAAAAAGCGGTGGCTGGCGTTTATGGGTAGCTATTGCTGACGTAAGTTCATACGTGCAAACGAATTCTGATTTAGATTTAGAAGCACAAGGCCGTGGTAACTCGGTGTACTTCCCAGAACAAGTAGTGCCTATGCTGCCAGAAGTATTATCTAATGGCTTATGCTCGCTAAATCCACATGTTGACCGTCTATGTATGGTTTGTGAAATGACCATTTCTGATGCGGGTCGTTTGTCGGGTTATAAATTTTACGAAGCTGTGATGAACTCGCATGCCCGTTTGACGTATACCAAAGTAGCCAATATTCTTGATGGTGATACTGAACTTCGTGATGAATACCAAGCGGTAGTGCCACATCTTCACGAATTGCATAACATGTATAAAGTGTTGAAAAAAGCACGTTCTGAACGTGGTGCTATTGAATTTGAAACGTTAGAAACGCGTTTTGTATTTAATGAACACCGTAAAATCGATAAGATCGTACCGGTAGTGCGTAACGATGCGCATAAACTGATCGAAGAATGCATGATCTTAGCGAACGTGTCAGCAGCCCGCTTTGTGAGCAAGCATAAAGCCGCTTCATTATTACGTGTGCATGATACTCCAGGTGAAGAGAAACTGGTTAACTTCAGAAACTTCTTGAATGAAACTGGTTTAGAGTTAAGAGGTGGTTTGAAACCAACACCATTGGATTACGCTGATTTGATTGGCCGTATTCAAGATCGTCCGGATAAAGAACTTATTCAAACTATGTTGTTACGTTCAATGAAACAAGCGGTATACCAAGCTGAGAACAACGGTCACTTTGGTCTAGCATTAACAGCATATGGTCACTTTACGTCACCAATTCGTCGTTACCCTGATTTAGTATTACACCGTGCGATCAAGTTTGAAATTGCGAACCAAGCGGCAGTTAAAGCAGGCGAGCCATTAACCCAGCGTTGGACTAGCACTGGCGGTTATTGCTACCAAGTATCTGATGTTGAGACACTCGGTGAGCATTGCTCATTAACAGAACGTCGTGCCGATGATGCAACGCGTGATGTATCCGATTTCTTGAAATGTGAATATATGCAAGATCACCTTGGTGATACATTCGAAGGTGTGATTGCTGCGGTAACTAACTTTGGTTTCTTTGTGCGTATCAAAAACTTAAACATCGATGGCTTGGTACATGTATCTAGCTTACGTGGTGATTATTATAACTTTGATGGCGGACGTCAAACCTTGCGTGGCGAGAAAAGCGGTGTTGAATATCGCATTGGCGATCAGGTTGAAGTGAAAGTCTTAGCGATCAACATGAACGATAAGAAGATTGACCTTGAGATAGCGGGTGCTGTACAACACAGCCGTCGTAGTAAACGCAAACCAGCTGAATTTTCAGGTAAACGTAAGACTGAAGGCGCAAAAGAAAAATCGGCTAAAAAGACTAAATTAAAGTTAAAAACCAATAGTGATGTTGTGGCGAGTGCGGCTGATAAAGCGCGCGTTGCTGCGAAGTTAAAGCCACAAACAGGCGATGCTGTAGAACAGGGTACATCACCAGTCGATGTAGTTAAACCGAAAGGCAAGACCAAGCCAGCGAAGAAAAAAGTAAAAGCTAAGGCTAAATCACGCCCAGGCAGAGCTGAGCGTTCAAAGCAAAAAGCAAATACTAATAAATAGTAATAGTAATAATAGTGACAAGGTAGAGAGATACAATGAGCAGTGAACTAATTTTCGGTATTCATGCAGTTAAATCATTATTGGAGCATGAACCAGAGCGCTTCATTGAAGTATATGCATTAAAAGGACGTGAAGATGATCGTCTAACACCATTAATCGAAGAATTAAATGATATTGGTATTTCAGTGCAATTGGTTAACCGTAACACACTGGATAAGAAGTGCGACGGCGGCCGTCATAACGGTGTATTAGCGCGCGTTAAAGAAGGTAAGAAATTAAACGAATCTGATCTAGATACGTTACTTAATCGTCTTGAAGAAAAAGAACAACATCCATTATTACTGATTCTTGATGGTGTTACTGATCCGCACAACCTAGGTGCTTGTTTACGTAGTGCTGATGCGGCTGGTGTTCACGCCGTGATCGTACCAAAAGATAAATCAGTACAACTGACATCTGTGGTGCGTAAAGTAGCCTGTGGCGCAGCAGAAACAGTGCCACTGATTGCAGTGACAAATCTTGCACGTACTATGCGTGAACTACAAGATCGTCGTATCTGGATTGTCGGTACTGCTGGCGAAGCAACACAAGATTTATACCAACCTAAGCTAACGGGTCCATTAGCAATTGCGATGGGTGCGGAAGAAAAAGGTCTGCGTCGTTTAACGCGTGAACATTGTGATGAACTAATTAGCATCCCAATGGCGGGTAGTGTTTCAAGCTTGAACGTATCGGTAGCAACCGGTATTTGCTTGTTTGAAGTTGTACGTCAACGTCAGGCTAAATAATCCTACATTGTGGTTTAACCAATCGGTTTTACAACAATAAGTTGATATAAAAAAAGCGTCCAATCAATGGACGCTTTTTTATTAACTCTATTTTATGAACTAAAGTTTTTATCGACTATCGTTCGCGGAGTGATGCTACTCGTTAGCCGAATACTCTAGGCTATTAAGCATCCATTACGTCTGAGGCAGCGCTTTTACCGTCACTATCGATATGGGTTTCGCTACTCGTAATTTTACGGCCTCTTGGCATCTTCACCACCATAGTCTTGGCTAAGTCATCATGCAGGCAGCGACGTTTGTCACCTCTAAAAATAGCCAAGAAATTACTAATAGTAATAATAAAGCCAAAAAATGGCAGATAAGCCGCGACCCAAAATGGCAGGTAACGCTTAAGAATGATGTCTTGCAAGCTTAGGCGTTGGCCATTTTCACCGACCACGGCAATCCCAACAATACGTTTACCTAAGGTTTGACCGTACTCTTTAAGCAGGTAACTGTTTAAAGCCATAAATAGCAGGATTTCAAGTAACGAGACTTTGACTTGAGTCGCGAAGGAGATCGTGAAGTTTTCATCGATACCGCCACTTAAATTCAATAAATCAAAACCAAGAATAAACGGGACTAACATAATAGTCGGAAAAACGATTTTATCTAATATTGCTGCTTGAAAGCGTTGAGCTAACGTAGCAAGTTCAACATACTGGCGAGATGACGACGGTTCAGGTTGCATATGACTTCTATAAATTAGTTAACAGGAGTTAGACCTAGATGATAATCAATCCTTAGCGTAACAATCAAGATTTACTCGCACTTATTTATTCAATCCAAGTTTTGCGCCACAGGGTAAAGATTATTGTTATCATGCTCGGTGATGTTTAATTTTAGTATATGGGATGAATTATGACTTGGATGTGTTGTCAGTTTAACGAATTATCGAGTTTGCAACTTTATGATGTATTGCAATTACGCTCAGCTATTTTTGTCGTCGAACAAGACTGTGCTTATCAAGATATTGATGGTTTAGATACGCATCCTGAGACCCGCCATTTATTGCATTATAATGAAGCGGGTGAGTTATTTGCTTATCTGCGTATCTTAGCGGCAGGTGTCAGTTATCCGGATGTGGCGATTGGCCGTGTGGTGACGGCCGCATCTGGGCGTGGACAAGGACTCGGCCATCAATTATTAGATCGTGGTATTAATGCTGCAAAATCAGTGTGGCCAGAACAGGACTTATATCTGTCAGCACAAGCTCATCTGCAACATTATTATCAACGCTATGGTTTTGTTACTGAGACGGCAGAATATTTGGAAGATGGAATTCCCCACGTTGGTATGCGCTGGCAAGCGAATGCTGAGTATTCGAAAAGCTCATAACAAACAAGACTAATAACATGCACGATAACATGTACGGTGATAGTGTTTTGATCATAACAAGTCCTTGTTAATGGCAGCATATTGTTGCCGTGATAATGTCTATGGTAACTGCGTATGCATTATTTAATATGGCACATATTATTCATTGTTTTTTACAGTTTGATGATAAAAACATAAATCAGCATTTGTTATTAATACTTTTATTTATCAATAATTAAAAGATGAATTTTGATTAATGCTTTAGGCTTAATACTTTTATGGGCAGGAACTACACCCAAGTTACTTCAAGTATAAATGTAAATATTTACGATTATCTGCGTTGTCGAGTTGTATTGTGGGGAGTGACACTATATAATTCGCGGTCTCAAAATTAGTCAATTTTCTATACGTTCCTTGCCTCGATGGACCGACTAAGCCAGAGCCGAGGCTGATTAAACCCGTGAGGAGCTTACGATGCGTCATTACGAAATCGTATTTATGGTTCACCCAGATCAGAGTGAACAAGTTGCAGGCATGATTGAGCGTTACAGCGCAGTTGTTACTGAAGCAAATGGTACTATCCACCGTCTAGAAGACTGGGGTCGTCGCCAATTAGCATACCCAATCAACAAACTTCATAAAGCTCACTATGTTCTTATGAACATTGAAGCTGGCCAAGATGTTATTGATGAGCTAGAAAATAACTTCCGCTTTAACGACGCTGTTATCCGTAGCATGTTCCTACGTACTAAAGGTGTTGTTACTGAAGCTTCTCCAATGGCTAAAGCTAAAGAAGAACGCCGTGAAGCGCCTGCTGCTACTACTACAGAAGCACCAGCTGCTAAATAATAGCGTTTTAGCTATAGGTATTTGTTTGTTGGATAACATTTAGTTATCCAATTTGTTGAGAAGATTTTAGGAGATTTTCATTATGGCACGTTTTTTCCGTCGTCGTAAATTCTGTCGTTTCACTTCTGAAGGTGTTACGGAGATTGATTATAAAGATATCGCTACGTTAAAAAATTACGTAACTGAAAGCGGTAAAATTGTACCAAGTCGTATTACTGGCACACGTGCTAAGTACCAACGTCAACTTGGTCGTGCGATCAAACGCGCACGTTACTTGTCTCTACTTCCATACACTGACTTACATAAGTAAGCTTTTGTTTGGTCGTCAAGACTAACTCTACATTTCTGAGGAAAGGTAATGAAAGTAATTTTATTGGACAAGATCGCTAAATTAGGTAAATTAGGCGAGACTGTTAACGTTAAAGCTGGTTATGCTCGTAACTTCCTTTTACCAAAAGGTAAAGCGGTTCTAGCAACTAAAGCAAACGTTGAATCTTTCGAAGCACGTCGTGCTGAACTAGAAGCTAAAGTAGCTGCTGTTAAAGCAACTGCTGAAGCTAAAGCTGCAACAATCAACGCTCTAGAAGCTGTTGTAATTGCAACTAAAGCTGGTGACGAAGGTAAACTATTCGGTTCTATCGGTACTCGTGACATCGCTGATGCGATCGTTGCTGCTGGTGTTGAAGTTGCTAAAAGTGAAGTTCGTCTTCCTGAAGGCGCTTTACGTACTCTTGGTGCGTTCGAAATCAGCATCCAAGTACACAGCGAAGTATTCGCTACAGTGAACTTAGAAGTTGTAGCTACAGCTTAATTTAAAGTTTAACTTTAGATTAATCTTAGTAAAAAGCCATGGTGTAAACCATGGCTTTTTTTATGCCTGTAATTTGAGAGTCGAGCGATGTGATAAACGGCGTTCTCAACACCGTCAGGAAAAATAACTGTTAGCGGACTATTTGGGATAACCGGTACTATTTTGGGTAGCCAGTGATGGTACGAATAGACTGGTATAACGGCTGCAGTTGTTTATACATCTTCAAATAGACTTGCTTATAAAGTGCATCATAAGTCGCCACGACCTCTGGCTGCGGTTGAAATACCTTATTTACCCGCGTCATCCCCGCAATCGCCTGATCAAAATCAGCATAAATCCCAAGTCCAACTGCTGTCACAATAGCGGCACCTAAACCCGATGTTTCAAAGGTATGCGGGCGTTCTGCTGGCATGTTAAAAATATTGGCGGTTAACTGCATCGCCACATCGCTTTGTGAGCCACCACCAGATACCCGCAGTGTGGTTATTTTAACCTTGTTACGTTTGCTGATCCGCTCTTTACCTTCGCGTAATGCATAGGCCAGTCCTTCTAAGATCGCCCGGTAAATATGGGTTCGCGTATGCACATCGCCAAAACCAATAATACCGCCTTTAGCTTCAGGACCCGGATCGCGCGCACCAGGTGTCCAATAGGGTTGTAACATCAGCCCCATAGAACCGGCTGGAATGTCTGCGACTAAGCGATCGAATAATACTTCTGGGGCAATACCTTCGGCATCCGCGAGATGTTGTTCCCGTAAACCAAACTCTTTTTTAAACCAACTGATCAACCAAAAACCACGATAAATCATCACCTCGGAAGAATAATGGCGTGGGATCGCGGAAGGAAATGGCGGTAAATGCGGCGTTGCTTCCACGTATTTGTCTGTGGTGATATTAATGGTCGCCGTGGTGCCATAACTTAAACAAGCGATATGGGGACGGTTACCACCAGAGCCGATAATTTCGCAAGCTTTGTCTGATGCCGAGGCTATCACCGGTAATCCAGCCGGAATACCGGTATACGCGGCGGCATCTTCGGTGACATGACCGATAAGTTCGCCGGGTTCGATCAGTTTAGGTAACATTTTCGGATCTATCGCTAACATATCCCAACGCCAATCCGATTTTTTTAACCACGCTAGTTTTTTGTAATCAAACGGAATATAACCGACTTGGCTGCCAATTGAATCAACAACATTGTCGGTAAATTTATAATTTAAAAAACCCGATAACAGTAGATACTTGGATGTATCACGCCAGATGTCGGGCTGGTTTTGACGGATCCAAATGGCTTGTGATTTTTCTTGAAAACGTTGAATAATGTCTTCGACACGGGCAATTTTAAATAACCAGTTCCAAGGCCATTGAATGCTTTCTTGTTGCGCATGACGTTGATCTAACCAGATGATCGCTGGGCGTAATGCGTTACCATCACTATCGAGGTTGATCACTGTGCCGCGTTGGGTGGTGATCGACATACCGGCAATATCTTGTTTACCGATCTCGGGGTATTGTTTCAGATCTTGCCAGAGTAAATCACAGGCCTGTTTGACGGCTAGCCAGTAGTAATCAGGATCCTGCTCGGCCCAACCAGGCTGCTCTGAAAAGTAAGGGGTGATCACTTGCTGGCCTTTGGCGATCAAATTGCCTTGCTGATCAAAAAGTAGTGCGCGAACACTTTGCGTGCCATTATCAATACTTAACAAATAACCTTGTTGTCGGTCCGATGTTAATCGTGATGTTGCTGGAGTACTACTGTCCATGTAAATTCTCTCTGACTAAGTTAGTTGGCAACTGCGTTAGCTGAACTAACGTCCTGTGTTGATAAAAGCTGGCGATGTTTTGGCAAACTATAGTAACGCTGAATGATGCCTTGATAGCGACTTAGCTCTTGTTGCCACTGACCTTCATTCCAGTGTAACGCGGTTTGGCAAAGCGGCTGTAATTGCCCGAATAACTGTTCGCCGCCTGCCGCTAATAATAACCCGATGCGAGTACGACGTAACAGTAGATCATCAAGGTGAACCACCATTTCGTGCTGCAAGCTCCATTTAAGCTCGGCAAGTAGGGTATTGGTACTGCCAATTGGTCTAAGTTCATTGTGTTCAGCGTTATTGATCAAGTGACTGTAGTGTTTACCATACTGACTTTTTAACCGCTGTATCTGTTGCGGATGTAAGATGCTGTCGACGGGTGTATCTGGGATAGTTTGAAATAGTTTGGCCGCTTGTAAGTCGATCAAGTTCATATCTGGCAAGTAATGCTGCGCGACTTTTAATACATCGAGCGCGATCAATCTGAAGGTGGTGAGTTTGCCGCCAGCAACACTGATCAAGCCTTGTTCATTCCAGATCGAATGCTCACGTTTTTCATCTGAGGGTTTGGTCTTTTTCAGCTGTTTTTTGTTACTGGCATCGTTACTCACCACTGGGCGGATCCCGGCGTAGGTAGAGATCACATCGCTTTCGGTGATATCCGCTTGTGGGAACTGCTTATTGATTCCGGTAAGTAAGTAATCTACTTCGTTTTGACTGATACAGGGCTGTTGATCTAAATCGCTATCATGATCAAGATCCGTGGTACCAATCACAGTGCTATTTTCCCAAGGAAAAGCAAAGATAGGTCGTTTGTCTTCAGGGTGGAAGTAGCTAACTGAATAGGCCAGTGGCAATCGCCAACTAGGGACGATTAAATGGCTGCCTCGTAACGGTCTAATGGCTTTTTTGGCGTGCAGTTGCTGGCGCAATTTATCGGTCCAAGGCCCTGTGGCATTGATCACCACTTTTGCTTGGAGATTAAATTTTTGCCCAGATACCTGGTCCGCAACGTTAACGCCAGTCACTGCATCTGCCGTGAGAATGATGTGTTCAGCGCTAAGATAATTGATCGCTGTGCCACCACATTCCTGCGCTTCTTGTAATACCCGCATCACCAATCTTGCATCATCCGTGACAGCATCAGCGAATTGGGTTGCTCCTTGTAGTTTGTTCTGCTCAATCCCTGGTGCATGGAAGTCAGCAATGCCATGATTAATATAACTGTGATTACGTTTGCCTCCAATCCAATCGTAGATGGTCAGTAAACTATTAAACACCAATGGTCCCGGAAATTGATATTTATAATGGCCCATCAAAAATTGCAGTGGATTGACTAAACCAGGTAATTCGTTAAGTAATTTTTCGCGTTCCGTCACGGCATCTTTAGTCATATTATATTGACCGCTGCCCAAATAGCGTAATCCACCATGCACCATTTTTGAGGATTTGCTGGATGCCCCCCAAGCAAAGTCTTGTTGTTCAATTAACAAGACTTTTAATCCGGCTTGGCTGGCGGTTAACAGGATACCGGCACCGGTAATACCGCCACCCACGACGATCATATCCCACACCGTATTATCCGCGCCTTGTTGGAGCTGAGAGAGGCGCTGTGCGCGATTAAAACTGGCTAATACATGACTCATATAACCTCCTAACTGACCTGTTCTTGTGGTTTGTTATCATCGCTTGTTAACACACTCAGTGTGGACTCTTGCTTTGTGACTAGTGGCTTGGGAGTCGATGCAATCAGGCAATGTGGATTCATGATCTGCTGTGGATCAAAAGTATCACACAGGGACTGAATCGCTTTGATAGTTAACGCGCCTTTTTCGGTGATTAAATAAGGTTGATGATCTTTACCGACGCCGTGTTGGTGACTAATGGTGCCTTTGTTATTAACAATGATCTCTGAGGTTGTGTGTTTTAACTTCGCCCATTGCGCTAAGGTTTGCTGGTAATCTTCACCAGCCTTGAAGATATAGGTGGTGTAAATACTAGACCCTTGTTGGTAAAAGTGGGACAGATGGGTAAACACATGCAGTTGTGGCGTGCCGGAACTTGGGTCTTGCGTTAATACGCTGCGCAGGTTGGTTTCTATTTTGGCTATCAGATTATCGACGTTTTGCCAGTCAGTTGCTGTTTCTAACGTATCCACAACATAGCCTTTTTGCCACAATGCTTCGCGGAAGTAGGGCATGGTAAAGCGTTTTTCCGCCCATTTATTGCCCATGAATGAACCGGTATATAACCCTTGATGTGCTTTGGTTATTTTCTTCAATTGTTTTAATGCACTACGGCATTGGAATTTGGTTCCAGTTAAACCAAAGGTCATCATGCACTTGCCTTCTTTGGTACCAAATATAGCTAGGGCTTTTTCGAGTAACGCGATCTGTTTTGCGTGTCCGGCTAAGGCGAGTTGAGTTTCGGTTTCAATGGCGTTACTCAGGCGTAGCATCGACAGTTGAATATCGGCTTGGACTAACGTTTTGGCCGCGTCTTTGGCTTGCTGCCAGCTTGGGAAGAAAGTGACATAGAAGTTTTCTTGTGCTGCTAATTTACGTACGCGTACTTTGACTTCCGCTAAGATGCCTATACGTCCTTCCGAGCCCATTAATAATGCTTTAATATCGGGCCCTGCTGCCGACGCTGGAAAGGTGGGAATATTCAAGCGCCCCACTGGGGTGATGACTTCACCACCGGCAAATAATTCTTCAATACGGCCATAGCGTAAAGATTGCTGACCACTCGAGCGGGTGACTACCCAGCCGCCAATGGTTGAAAGCTCAAAAGATTGTGGGAAATGGCCTAAGGTATAACCTTGTGCTCGTAATTGTGCTTCGACTTGTGGACCGGGAGTACCCGCACCAAACGTGGCAATTTGGCTGTCAGTATCGAGTGCGATAAGTCTGTTCATCCGCCCCATATCGACGGTTAAGATAGCCTGTTCTGATGCAAATGGATTAATGTGACCCGCGACACTGGTGCCGCCACCATAAGGGATAACCAAAATATGGTGCTGTTGGCAAAAGCTGAGTAGTTCGACTAAATCATCACTGTTTTCTGGGAACGCGACCCCATCGGGGAAATACTCAAAATCGCCACTGCGCATGGCTAACCAGTCCGGTAAACTTTGTCCTCGGGCATGGCGAATACGTATTTCCGGATCACGATCAAATAACCGGTGATTTGGTAATCTGGACTCGGGTACTTGGTTAACGACATCCTCAAGTTTTGCATCTATTAATGGCGTTGTGCTACCTACTTTCGCCAGTAAAAAAGCATCTGCACTGCTTGGTAAATCTAATTTATTGGCTTCATCGCCCCAACCGTTCCAACGTTTCATACTCTCATCTTCCCTGTAATATTACTGTGTAAGGTAAGTTTAAGAGCAAGGCCGGTTGATCGCATTGTCGGATTAAGCCAAGATAAGTATCAAATTAGGACTCACTCACAATACCTCAGGGTAATGCTCGTTATACTCATAAATTAATATGGATAAGGATGATTCAGTTATGGTGGGGCTAGGTTCAGTATCGGTGCCGGTAGTAAAACAGTATTTACGCTATGTCGAAACCCTCGATATTGATGTGGCGGCATTGTTGTCGCGCAGTAATATTATAGCCACGACACTGACACACGAAAGTGAACGTATTACTGGTGAGCAATTGCAGGCATTTTTAAGCAACCTGATTATTGCTACAGATGATCCGTTATTTGGCCTGAAAAGTGGCGCCTTTGTTGAACCTAGCTCTTACAGTGTGTTGGGTTATATTACGATGACTTGCGCCACGTTAAAACAAGTATTAGAGCGCATTCAGCCTTATGAAAAACTGGTCGGTGACATGGGCGTGACATCCATTCGTTATCAGCAGCAACAGATAGTTGTTAGCTGGCATTGCGCTTACACCGTTGCCGATGTGCGAGAGCAGATGGTAGATAACGTCTTTGCTTCTTGGCTGGCTTATGCGCGTTGGTTGTCTGGGCAAGATTTAGGTCCGCTGGAAGTACATCTGCAACGCGTAGCGCCAGCACCAGAACTTATTGATCATTATCAGCAAATCTTTGCTTGTCCGGTATTATTTGCACAGTCAAGTAATAGTCTGGTGTTATCGCGTGATAACCTAAATATCCCGTTGCGACAGCCAGATCATAGCTTACTGCAAACCCTTGAGTTGCATGCGGCAGGACAAGTTTCTGCACTGGAAGGGACGCATAGTTTTAGTGTCCAAGTTCACGATATTATTCGTATTTTGTTATCCAAAGGTATCACCCGTAAAGATATGGTGGCAGCACAGCTGAATATGAGTGAGCGAACGTTACAGCGAAAGTTGCAGCAAGAACAAACCAGTTATCAAAAGCTACTCGATGAAGCGAGGTTATCATTGGCACAGCAGTACTTGACCAAAAGCAAGGCTGGAATTGATGAGATTGCTATAATGCTGGGATTTAGTGAAACGCGTTCTTTTTTTCGTAGCTTTAAGTTATGGACAGGGCAAACCCCGAATGTTTATAGAGAGTGCGCAGAGAGTGTAGTTCACAAAAATCAGGTTAAATGAGTGATTTATAGTACTCAACACTTTCATTTTTTTAGTATGAGTACTAAAATTTGCCACAAATAATAAAGTTAAACCCTATACTGCTTCACAGCAGGATGCAATTAGTGAGTATATGATGAAAAAAATTACAACAATGATCGTTGCGTTAACATGTTTAGTTCCTTCTCTTGCAATGGCTGGTGGTGATATCGCTGCTGGTAAAGCGAAAGCGGCTGTATGTGCTGCTTGTCATGGTGCAGCAGGTATTTCTGCTGTGCCTATGTACCCAAATCTAGCGGGTCAAAAAGAAATGTATTTAGTTAATGCATTAAAAGCCTATAAAACGGGTCAACGTACTGGCGGTATGGCGCCGATAATGGCTGGTCAAGCGATGGCATTATCTGACGCAGACATTAACAATGTAGCGGCGTACTTCGCAAGCTTAAAATAGTATTGCGTTAGTACCAACAGCCAATACATTAATAAAGCCTCGCGATGAGGCTTTTTTATTAATCAAAAAACCGTCAAACACCGCCCTCGTATAAATTTTTACCACTTCACTGGTTATTTCATTTCCCCTACAGGGATATTTTTAGGATAATGGCTAATCGCACTAAATTTCGTGAGCGCTAGCATGGCCGACAAACGTCAAAACCAGTTTCAAAATCAGTTTTCAAAAGATAAAAATAGAAAAGACAGTGCTGTTGATGCGCTAAAAGTGCCGCCGCATTCGTTTGAGGCTGAGCAATCGGTGTTAGGTGGCTTATTCATTGATAATGAAGCCTGGGATCGTGTAACCGAATTTGTGGTGGCGAAAGATTTTTACAGTCGCCCACATCAGCTTATCTTCGAAGCAATGGGGAAGCTGGTGGATCAGCATATCCCGCTGGACATTATTACCGTTTCCGAATGGTTAGATAACGAAGAACTGCTCGATGATGCGGGTGGTTTTGCGTATCTGGGTGATATTACTAAAAATACCCCAAGTGCATCGAACATTACCGCTTATGCCAACATTGTGCGTGAGCGTGCGATAATACGTGAACTCATTGCGGTTGCCAGTGATATCAGTGAGTCAGGTTATGAGCCACAAGGGCGTAAAAGTACCGACCTACTTGATTTAGCTGAAAGTAAAGTATTCCAAATTGCAGAATCAAGACAGAGCGAAGGCCAAGGCCCAAAGAACTTAGAAAGCGTACTGCAAGAAACCGTTGATAAGATTGAAGAGCTTTACCAAACCCCACATGATGGTGTGACAGGGGTTGCGTCGGGTTATCATGATCTTGATGCGATGACGACTGGCTTCCAACCGTCTGATTTGATTATTGTCGCAGCCAGACCATCGATGGGAAAAACGACTTTCGCGATGAATTTATGTGAACACGCGGCGTTGAATGAAGATAAACCCGCGGTTATTTTCTCGCTAGAAATGCCAGCAGAGCAAATCATGATGCGTATGCTCGCGTCACTCGGCAAAATTAATCAAACTAAAGTACGTACTGGCCAATTAGATGATGATGATTGGGCGCGTTTATCTGCGACCATGAAGAGCATGCTGGAACAGGGTAAAATGTACATTGATGATAGCTCTGGTTTGACGCCAACCGAGGTCCGATCGCGTTCACGTCGTATTGCCCGTGATCACGGAGGCATCAGTATGATCATGATTGACTACCTGCAACTCATGCGTGTGCCTGCATTAAGTGAAAACAGAACCTTGGAAATTGCCGAAATTTCCCGTTCATTGAAGTCCCTTGCTAAGGAACTTAAATGTCCTGTGATTGCCTTATCACAGTTGAATCGCTCGTTGGAACAACGTGCCGATAAACGTCCGGTTAACTCGGATCTTCGTGAATCAGGCTCTATTGAGCAGGATGCCGATTTAATTATGTTTATTTATCGTGATGAAGTTTATAACGATGATTCGCCAGATAAAGGCACTGCCGAAATCATTATCGGTAAACAACGTAACGGCCCAATTGGTAAAATAAGATTGACCTTTAACGGTGAATTTTCGCGCTTTGATAACTTTACTGGTCCTGCTTATGATGATGATTATTAAGGAATAGCTATGCGTTCAGCAACGGCTGAAATATGTTTGCAGTCATTGCAGCATAACGTTCAACAAATAAAAAACATTGCCCCGCACAGTAAAATAATGGCTGTTGTGAAGGCGAATGCTTATGGCCATGGTCTGCTTGCAGTCGCATCTGCGCTTACTGATGTCGATGCATTTGCGGTGGCTCGTGTTGAAGAAGCCTTAACCCTGCGCAGTGGTGGTATTGTAAAACCGATCTTATTATTGGAAGGTTTCTTCTCGACAGATGAATTACCGATCTTGGTGGCAAATAACATTCAAACATCGGTACATATTGAACAACAGCTTGACGAACTCGAACAAGCTGACTTAGAGGCGCCTATTCATGTTTGGTTGAAGATGGATACCGGTATGCACCGTTTGGGGATCCGTCCTGACAACTGTAAACGTGCCATTGAGCGCTTGAAGAATAACCCTAATGTAGTGCAACCTGCACGGTTGATGACCCATTTTAGTTGTGCGGATGAAGCTGACCCGAGTATCACCCAACGTCAAATTAATATATTTGACGAATTAGTGGCTGGTGAAGAGGGTGAACATTCTATTGCTAACTCTGCGGGAGTGTTGGCTTGGCCAAGTGCACATCGGGATTGGATCCGCCCTGGTATTATGCTCTATGGCGTGTCACCGATGATCGGCGCAACCGCTGTCGAACATGATTTAAAGCCAGTGATGACATTAACCACAGACTTAATTGCAGTGCACGATATTAAAAAAGGTGAAACCACGGGTTATGGTGGTATTTGGAGTGCATCAACAGATACTCGCTTAGGCGTTGTTGCTGTGGGTTATGGTGATGGTTACCCACGCATGGCACCAGAAGGTACACCGGTATTAATCAATGGCCGTATCGTACCGATTGTTGGGCGCGTTTCAATGGATATGTTAACGGTTGACTTAGGTGTTGATTGCCAAGATAAAGTTGGCGATAAAGTGATTATGTGGGGAGCTGGTTTACCAGCAGAATTAGTTGCTGAGCACATCGGAACCATTGCATATGAGCTGGTAACTAAGCTTACCCAACGGGTTACACTAAAATATTTATAAAAAACAGTTGGCTATGATGTCTTTATTTTTAGTTTGAAAGCCAACGAAAATTAAGTCATATCAAGGTATTATATTTATAGATAACACGGAGTCATGAATTTTAATGCAATAGGTGGACTAAAATATGCGTATTTCATCTGCAATTTGTTAATTAATTGCGCTATCATAGAGTAGGGTTAAAGCTCTACTTACTTAATTTAAGTCTAAACTTGAGCCAATATCCGTCAATTATTGTTTTATTTCGCCGATATTAAATTATTAGTATAAAATTGATAGATGTACCTCAGGGTTGCGATTAAGCATAGTTTATTTCACTTTTTATCATTTAATTTGTACAGCAGCAAGAGGGAATATGACAGAGAATAATACGATGCAAAGAAATCTTCCTAGGCAGGAAAGAAGCCTTGAAAGAGTAAAACAAATTATTGACTCCGCGGCCGCCTTATTTGATGAAATCGGGATTGCGAATGCGACCCCTTCTGATATTGCTAAAGCATCGGGTTTAACCAGAACATCTTTGTACCGCTACTTCCCTAATAAAGCATCAATTATCCGTGCATTGGCTGAACGTCATCTCCAAGCATTGGAATTACGTTTCTCAGTAGTCGCAAGTGATTTACCGCTTGAAGACCGTATCGAACTGGTTATCGAAATATATGCTGAATTCTACCAGAATGAACCGGGTTATATGGCTGTTTGGTCAGGTGTTGATTCGTTACCTGAACTTAAAAGTATTGACCAGTCAGCACTCGATTTTCATTCCGCAGTGATTCAAAAGCAAATGGTGAGCATTGTCGCTGACGATCTGGATAGTGAACAGATCAAAATGATCTCGGTTATTTTACCACGTACTGTCGGTTCAATTTTACGCCTGGCTGTTCAGGAACCTGAATCAGCAGATAAATATGTTCATGAAGCAAAAGTACTAGCGAAAGTATACTTGACGCATTACGCGAACTTAGCAGGTTATAAGCTTAAGGTTAATCAAAGCGATGATTAACAACATAACGGCGTTAATTGTTGTCATGCTAGCCCACTAGATACGACTATCTTAACCGAATAAATTAGCAGTGTTGCATGATATATACCCAAGTTACTTCAAGATGCTTGGGTTATAGATACTGCTTGGTACCCGCCTCAATTAGCAGTGGATGCTGACGCTCAAATAATGGAACTGTTTTATGCCTATTTCTTATGTTGAACCCGTATTTCGTCCGCCGAGTGAATGGCGTTCACTGATCTTACAAGTAGCCAATGGTTGTTCTTGGAATAACTGCACTTTTTGCGATATGTATACCCAACCGCAGAAAAAATTCCGCGCTAAAAAGATTGCAGATATTGAAGCTGAAATTTTAAGTGTTGTTGCCAGCGGTCAAAAGCATCAGCGCGTTTTTCTTGCTGATGGTGATGCCATGACATTACCGTTTAAACGTTTAAAAGAGATCTTGCTACTGATCCGCAAGCACATGCCCCATGTGCAAAGAGTCAGTGCTTATTGCCTACCTCGTAACATCAAAAATAAATCATTGGCAGAGCTTTATGAGTTATGTAATCTCGGTTTAGGCATTGTTTATGTCGGCTGTGAAAGTGGTGATGATGAAGTATTAGCATTAGTTGAGAAAGGCGAAACTTACGCTTCACAACTCGATGCATTATACAAACTTAAAGGCGCAGGCATTAAAACCTCGGTGATGATATTAAATGGTTTAGGTGGCACCGAGTTTACTGAGCAGCATGCATTAAATTCAGCCCGTTTAATGAACGAAGCACAGCCGGATTATTTATCCACATTAGTCGTGTCTTTTCCATTAGGACAAGCCAAGTTTGCCAAGAATTTCGTCAATGGTTTCCAGTTACCCGATCAGCAAGGGTTATTTTTGGAAATGCAAATGTTGTTAGAAAATCTAGACCTGAAGAATACCGTATTCAGATCTGACCATGCTTCTAACTACTTGTCTTTGAAAGGGACGTTAGGGCAAGATAAAGAACAATTATTAGCGCAAGTACGTGGGGCAATTGAAACCCCAGAACAAAGCAATCTGCGTAAAGAATGGCAGCGCGGGTTATAACTATTCTCTTTTCAACAATATAATTATTATCTGTTAACAGTATAACTGTCATATTTTCAACATTTAGCGCTGCTATTATCACAGTAATTTAGAAAAAAGTAGCAGACCAGATGACAACCAGAAAGGGCAGTGCTATGGTTGCTAAGGTTATATTTTAATAATTATTACCTTATGATTACTAACTGTTTGATAGTTTTTGTCTATTAAAATGATTGACTCAAACAATTGGTTTAAAATTATATTTAATGTGAAAATTATGCCGTAAATAAGCGGATATTTAATTAATTTTAGGAGATTAAAATGGTTTTAGTAGGACGTCAAGCACCTGATTTTACAGCTGCAGCAGTACTAGGTAACGGCGAAATCGTTGATAACTTTAACTTTGCTGAATTCACTAAAGGTAAATCAGCGGTTGTATTTTTCTACCCACTTGATTTCACATTCGTTTGCCCATCAGAGCTAATTGCTTTTGATCACCGTCTAGAAGAATTCCAAAAACGTGGTGTTGAAGTAATCGGTGTTTCAATCGATTCACAATTCAGCCACAACGCATGGCGCAACACTTCTATTGAAGATGGTGGTATCGGTCCAGTTAAATACCCACTAGTAGCAGATGTTAAACACGATATTTGTCAAGCATATGGTGTTGAACATCCAGAAGCTGGTGTGGCTTTCCGTGGTTCTTTCCTAATCGACACAAACGGCGTTGTTCGTCACCAAGTTGTTAACGACCTTCCATTAGGCCGTAACATCGATGAAATGCTTCGTATGGTTGATGCACTAAACTTCCACGAGAAAAACGGTGAAGTTTGTCCTGCACAATGGGAAGCTGGTAAAGAAGCTATGGAAGCATCTCCAGAAGGCGTTGCTAAATACCTAAGCAAAAATGCTAAAGGCCTATAATTTTCACTTAACTTATTAAGTAAAAATTAAGTCCAATAAAAAAGCCAATCTCATCGAGATTGGCTTTTTAGTATCTATTGTTTGCTATTGTCTTAGCTATCAAAGCATATTTCAATCGAGGCATTGCCGAACGCACTAGTTAGTGGCAGCAATAATTTTGGCCCTTCAGATTTATGCGTAATGGTATGATCTTTACCTGATACCACGATCGGGGTCGACATATCAAAATCAAAGCCTTTTTCAGCTAAAATACGTTTGGCACCGCCAGTCACCATATTGGTGATCTCACCCACCATATCAATGACTTCAGCATCAATTTTTGCTGGTTTCTCACCCAGCATATTCTGCATGATGGCTAATGCCAATGATTCATCAAATGTCAGTGCAAATGAACCTTTAGCTTGGGTTGACATCATCCCCATAATACCGGATATATCACCTTTAGCTTTATCGTCTTTTTTGAGTCTTGGCTTACCGGGAGTTAACTCCACTTGTGCCATGGTATTTAATACATTTAATAAAGATGAAATAAATGGATTGATAAACTCTACACGCATAGTTTGTTATTCCTGAAATTTAATTATTCACGACAACCAGCACAGATACCATGTGCTTCAACTGTCTTCGTCGTAATGGCAAAACCATGTTCGTCGGCAAGTGATTGTAGCAACTCTTCTATTTCTGCATTGTGCAATTCAATAACGCTACCACAGCTTTTACATAAGAGTAGTTGTGAAGGATGCTTTTCACCAAAATGTGGACATAAAATAAAGGCATTACTTGATTCTATTTTATGGATAAAGCCTTCTTCGAGTAGAAAATCGAGTGCGCGATAAACTGTCGGTGGTTTGGCATTCGGTTCTAATAGCTGCAGCTGAGCCAGCAGATCATAAGCGCTGATCATGGCGTTGTGCTGTGCCATTAACAGAAAAATTTGTTGCCTAATTGGGGTGAAGCGAACTGCACGGGTAATACAAAGCTGCTGCGCTCTGTAGAGTAAATTGTTCGCTGAGTCTGTCATAGGAACCATTAAAATAGCGGAGAAAGGATAATGCTAACACATTGAGGTGACTTTTCTAATCAGCAATGCAGAGAAAGTGGGTTTATTCATATAAGCAAACAAACGAGATGACAGATCCCGTTCGTTTTTTGAATATCCTCTTCGTTCGGTTTGCTGATTGTGCATTTTGAAGTGGCTTGGCTATAATATATATTTTTCTATAAATAACAGTTCCTTACTTGGGTTTGGTCAATCGCGTCATGGCTATTGGCATAACAACATACGAAATGATTGGCACGATAATCGCCACCACTATACAGACTTGTAACAATGGATTGGCGGGTAGATAAGGGTTAAGCCACTGTGGAATAAAATAGACCAAGGGGATCAGGGTAAAATAATTAATTAGTGCGATCAGATGCTTGTTTGGTGGGGTCATGTTCTACTCCTTAATAAAACAGCATGTTGAACACCGTATTGCACACTGGGTACAACATGATAAATGGCCATTAATTTTTCGCTTGGTTCGCCTGGCTGGCTTGTAAATAATTACCATATAGCCAACGATAAGTAGTGTGCTGACCTAAGATACTGCCAAGCTCCATGCCTTTTTCACTGCGCCAATCATCCATCACTTCGGCCAATACCGATGCCCAGGTTGCTACTTTTACGCCTGCTTGCTCACCACGACGATCTCGACATCTGTAGTCGCGGTGATCTGTGTTTGATAACTACGGATTAAATCACCCTCTTCGGCGTTAAAGGTACTGTTCTTATCAGCGAATTCCGCATTACCTTTACTGACATAAGCGAGCACTTCATTGTCTAATTTGATACTTTCGCTAGCCGCTAAGCGCACTATGTCGATATAGGTTTTGCTATCAAAAGTCTCGCTTTGACTCTTCGTGCCGCCATAGATACGGGTCACACCATTGGTTTTGAGTTTGTAGTGTTTGTATCCCGCAGGTTGACCTGATTCATCGGGTAATACCCATAACTGCAACATGCGATTTTTGCTGTTATCTGGATTCACTTCGTTATGTGAAAAACCTTCGCCACCGGCACGCTGAATCTGAGCTTCACCGGCATTTAAACTTTGTCCGTGTTCAAGCGAACCTTCATGACTGACGCGGCCATCCATCATGATAGAAATAACATCGATTTCTTTGTGTGGGTGCATGTGAGTTTGACCGCGTGGATTAAACTGCGCATCCGCAAGGTAAACAAAGTTGCCTAACCCGTCGAATGTGTTGGCTGCTTTTCGGTTACCAAAAACACGTCTATCCGTGACTAAACGATGTTCGGTTAAACCAGCAAAACCGCCTAGGGGTAATGATTTTCTACTGAGTATTTGCATGTTCTGCTCCGTGTTTGTTATTGAGTGATTTCATTCTTAGTATTACTTGCTTTGAAGTTATCTTGCTCTGTTGTTAACTTCTCTTTGTTGAAACTAATAATAGGACGTGAAGCTTGTTTGATAAATAGCGATTTATTGATATGATAATTTCATATTCAACAACAATGAATGGGCCTTGATACAATGGAACATGACTTAAATGACATGATGGTGTTTTTAGCTGTGGTTGAAACGGGCAGCTTTACCCTCGCCGCAGACCGACTCGGTATTCCCAAAGCCAATGTAAGTCGCAAGGTTTCACGGTTAGAGCAACAATTAAATATCACCTTGTTAGAGCGTTCGACTCGTTCACAACATTTAACCGAAGCCGGTAAACGCTATTTGATTCATTGTAAGCGAGTGCATGAAGAGTTGGATTTAGCCACTGCATCAGTGTCTGAATTACTGCATAGCTACAAAGGTGAATTAAAAATAGGTGCCTCGATATCGACAGGGCAGCAAATATTAAGACCCGCTTTGGCGACGTTCATGCACCAATACCCCGAGATAAACGTGCAACTTAATTTAGTTAACCGACGAGTTGATTTTATTGAAGAAGGCTTTGATGTGGTGATCCGTATTGGCCAATTAGCAGACTCGATGTTGATTGCGAAAAAACTCGGGACTGCCACGCGCACATTATTTTCCAGTCCTGCTTATTTGGCTAAACATGGCACACCACACGTGGTCAGTGACTTATTCACGCATCAATTACTGGTGATGAACCCGACTAACAATGATCCAACGTTAAACTTAGTGTCGACAGCGGGCGAGGCTTTTAGCGTTAACTGTAAGCCGCGATTATTAGTGGATGACTTTGCCATTCTTAAACAGTCTTTGATTGATGGGTTAGGTATCGCGGTATTGCCCGATTACATGAGTCGTGAAGACGTTGCGGCAGGACGGTTAGTGAATATATTACCAAACTGGGGGATGGAGCCTGTCGATGTCTATGCCTTGTATCCACGCCACCGCGCTAAAATACCGAAAGTTAAAGTCTTTCTGGAGTTTGTCGTTGAGATCTATGGCGATGCCTTAAAACAGAAATGAGTTGCTGGCGTCATAAAATATGTGGGTAAGATCTTTATTTTTGAAAGTGCAGCCCGCAAGGTGTATGATCGCCCCCTTGTTTTTCATCGTCGCGGCTTTGCTGTAGTACGAATTTGAAAGCAGCCTAATGACATTTAGCGTACTTATATTTAGTTAGCGCACTTATATTTAGTGCACTTACGCATCCTGATAAGAGATAATAAAGTAATGACCAAGCCAGTTACCACCAGTGTTCATGCCCCTGGGCGTTTTTCGATTGCCCCAATGTTGGATTGGACAGACCGTCATTGCCGTTACTTCCACCGCTTGTTAACCAAGAATACCTTGCTGTACACAGAAATGGTAACCACAGGTGCGATCATTCACGGTCGCGGTGATTATCTTGCCTATAACAAAGAAGAGCACCCGGTGTCGTTGCAGTTAGGTGGCAGTAATCCTATCGATCTGGCTCAAAGTGCGAAGTTGGCACAAGAGCGTGGTTATGACGAAATTAACCTGAATGTGGGTTGCCCATCAGATCGCGTGCAAAGTGGTAAATTTGGTGCCTGTTTAATGGCTGAACCGACGCTGGTGGCGGATTGTGTAAAAGCAATGCAAGACGTGGTAGATATTCCGATTACGGTTAAAACCCGTATTGGTATTGATGACCAAGACTCGTATGAATTTCTACAAACCTTTATCGATACCGTTGCAGCTACGGGTTGTAAGGACTTTACTTTACATGCGCGTAAAGCCTGGTTAAGCGGGTTAAGCCCGAAAGAGAATCGTGAGATCCCAGAGCTTAATTATCAACGTGTTTATGATATTAAACAGGACTTCCCAGCGCTTTTCATTGCTATCAATGGTGGTGTTAAAACATTAGCAGAAACGCAATTACACCTAGGTAATGTTGACGGCGTGATGATGGGGCGTGAAGCGTATCATAACCCATTTTTATTGAGCCAAATTGATGAGCTGGTTTATGGTGGCGAGAAGTCGATCCATAGCCGTCACGATTACGCTGAAATGATGCTACCGTATATTGATAATCATATTCGTAATGGCGGCAGTTTAACGCACATTTATCGTCATATGCTTGGGTTATTCCTTGGGTTGCCGGGAGCAAGAGCGTGGAAGCGTCACCTCAGCGAGCAAGGGCATAAAAAAGGCGCGGGTGTTGAGGTTGTAGAAGCAGCATTACTGTTAGTACCTAAAAGCTAAAGTCATAGGCCAAAATGCTAATGCAGTGATTTAAAATTCAAAACAATAAAGCTTATTATAATTTATATAATAGGCTTTTTTTTTGTATGATTTTTAAAGGTCGGATAGTTATTAACTGCTGAGGCTCGTTTGGGTTAATTTATTCAGGTAGTATGAATATTCTAATACTAACGATTTAATAAAATAAATCAGTTAAACGGTCATGATTTTAATCTTCAGGCCGATAAGTTATTAGAGACTTATCGGATATTGTCCGATCTATAAGTTAGATCACAGGGACGGGACTGATATTGTAATCACATTATCAAGCTAACTTACAAACGCTACAGAGGTATTAAATGGGACTCTCCACCCAACTAAAAATCAAGCATAAGATCGGCATTCTTTCGGCGGTTGTTGTCGTTAGTTTTTTAACTTATCTTTTCGCCAACATTCTTGTTGTGAAAGAAAATAAAGAACGGTTATCACAACTGTCTGCAATTTATTATCCAGTACTTGAAGCGGCCACGATCAGTAACAGTAAGATTGCCGAGTTAACCCAAGCAATTGAAACATCTGTAACCATTGGTGATGAAGATATGCTGCTAAGTGCTGATGAAGTTTATGCTGATCTCATTAGTCAATTAGACATAATTAATTCTATTCACCCTGATAAACGCAGCGAGTTATTGTTAATTAAGGCGGAAGCTAAAGAGTATTATAATTCCGCGAAATATCTAGCTAATGGTTTGATTATGGGCACTATTTCTATGGATGACTTATCTGTGTTAGCAGAAAAGAACCGTTTTACATTAGAAAAGTTGTTAGCTAATCTTGGTCAGTTTAAACAAGACAGTCAATCTGACTTCACTGCCTTGATTGAAACGTCATTAGCGAGCTCTGATACGAGTCGTGATCGCGGTGTGATGTTAGCTGTCGGTGTGATTATATTAGTACTGGCGGTATGTTATTGGCTGACGGTATCGATCACAGGCAGTATTCGTAAAGTATCTGATTCGTTAAAAGAGATCGCGCAAGGCGACGGTGATCTTACGGTACGTATTGATTATGTAAATAAAGATGAAGTTGGTGAGCTGGTACATTGGTTTAATCTGTTCTTAGATAAACTTCATGGCAGTATTAGCGAAACCATTCAATCGATCGATTCGTTATCACAAGCATCGACGCAATTAGCGACATCAAGTAGTACTTCTAAATCGCGAATTCAAGAGCAAAGTCAGTCGATTGATCAGGTATCTCGCTCGATGAACGAAATGTTTGAGACTGTCAGGCATATTGCTGATTATGCGTCTAATGCTTCGGCAGAAGCAAGCAGTGCAAACAGCGAAGCTGAGACTGGTACTGTGGTTGTTAAAAAGACCATCGAAGCCATACACGAACTGGCTGACGAGGTGAAAACAGCGTCAAAAGTAATCGACGAATTAGACGCTCATACTAGCAATGTTGGCGTGATCCTCGATACTATCCGTAGTATCGCTGATCAGACCAATCTGTTAGCCTTAAATGCAGCCATTGAAGCGGCGCGTGCGGGTGAACAAGGACGAGGTTTTGCTGTTGTTGCAGACGAAGTTCGGACTTTAGCATCTCGCACACAAGATTCAACCCAAGAGATCCAACAAGTATTGGAAGAATTGCAACGTGCTTCACGAGGCGCTGTGGAAGCGATGCAACGTGGGATGAGTAAAGCGGATATTGGCGTAGAGCAATCATCGAGTGCTGGCGATTCTCTAACAAACATTTCGGGTAAAGTTCAAGCCATCAATGTCGTCAACGAGCAAATTGCATCAGCGACGGAAGAACAGGCTCAAACATCAAAACTGATACATGGTTATATCGATGAAACCCATTCGATAGCAACACAAGTATCTAAAGATACCGAAGTGCTTGATGAGATCGCACAAGCTATTGAAATTGCCACACAAAAACTAAGGAAAGCAACAAATCAATTTAGTGTGTAGTAAGTAACGACAATTTGCTTGCTGCACGAAATTTCTAAGGAGAGAAATTTTATGAGCAAGCAAATTGCTATTGATGGATCAAAAACAGTATCAACAGTTAGATCAATCCGATTACAGAAAACCACCGCAACATTATCTTTAGCTGCTTGTATTTCAGCCGCGCTATTCTCGTCATATACCGCCGCGGAACAATTACGTCGCGTGCAATTACTCGAAGAACAAGTATCTGTACTTGAAGAGCAGCAAGCTGAAACCAATCGTGTTAACAATGTCACCGTGAATGGCTTTTTCACTTTAAGTGCAGGCATGGCATCAAATGATGCTGGTTATGCTGGTTATGACAAAACACTCGATTACGTACCTGAAACGAAAGTCGGTCTGCAAGCTGCATTTGAAGTAACAGAGAGTACTTTTCTGATTGCGCAACTGGTTGCTCGTGCTGAACAGCACTGGCGTCCAGAAATGGAATGGGCCTTTTTAAGTCATACCTTTGATAACGATTTAACCGTGCGAGCAGGTCGTTTACGTGTGCCTTTGTATATGTATTCAGATTATTTAGAAGTTAACTTTGCGCAGCCTTGGTTACGCCCACCAGAAGAAGTTTACGCCGTTGTTCCTGTTAGCTCATACGAAGGTATCGATTTTGTCTATACTATTCCGTTTGATGAAGCTGAGTGGCAATTTCAGGCATATACCGGTGTTGGTTCTGATCCCGATGAAGAAACCGGATTTGGCACCGATGTTGAGTATGACGATGTTATCGGTTTAGCGAGTACTTTCAGTTATAACAGCTTTAGTGTTCGTGCTAGTTATGTGATGACGACCCTTAATTCTGGCCAAGCTAATGTACCGGGAATGGATATTCCTTTAATCAATTTCACCGATGCTGATGCCCGTTTTATTGGTCTTGGTGTTAGTTATGACGATGGTGATCTACTTGTCGTTGCGGAGTGGACTAAATCTGAAGTCGATGGTGGTGCTACAAGTGCTGAAGGTAATTGGCCTGATGTAGATTCGGCATACATCACAGCGGCTTATCGATTTGGTAATATCACCCCTTATATGACTTATGCCATTATGGAAACCACTGATGATAATGAGCGTGATTTAAATCCTGTAAATAAAGCAGTATTTAATGCAGTACGATCAACCTATAGTGCAGGTTTACGATATGACATCAATGCCAATATGGCGCTGAAATTTGATGTTACTTATAGTGATGACTTTGCAGATACTAATGGTGGTCTAACTGGTAATATTGGTGAAGAAGACACTATGGTTTACACCACATCATTGAATATGGTGTTTTAGGGAGAGGATGATGAGTGCTCTACTTAAAGGTGCATTATTGTCGTTGATGTTAATAGGGAGCGCACAGGCTGAGGTAGTGGTGATAGTCAATCTGTTAGGTCCTGATTATTTATCACAAACGCAAGTCAGCAAGCTGTATTTAGGGAAGAGTAAACATCTTCCCGGTCAAGGCAAAGCATATATCATAGATATGGCTGGTGACAGTGACATAAAACGTGAATTCCATGAGAAGGTTACGCATAAAAGTGCTTCACAGTTACAAGCTTATTGGTCGCGTCTTATTTTTACCGGCAAAGGAAAACCGCCGCGTGCAGTACGTACACCTGAATTGATATTGTCGTTGGTTGGCGGTAATGAGAATGCGATAGGTTACATTGATGAATCGTTAGTGAATGATAGTGTCAAAATTGCTTACCGACCTTAACGCTATCCCCACTTAATACCGAGATGTTGGGAGGGGGAATTGATTACAAATTTCATGGAGGAAAAGATGCAGAGAATGATCAAGGGAATACTATTTCTATTACCATTTTTTATCTCATCAGTGATGGCTGAGATAGTGGTGGTCGTTAATCCATTAGGTCCCGATGAATTGACCCGCATTCAGGTCAAAAAGTTATATCTTGGCCAGGCTAAAAAATTACCTAATGGGAACTTAGCGAAAATATATGAGTTACCAAAGCAATCAAGATTACATAAAGACTTTCATGCTTTAGTGACAGGCCGTACACCGGCACAAGTCAATGCGTATTGGTCTAAAAATGTGTTTACGGGATTAGGTCAAAAGCCAGAAGTTATCTCTTCTACACAGTTATTACGTCGTAAAATTGCTCGTAATAAAAATGCGATTGGCTATTTAGATATTGCTGAAGTCGATGATTCAGTGAAAATCATCTATCGCCCATAATTAATGACGTTTATAAACATGAGTCACAGCGCTATTAAGGTGATAAACAGACCCTATCATAGTGCTGTTGGCTCATTGATTTTTTACTCTCTCGATAAGATACGCTCCTCTCTCCTCTCTCCTTTTTAACTACGACTTATAAGTAAAATCCAATGCATTAACTAGGGTAATCATTCCATGCAATAAAGTAGAATATACATCTTTATTTCATGGGATTTATTTATAACGTATTGGGTATTTACAATTATACCAATACGGTTAACTAACAGTGCTATAGTGCTAAAGTTCAATAAAACCAGTCACGCTATCGTAACAAGTCGTCATAATGTGATGTAGATCACGGAAATAAAGTGTGTGAGCATGAATAAAACCATCATACTAAGTTATTAGTTATTTACCGTAAAAACCAACATATATGACCAGTTTTGAATAAATGCAAAATGGACTAAGTGTTTTAGGATAAGGAGATATTAGATGAAAAAAGCATTTATAATGCTACCTCTTGCTGTTGCCTGTGCGTCACAATTTGTGATGGCTGCAACAACTGATTCGCAGCGTCTTGCGCAACTTGAGCAAGAATTAGCTATTTTACAAGAAGCGAGCTCTTATGATTCGCTATCTGATCGGATGTCTATCAATGGCTTTTTCACTGGTAAAGTAGGTGTTGCTAGTAACGATGCGGGATATAATGGATACGATAAAGATGCTAATTTCGCTGAAGGCAGCAAGCTTGGTCTGCAAGGTACGTTCGCACTTACAGAGCAAACAAACATTGTTGCTCAGTTAGTTGCTCGTGGTAATGATGATTGGTCTACCGAAATGGAATGGGCATTTTTAAGCCATGATTTTTATAATGGTTTTGTCACGCGTTTCGGTCGTTTGCGTGTGCCTCTGTACATGTATTCAGATTATCTAGAAGTGGGTTACGCACAACCTTGGGCTTCACCACCAAGTGAACTTTACAGTATTGTGCCACTGACATCTTTTGATGGTGTTGATGTTATTTATGATATTGATTTGGGCGATGTTGCGGTCACGCTACAAGCAAGTTATGGTCATGCTGATCGTGATGCGGGTGCAACACTTGGCGAAGTGGACTACAAAGATATTCTAGGCGCTTCAGCATCATTTGCTTATGAAGAGTGGGTTTTCCGTACTACTTATTACCAAACCACACTTGATACGACAAAAGATGGTCAAATACCACAATTTTTTAATGATGAGCAAAGTTATTTTGCTGGCGTTGGTCTGAGTTATGATGATGGCTCACTACTTGCTATCGCAGAGTTTGCCGTTTCTGATGTAGAAGGCAATTATGCAGATACTGAATCTGGTTATATTACGCTTGGTTACCGTATTAATGACTTCACCCCCTATGTGACTTATGCTTTTCTTGAAACGACGGATGATAGTGAGAGAGCAGCACCTAGCTTAAAAGCTGGCTTTGACTGGAAGCGTACTGCATACAGCATTGGTACTCGTTATGACATTAGCTCAAATCTAGCACTAAAAGCCGATGTTACTTATGCAACTGATTTTGGTGATACCTCAGGTGGTATGTCTCCAAATATAGACAGCGTGGGTAATCAAATTAACGATGATACACTGGTGTACACACTTTCATTTGATGCAGTATTTTAAGGAGAACTTTGATGAAACTATTAGCTAAAGTTGCCTTAGCCGCAGCATTAATCTCGGGTGTAGCACAAGCAGGTGTTGTTGTTATTGCCAACCCAACTGGCCCTGATGCATTGTCGAAATCACAAGTCTCTAAACTGTATTTAGGTAAATCTAAAAAGTTACCAAATGGCGTGAAAGCTCAAGTCTTTGAGCAAGCGACTGGCAGTGCTATTCGTGGTGAATTCCACGCGGGCGTGACGGGTAAAAGTGATTCTCAGCTACAAGCTTATTGGTCACGTTTAATATTTACCGGTAAAGGTAAACCGCCAAAAACAATTGGCTCATCTGCTTTGATTAAAAGCCAAGTTGCATCGCATGCGAATGCCATTGCTTATATTGACTCTTCAGAAGTTGATGACACGGTAAAAGTGGTATTTACGCCATAATCTTGCTGTTTAGTTGTCAATGCCAAACCTTAGGTTTGGCATTTTTTTTGGCTATAATTTAATGCAATTGCTATAAAACCAGAGTATTCTTCTTACATCATAACTAAAGAGATTAACCTAGTGGATTTTGAAAAAGAATTTGCCGAGCTGAAAGTTGAAGCTGAAGAGATCATTGATAACTTATTAGAAGATGGCAGTGATCCTGATGCTGTATATTCTATTGAACATCACTTTGCTGGGGATGATTTTGCACAGTTAGAAAAAGCCGCTATTGCAGCGTTTAAACTGGGCTACGATGTTTCTGATCCTGAAGAAGTGGAATTGGATGACGGCCAAACCGTATTTGCGTTTGACTGTATTGTTGAAACAGAACTTGATATCGATACCATCACACGTGATATCGAAGCTTTACTTAAAATGTCTATCGAACAAGATGTTACCTACGACGGTTGGGGCACTTATTTCGAAGACGATGCATCATAGTACTTACATTATAATACTGGCAAGGACATATTTGTCTCTGCAGGTTGTAGATAAGTAATATTATTGTGTGTGGCATGATGTTGTTTATACCACAGACAAAATTTGTCGCTCGGTAACGGGCGGCTAAATAAATACCCCTGAAATTGATCACACTGCTGGGCTTGAAGCCATTTCATTTGTGATTCTTCCTCGACCCCTTCCGCTGTTACGGTAATATTTAACTCTCTTGCTAAGCTGATCACCGAGCGGGTGATAGCGGTTGTGGTTTTATCTAATTCAAGTTCATCAACAAATGATTTATCAATTTTTAGTTTATGAGCCGGCATATTTTTCAAATAAGACAACGAGCAATAACCCGTACCAAAATCATCGATAGCCAAGCGTACCCCGAGGTTAATCAACTCTTCTAACATATGCCCTGTGGTATGGTTTGATTCCAGTAGTGCGCTTTCTGTCACCTCAATTTCAAGTCGGTGTGCAGGGATATCATAGTAATCAATGTAATACTTTATTTTACTGATAAGCTGCGGATCATTAAATTGAATTGGCGATAAGTTTACTGCCATGAAGATATCGATACCTTGCGCACGCCATAGTGCGAGTTGCTGACAGGCTTTTTCTAATACCACTTCACCCAGTTGCCCTATGAGGTTATTTTTTTCGGCAAGCTCAATGAATTTAATTGGCATGATAAGCCCTTGTTCAGGGTGATGCCAACGCGCGAGGGCCTCTACCCCGAGTACTGCTTTGCTGTTTGCATCGACGACCGGTTGGTAATATAAGTCGATAGCTTTGTTATTAATGGCGTGTTTTAAATCGACGATTAAGCGTTTTTCAGCTTCGGCATGTGCTTCTAATACTGGGTCAAATAAGGTGTAATACTGTTCGGTATGTTTACGCGAACGTGATAAAGCCTGTTCGCTGCAAGTGAGTAACTGGTTGGTATCTTGTACTGTATTAGGGTAGTTTGCTGCGCCGATACATACCGCTAAATCAATGACGTGCCCTTGAATCGCTATTTGCCTATTGAGTTTATCTATTAATTTATTACACAGGTAATTAAGCTGATCCGGTGAGCTGGCTTTATTTGTCAGGATCGCAAAACGATCACCTTGGATACGCGCTAGAAACGCATCTTCAGGGACTATTTTTTTGATCTGTTCACCGACATGGATCAGCACTTGATCGCCAATCTCAGTACCATAATTACTATTAAGCTGGCCGAGTTTTTTGATATCAATAAGTAGTATGCCCCAATGCGAATCCTGGTCGATGTCTTCCAAGGATTGTAGGAAAGTCGGGCGGTTAAGTAATTTAGTCAGCTGGTCATGTTTGGTCAGTGTAGCAATTTTTTCTAACGTAGTGCGGCGTTCTTTAATGTCGCGAGAGATACTGACGGTACCGACTAATTCGTTATTTTGAATGACCGGATGTTTGTGTACATCAACATAGACTTGTCGGCCTGCTAATTCAAATTCCATTTTGTAGTTAGCACTTTTATAATTTGATTTTAGCTGGGTATCATAATCAATAGCGACTTTGGCAGTTGAAGCTGGCAGTATTTCTGCAATGGTTTTGCCAATAACATCGGCTTTTTTCTTTTTCGCTAACTTGAGTGCTGCGCGGTTACATTCAACAATACGACCTTCCATGTCTTTGTAAATAACAAAGTCGGGAAGGGCATCAAAGATCGAATTAAGTAATGCGGTTTTTTCTTGTAGCTTTTGTTCTGAGTTGAATTTGCTGGACACATCAATGGCAATTCCGAGTAAGCCAACTGTTTTACCGGCGCGATTTTTCAACGGGATCTTGGTGATCTCAAATTGTTGATGACCGTAAATGGTTTCTAGCGTCATGGCTTTAGCGATGACACTGCGACCGTGTATTAGCGCTTCTTGATCGCTTTGATAGAGTGCTTCGGTAGGCAGCTGCTTTTCTTTAAACGCGGGTTCAAGTTGAGCATCGGTTTTACCAATAATGAACTGTTCTGATGGTAAATCAAATAATGATAAACAATGTTTATTACAGCCAAGATATTGCCCATGAATATCTTTCCAAAAGATACCTATTGGCAGATGTTGAATTGCATTAATCAATATATGATTCAGATAATTCTTGCTACCCATAACCTATCACTCCATTCCTTGGTGTCGACATTCTATAGCTAAGCTGTTTTTTATAACGACAACTTACTGTTATTTACAAATATGTTACATCTTATCGCTCTGGATGGAAATATTTTTTCAAAAAATGGATGCGTAATTGTGATGTCTATTTAGTATTTACTCGAAACGAAAAGCAACTTATTAGAAGTGAGAAACAAAAAAAAGGGAAAACTGATTAATCAGTCTTCCCTTGTTGATAAGGTCGATTTTAACGATTAGATCGATTCAATTCGTGCTTTTTGTGCTTTAAATTTAGCAATGGTATTTTCAAATTCCGCTTGTTTCTCACGTTCTTTGGCGATAACAGCTTCTGGCGCTTTACCAACGAATTTTTCGTTGTTTAGTTTGCCTGCAACACGGTCTAAGTCTTTTTGCACTTTTTCCATTTGCTTGTTGATACGCGTAATTTCAGCATCTTTATCGATTAGACCAGCCATTGGAATTAAGATTTCCATGTTGCCTAATAGTGATGTTGCTGAGATTGGCGCTTCTTCATTTTCGCTAAGAATAGTGATTGCTTCTAGTTTTGCTAGTGAGCTAAGGAACTGTTGGTTTTCGTCGAGACGACGTTGCTCTTCAGTGCCTACATTTTTAAGCAAAATCGAGATTGGCTTGCTTGGGCTGATGTCCATTTCGCCGCGGATGTTACGGATAGCGATAATGAATTGTTTAACCCACTCAAGATCTTGCATTGATTGCGCATCAACTTTAGCCGCATCATGCTCAGGGAATGCCTGTAGCATGATCGTTGCGCCTTCTGTGTACTTACCAGCAAGTGGAGCTACACGCTGCCAAATCTCTTCAGTGATGAATGGCATGATAGGGTGCATTAAACGTTGTAACGCTTCTAGGATCGTTACTAATGTATAACGCGTCGCACGCAGTTGTGCTTCAGTCCCGTTGCCGAATACTGGCTTAGTTAATTCTAAGTACCAATCACAGAATTGATTCCAAGTGAACTCGTAAGCGATGTTAGCCGCAAGATCGAGACGGTAAGTATCAATCGCTTCACGGTATGTTTTGATGGTTTCTTGGAATTGACCTTGGATCCAACGATCAGCTAGGCTGAATTCCATGTCGCCGCCATTTTGGCCACAATCATGTTCTTCTGTGTTCATTAATACGTAGCGGCTGGCGTTCCATAGTTTATTACAGAAGTTACGGTAACCATCAAGACGTTTCATGTCCCAGTTAATGTCACGACCAGTCGATGCCATTGCTGCTAATGTGAAACGCAGTGCGTCAGTACCGTGTGCTTCGATACCGCCTTCAAATTCTTTACGCGTTGCTTTTTCAATTTTCTTCGCAAGTTTTGGCTGCATCATGTTGCCAGTACGTTTTTTTACTAGCGACTCAAGGTCGATACCGTCGATCATGTCGAGTGGATCAAGTACGTTACCTTTTGATTTTGACATTTTATCGCCAGCTTCATCACGTACTAAACCAGTCACATAAACTGTTTTGAATGGTACTTGTGGTTTGCCGTTTTCATCTTTGATGAAGTGCATGGTCATCATGATCATACGGGCAACCCAGAAGAAGATGATGTCGAAACCGGTTACCAGTACATCACTTGGGTGGAATACTTTAAGATCTTGCGTTTGCTGTGGCCAGCCTTGCGTTGAGAATGTCCAAAGCGCAGATGAGAACCAAGTATCAAGTACATCGTTGTCCTGACGTAATTCTACTTCAGGACCAAAGTTGTTTTCTGCACGCACTTCTGCTTCGTCACGACCAACGAATACATTACCTTCGTTATCATACCAAGCTGGAATACGATGTCCCCACCAAAGTTGACGCGAGATACACCAGTCTTGTACGTCGTTCATCCACGAGAAATACATGTTTTCGTATTGTTTTGGTACGAATTGGATCTCGCCGTCTTTTACTGCGTCAGTGGCTACTTTAGCCATTGGACCAACACTTACATACCATTGGTCTGTTAGTAGTGGCTCAATCACCACGCCACTGCGATCACCGTAAGGTACTTGCAGCGTATGTGGTTCAATTTTGTCTAATAAACCAAGTTCTTCAAATTTAGCCACGATTGCTTTACGTGCAGCAAAACGTTCCAGGCCTTGGTATTCAGCAGGGATCACGAAGGTTAGTTCGGTGTTTTCTGTGCCGTCTGAGTTGATGATCTCCGCTTCTTCACGGATATCTGCGTTTTCAGTTAGGATGTTGAACATCACTAGGTTGTGACGCTTACCAACTTCGTAATCGTTAAAGTCATGCGCTGGTGTGATCTTCACACAACCAGAACCTTTTTCCATATCCGCGTAATCATCAGCCACGATCTTGATGCGACGACCAACGATAGGCAGAATAATTTCTTTACCTACCAGCGCTGCATAGCGTTCGTCTTTCGGGTGTACTGCAACTGCAGAGTCACCTAGCATAGTTTCTGGACGTGTGGTTGCTACAATTATGTAATCTTTACCGTCTGCGGTTGTTGCGCCATCTGCTAGTGGGTAGCGGAAGTACCACATGCTGCCTTGTTTTTCTTTGCTCTCAACTTCAAGATCAGAAATGGCTGTGTGGAATTTTGGATCCCAGTTCACTAGGCGTTTGCCACGGTAAATCAGGTCTTCTTTAAATAAACGCACGAATACTTCTTTTACTGCTTCAGACAGACCGTCATCCATTGTAAAACGTTCACGATCCCAATCTACCGATGTGCCTAAACGACGCATTTGACGGGTAATGGTACCGCCTGATTCGTTTTTCCAGTCCCAGATCTTGTCGATGAACGCATCACGGCCATAATCGTGACGTGTTTTGTCTTCTTCAGCTGCGATCTTACGTTCAACAACCATTTGTGTCGCGATACCAGCGTGATCGGTACCCACTTGCCATAGTGTATTTAGACCTTGCATACGCTTGTAACGCGTTAGCGCATCCATGATCGTTTGTTGGAAGGCATGACCCATGTGCAGGCTACCAGTGACATTTGGCGGTGGGATCATGATGCTGTATGCATCTTTAGTTAGATCGCCGTTTGGCTTGAAGTAACCTTGCTCTTCCCAGTTCTGGTAAAGAGCTTGCTCAATGGCTTGGGGATTGTATATTTTTTCCATAGGTCTGCTTTCTAATTCTCAATGGTTGATTGATTATTCGGCGTTCACAGTTAACAGTTGTAACCCTGTTTGACGATAATGTTTGTAACGCTCACGAGCTTGTTGTTTTAAACCGTCTTGATGCGGTACAAAATCGATAATCTGATTAAAGTTGACTGCAAATTGCGGTGTCTGATCGTGCAGGTTGATAAGTACCTGATAACGATGGCGGGGTGGTTGAAAACCAATTTCAACGGGTGCGCCATTACGTGGACCTTCACCTTGTAAATTATGTGGTACAAAACTGCTCGCATCTAATTGCCAAAGGTATTCGTCAACCTGATTGGCTGCCGATTCATCGTTGGCGTGAATATAGACGCGTTGTCCTTGCTGATAAAACTCACCAGCCAGTTTACAGGCAAGTTCGTGATGCTGGGGCATGCTTGCCTCAACGCCATTCTTGGATTCTTGCATGATATAAAAAGTGACTTTTTTCATCGGTAGTTTTACGCCAAATTACGAACAGTTATAGTTTAAAACACAACTGCACATAATAACACAAAGCGGGGGCGGGAAAATACAGTTGTCGAGGTAATATCCGGATATACTTTGGTGGTTATTCTTTCGCAGAAACAAAAAAGGCCACCGCAGTGACCTTTTATATATTCAGAGTGATGAAACTAATTAAGCTTCGTCAGCTTGCTGCACTTCATTACGCTCTGTACGATTAAGTAAGAACTGTGTCAGCATAGGCACAGGGCGACCTGTTGAACCTTTGTTTTTACCACTTACCCAAGCAGTACCGGCGATGTCTAAATGCGCCCAGTTATACTTCTTCGTAAAGCGTGATAAGAAACAGGCCGCTGTGATTGCACCGCCTGCAGGACCACCGATGTTGGCTAAGTCAGCAAACGGACTTTCAATTTGTTCTTGGAAGTCATCGGTAATTGGTAAACGCCATGCTTTATCTGCGGCTTGATCAGACGCATTTAATAATTCATGTGCCAGAGGGTTATGTGTCGACATTAACCCTGTGATGTGACGACCAAGTGCGACAACACAAGCACCTGTTAAGGTTGCTACGTCAATTACCAGTTCTGGGTCAAAACGTTCAACATAGGTTAATACATCACATAACACTAAACGGCCTTCAGCATCGGTATTGAGTACTTCAACTGTTTGTCCCGACATGGTAGTGATAATGTCACCCGGACGGTAAGCGTTGCTACCTGGCATGTTTTCACAACCCGCTAGAATACCAATAACGTTAATTGGTAAGTCTAGTTTAGCCAGTGATTTCATAGTCCCAAGTACGCCTGCAGCACCACCCATGTCATATTTCATTTCGTCCATGCCTAAGCCTGGTTTCAATGAAATACCGCCTGAATCGAAGGTCAGACCTTTACCAATGAGTACGATTGGTTTTGCGTCAGGATTAGGGTTACCTTGGTAATGAATAATCGACATCTTCGCTTCATTTGCTGAACCTTGTGAAACCGCAAGGTAAGAGTCCATTTTTAATTCTTTCATTTCCGGCTCACCTAAGATCACTGTGGTGATCTTGTCACTTTCATCAGAAAGTTGGCGAGCTTGATTTGCCAGGTAAACGGGATTACAAATGTTTGGTGGCATGTTGGCTACGTCTTTACACAGACGCATACCACTTGCTACAGCGAGACCATGAGCAATGGCTTTTTCACTGGTTGGTAAATCGCGACGTGAAGTCACGTTGAATACCATTTTGCGTAATGGGCGACGCGTTTCTTCTTTATTACTTTTTAACTGATCGAAACGGTAGCGACTTTCGCGTGCTGTTTCAACGGCAAAACGGATCTTCCAGTAGGTATCACGGGCTTTTACATTTAGCTCTGGTAGGAAACAAACCGCTTCCATTGAACCAGTTTCGTTCAAGGTATTCATTGTCTTGGTGATAATTTGCTTGTACTGACGTTCATCTAATTCACGTTCTTTACCACAGCCAACTAATAATACACGTTCGCTTAGTACGTTTGGTACATGATGAAGCAACAATACTTGACCAGGTTTACCTTCGATATCACCGCGACGTAGTAGGGAACTTAAATAGCCATCACTGATCTTATCGAGTTGTTCTGCAGCAGGCGATAAACGACGTGGTTCAAATACTCCGACAACAACACAAGCACTGCGTTGCTTCTCAGGGCTACCACTTTTTACATTGAACTCCATGGACTCTCCGGTTTCCTAAAGACAAAATCAAATATTTATAACATAATAGGGGGTTATACGTATTTAGTTAATCAAAAACTAACATTTTCAGATAAAATGGGTGTGCAGTTAACTATTTATACTGCATTTGTAGCTGAGTTTACCTAATTATTCGCTGCATTTCATACAAAACATTAGTCTAATATAGGTTTTAAGTGATAATTTTCCGATATTTATTTGCTGAGACAGTGAAATCACAAGTCGCTGTGTTATTCATCTTATCACTTATCTTTGTGAGTCAGCAGTTTGTTGCGCTGCTCTCGAAGGTAATGACAGGTGCTTTACCTGCTAATTTAGTGATGGAGATGTTGCTGTATACCATGCCAGCGTTGGGTACATTAATTTTACCGGTGAGTTTGTTCATTGGTATTTTGTTTGCGCATGGGCGATTGTATGCCGAAAGTGAGATGGTGATCTTAACGGCCTGTGGTTATACCCCAAGCCGGATACTGATGTCGTCGTTATTATTATCTTCTGTGACGATAGGTCTGGTGGCTTTTAACGCGTTTATCTATGCCCCAACTGCTGAAGAAGGCCGGGTGCAATTATTAGAAAATGTCGATGCGGATGTCGGTTTAGCGACACTGAAACAAGGGCGCTTTGAGTCGCTAGATGGTGGCCTCGCGGTGGTCTATGTTGAGTCTTATGATAGTGATAAATCGCTGCGTAAAATATTTATTGCTAAATCACCTTCGCAGGAGGGAGAGCGTCCTTCTATTGTGTTAGCAGATAAAGGTAACGTTGAGTCTGACGACAACGGCTCACAATGGTTGAAGCTAAGCCAGGGTCTGCGTTATGAAGGTGAATTATCACAACGTGATTTCCGTATTGTTGATTTCAGTGAGTACCGGGTATTTATTCAGGAGCAAGACGTCAGTGAACGTGGCCGTAAAACCAAGGCACTGCCAACCTCAGAATTATGGAATTCGAATGAGTTTGAACACAAGGTTGAGCTGCAATGGCGTATCGCCCAAGTTGTCGCGATCCCATTGCTGACGTTATTAGTGGTGCCACTGGCGATGGTTAATCCCAGGCAGGGGCGTTATGCGAAATTATTCCCCGCGTTATTAATGTTTTTAACTTACTTTATGTTATTAAGTGCCGCTCGTTCTGCCATTTTAGATGAAAAATTACCGTTAGTATTCGGTTTCTGGATCGTGCATCTCGGGGTGCTGATTTTAGCTATTTGGTTTAATTTAGCTAATTACTCTTGGTATCATCGTCTAGTACATAAGATGAAAGTTCGTTTTTCTCGAGGTAACCGCAGTGATTAAAATTTTAGATATCTATATTGGTAAGGCTATTTTATTTGCCACTATGATCTGTTTATTTACCTTGGTTGGTTTATCGGCAGTGATCAAATATGTCGAACAATTAAGAGCCGTCGGCCGTGGCACCTATGGTTTACTCGAAGCGTTAATGTATGTGATGCTGAAAATGCCACGCGAAATTACGATCTTTTTCCCGATGGCGGCTTTATTAGGGGCGTTAATTGGTTTGGGGGCCCTGGCGAGTTCGTCTGAATTAGTGGTTATTCAAGCGGCGGGTCAGTCGCGTTTTAAAATTGTGTTATCTACAATGAAGACTGCGATCCCGATGATGATTATTGTGATGCTAATGGGTGAATATGTTGCCCCTTATACAGAGCAGAAAGCGGCGCAATTACGTGGTGAAGCAACCTCTGGTCAATCGATTATTCGGGCGCAAAAAGGGGTCTGGGCAAAGGATAAAGAAAACTTTATTAATATAGGTAAAGTGAATAATGGCAGTGAATTACATGATGTAACGATTTATGAATTTGCTGGCAATCAGCGTTTAGTTAAAACCACACAAGCGCGACGTGCAACTTATACAGGCAAGTATTGGCAGTTAACCGACCTGCGGATCACCCATTTTGAGCGTGATAGTATTTCGGTGACAGAACAGGCTACGCAGCGTTGGGATTCAACTCTGACACCGGAAAAATTAGATGTGGTGACGATTGACCCGGAAGATTTATCCATATCAGGTTTGTATTCTTATATTACTTATTTAGACAGTAATAAGCAGGATGCAGGCAGTTATGAGTTAGCCTTCTGGCGTAAAATTTTCCAGCCGTTATCGATCGGTGTGATGGTATTGTTGGCGCTGTCTTTTGTATTTGGACCACTGCGAACGGTGACCATGGGCGCGCGTATTTTGATGGGGGTGGTTGCTGGTTTTACTTTCTATCTTGCCAGTGAAACCTTTGGCCCGATTAGCTTAGTGTACTCGCTACCGCCGTTTCTTGGGGCGGTGGTCCCCAGTGCCATCTTCACCTTGATTGCGATTGTGCAGTTAAGGAAACATGGTTAACGTGGGTATTTTTCGATACTGAAGATACATTGTCGGAAAATAGCGATAAAAAATGGCAACCAATTGGTTGCCATTTTTGTGTCGGTTTATCGGCTTAGCGTTAGGCACTAAGCACAGTTAAATCGATTATTTTTTCTGTTTTAGCTTGTCGGCATAACGCAGTAACGAACCGTTTTGTTCTTTGCTTAAACGTAATACATTACAGTTCGACCAGTGATCTTGAAAGGCGCGATTTTTCATGTCAAACGGCACTTGTAAGTTACCCAACCCACAGGCTGCTGTAGCAAGACGGATAAGTGCTTGCGTTAAGCTGATTGCACTGCCATCGGCATTTTGTACGCGTAAACGCCAAGCTCGCATACCAACAGTTTGACCACCGTGAGTCCAGAACCACAAATAGAAGCTACATACCGAGCCCCATACCAGCAGTGCAAACCAAATTTGGTTGCCTGCATACGCCGCAGTATCAACATAACGACCGGCAATATCGACAATACCTGATGCAATTAATGCTTCAGCAATACCAAGTCCGACGGCACCAGCGACAGCCGCGATACCAATAACAATCAATGCATCATAGACAAGAGCACCAATACGCGGGCCAAAAGTGGCTATTGATGCGGTTTCGCCTGCTTCGGTTGTCGGTGTGTGTTTTGGTTTTCTAAGTTTGTTTTTCTTCGCCATTATGAATCCAGCCATGTCTTCAGGGTTATCTCGAAAGTGGCAACAGTGTAGCAAAAAAAGATGTCCTTGGTAGTGCTAAATAGTCGGACTTGCTGGATATCAATGGGCTGGTGATAAGAGGGGATGTACGGCTAATTAGCTTGTAGCTTCGTGGTTAGGTCTGGATGTTATGATTAAAAACAGCACTTTGCTTTAATTTTGAACAGTTGTTTTTAGGATAGTGAGAAACGCCTTGCTTGGCATCGTTTGCTATGTATAATGTTGACCTATGCCCGAGTGGTGAAATCGGTAGACGCGGTGGATTCAAAATCCTCTTCCGAAAGGAGTGGCGGTTCAAGTCCGCCCTCGGGCACCATATTTAAGTAATAGAGCCTCAACGAAAGTTGGGGCTTTGTTGTATCTAGCACAATCAAAAGCTTACCTCATTTTTCCTTACGTTATATCCCTTAAAAATATTCTCTAATAAACTCACGTTATTACTCTTAGATAATTTGCTCCTGTCCATATCCGGTACTTTCGCATGCAGAATCTGTGCGCAAGGCAATCTCATTAGATCCAACACCGTCCTGTACTTTGAAGATTGTTAGTTTTACTGGTGGTTGTCAGTGGCAGTATTAGCATGGGATTAGGTTGAGTGGAATTCCGGTCTTTACGGTCCGCGTCCTGTCCTTTGGAATTGGTATGCGTAATTCGGGGGGGTTATTGCTGGTGAAGGTCTTTGCGTTATTTTTTCGTAATGAACTAATGCGGGAAGTGCCTATGCCATATAGGTTTGTGGCATGTGTGTCATAAGCGCGTAGGGGATAGATAACAAGCACACGCACTATCAGTATACCTCATTATCATTAAATCTATCTGTGATGATCTAGGTAGTTCTGTGCTGATTATGATACAAATTTTCTATAGGTGCTTATGCGTATTAACTATTGCCTGTTAAATTACCGCCATATTTATATTAGATTGTTTGATTTAGAATAATAGTGAAACACTTTACCATTCAAAGCTGTACTTTTTACCTTGTTGGTTTCTAATTAAGCTAGTAGAGTCAATGGCATATGGTTTATTGTTAAAAATATATCCAGAACCAAATGATTAAATAATAGTTTCGTACTCTCTATTTTTAGAAGTTAACTGAAGTTGAAAGTTAAGCCTATATTTTTCAATGCATTAACCTGCATTTTTAATGGCTTATCTGACTGGCAGAGTGAGCAGGTACAGTAATATAATGCTACATACGTTAAGGGTACTCGATGGATTTAGCTGAATTTACAAAGTGGACGAAATTTGAAGATGTGAAAGCTCTCGCTGAGAGTACTTCGTCTGGAGTTTATGTGCTTTCTAGGTACAAAAAAAGTCCAAATGGCCCGCTAAACTTCACATCAAAAAATATTGTATACATAGGTGAAACAACTAAACAGAGTATCCGAACCCGTTTAAATCAATTTGGTACATCTGCTTTCAAAAGGAAAAATGGCCATAGTGGTGGCTGGACATATTCAGAGCAATTTCTAGGTAGCACAATAAGTGAAGTTGTGCCTAGTGATATATATGTATCTTTTCTTCCGATAGATATAAATCGGTACGATGGTGCCGCCTACATCAAGTTTGTTGAAAGGCTCCTTATATTGAGATATGTCCAAAAAAATAAGAAAAATCCAGCTTGTAACAAATCATAGGTCTCAAATGTAACAAGTTAATGTTGCATCGCCACTTCGTTACTGGACACGCTATCGCTCGCCGTGAATTGCGGTGTTAACTGGCCGAATAATCAGGAAAATATTTAATAAATGGAATCAGTCTTTATTAGTTACTCAACGGATGCTAGTAAAAAAGCAAAGTCGGTGTCAAATTACCTTTCCAAACTAGGTGTTAATTCTTTTGTCTTTGAAAAAAACCTAGAGCGTGAAGTTGGCAATCATCAAGCTCAAATAAGAAATGAAATTTCGAATAGCAATAGCATTATTCTTATTTTATCAGTAAGAAGTAAAGACTCCCCTTGGGTTTCTCATGAACTAGGTATTGCATTAGGTTTAAATAAACAAATTTATGTATTTAAGACTTCTCACAATATGACCTTACCTAATTATATTGATACGTTAAATTTGAGAGTTTTGAATAAATTAGATGAATTAGATAATTACTACAAAAAAATAGGGAAATAATAAATGACTAAAAAACGCGTTTTCATAAGCTTCGACATAGATAATGATTTAGGTACTAAGACTATGCTAGTAGGGCAGTCAGATTTCCCTGATAGTCCATTTCAATTTAAAGATAACTCTGTAAAAGCTCATTTAGACGGTGACTGGAAAGAGAAAGTTCGTAGACGAATGGATAATGTAGATGTAGTGATTGTTCTGTGCGGTACAAAAACTCATACAGCCACTGGTGTTGCAGCTGAGCTAAAAATTGCAAAAGAAAAAGGGAAAGCCTATTTTTTGCTGTGGGCATATGCAGATAAAAAGTGTACTAAGCCAACATCTGCATCAAGTTCAGATAAAATTTATGAATGGAAGTGGGATACACTTAAAAAATTGATAAATGGTGCTCGCTAGTATGGAGCCAGAAGAGATAAATAGTAAGCTATACGCAAGTGGCAATATAGATGCTTATGATGCAACTAACAGTTATAACGCTCATTTATTAGAACAATATAAAATTTACTTAACTTCAGCCGAAAATATTAGTAATAGAAGGCAGACTGCAAATTCTTTTTTCGTTACGGTTAATACAGCACTTATATCATTAATTAGTTACTTAAATTTAGGTGTCGCAACCTCATCGAAGCTTTACTGGGTAATATCCCTAGCTGGTATTGCGATTTCATATATGTGGTATAGGCTTGTTCGGTCGTATAAGGATTTAAATAGCGCAAAATTTAAGGTCATTCATGAAATTGAAAAAAGTCTTCCTATTAGCCCATATGATGCTGAATGGGAAGCTGTAGGTCGGGGGGGCGATCCTAAATTGTATTTACCGTTTACCCACATAGAAATCTATGTACCTTGGGTTTTCGTTTTATTGCATTTTATCGTTTTTGTCATAAGTAGCTATCCAAAAGTTTCTTCGTGGCTATTTTGTGTTGCTAGTTAAGACGTTGCTCAAACAGACGTGAATAGCTGACTGTTACTTGCTCCACGCTAATTTTAGCCAACTATTTCACAGCGCTTAGCAGGCGTATACCTCTAGATTTAGCTGTTATTAAAAGTAGGAATATATGGGAAAACCAATCTTTTTAAGTTATCCAAAACCTTACAATGCGGAGCAGGAGACATTTGTATCCACTTTATCGGCATATCTCAAAGACCAAGGTTATGAACCTAGAACCCTAGGTGTTACTGATTATGATATGGATGCTCCACTGAAAGCGATTAGACGGTTAATGCTTGAATCAAATGGATTAATCACAATCGCATTTAGACGAGCTCATGTGATTGAGGGGGTTAGTAAACCTGGGACGTCAGAGGAGTGCACCCTGAATGATAATTGGTTAACTAGTCCATATAGTCATATTGAACCTGCTATGGCATTTCAAATTGGATTGCCAGTACTTATTTTTCGAGAAAATGGTGTAATTAGTGATGGTATTTTAGAGCAGGGCGTTTTAGGTACTTATATGCCAGTCTTTAATCTTGAATCCTCGTCAACAGATTATCTCCAGTCTCATGAATTTGGGCAGATAATCCGTAAATGGGGGGCTCAAGTAGAGCGTGTTGTGGAAAACAAAGGTAATCCACCTCAATTGTACTAAAGGTATAAATAAAAATAGGTGTCGCGCAGCCGACATCTTATTCAAGTTCTGAATAAGCTCAATTCTTTATTAGTGCCATTACCATGCGCTTTTCGACTAGGCCGTTCGGGTAATATCGATACACTCAATGGCTCTTTTCATTAACGTATCTAACCCATCTTCAAAAACATATTAATACCTTGTATCCCTAATCAATGAGATATTAATATGTCTATCAATACACCAGATAATACCAATTCCATCATCACCACTGGGCGCTTTCATGATATTAACCAAGCTAGAAAGGTAGCTCGTAAATATAAAGGGTTGATTACTGATAGTACAGACCCTATATAGCTAACTTTTTTTTACTAAAAACAATTCTGCTAATGAAAAATTAAGTAATTTTGTTGCAATGAAATTATTTTTGGGTCAATATGGTTCTAAATAAAGATGTAGAACCAAAATGAACCAAAAACTCAAGGTGGTAATGATATGAGCAAGAAACTATCGATTAAAGACAGAATAGCAATCCTTTTTTCTGGTGTACCTTCTACACCAGCGCTAACAGAGAAAGAACTTGAACAACCGGCTCGCGGTATCACGATTAGATTTATGCCTGATGTTAGAAACTTTCTTGATCATCAAGCAGACCATGTTGGCTGCTCTATTCAGGATTTAGTGTCTATGACTATGACATCTGTAATGAAAGCTACCGAAAATCCAATGGCATCAGAGTTAGAGTTGATGTGCTCGCGTTTTCGACAGTTATTTCAAATGCACGAAATCAACACATTTGATATCCCTAATATGATCAAATCAGGAAATTTGACGCCCTCACAATTGATGGATGATAAAGCTTTATTAGACGCATTGAGCAGTGACATAGTAAATGAAGTTTCCGACATGTTTAATATAAGTGTTGGTTGGGTGAAAGGAGCTGATGAATATTTGTTTAATTATGGCGGGCATGGAACTGTTTATAAAAGTGTAGATAGCATTGCTTACCGTTTAGCTAGATATAGGATAAATGGAGAAAGACCACGGGTATTCTTTGTACTCGATACTGAATCAAAAAATGTAGAAAAGCAGATGTCTGATGCGAATGCTAGTGGCGATAATAGCAGCGATGAGCTTAGAATAGGGGTTGTTATTGCGCGCACTAAAACCGTAGGAACTCAAACGTTTACTGTTTATGACGTGCTCGATTCACAACGTTGGAATTATCCGCGCTGTCGGATTCATCTGAAGTTACTCATGTTATTCTGTGAGAAAACGGGAACTACATTTGATGGTATTAGTTTGAAGTCACAAGATTATTCTAATTTGTTCAGAGGTGTGATACCCGCTGTTAAAATTATAAGTGGTGTTAAGAATATCTGGTACCCCGATCAACTGTTATGGAATGATAAAGAAAGAAATCCGGAGTTTGAAGAGCTTGAGACGATCAAATCTTCATATGCTACGAACGATTATGAGTCTAGTATGAGCCATGTTGGAGTTCATGAAAAGGCAATTAAGGAATCGTTTAAATTGAAGAATATAGATGCTTATATGAGTGGTAATTATACAGAAGAACTTCAAGATTAAGAGTTCAGCCCCTGTCCTGAAGCTTGTGTAATTGTCTATCACTAAGCGTATCTAACCCATCTTCAAGAACATATTAATACCTTGTATCCCCAATTAACGAGGTATTAATATGACCAGCAATAACCCCACTATCACCACCAAAAAATTCAAATTTACCAATACTAATCTAAAATCCCTACCATCCAATCAAGTAAATTCATCATCAACAGAACTCGAAGTATCCGATACAGAAATCATTGGCCTTAAATGTCTATCCGGTAAAACAGGTAATAAACGTTTTCTACTACGTTATAAATTTAACGGACGTAAATGTAGTATCACCATAGGGCGCTTTCCAGATATTGATATTAACCAAGCTCGAAAGGTAGCCAGAAAGTATAAAGGTATGATCGCTGATGGTGTTGACCCTAAAGCTGAACGTGATAATCAAGTTGATTACCCAACGGTTAAGTCATTCTTCTACGATACCTACTTACCACTGGCAAAGCGTCGTAAGAAAACATGGGGTATTGATGAAAAGCGATTCCGTAAGCATTGCTCCTCGATTTCCAACATTAAATATAATGAGCTAACAGTTAGCCATGTAATGAAGCTCCACTTAACCCTGAGCGAAACCAAGTACAAAGGTGAATATTATGCACCAGCAACCTGTAACCGTGTATTAGCCTTATTAAAAACCATGGGTAAATTAGCGCACTCAATGTTAGATGTTGATAATGTGGCGGATAGAGTTTCATTATTGCCCGAAAATAATGCTAGAACTCGGTATTGTGATATTGACGAGACTAAGCGCATTATCAAAGTGGCCAGAGCCTATCCAAAACCCAGCATTGGCAACTTCATTGCATTGCTACATCTAATCGGCTGTCGTGAAGGTGAGCTACGTTTCAGAGTCCACAGTGATATTAACTTCGAAAAGCGCACCCTGACTATCCCTCGGACCAAGAACGGTACTTATCACATCATTTATCTCTCCGACCTCATGATAGAGATCCTGCAATCAATCCCTAAAATATCGGGCAATAATTTCGTATTCCCAGCGCCACATAAAAAGGGCAAGCCAATCGGTGCGCCTCGTTACTCATTCGATATAATTAAGCAGATGGCTGGGATAGAAAATCCTGATGAAGTATTGCTGCATACGGCAAGACATTCGGTAGCGAGTAACCTGATCTCTAACGGTGTTGATATTAGCTCAGTTCAGAAGTTGCTTAATCACAAGGACATATCTAGCACCTTACGTTATGCAAAATTAAGTGAAGGTAAACAACGAGAAACTGCATCAATGATATCGAGCATGGTTGAGGAGTTATAGCGTAATAAAACAAGGCTGATACATATATAAATATCATGATTATTGATTGTTAACCTATGGAGAATACAACCAATGAAAGTGATTAAGAACTTCAACCTTGTTAATGAGCTAGCCCTACCAGAACAGGTTAAAACAGCATTGAATAATGAATTAATTAGCCCGTTTGATGGTTGCTTAGATACAACTGCTGACTTCTGGTCTGAATACGATACCTTTCTCATACTGCTAGAAGAAAGTGATGTTGATAGTTCATTACTTGATGCTGATGAAGATATTCAATATTTCATTCAGCGAGTGATAGATAACCCTGAGTTTGTCTTGTTATTGAATGATGATACTTGTCCCTATCTACTGGCTTTATCAGTTATTACCGATGCAGGTGGTGGCTGTTATTTATTAGCACCTTTAACGTCTAAAACAACTACCGTCACTGTATTAAGCAAGATACTTTAACCTGCAATGACTACCGATACCACAAATCTAAATTAAACCTAATCTAGCCATCATTATTAAAGGATTTTCTATGAGCCGTAAAACTAACAACACCAATAAAACAGCCGATATAAAAGTTGAAGATAACAATGTTGATACTACTGTTATCGTTGATGAAACTGTCACTGATAACACATCAGTTGAATTAACCAATGAGCAAGTAAGTGATATAGCTACGGATACACCAACGGATAAAGTTGTTGAAGATAAGCCAGCTAATGATAAGCAATCTGAACCTGAGAAACATGACCATTTCAGTAATATTGTATTATCAGGCAAAGGTAAGAAACTAAGCCCTAAAACAACTAACCATGTTTTCTTTGATATCGCAGAGCATGATGAAGAAGGTGAGTTATATATCAGACTTAGCGGTAATGAAGGTGGTGGGTTACATTCTAAAGAATGGATTAACCTAACTACATTGATTGCAATCCTGGATGAACAAGTTGATAAGCCTTTTAAAAGTACCGCACTTAAACCTGCCTTTAAAGGTGCTAGCTCAAATAACGCTGGGTTCCTTGCTGGCGTGTTACGCAGTGATGATATTGGTTTGATTGTTCAATCAGGTACTAGCGTATTTCTTCATGTATTAGCCGATGATTACGAGCAGAAGAAAGCCAAGTTGTTAGCATTAACTTAATCCACGCTGCTAATTCACCCCTTACATACCTAAGAACCTCACTAAACCTAACCCTACAAACTTACTAACGGAGCTCATTATGAAGCTGAACTTTGATTCGGATAGCTTACTCGTGCCTGTAACACAAGACCTGATGAACTTACTTGCCAAGGTAGCCCAAGAACAAGAAATACCAACAGGCACAAACACGATTGTGTTTAACTTTAGAGATAGCACTTACAGCAATAAAAAAGGTGGTTATCATCCTGTTGAAATAAGCATTACCTGCAATGGTGGATTGTGGCAATTTGATTACATCACCTCGTTCAGCTACCAAGGTTATCCATATCCTGAATTGGCTAAAGAAATTGATTTTGATATGAGCAATGGCACTGGGCTGGTGTACCCATTACCAATGCGTGCTTTACATGAAGTTATGGATTTTTACCCAACGTGGGAGATGAACTTTATTGATTATCAAGATTCTGGTGCATTTGATGAAGTTAAACTCAGTACGTTTTAGCCAATGTGGAATAGGCTGTAATTAGGTTTTAGCTGTGCTGCGTAAAGGTCAGGAAAAAGTCGAGTTATGGACAGGAGGGGAGCTAACAACTTGGCTGCTTTAAATCGGCAGTACCCATCGCGTCTTACGCAGTAAGGTGTGATGGGTATTGCCATATTATCTTATGAATTTTTAGCAAAGGATACTTAATCCTTTTACAGAAAACGGCTGTTTAGGTTGGTAATGATCGATGCTTAATGAAGTGAAAATACCATCAAAAATAATCACCCCATTGCACGATAGGCAATGGGGTGGGTGACTCTATTTAATGTAATTGGGGTAATTAAATATTAAAAATCTGGATAGTAATTTACTGATGAAAATATAATATATACCCCTATATTGAACCCTGTAGAAGCTAGGATATTATTATTAATATGTTAGTTACGTTGGGGGGAACTTAGCTCATTTTGAATCTTTCGATAGACAGCATGGAACTCGACACTTGCTGAAATACATCTAAACCTTAAGCGACATCATTGATTTATTTTTTTGGCAAACGTAGCAACAACATCTCTGCTAAATACATCGTAATATCAGCGTGTCATCGTCATCCCGTTGGATATTAAACCTGAAGTAATCACGTATCTAGATTATTTATTTCATTACCAATACGCATCGTTGGTATGTTGATGCAGCCTGATTTAATCGCGCACTGAAGCATATATTACTTAAATGGTGATTAACGCATGGCTGTCAGCCTATGACTGTTAACACCGTTATCCATCAACTTAATGAGGTGAGTAAATATGTTCAGTGAAGTAATTGGAAAATCACAAGCAGTTAAAACAAGTTATAAAAATGGTATATCTACAACAACTATCGATTTTAGTATGCAAGGTGCTAAAAAAGGGGCAACAATTGGAGGCGTTATCGGGGCTAGGTTTGGTCCACAAGGCGTAATCATCGGTGTAATTAGTGGCGCGATTGCGGGTGCTGTATTTGGTGAGCCAGATTAACTTATTCAAACCGAATGAATAAACGATGAGAAGCAGGTGATATTGTCAGTGAGCTGGATTTATTTGGCAATATCATCAGCGCGAATGTAAATATTATCCCAATCATGAACCTGTTTAATTACCTAAAAATCATTTTCCAGTTGGATTTGGAAGATGATTTTTTTTGATTTATTGTAAAAATCACGCCATCAATCGATCAGATGGAGGGGAGAGTTGTTTCACTTCGTTCACCCCCTCTCCCCTCCATCTTAATACCTATGTTACTCATTATATTAGTGAATAAAATTACCCACTAATACAGACATACCTATAAATCACAGTCATTACCCGATATCAACCATCACCTCTAATTTTAGTAACTGCGTAATCAAACTCTTCAATAACCTTACGACAGCCCCAATTAGGTTTGCTAGATATACACACGGTGAAATAAGCGCGGATTTTACAGATATCAGGTATAGCACCATGCACCATTTCAATGTCGCTTACGACTGCATCGAACTCAGCGACTCTCGAATTTTTTCCTTGGTTGGCCTTTAAAACTACCCGAGATTTAAACGCTTCAACAAATAAATTAAATGTACTCATTTTTTATTTTCCCTATGGATTGTATAGCCCCTTAGATGAGACGTTAGGACTATTAAAATTTTAACTAATTTATTGTTGATTTCATTTGCTAGTTAAATGAGTACGTTTGATTTTTCGTTTTAGTTTATGTATTTATTTTATTATGGTTCAAAGAGTTGAGTAGGTGTGTGATTTACACGTAGGGGTAGATATAATAATGACACACACATGTCTAGCGCTGTATTATTATCAACATCATGCGAGAAGGCTTTCAACTATGGAGATTTGATATTTTGGCTAGACCTGTAAATAAAAAAGCGATGCTTAAGAAACAGTGTAAAGAGCACGAATCGAATATTAAAAAATCACTCAAGTTACAAGGTATTAATTATAATACTAAAGCCTTTGAAGCTGATGTTAAAGTACCTAAAATCGATGCTAAAACCTTTAAAGTTGACGATCAAAGCGATGGTTTTAAAATTCGTATTTATATTATTGACTATGTTTATAATGCGATTGCGGATGTTAAAAATAATGCTTTTGAGTTCATTGACGATGAATTTTGTGAGCTACATAGTTTGCCTAATTTAGATCGATTTCATGATGAATTAAGTGATGCTCAGGCCGTTTTCATTTCACTTATTGTCAATGAATTATATCCAGACATGGATGGTATTCTGGATAAACGACCAAATACGGCGATGTTATTACTTCCAGCTTTAGCTCATGATAAATTGAATAAAGCACGTAGTGCAATTGAGATAGATAATTTAAAAAAAGCGGAATCACTGATTGAAGAAGTTCGTGGTATTGCTGAAATGATTGTGATCGTTCACAGCTATTTTACCCCTGAACCTTATAAGCTGTTTAATAAAAAACGAGCAGATAAAGTAAAAAAGACATCTGCAATAAGAAGTGAGGCAGTGAAAAAATCATCTAGTTATGCGTATAGTAAGAAGTTAAATGTGTGTATATCAGTCTATGCAGAAGGTGTTAAATCTCTACTTAAGGGATGTGATCGTCCATTTGACTCTGAAGATATAATTAATTCGTGTATGAAAGGTTTCTCTGACTCTACCTCCATTGATTCTTTTGGTGTTGAGCGTTCTGATATTGCTCAGGTTAAACGCGTTGTTGTGGCTGAGCATGTTGTTTGCGATAAAGAACGAGACTTTTTTATGGGACTTTCTCAATTAGCGTTGGATTTTGAGGAAAGGTATGAGGAATTACGTTCTGCTGCTGAATCATCTACTACAGTGTTGTCTGATTTTGATTCAGAAGATATAGCTATGAATGTGTCTAATTTCAGACGAAATTTGAAGAAGATTTTAGATAAATAAGTTCATGATGATAAATTTCTTCCTCTCTAAGATAGTCCTTTTGTACTGAATATCGCAATCCGTTCCCTCCTATAAAATCCGTTGCATGTATTTAATTATGTAACGGAGTTTACTTTGTCTGCTAACACTATCCTTTTTACTGCTGATGCTTTTATAGCGCATCCTCGACCTAACATCGGTGAAAAACCTATTGTTAAGCGTCGTCTTGGTGCGCGTCATCAAAAAGTCACATTTTATCCGACCACTGTATCGCTAAGTATATCTAAGTCATTCAAAGGTCAGCGTACTAACCAAGTGATAGGACACTGGCCTGATATGAGCATTTCAGCATTTGAAAAACTTGCTAATGCTCGTTTATCTCAGATTGAACAAGGTTTTTACAATAAAGCCTCAACGATATTAGTTGGTGACTTCTTTATTGATTATGTGTTGCCGATGATGGAAGCGCACAATCGTGATATTAAAAGTGTTAAAACACGCTGGCGTCGCCTTGCTGGTGATATTGCGCGTCGTACTCTAAGTGATGTTAGCCGCATCGATATCACGCAGATATTAACTCAACTTGCTTTAGAGGTTAAAGGCTCCACCGTTAACCGCCACTTATCATTATTATCTCGTATTTTTTCTACTGCCGTTGATCTTGAGTTGCTGCACCGTAATCCCTGTAAAGGTATTAAAAAATGGCCTGAAGCTAATATACGTGACCGCGTATTAAGTGATGTCGAGTTATACCATTACATCGATAAAGCGATTGAGATTGATTCATTTCATTCTAAAGCGTTATTGGTGAGTCTCTTTCTGGGATTGCGTATTGGCAATGCTATTAGCATTGAAAAAATAATGATTAATAATGACTTCTCTCTTCTGTCTTTACCGCAAACAAAGAATGGCCGCGCCTATCGCATTGCTATTAATGAGCCAGCAAAAAAGCTCTTAATTGAATGCGCTGCTTTATCTTGGAACCATTGGCTATTTCCATCTGCCTTGAAAGATAACCAGCATATTTCAGCACCTAAAGATTGCCATGCCAAAATACGTGACCATGTTGCATTAGCATCAGGCTGTTATGAGCATGTTGTTATCCATGATTTACGTAGAACGTACGCAAGTCGTCAATTACAGCTGACTGGTGATGCGAGATTGGTTCAGCAAAACCTATTTCATCAAAGTGTCACTACTACTGAGCGATATGCTTTTCATGATAATAAGCAGCTTACTCAAGCTAGCCAAGATACAGCATTGTCGCTTGTATCTGGTCATCATCACGCATTTAATTTGGATTAAGGGATATCTCATGAACAACACTATTTTGACTAAAGCTGATTTAGCTAAGCGCCAACAACGTAGTCTGGAATCTATTACCACTGCTTGTTCGCGTAATCCATCTTCAGTGCCGCCTTTCTTTAAACTGGGTACTAATAAAAACAGTCCTATACGCTTTAGATTAAGTGATGTGATCGCTTGGGAGGATGAACTTGCTGAATTACAGAAAAAGCAGGTAGCCGAGCAAGTACAATCCTTAAAGCCACGCTGGATGATTTAACATATTCAATTAAGAACATAGAACATAAGGCTATTGTGACTACTCGTCACAATGGCCTTATGTTTATATACCGATAAATTTTATTAAGACGATGTTCTATCTCTTTAAAATACGCTTTTTGTACTGAATATCACCGTTGATTGCTTATTAGATAATAGCGTCGTTGTTAAGACATTTTGTTTTGACACTCATGGAGCGTTGCTCTATATGCGCTCTTTAACAATCTAAAACTCTTAATAGGAAATAATTATGACTACTATTAAACCACTATTTATTCGTACATCAAACGGTATCTTAAACGCTAGTGCTGGTACTACGGTTGTTCATTTTGAAGATGCTACTTTAATTCTTGATGCTCAGTGCCGTAAAATTATTTTTGATAACAGCGAAAAGTCACACGAGCTGTTTGAAAAAGCTAAACAGCGCGTTAAACCACAGAAAGATTATAGTATTGTGCTTGAGAATGGCGGTTTTATCGACGTGCGTATTATTAAAAATACATTTGTTTCACCAAAAACAGGTCATTTACTTGTGATCGGTTTGAATGAGCGACCACTTTGCATTTTTGATAAAGAGCAATACTCGGATATTTCAGGTCTTTCAGATGCTATTACTGATGTACTAATCGACATCAGTGATGACAAAAAAGTCTCAGCCATTCAATGGGCTGAATACCAAAAGTAATACCTTGGTAAATAATACACTTTTTTAATTAAGGCTCCCTAGGGAGTCTTTTTTGCGTCTGGAGAGCTGAAAAATGATTAACGAATTAATGGTATGGGAACAGGATGAATCAACGGTATCTGAGCTTAGTAACGAAGATACTGGATTATCATCAACATGGGATGAGGATAATTTATCTGATAACGAAGCAATGCTATCTGTTGCTGAGTATGAAGTTAGTCATTCTATTACTAAGGGCAAGGGTAAAGATAAAGCCAAGAAGGGAAAGCGTAGGGTTGGTACTAAGTTCTTTGAACGTCCAACTGTATCGCTGGATACCGAATACACTGAATCACCCTGTGGTACTTACAATCGTATATTGAGTTATCAGTTTGTCGTTCGGCATGAAGGTAAGTCATCCGGTATTATCTTATATCCAGAATCAACGAAGAAGTCTGGTCGATTAGCTTTGGATAAATGCTTAGTTTTAGCATTAGAAAAGGCAATGGCGGAAGATGTATTAACTTGCTGGCCTACCGATATTATTTTGGTGGCTCACTTTCTCAAAGCTGATCTATTTAACTTCAGTAACGCTTTTGACCAGTTGAAAACTCACGTCAAAGGTTTGAGGAAGACTGTAGCAAGTCTTGATGAGCCTTACGGTCTTGATCTTGATGAGGTCTTATCTCGTCGTATCGATAAAGAACCGTTGGAAGTTTATGATAAAACCCGCAATTACCACACCTTATACATTACCTTCTACGACAGCATGTTGCTATCTCCTAATGGTAAATCATTAGCGGATGTGGGTCGATTAGTTGGTCTGCCTAAACTTGATATTCCTGCACCGTATTCAATATCACGGATGGATGAATATCGAGATGCTGATCCTGAAGGTTATGCCGCTTATGCGATGAACGATGGATTTGTAACATCGCTTCATTTTGAACGTATCTCTAAATTCTGCAAAGATATAGGTTTGAAGTCAGTGCCATTCACTATTGGTGGTATTGCGGTTAAAGCTTTTGTAAATGGACTTGCCGACAGTAAAGGTTATCGCCAGTTATTCGGTTTTATGAAGGTAACTAAAGAGGTATGGCCTGAAGATCGTAATAAGCCACTGACGCTAACTAGAGATGTTCCTGTAACGGCAAGAATGACGTTGGAAAACTTCGCAACACAGGCATATAGCGGTGGTAGAAACGAGAGCTTTATCGCAGGTAGTGTACCTATTGATACGTGGAATGATTTCGATGCCCCAAGCTGTTATACGGCTATTTGTTTAGGTCTACGGAAGTTAGCTTATGACCGTATGTTTATGACCAAAAAACTGGAGGATTTATTCGGTGATAAATGTGCGTTGGCTTGGGTTCGCTTTGAATTTCCGGCCTCGACTCGCTTCCCTAGTTTAGCTGTGCGCTCAGATAAAGGCTTGATATTCCCACTTACTGGTGAAACGCACTGCACTGGACACGAGCTTGAGGTTGCATCTAACCAAGGTGCGATCATTACCATCAAACAAGCGTTCGTGATTCCTTGGGCTGATGATGTTCGTATCTTTGAAAACTTTATGGGTTGGGTGAGGGAGAACAGACAAGCGAATGTGAAAGGCGGCTTCGAAGAACGTTTATTTAAAGAAATCGGTAACACGCTTTATGGCAAGTTTTCACAATCTCTACGTCCTAAAACTGCATTTGATATACAAGCTGGTTACTCTAAACAGCTCCCACCATCAACACTAACTAATCCTTTCTTTGCTGCCTATACCACGGGACTTGCTCGTGCGCTAATGGGGGAAATGGTAGCTAGTATTCCTGACCATAGAACCGTCGTATCACTTACAACAGATGGAATGGCTACCAATGCAACTTTAGAAGAGTTTGATCTTAATGGACCTATCTGCCAACGCTTTCGTGAACATTTTCATCGCATTGATCCCAATGGTGGTGAGATTTTGGAATTGAAACACCAAGCTAAGCAGCTTATTGGGGCTAAGACTAGAGCTCAATATACAGTGCTGGAAAGTGAAGGCTTTGCGCCTATATTAGCTAAAGGTGGCGTAATGGTTGCCCGAAGTGTTGTGAACCAAAGTGCCTATATGGTTGACCTTTATTTAAATCGACACGTTGGACAGCTAACAGACGGATCACATTTAACATCTACTCGTGAAATGTTTATTGGGCGTAAAGACATGATGAATGAGCAAAGGGAGATTTTGTTAAATATGGAATACGACCATAAGAGGGAGCTTATTGATCCTGTAATGATTGATGTTAAAGGACAACGCCATATTAGTTTGCAGTCAAAACCGCATCATTCTTTAGACGATATGTTATTTACGCGCTTACGATTTGATCGCTGGCGTAAGAATAACTGTTTGAAAACGATGGATGATTGGATCACTTGGCATGACCGTCTAGCAATGGCTAAAGCATCAAAGAATAAGTCTGTGAACTTAAAAAAAGATGAAACTTCAGGTGAATATATGGCTCGTTTATTCTTGCGCTTTTACGGGTATGAGCATGCTGGTATACGTAAATCAGACATTAATGCTACTCAATTGGCGCTATGGCTCACAGAGCAAGGATATCCGACTAAGGCCGCTGCCGTTCGAGGGGCTGGAAGAAGCGATTTAGTTGAGGGGGCAGTACCTTTAACCGAGTTGACTATCAAGTTTGCTAAATTGTTGGTTGCGAAGTTCCCTAACTTCAACCCAGAGCGATTGTTTGAAGCATCATCACGACCTCAATTACGTGAAGCTTTAAAGCAATAAATAATATTTTTCGTAAATACCTATCTATTGAAGCCCTTATCGCATAAGGGCTTCTTTCCCTGTGTGATTTGGCTGTGGGGGTATAAATAACAATCAACACACACATTTCAAATACCAATTAATAGCTACATTCCGTAGCGAATTTTAACTTCAAATATAGAGAGTCAATATCATGGCCAAAAAACCAAAATATAATTTTTATGCTGCAATTAACGATAAAGAAGCTCGTATTGTAACTACATGGGCTGAGTGTGCTGCTATCGCAATCGGTAAACCTGGTGGTGATAATAAAGGTGCTTTTACTCTTGAAGAAGCTGAGAAATATCTTAAGCAGATAACTAAAGAACGTACCGCACGACAGAAAAGAAACAAGCCAAAGCGTGGTCGTAACACTAATTTACCACCTAAACCAAAAGAGGACTTATCGTATCTAGCTAAAGTTAGCGCACCTAAGCAGCCCAAAGTTGTCACCTTAACTTGTAAGCTTGGTACTGGTGGTCTTGGTTCAACGATTAAGAGTTTAGATTGCGATACGCATATTATTGAAACATCTACTGGTGCTAAAACTGCGCAAATGTATTTAGAGTTTGGTTATGCGGCATTAAAGCTGGCTGATTATCATATTAAACAGGGTGCTGATACCGTTGAAATTATCGGGCTGAATGCGAGTGTCGGTAATACCTTGAATAATTTCGCACCCAATTGGAAAGCCAACAATTGGCTGAACTCTGCTGGTAAATCTCCGGCTAATCTTGAGCTGGTGCAATCAGTATTCACATTATATGGGCGAATCAAAGCAAAGGTAACACTGGGCGTTAAACAGCCTAAAGCAGCCCATACAGACGACTTACCATTCTAAACATCTCATTATCTAACCTCATGGCTGTTGAGCTTGCCGAAGCTGCTGTGAGGTTATTTATTATCTTCTTTATTTTTATTATATTTCGGAGTTACAAATGAATATTGAAAATCGACTTATGGTTGATAGTGTTGAATACGATAGTCGTTCTGCTGCTGCCCGTCATTATGGTATTGAACCTAAATTAGTTAATGAACGGGTAACTAAATTCAATTGGTCATTAGCACAAGCTGTAGGTGCTGAATCACGACCGAGTAAAGTGCATAGTAAACCTGTTGAAATTAATGGCGTTAAATATAGCAGTGTTAGTGAAGCTGCTAAAGCACTGGGAATGGCTAAAACTACATTAGCGAGGAAGCTTAAGTCGGGTAATAACACTGAAGTACGCGAGCAACTGAAAGGTCAGTCAAAGCCAGTGTTCTATAACGGTAAGCTATACCCATCTTCTCGTCACTTGTTACTGGCGAATCCTAAGATGGTTGCTGGTGGTGATATTGAGAAGATGATTACGCTATTGAGCCAGAAAGGCCGTAGAGCTAAAATTAAAGGTGAAACGTTGGGATTGTCGTTGGATGATGTTAGTGCGCAACTCGGCGTTGATAAGCTGTGGTACATGGATGAATTTGGTGCTTGGGTTGATACGGTGCGTGACCGCGTTGGTGATGCCGGAATGTTAGAGATGTTTTATTGTTATAAGTAATAATACTGTAGGTATTTAAAATTATTTTGAAAAGGCACGATTACTACACTGAGCGTATGCGAGGTGTGGTTGTTGTGTCTTTTTTATATGAAATAGATTTTAGATTGATAAGTGGGCTGAACCATCATTTTGTTATGAAAAAATGATAACTGTGACACTAACCGTCATTCTTCTGTTTTTCATACCTCGCCAACACTTTAATTATAAGGTATCGTCAACTAAGTGTTTGTTTAAGCTAACTGTCCATGAAATGGAAATATATATAGCGCAGTGTGACATTTATGAATTTATTGGAAGAGTTTTTGAAGAAAAATGGTCCTTGTCTTAGTTCGGATTTAGTGCAGGAGTTGGTTGATAAGCATAATTTATCTTATGCTGCTGCTCGAAAACGAGTCTCCCGGACAGGCAAGAATATTCATCGATTAGAGGGGTTACCGCTTCCTCGAAACGTTAAATTTATTTATTTGAAGAAAGATTATCGCTCTCCTTTTTTTTGGAGTGCTTTGTATAAGGCTTTTAAAGATACAAATTCAGCTTATTGGTATGCGATTGCGGCACTAAAGGAGCGTGATGGTATCATGCCTTACGATCATTTCTTGATTGCGTGTGGTTCGCCATTTAGGCAGCAGAAACATATCCCACCTGAAAAGATTTTAGAGCGTCTCGAGATGCATGAAATATTGTCAATAAAGAACATTGATGGCTTTGGTCGTTGTATTATTTTGACTCAATGCGAACAGGAACTTCAATTTATTTTACTGGATTTAAGAGCTAGGCTGGTAGTTGAAAAACTCTTGATTAGTGCAGTATCGCAGTGGGCTAGAAATCTAGGTTTAGTCAGCTACAATATTTTCAAAGATAGAGATGGTGATGAACTTCCTGTTGTGAGTACAACCCTTTGGGATATGGCCGGACCATCATATATATCGCCTTTAGTAGAACGGGGGAAAGATGAAAACTCGAAACTTAAACCTGGTTTTTTTGCCTGCGATATTTTATTGAATAAAAAGATCAGCGAAGACGGGATTCAGCCCTTTTTAAGGAAGTGTAGAACTCTTAGGGGGCTTCCAAAGGTAGGTCGATGCATGCAAATGTTTGTTGCTAACGACTATCATCCTGAAGCGTTTCAGCAAGCAAAAGTAGCTGGAATATTGCCTGCAACAGTGGAAACTTTATTTGGTAAAGATGTTGCTAAAGGTTTAACGAACTTGCTTCAAACATTAGAAAATGCTGCCCGAGCCATAATTATCGAGCCTGAGAGGTTTAATACGTTATTTGATCAGCTCGGGAAGATAGAAGGTGCTGTTGGTAATCTTAGAGGTGTCCTGTTTGAGTATTTTTCAGCTACGGTGGTAGATAAAGCTTATCGTACTTTTAATGTAAGAATGAATGAAATCTACAAAACTAGCGATGGGCTAAGTGCTGAGTCAGATATTGTTGCTGAATTAAACACTGGCACAATATTGTTCATTGAATGTAAAGGACACCAACCGAACGGAACGGTGTCACATGATGAAGTGAAGAGATGGCTTCATACAAGGGTACCAACACTTAGAAAATATGCCTTGGAACATCCTGAGTGGAAACGTAAAAAACTTAGTTTTTCTTTATGGACAACGGGGTCATTCACTGATGAATCTTTGGCGTTATTAACGCAAGCAAAATCCGGCACTGGGAAGTATGAGCTAGATTTTTTAGATGCTGAGGGGCTTCTAGAAGTTGTTAAAAGCTGTAATGATAAGGAGATGTTAAGAACTTACTTCAAGTGCTTTCTTGATTATCCTTTGAAGAAACTTGAGAAAGAGTGGCTTACGCTCCCAATTAAGAGAGCATTAGTTACTTAAATTCAGATAGATACAGTACTGATATCGTAAAAATTGACATTAACGTTAATTACATTGGCTTTGATAAGCTGCGGTATACGGATGCATTTGATGTTTGGGTGGACATGGCTAATGATCGACTTGGTGATGCTATAGAGATTAAAATGATTTAGAAAAGGCACGATGACTGCACTGAGCGTATGTGATGTGTGGTTGTTGTGCCTTTTCTATATGTGATAAATTAATATATTTTGAAAAACTTATCTTTTGAAGAAAGTGTTAATATACTATTTTCACTAATAAAATCATCTTCTAGAAGCTGTATTTTATCATTCAGAATGGATATTACAGTCTGAATTTTTCTATTGTTTGCAAGTTGAATTAATTCAAATAATTTGTCTTCATCAGCTGGTTCTAAATAATCTTGTAATGTAAATTCAGGTAGTTTTGCTCCACTAGCTTTTACATATTCAACCATAGCCATATCGAAAGCCATAGACGCTGCTCTCGGAGCTCCATCACCTGAGACTTTGTCTTCATTAATAATTGAGAACTTCAATGAATGGTCTGATAATTTGCACACTTCCATCTCTAATGAGAATGACTTAAATATTTTTTTGCTAATTGCTTTAAATGGAATGTTAAATGATCTTAAGTTTATATTTAGTTCACTCATGTAAAGATCAAGTGTTCCTCTTAATTGGATAATCTGAGTGTTTACAGCTCTTATCTCATCTTCCATAGAGGCTATTTCATCAAGTATATAACTGATACGCCCACGTTCTTCCATTTTGGTGTGAATGGATTGCTCTATTAAAATAAAGCCACTAAGATGACTTTCGTTTGAGATTGATTTAAATAATTTTGTTTCTTTCTCAAGGTCTTTATTTAGCTGAGCCTTTAAAGCGATTAGCTCACTTCTAAGTATTTCAGCCTGCTTTTCAACATATTCTGCTTTTCTTACGAATATCGAATTATGAAAATCAATCGTTTCTTTTAGCGACGTTGTTATTTCAGGTATTAATGATGTGGCTTCATTATAAATAGCCATTATAGTTTGAGTATCAATTTGAGTTATTTTATTTTTGTAATTTTTTATTGTTCTTTGGTTATAAATTTCTTTGGTTTCTAGGCCTGCAATTCTACTTGATAGTGATGCAACAGTAGCTCTGTTTTTTCGAAGATCATCAATAGCTTGGTTCTGTACACCTGTAATATCATAAGAACTTGCTTTGGATTCTAAACCACTAATTTCATCATTTATTGAACCGAGTTTATTGTGAAAATCTAATTCACAACTCCCATTTAGCAGTGAATTAATTCGGGACTTTAATGATCCAACTTTCTGTTTAAGGTCGTATTCAAGTGTCAATTCAGTATGACCTTGAAAACCAAAGATATGTGAGTAAATTAAGGTGTACTCGTCATCACTTGTAAATGCATTGTTGAACTTAAATATATTCCCTGAAGTTCCTTTGTTTAAGCGTATAAACCTATTTTTTACAGTGTTATATGTTGGTTTTTCAGTGTTGTAGCCAAACAAGCTAGCTATTTTATTTTTAAATTTTTCAGTGGAATGGTAGTCTTCACCATTAACCCAGCTATATCTTTTTAATATGGTGCGTTTAGGTGTTATTTTTTGTTCAAATTTCCTTTTTATTGAATAGTTAACGCCATTGATTTTTAAATTTAGAAAGAATGTAACTAAGCCGCTAGTCACAAGATCGTATATCTTTGTATTGGTAACGCCTGAATCTGGATCTTTCCAAATACGATCTCCATCTGAACCTAGGCAGAAGTTGATAACCCGCAAAGTGGTGCTTTTTCCGATTTGATTTCCATTACTCCCTTCACTGGTGATTATATTTATTCCGTCCTGAAAAGTAATTTCACGAATAATCTGATCTCCGTTAAATACCTTTAAGTCGATTAATTGCATAGCTGTACATCTCCTGATTCAGTTAATTTTATTGTATCTATCAAGAACAACCAATCAAGACCGAACATTAGATAAGAAAAAGAAATTTCATTGTACAGTTCGCTGTACTTATTCATTATTATCAATGGATTAACTGATTCGAATGGATAATTACGCAATATTGTTAAAATATTAGCGCCAATTATTAGAAGACTCTTTTGAGGGGATTGGGAGCTAGTGATAATCATTCAGGCTTTTCCAGAATTTGGCAGTTTATGAATCCATAACACACTATAAGTTCTTGGGCTGCTTCTATTAACTCTATTGTTGAATTTATATGGCCTACTGAGTGTTTAATGATGTCTTTTGACACGTCAGTGATTATTTTGTCTGCGTTGGCGCATATTGCTTCTCTAACAGCAGCTTTATCTGAGGTATCTATATTCATCTCGATGAAGAGCTTCTTTTTACAATCTTTGTATTTTTTGTTGATAGCCCACAAAAATTTATTCTTTGCTTTAGGAGTTTCATTGTCTATACAGTCTAAAATCTCTTCAATCAGTGACATATAGCCGCTTTGGTCTCTGATTTCTTCAGCGTATACACGTACAGAGTTGTAATTAATCTTTATATCAATATCAGGGTCAATAAACACGCCTTCAACTTCTTCGTACTGTGGCTCATATACTGCAATAATTTCGTCTAGCAATGGATTTAGGATTGAGGGCAGAGAACCTAAAGCTTTTTGGAATGAAACATTAATCGGGCTGTTGGTGCCCGCGCTATTAATCGCAATACCACTTTCAGAGGCGGTAGTACTTGGACTACTAGGAAATATCATGGCTATTACTTTTTATGTATAGTGATTGGGCTATTTGTTCCAGAGCTGTCGATAGCATTACCGTTACCAGAAGCTGTAATTGTCTTGCTTGAACTTTTAGAGCTAGCGTAGACTAGGATTAATAAAACAAAGCTTGCAAATGCAATACTTAAACTATAGATGTATGCATCATATGTTTGTTCACTAGTTAAAGTGGAAAATATAGATATTGTCATCCATTGTTGGTTTATAGAATAAAGTAAAGCCGCAGCAATAGATGGAAGTATGCAACCTGCCTTGAGTGTTAATTTTAGAAAGTTAAGCATTTCAGTTCCTTTTAGCTAAGAGTTAGCATTAGTATACTGATTTTTTTATTAAAAGTTACTTTGTTTCATTGTCTTACATCTGATTTTGATAAGTTTAGATTGAATAATTAGATAGTTTTATTGCTCAACAAACGTTAAAAACAAATATTACCCTCCCTCAATCGACTTTAGACAAAATGCCTAAAAAATTGCAATTAAGATTTACATCAACGGTATTTTGGTAAATGCTGTTCCTGTGCGCATCCATGGCTAAAAGGATCCAATACAATCCCAAATAATGGACAAGAATATCCAACAAGATCCTAGTATCTATCACTACAGTAAAGGCGTCTCAAGGAATTCAAAATCCTCTTCCGAAAGGAGTGGCGGTTCAAGTCCGCCCTCGGGCACCATATTTAAGTCATGAAGCCTCAACGAAAGTTGGGGCTTTGTTGTATCTGATACAATGAAAAGCTTACGTTATTTTCCTTTAAGTCATATCCCTAAAAATACTCAGCAATAAACTCACGTTATCTCCCTTGACATTGTACTCCTGTCCATATCCGGTACTTTCGCATGCAGAATCTGTGCGCAAGGCAATCTCACTAAATCCAAGGCTGTCCTGTACTTTGAAGATTGTTAGTTTTGCGGGTGGTTGTCGGTTGCAGTATTAGCATGGGATTAGGGTCGGGAGAGTTCCAGTACTTTACGGTCCTCTTCCGGTCTTAGTCTTGTCCTTTGGGATTGCGATGTGTAATTCGGTTGATTTACTGATGGTGTAGACTGTTGCGTTATTATTTCGTAATTGGATTTCGTTGAAAGTGCCTGTCTCATATGGGGTTGTGGCATGTGTGTGATTAGCACGTAGGGGATAGATAACAAGTAACACACATCACTCACGATAATTAATGCAGAGTCGTATTGATGGTAATCATTAAGTTACTGTTATAGATGGATTCATAGTTAAATTTCAAACCTTGATAGTAGCAATCTAGAAGTGTTGCTGATATTCCCACATTGATATTGTCTCTGTCATTACGCGCAGGGTCGCAGCCATAATTAAATTGATAATAACGGCAATGTATCCATTGCTATAATACAGGTTTGAGATTTAGTGTAAGTGGCTGATTTTTAGGTGAGTAACGAATGATAGTTAAACTATTCATGTGCTTATTTAGTTACTTTAAAGTGTCAGAGAGCTTCTATGTTGGTGAGGTATTTCAATTCATAATTAGTACTATCGCAGTTCTTTGATGTTCAAACAATCTTCAGCAATCTTTTTTGCTGATACCTTACCAATACCATCTAATATAACCAGTTCTTCGACCTTTAATTCGGCGATTTTTTGCATTGTCGTAAAACCATTATTTTCCAATGATTCAGCTACTTTTTTATTAACGCCATCTATTATATTTAGATGATTTGGTTTGTCGAAATACCATATTTTCCTTTCAGTATCTGATAGGTGATTAGCCATTACGTCGGCAAGGTTATCTTTTTCCTCTCCTTTACTTCCACCGCGATTTAAAATGACATTTTTGGCAATGTATTTGATTTTATCATCAAGGTTATCGCCATAGTTGATAATTTTTTCCATTTTATCAATAGTGGGTAGGTTGCTCTCGAAAATAGTTCTTAATCCGATTGCAAATTTAATATAATCGTCAGAAAGGACATGTCCAGCATCGCTAGCAGCTTTATTACCGTCGTTGTCATAACTATAATCAGATCGAACTTTAGGAAGCCAAATACCGTCTTTAGCACCTCTGCCATAAGTGGGTGGAGCGTCGTTGCCTTGATAGATTTCACCGTGTTTTAAAAGCACATTAAGGGGAGTCCTGACCTGACAGGTAGCACTAAATATTAAGCCATCTACGATATCGCTATTTTGTTTTGCTAGGTCAACAAAATGAGCTGGTGCTTGAGGTTCTATGCTTTTGTTTTTAGTTACTTTCATTTCAGATTTTTTTCCAAAGAAAAAGTCGAAAAACCCCATGTTTTACTCCGCAGATATGTATTTGTATTGGAATGTTTGTAATATAACCATAATATCAGAGGATTAAGGGTATGTTTGAGATACTTTAACTAATACTGTGACTTCTGATTTACTTTTAGAAAGTGTAATGCATTGATTTTAAATATAGTTTAAGGTGTTACTTTGAATTTTATAATTGTCTGAAATTAGTTGCATTTGTAGGTGTATTACATGTTTATCTTTAAAGTTATTTTGAGAATATGTGTTGTGTTGCTTTGTGTATTAGGTGGAACTGTATTAGTGACAACGCTATATGTTAATTTTTTTACTGATAATTGCATTACTTATGATGGTCCATCATTCACCTCGCCAGATAGTAAATTGAATGCCTATGGAACATATACTTCTTGTGAAGGTAGCCCTAGTGTAATGAACATTTGGTTAACAGAAATTGATGGAGACGGGTCTTCAACTCTTGTTTTCGATGCAATTTATACAACTAGCACTAAAATGGATTTGAAATGGGATTCTCATAACGAATTAACAGTTTTATACCCTAAGGAGGTTAATCCTACGACTAATGTTGGCTTTAGCCATGGAATACGTCTTTACTATAAGTCATTTTAACTAGGCAATAACTAACAAGATATATCAATCTTAACTCCCTATATTTCCTGTAATTTAGGAATGATTATTGAAATCTTTGCTCTAAGTTTTTTGTCTAAAATGAGTATGATTTAAATTGAATAGTACATTTGGAAAATGTTATTCCTGTACGCATCAGCAGCTAACTAGATCCAACACAATCCCAAATAATGGACAAGAATATCCAACAAGATCCTAGTATTTATCACTACAGCAAAGGCGTCTCAAGGAATTCAAAATCCTTTTCCGAAAGGAGTGGCGGTTCAAGTCCGCCCTCGGGCACCATATTTAAGTAATAGAGCCTCAGCTAACGCTGGGGCTTTGTTGTATCTGGCACAATGAAAAGCTTCGATTCTCTTTCCTTACGTTATATCCCTGAAAATACTCTCTAGTTAACTCACGTTATTACTCTTAGATAATTTGCCCCTGTCCATATCCGGTACTTTCACGTGCAGAATCTGTGCGGAAGGGGATCAGACTGGATCCAACACTGTCATGTACTTTGAAGATTGTTAGTTTTGCTGGTGGGTATTGATGGCAGTATTAGCATGGGAATAGGTTAGGGGGAGATTCCGCTACTTTACGGTCCAGTTCTTTCTTTTAAGTAGATATATGCTGTTTGTAGTGTGGTTCAAGATTGGTTTTTACGAGGTCTTACGGAGACTAATTAAATATACATATTACCTACTTCAAATAAATGATCATCCATATTTTGTTTATTTTAACTTACGATACATGATGTTATAGTTTATAACTGCTAGCAGGGTGATTGCTTAACGATAAGATCACACTGTTTATACGGTTGTTAAACGCATCATCTTATCGCAGACCTTAATATCATAATGGAATCTTAATGCTTGCCATACCACTACCTTTTGTCATGTCACTGCTACTTGTGATTATCGCCATACTTCTATTCACCAAACTGCCCATTGAGGGAAAAATGCCTTCTTTGTTCATTATCTTGTGTGCAGTAAGTACGCTAGTGGTTGGACTACGCTGGACGTTTGATGTGGCAATTTTCAGGTTTCTACAACCGATTTTTGCGTCGTTTCTGCCAGTTACAGCTTGGTGTTTTTTTGCTAAAGCACACTACAGAGGGCGTATTTCGTTGCTGCACTTGTCAGGACCTATTGTCATCACGGTATGTTCATTTTGGTTCCAATACTGGATTGACGCGATAGATGTCATTTTGACTACGCTCTATTTTGGCTATGGTGCTTTACTAATTCGTTACTCATTCTCGATACCGGAAGACGTTCAGCTTTGTTATGCTGAACGTGTGGTCCTTGCGGAGCGTATTGTAGGTATTATGTTACTTGTGTCTGCTTGCATTGATGGCGTGCTGTCGTTTGATTTTCTTGTTTACGGAGGAGAGCATGCGCTATACATCTTGTCGCTTAGTTATCTTTTTCTTATTCCAACTGTGGTTGTTGGTGTCATCATTGTCGGTTTCAGCACATTTAGAACAGAGCCTGAGACATTATCAGATTCACAACCACATTATCCGACAGATGGTCGAATTGATTCGCCCCTGAAAAGTGTTCAACTGTCAGAGCAGGATGCTAAGAGCATTGTGCGCAAAATTGATGCACTGATGAAGGAGAAAGAAGCGTTCCGCGATCCGAATTTAACCTTGGGTCGTTTATCGCGAAAAATCGGTACTCCTGCGCGGCAAGTTTCAATGGCCGTTAATCAAGTTTGCGCTATGAATATCTCTAAAGTGCTCAATGAGTACCGTATTACATATGCTAAAAAGCTACTTGTTAGTAGTGAAGACAGTATAACTGATATCTATCTTAGTTCTGGTTTTCAAACAAAGTCGAACTTTAACCGTGAATTTGTGCGTATCACAGGGAAAACACCCAGCGTATATAGGTATGATACAGCAGTGCTTTGCGGAAAATAATGATATTAGATTCATACAGGGTACTATCCAGAGTGACGATAGTACCCTATATATTACATGTGGTTAATTTGTTGTGAATAAGTTATGAATCCTAAAATATCCTTAAAGATCTGAGTATGTAGCTCTTGTCTTTTTATACCTGCACCGTCCTTACACACAATTCCATCACCTGGTGTTTCCTCTTCGATGAGAGCTATTGCATTAGGTTTGCATAATTGCATGAAGCTGAAATGCATTGCCTGTTCATACACCTTATAGTGGCGGTTAAATAATGGTAGATGTTCGGCCAGATAACCGGATTCCATTGTTTGGGGTAAATCCCCTATATCGATCCCCGCACCTAAAATCAGTACAGGTGTATTCACCTTACTCATACTTTCTATAGAGAAGCTTCGTGCTAGACCTAGATCTAAAATTATTGCTTTTTTGATTCTAGGATCATAGAAGTTAAAGGATTTGGGCTCTCCAGGCTGTGGTGAAGTTAGTCCAAGCTCGTTTCCTAGGCCACAGGTTCTGGGATTGGGATACAGCCGACACTGCTTTTGAAACGTGTTGCGGTCAAATTTTGCGCCGACTAACTGCATGACGCTCCAGCCTCCCATCGAGTGACCGATAGCAGACACGCTTTCCGTATCAATCACGGTGCGCCAAGCAGTATCTTCCAGTAGGTGATCTAATACACGCACCAAATCGTGAGGACGTTGCCACCACTGCGATGCTTGCAATGCAGAATGGTCAAACGTTGTGGTGCCAGGATGGTTGGGAGCTGCAACCACAAAACCTTTTATTGCCAATTCATTTGCTAGCCAGTTTAGATTTCGCCAGCTGCCGCGATACCCATGCGATAGCAATACAAGGGGGTGTTTTTTTGGGGGGAGCGAGGCATTCTTGATTACTTTAGTACCTACAAAAGCAATATTTTCGGATACTGATATTGATGCTGAATTTTGTGAGGTGGGGTACCAGATAGTGACATCTAACGGACGACTCACATTATCACTTAACTGGAACTGCTGAAACCCAACAGAGCAGGCAGAGGCTACCTTAATAATACATAGAAATATGATAATAAGTACGGCGGATAATTTCACTTGAATAACTCCTGATTTAGACTAAAAGAGGCACCAGTATGTCAATAATCATGATTACAAACGCCCTAAAACAGGATTTAGGACGACCTAAAACAGGTTTTAGTACTTTATTGATTATTATTTCGCAAGAAGTTATACGGTAATTTTTAACGGTAAATTCAATGGCCGTAAATATAGATTAATTATAATTGCTATTGATTCTCATTAATAACCGGGTAGACTGGGTGTTATGTTATAACATAACGCTTGAAGGTCGTAATGAAACAAGGTATACACCCGGATTATCAAAAAGTCGCTTTTCACGATATAGCAGTAGATAAATATTTTATTGTCGGTTCTACGTTGAAAACTAATCGAACTGTAGAAATTGAGGGCATTACATATCCATATGTACCACTGGATGTATCCAGCGAATCGCATCCTTTTTATACGGGCAAACAAAAAACGATCCAAAGTGATGGTCGTGTGGCACAGTTTAATCGCCGCTTTGGTGGATTAAAGAGTCAAAAGGAGGTTTGATATGAAGGTTTTAAGCTCACTTAAAAGCGCCAAGCAGAGACACCCTGATTGCCAGATTGTGAAACGTCGTGGTCGTGTTTATGTTATTTGCAAAGCTAACCCGAGATTCAAAGCGGTTCAGGGAGGAACGAAAAAACGTGCTTAAGTTTTAACATCATGTAGCGAGTAATCTAACCGGATCCAAAGATTTATAATTACTGAAAGGTGTCTCGAGGAATTTAAAATCCGCTTCCGAAAGGAGTGACGGTCAAGTCCGTCCTCGGGCACCATATTTAAGTGATGAAGCCTCAACATATGTTGGGGCTTTGTTGTATCCTGTACTTTGAAGATTGTTAGTTTTGCTGGTGGTTGTCTGTTGCAGTATTAGCATGGTGTTAGGTTAGGGGAAGGAGTGCTGAAAGGTCGCATCAATGCGACCTTTCAAGCCGCTGTATACTACGGTATGATGGTTAAATTCAGAGTATAAGCATTTATGTTGTAACTTATACGACCCTTACAATGTGAATTTTTGTGCTTCATCATTTAAAACGTTCGCCATGCGTGATAACTCATGGCTCGATTCAGCAATATGTCTGACCGCTAGTTCTGTTTCAGTAGTGCCTGTATTGATCGCTTCAATGTTTTGCGCTATCTCATCAATGGTCATGGTTTGTTGTTCGGTTGCGGTGGCAATCTGGACCACTATATCAAAGATACCATTGACCTCGGCCGCGACCTCACTATTGATCTGATTTGCTTGATTGGCAATTTCTTGCACTCTGGTGGTCTGTTCAACATTGGCTGTCATTGTTTCTACAGCGGCATTACTACTCTTCACAATGGCTTCGATAATAACGTCTATTTCTATTGTCGATTTCTGTGTCGATTGTGCAAGATTACGCACTTCATCGGCAACCACGGCAAACCCACGGCCTTGCTCTCCCGCTCGAGCCGCTTCAATCGCTGCATTTAACGCTAACAGATTAGTTTGATCGGCTATTTGCTTAATCACCCCCAACACATTAACAATCCTGTCTGAGTCTTGACGTAGTGTGGCCACCTGCTCGGCAGTGGTTTGCGTTGTTTCACCGAGGGCAACTAATGCACTATAGGTGCTCTCTATATGCGCTGCGCCTTGTTTCGATTTACGCTGAATCTCTTCGCAAATATTAGAGGCCGTGGCTGTGGTGCTGGCAATTTCTCTGATCGTCGCGCTCATTTCTGTTGTAGCGGCGACAACTTGCATTGTTTGTGACTGCTGCTCTGTAACCGCAGCGCTGGTTTCTTCGGTTACTGATGCGAGTTCTGTGGCTGTCGTACCTTGTTGCACTGCCACATTCGACAATTCTAAAATCATTGCTCGTAGATTGTTGATCATGGTATGTAAAGCGGTTTGCAGTGTGCCAACTTCATCATGCGCATGTACTGTGATATTAGCAGTAAGATCGCCTGCGGCCACTTTATCCGCAATCGAGGCGGCAGCAATGATAGGGTTCGCTATTTTTTGGGCAAAGAAAAATCCAATCAAGGCGACAATGACTGCAGAGCCTGCAATAAGCAATACAGAAAGTAATGTGCCTTGTTTAACCGAAGCGAGTGCTTCTGCGTCGTCCATTTCACTGATAATAACCCAACGAAAATCGCCGATTGTAATACTGTCATAAGCAGATAGAACCAGATTGCCGTTGTAATCTTTAATCGTCGCTACACCTTTCTCGCCATTTAAGGCACGGTTAACCGCGTCGGTATCAACACCATTATTTGTGACGTTTCCGGCAAAGCTTGCCTTTAGGGAGTGGCTGGTTGGATCCAGATATGAATCAGAACGCATCAATTTATCTTCACCAACCAGATAACTTTCGCCTGTTTCACCCATGCCATCACGTAAACCCATTATCTTATTGGTACCTTCGCTGGAAATTTGCAGTGCTAATATTATGTCGCTGCCCTGGATGGGGATAGCGATAAATGCAGCGGGTTCGTCATTACTTGGCGCATAAGGTTGGTAATCAATGATGCCATAGCTGCCTGACTGTTTAACTTGTTGAATCAGCGTGCCTAAATTAGAACTGGCATATTGACCAGTTAAAATATTGGTCTGATAATCGGCCTCTTTTGCTTGGGTGTAATAAATTAGGCCCTGTGCATCAATCAAAAATAGGTCGTAGTAACCATACAGCTTGATGTAATCAGTGAAATAGACATCGTAACTATGCTCATCTAAGTTCGGAACCGTATTGGCGAGTATCTGAATATCAGCGTGGCGTTCACTAAAAAAAGTTTCAAGTTGAGCGCGTTTGATTTGGTTAATCGCTTGCAGGGATTGCGATACTTGATACTCAATATTGGTTGAAGATTTCAACGTGCTAATCGTAGTAACAATCAATGCGGGTAACAGGCCCACAAATAAGAAAGCTAACGTTAATTTGGTTTTTAAGCTCCAATAGCGAACATTAAAGATCGAGCGATTCTCTAGGTTTAACATTAATGAATTCCTTTAATAACAGTCCCAATCGGTGCCGAGCCTAAAATTATCCGCAATATACTTTCAGTCTAACTGACGTATTTATAGTGTATTTGCTGTGTATTACAACGAATTACGAGGTATTTTTGGTTTATATGGCGTCTTTTCACTCGAACTTTAATGTATTTTAAAATATTTTAAAATACACATCTTTAGGTACAACCAAAGGAAAATGCACGTACAGGGGGGGCTTTGGATTGGGTATTCACGATATAACTAAACGTATCTAACTCATCTTCAAGAACATATTACTAATCTCACTGCCATTATTACCAATAAATTAAGATTAAAATTAATCAATGCCAATTTAAAATACTTTCCCGTTAACCCAATAAATTTATCATCAACAAAATTAGAAGCATCCGATACAGAAATCATCGGTTTAAAATGTCTATCAGGTAAGACGGGTAATAAATGTTTATTATTACGTTCTCATTGAGTACTCACGAGGCCTAACCATGTCACCGCGCCAAGTCTTGTGCTTATCTGCCGTTATAAAGGCGAAATTCTGAGAGTCTTGATTAATAAGTCATGAAGGTAATCGACCGCTTTTGAGCCCTGAGATTTTTTGCTCCGATACACGGCTACCTCCATCGGTTCTAACGGCCCGAGTCCATGTTCTTTCCCCAATATATCGAGGTGCGGGGGAACACTGCACTGAGTCAATACCGCTATCGCCAGTCCGCTTTCAACCGCTGCGATCTGACCTGCAAGGCTGGAGCTGTTGTACACAACCTTATATCGTCTTCCCTGTAAAGCGAGTGAGTTAATTGCACTTTTCTTCGCAAGACTGGTACTTTCATACACAGCGATGGGAAGAGGATCCCGCCTCCAGGTTTAAAATTGTGAGGCTCCGACCCAGACCATCGGCTCATGAAAGAGTAACGTTCCCCGATTGGCGTTATCTCTGGATACTAAGACTAAATCTAGGTCATTACTCTCGATTCGAGGAATGAGAGAAGTGGACTGTTCACAATACAATTCTATTTCAACACCACCAAATCTTGGGGCGAAGTTTTTCAGTACCGGTGTCAGGTACTTGGCTGCATAGTCGTCGGGAACCCCTAACTTGACCTGACCGACCAACTCTTCCCCATGAAACGCCGCTTGCGCTTCAGAGTGTAAGTCGAGAATTCGTCTGGCATAACCCAAAAATTTTTGTCCTTCTGATGTCAATTCACTGTGTCGACTTCCTCTAACCAGTAATTTGCATCCGGCAGCATTCTCTAGCTTTTTCAGCTGCATACTAACGGCGGACTGTGAACGATGAACGGACATCGTCGCGTTCGATAAAGAGCCAGTATCAACGATAGCGACAAAACTTTTTAACCAATCAATCTGAAAGTCCTGATTACTCATGTATTTGATTTTCGCATGGGGTGGTTCTGAATTATGCGCTTTTCGAGATTGTGATTCTAGTCCATTATCTCGATAGGATTTAATAATGAGAGGTTATGGTTTTTAAGATGCACACAAACGAATTGAAATTTGAATTGAATGCAGTAAAAGCAGGTTTTATCAGTTTAATTCCTATATCTCTGTTTGTATTGGTATTTGGTGTGGCTTTTGGCTTAGCGGCTTCGCAAGCAGGACTGAATCAATCAGCAGCGATATTAATGAGTACGTTTGTCTTTGCGGGGGCATCACAGTTTGGGGTTTTAGAACTCTGGGGGACTCAAGTCCCGGTGCTTCCACTAGCGATCACCGTATTTGCAATCAATGCGAGACATTTGCTTATTGGGGCAACGCTTTACCCCTATATTCAACATCTGAAACCTGCGACACGTTATGGCGTTATGTTAGTTGCTTCAGATGCTAATTGGGCAATATCCATGCGTGCTTTTAGTCTTAATGATTCTTCCAAAGGACTTGGTCTTCTTTTAGGAGGAGGCATTGCACTTTGGTTATTTTGGATTATCGGCACCTGGATTGGCTTCTATTTTGGCAATGCGATACATAATCCGTCGGTCTTTGGTGTTGATATGGTGATGGGGTGTTTTCTCTTAACAATGGTGTTGGAAGGGAAAAAGGAGAGTAAGACATTTTTGATATGGATGGGAGCCGCGGCATCATCCATTGCTGCCTATTTATATTTACTCGAAAACAGTCATATCATTGTCGGGGCATTAACAGGTGGCGTGATAGGAATTTTAATCGGGGAGAAAAATAATGATGATTGATACTTCAGATTTTGGGGTCCTGACTATCGTACTGATAATGGTCGCAGTGACGGTATTGACGCGCTGGGGTGGTATCTTTGTGATGTCGTATATTCCCATCAACTATCGTGTTCAACAGTTTATCGCTGCAATGTCGGGGTCTGTGCTTGTGGCAATCATTGCTCCAATGTTTATCAGGGGAGACATGGGCGCCAAAGTAGCACTATTGGTGACAGTGTTTGGCACGTTAATCATAAAAAGACCTTTAATTGCCATCACTGCTGGCATTGTTATGGCTGCGTTGATCAGAAACCTAGGGTGATGGTCTCGTCGAATACATTCGATTAATAATGTTTAGCTTTATAATCAGGATCTAAACGTATGTTGGGGCTTTGTTGTATCCGGTACTTTGAAGATTGTTAGTTTTTCTGGTGGTTATCTATTAACGCTGATAACACATCAGTCGTGCCATCAGTGGTGATTGGATATGTGTAACGAGATTGGTGGTATATGACATTCCGCTGATTAGCACTATTTAATCGACAGGCTGTAAATAATAATTACTGGCATCAAGCCGTTTTTTTGCTTCAGTTGGCCGATACCAACGTAAATAATAGTCTATAAACGCAACATAACGGGTCGGTACGGCTAACACTAAATATTGTGCATCGACATAGCTTACCCATTTTCTTATGCCACCATAGGATTGTGCAAAAATCCCGTAGCTCTGATCAAAGTCGGTATTAAAATTCGCTATTGGTTGCAGTTTACCTGCTCGCCACAACGCATACTGTTTTTCGCTAAGATGAAAAATAATAAAATTTTGATGTCTATTCGTCGGCGTATTAGAACGAAAAAATAATTCTACACTGTTGTCGCTATGCCGACTCGTCACTAGACCATCAATATACGCACGATCAACCGCTGGACCTTGCTGAGTATTGAAATTTACGTAGCGGCCAACACCAGCTAAGGCTAGTAGCACAGCAACAAACATCAATAGGAATAAAGCCAAAAACATCTTTTTAATCACCTTGTCGACGGTTCCTTAAGATTTATAATTTAATAGCCAACCCAAAAAATTATTGTGCACCGACAATCCTGGCCCACAATGAAAACAAGATTATCATCTTTGCTGTGGTTTTATAAAATTGGACACCTAAATAAGGTGAATTAACTTTATTACTTCAGTATTCCATCTCAAGTTCGCACTCGGGCACCATCTTTAAATGACAAAGCCTCAACGTACGTTGAGGCTTTGTTGTATTTGGCACTATCTTATTTCTGATTCAAAATAAGTTAAGCTACCTTTCCTTACGTTTATCTATTCTTTATCAAAATCTTGATGGCTGAATGATTTATGTATATAAGGCGAGGACATAGCAAGTAAGACCGCACCATAGTCTAAGTTGAACTGTATCTTTTGGCCGACGAGCAAGGCTTCTCCAGATGTTTCAATAACCAGATGATCACTGGTTGATGACACAATTGTTATGCCTGCTGGCGGTTTGAGTCCTGCAACATGCACATCTAGGCGACCTAATGCGAGCAGCGCTTGTGAAACATCCCCTCTATTTGGGAGTGCTGGTTTTTCTCCAAACGCATTTCTTCCTCGCTCCCCCCAAGGTAACGACGGTTTTACTTTCGACTCAATAACTTCGGCTGTGAGCGTGATGGCATCGGTAAATAAGCCTTCGATTGGCTCTTGATATAATGGCTCGCAACCGAGGAAAATGGCTTCACCTATTCGTAGGTTATTAATGCGGCTGCTTGCCTCATGATTAAGTGCCCAATTAATCGAGGCGGAATTACCGCCTGAGATAATGTCTAACTGAATAGAAAATGCTTGTTCGACTTCATCTGCAAGTGCAGAAAGTTGCGACATTTTGTCATTATCAGGTGATATACCATAGCGGCAGGCCAAATTTGTCCCGATGCCTTTTATTACAATATTCGGTAAATTAATGATGTTACCGATAAATGCCAATAAGTTGTTAGGCATTACACCTTCCCGCAGATCCCCTAGTTCAACCATGATAATAATGCCATGGATAATATTTGTTTGGCTCGCAACGAGGGACAGTTGTTCAATCACCGCTATTTCACTGTTAAGGCTGATATTACAATTCTTAACAACGCTTTCAGCTTGACTTAACATGGGAGTGCGGATCAGCATAGTCGGTAATGAAATGCCTGCTTGCCTGATCTTTTCGATATTCTCGACACGGGAATCCGCAATCATATTGGCCCCTGCGCTAATCAAAGTATTAGCAATGATCGGATGGCCTAAACATACTTTAGTGACGGGGGTTACTGATATGCCTTTATGACTTAATCGGTTTATCAACGTTTTAGTATTATGGTAAATTTTAGTGCAGTTGATGTCTACCCTGGGGTAGCTCAAGACGTTAACATCATTTTTCGTTCTAGGTGAGGGTAAGCAGAAGAAACGATTTGTACAAGGTGGTCTGTTGGTTGGGATAGGGCGTCGGTAACCGGTATCCTTAATTGAGTTGCGAAGTCATCAATTGCACTCAGTGTTTCCTGCGAGGACATATCTTCATGATTAAGGGTTAAGCCAATCACGCGGGTATCCGCAAATGTTTCAATCAGGTTTATTTCTGAAGCGACCGTAGGCATCAGTGCTTTAGGGAAATCAGCACGGTATACACGTTTAGGCGCATGTTGCAGAATGACGCTTGTTGGGCAGCTGCCGCGAAGTATAAAAGAACTGGTCGAAAATGCGGGGTGACTCAATGAGCCTTGGCCTTCAATAATGATCAGGTCAGGATTTTCTTGTTCGTATGCTTTGACGATGATCGCTTCTAGTTCACCTGCACAAAATTGCGATGGTACTGCATCTAACGCAACTCCATAAGGTGCGCCTTGAATAATGCCCGTTTGCCCTGTGGCAATCATGACCACGTTAAGCCCTTTGTCTTGTAGTGCTTTAGCTAATATTGTGGCTGTTGTCCGTTTGCCGATGGCACAATCGGTACCCAGGATCGCAATACGTGGACATTTTACATTGTGTATTTCACCGCTAAATGTCTGTAATTCTTCTTTGTTTTTAGGTTTGCGGATATCTAAAATAGTGACGTTGTGTTTTATACTAGCGGCTAAAAAAGTAGGATCCTCACTCAAGAATTCATGTAATCCATTCACTATATTCATCTTTAATGACATGGCATCTAAAATGATCGTTTTTTCAATATCGGATAACAAACCACTTGATGGTGCGATCCCAAAAATGAAATAGTCAGGAACTGTGCCTGCATGGGTGAGTGCTGCTTCCATGTTGGTCAAAATGGGGATGCCATTTTTTTCTTCATTTAGCACTTCACCCGAATTCAAACCGGCCGTTTTGCTATCAATCACCGAGAGAATGCGATAATTGTGTGAATACCTAACAAGGCCATTTGCTGTTTTTCCATCAATTTTTCCAAATTGACCTTCGCAATAAATAATCGCAGTCGGTATTACGGCATCGTTCGTTTCTGTATTTTTGGTGTTATTAAAAGGAAAGATATTCGTTAAATTCTGAGTTGAATCAGACATAATATTACCTAGTGCTTTAAGGCTTAGGAGGGCGACTGAAAAGTGCCGAGATATAACGTCGGAAAATATAATAAGTCCCTACTAAGCGGTAGAGGGGGGGATTTAAGGTAACATAGTTAACACATTTATGTAGATATTTTAACATTTTGAGTTTGGTGTTTGACATTTGATATTTATAATTTGACTTTTATTTGTTGCTATGGCGGGTTTAAATCCAACTTACCGGTATTCAAAATTGGGTAAGGATTGAAGCAAAAACTTAGGGTAGCTGAAGACATAAAAATATCATTTTGTGATTCACCGAAGATACTTAATCTAATTTTTATAGTACTCTAAAGTATTTAATATCAGTTGTAATAGTCAAATGCTTTTAAAGATCGGACATGGAAACAGAGTCATAAAAAATAGACTCATTAATGCAATGGAATTTGTTATTCGAATGGTACTAAAATGCTGGTACTAGATAACCGTACACTGCTTGTCGTGACTGCCCTCATCTCGATTGGCTCCGCAGTGGCGTTGATTGCTCTATGGCGAGCGCAATTACGGCGAAACGGCGTGGGTTTCTGGGCTGCGGGTATGTCTTGTGTGGCGGCGGCCAGTATCTTAATTTCTGGGCGTGGCAGTATTCCAGATTTCCTCTCTCTAGTGGTTGCTAATTCACTCTATGTGATTGGTTTTCAAGTTATCTTGCGTGGAATTAGGGTTTTTACCGGTCGTCCTCCACTGTGGTTATTTGATTTTGGCCTTTTCCCATTAACAGCCTCGCTGTTTTACTATTTTAACTACATCGACCCAAATCTAAATATTAGAATTATGGTGCTTTCCATTGCGTTTGCAATGATCTGTGGTGCTATTGTTTTTACCCTGCTGCGTGAAAAAAATGCCCCTTGGCGATCTGCTGGATTTGCTGTTGCGACGATTTTCGCTTTATTCGGTATTATCCATGGTACACGGGGTATTATCGCTTTGCTGTACCCGTCAGAACACCCTTTTATGTATTCAAACATGACCTCATCGGTAGTGTTTCTGGGGGGGATCTTTATCATCGGCGGGATTGCTATCACCTTAATTCTACTGGCTTACGCAGTGTTAGAATCAGAGTTGCGTATTTTATCGCAAGCAGTAAAACAATCCGCTTCATCGATAATTATTACTGATAGCTCAGGCGCTATTAACTACGTGAATCCTGCTTTAACTGAAAAAACGGGGTACCTTCCTGAGGAACTTATTGGGAAAAACCCTCGTATTTTGCATGCGGGTGAAATGCCTGCTGAGGACTATGATTTTCTTTGGTCATCGCTTGCAGCTGGTAATACATGGCGGGGTGAGTTTCATAACCGTAAAAAGAATGGTGAGCTATTTTGGGAAATTGCGTCGATAGCACCAGTTAAGCAACGAAATGGAGAAATTAGTCATTTTGTCGCAGTGAAGGAGGATATCACCGCCCTAAAAGAAGCCAAGGAACGCATCTATCATTTAGTCTACCATGATACGTTAACTGGCCTGCCTACGCGGAAACTGTTCATGGAACATCTTTTAAAGGCGTTGGCTGGTGCACGACGCAATACTACTAGGGTGGCGGTTTTATTTGTTGATCTGGATGGTTTCAAGAAGGTCAATGATACTTTCGGGCATGATGCTGGGGATCTACTTTTAAAGAAAACGGCAGCACGCTTGTGTGCCTGTATTCGAGATGTTGATACCGTCGCGCGTATCGGTGGCGACGAATTCTTAATATTACTGACCAACCTTGCCGATAATGATTCAATTGCAGAGATCGCTGAACGGATGATTCAAGCTGTCGCGTCGCCATATAACTTGGATTCATTGGAGATGAACATTACTGCTAGTATTGGTATTGCATTATATCCAGATGATGCTGAAAGTAGTCAGGCGTTGGTCAAGCAGGCCGATCTCGCGATGTACGAAATAAAACGCCGAGGGAAAAATAATTACGCGTTCGCAGACGCTAATCACTCCCCCTATTTGACTGAAACGATATAACACTTAGCTAGAAACTATTAAGGGTTAATTGCTGAGGACGTTGTAAACTCGAGAGTAATTTGGAATATCTGGAACCATTTATAATGGCTGCTGGCTTTAAATTTTTCGATACGCGCAACAAACTGTTTCAGAGTGATCTGCAACACAAGGTATTTTTAGCAACATTTATTACGGTAGCGCTTGAGCGTTAGGCCTATATTGCCTACAATAGCGCACTTTTATTCACTACAGGTCACGAACATGAACGACACTAAATCGAAACCAGCTTTACCAGATCGCCTTGCGGGTAATCCACGTAGCCCACATCATGTAGAAGAAGTTTTCCAACATGACATTGGTATTAAGCTTAACGGCAAAGAGCGTTTCGATGTCGAGGAATATTGCATCAGTGAAGGTTGGGTAAAAGTACCGTCACACAAAGCATTAGATCGTCGCGGACAACCACTTATGATGACGATTAAAGGGACTGTTGAACCGTTTTATCGTTAAGACGTTTCAATGAAAACCGATAGTTTAGTCAACGGTGATCCCCTTACTGTGTTGGCGTAATAGTGAAGTCATTTTGCAATGCTACTTAATTATTTGAATCTAAGTTATCGCCAAAAGGGCCTGGAGAGATTTAGGCCCTTTGTATTATTAATTTCCCAGCAAACATGACGAGCATGACCATTCAGCCATAAAGACGCCATTATCAAGGTCGCTTAACGTATGTTGCTTATACGCCAGATATCCTCTCTGTATTATGCCTTTTTATTCATATCACTATTTATTGGTTTTCTTTATTTGTTTTAGGCATGTTGGTATTAACAAGGAAACGGCTGAGCTTGAATGTAGCTTTATTAATTCATGATACAGGTCATGGTCTTACAAATGTATCCTTAGGCCACCGGTATAAATGCCAAAGCCGAACCTGTTCATTCTATCTCCACATTTGACATTTTAGTCTTGTGAGCTTGTGGTGTGTTCGGTAGTATCGGTATTTCTATAGCATATTATATTGGATGAACAAGATGAAGAAAACCCTGTGTGCGGCGATTATACTATCGGCTGCTGGACTATCAGGTTGTGCGTCGACTGAAGCAACGCAAGATAATGTTCATAATACCAATGATATTGAAGTCATGGATGAAGCCGCGCTGGCAATACAAAAAATCAAAGCCTTAGCTGAACATGTTGAACAACAATATGCCGCGGGCAAAGATGAAAATTACGTCTATTTTGCACCTGATAGTTGGAAACGAATTAATTCTGCGGTAAGAACAATGCGGACGCTGGTGGCGAATTTTGATCCCAACGATCAAGGGTTTTTTGGTGGACCATCAGAAAGTAAGGTCATGGATAAAATTGAAGACGCGCAGGAAGCGTTAGATAACGCCGTGCGTATCAAAATATTAGTGTCTGAGTTTTTAACGCAACAACTCGCCGATATTGCCTACTTGTCTCCCCAAGTACATGGTCAATGGCAGAATGAATTAGACGATATTAACGAAAGTACCGCCGACTTAATTGCTGATATTGAAGATGATGATTCAACAGACGGTTATGCAAAGCGTAGCGCAAGGGTACAAGACCGCTTATTGCAACTTGAAATTAGGATTGTTAAAAGTAATTTCTATACGCCACTTGTCAAGAAAATGAAAAAGCTGGATCGAGACTTGATCCCACAAACATATGCGCAGATCCAACAACGTATAGTGCAGTTAAATGATGCGATTGTGCTGGCGCCGCGAAATCAACATATTATCGATACCATTATCGTTAAGGTTGAAGATGATTTACGTCGTGCTGTTAACGTGACGACTGAAGTTAAATGGATCAATCGTATTGATCGTTCGGAAAGTGAAAAAATAGCGTTACGTTATCGTGATGCAATCGCGACCGTGGCATTTGATTTATTTGCAGAAGATATTTCGAGCTTAACTTATATTGAACAAATCGCGTATTTTGATCATGCGCTGCGTAATAAATTGGACCAACAACAAGCGCTCAATGAGGAACAAGCACTGCTGCTCATCCCGCTAACCGAAAAGGTGAGAGACGCATTGATTGAGACTGAAAATTTAGCAGTAACTCAGACTAGCAATACTAATACGGTCGCTGCCGACTAATGACCATGCAGATTGAGCCGCTTACTCCGCATATTGGCGCCTTGATCCATCACGTTGATCTTGTTCATTGTAATGACACTACGTTTGAAGCTGTTTATCAAGCGTGGTTTACGCACCAAGTTATTTTCTTTCGAGAGCAAGTGTTGTCACCGCAGCAACAGTTAACCATTGCTGCGCGTTTTGGGGAGTTAGAACCAACCCATCCTTTTTTTCCTCATGTCGCGCAAGCGCCACAAGTAAGTATTATTGAAACCGTTAAAGGTAAACCGCCATTAGAAAGTTTTTGGCATACTGATTTAACCTGGCGTCAGCAACCGTCTAAAGCGTCGGTATTGCATGCCCAACATGTGCCCCACTGCGGTGGTGATACTTTGTGGTGTTCGATGACCGCGGTATTTCGGCAGTTGCCAGAACAAGATAAAATATTGTTACGTCGATTATCTGCTATGCATGCGTTATTTGCTTTTGATGGTATTGAAAGCAGTGAAATAACCGAAGATTGGCAACAAGATGTGCTTGCGGTATCAGCAACGAATCCACCGGTATCGCACCCTGTTATAACGCGTCACCCAGACACAGGTGAAGAAATCTTATTTATTAATGAACAATTCACCCGTTATATTATTGGTATGAACCGAGATGACAGTAATGCCTTACTTGCTAAGCTGTTTGCTATGGCCAGACAGCCTGAATATCAAGTACGGTTTAAATGGCAGGCCAATTCATTAGCCATTTGGGATAACCGCAGTACTCAACATTATGCGGTGATTGATTATGCCGATAACCCACGTAAATTGCACCGTGTCACAGTTGTGTGATTGAGTCGAATAAAGCGCTATTTAATCGATAAAAAAAGAGAAATGCGTGAGTCGTATTTCTCTTTTATTGTCTGCATGCTATCGCACATTAACGCTACGCTAATTAAGCAGTGCCAATTCACTATCAATATCAAACAAATGGCAATGTGCCATATCGAAATGCATATAATGACTTTCACTATGTTGAATATTGTTCTTTGGATCAAAGTGGCAGCGAGAAATAATCTGCTCTTGGCCTAATACACAATACAGATAAACTTCATTCCCCATCGACTCAACGACTTTAATGTAAGCGAGTTCAATATTCTGTTGTGGCTCTGAGGTTGCGTCATCAACGGATCCTTTTGCAACCACTGAAATATGTTCTGGACGCAGTCCAAACCACACGGGTTGACCGATTTTATGCGCGACTTTTTCGGCCTTTCCCGCGGGTAATACGAATCTTGACCCTTTGTCTAATTGAATATACGTGAGGGTATTCTCTTGGATCAGTGTCGCGCGGATCAAGTTCATCGCCGGCGAACCAATAAAACCAGCAACAAACTTATTGGCGGGATACTGATACAAGTTCATTGGCGTATCAACTTGCATGATTTTCCCTTGGTCTAGCACGCAAATACGATCACCGAGCGTCATAGCTTCGACCTGATCATGGGTCACGTAAATCATCGTTGCATTTTGACCCTCGGCTTTTAAATCCTGGTGTAACTGGGCGATACTAATGCGGGTTGCCACGCGTAATTTTGCATCCAAATTTGACAGGGGTTCGTCAAATAAAAATACATCGGGCTTACGTACCATCGCTCGGCCTAAGGCGACTCGTTGGCGTTGTCCTCCTGACATTTCACCGGGTTTACTGTCGAGTAAGTGAGTGATTTCTAAGGTTTCTGCCGCGTCACTAATGCGACGTTCTATTTCGCGTTTATTGATTTTTTGTTGTTTTAAACCAAAGGCCATATTCTCATAAACAGACATATGCGGGTATAACGCGTAATTTTGAAATACCATCGAAATGCCACGGTCTTTGGGCGGTAAATTATTTACACACTTGTTCCCAATCATGATCTCGCCATTGCTGATTTCTTCTAACCCAGCAATCATGCGCAATGTGGTGGACTTGGCACAGCCAGAAGGGCCAACAAACACCATAAACTCACCTTCATTAATGGTGAGATCGATACCGTGAACGGCTTTAAACCCATTTGGGTAAACTTTTTCTACCTGACGTAGTATTACTTCAGCCATGTGATTTCCGTATTAGTTATTAGTTATTAGTCGAGATTAACAGTGAGTAATCGTCATCAATAAATCGCTATTAAAGTCAGCAACTGAATAGAGGACGGTATCAGCGTAAGGCTGCAGTTCGTCTTCGGTTGCTGTACCAGTTAAAACACCGATGGTGCTAGCGCCTGCATTACGGCCAAATTTCATATCAGAAACGGTATCGCCAAACATGATTACTTGTTGTGGCACTAAATCACACTGTTCACAAAAAGCATGCAATAACGCGGGTGCTGGTTTCGGGGCAATATCGCCATCGGAATAACCAACAAAATCGAATAAATCGATCAACTCAGCCAGCATTAAACTGTAGAGGGTGGCGTCTTTACTGTCTGCTGTGGCAATGCCGAGTCTAAAACCTTGCTGTTTTAGGTTAAGCAGTTTTGCTTTAATACCGGGTAAGGCTTGGATAAGGGTTGGATTGTCTTCAACCTGTTTATTAAACAGCTGCTTTACTGTGCGGCTAAACTGAGCCTTATCACTGCTTAGTTGTAATAATTGATACCAAGCGTCAGCCGTATCTTCGACTGGATTTGAAGCAAGTAAACCATGATTATCAACATCATTACCGTGTACCCCAATTGCCGCTAATAATGCGACGTCATCAAGGTGATGGTTATTTTCTGCGGCGTAGGCCGTTAATGTATCTGCCGCCGCGCCTTGTGCGACGTGTAACCACATTTGATGAAACTCCAGTAATGTACCGTCTTTATCGAACAGTAAACCTTTAATTTCCATTCTTATTTATTAACTCCATTAGTTCGCCCCAAGTTCCAACTAAAGGCTGGCTAAAGATGGCTTGTGTACCGTTATAAATCGGGTTGATGACGCCTTCAAATTCAGATGCTGTTGGGTTATCTAACTGACCGCGGCGGATATCAATTCGTAACCAGGCATATGTGCTCATATCCACTCGAAAATGGGTATCCTCGGTCGTGAGTTTAATGCGTTTTATCACCTCACCGTCTGCGATACATTCGGCATAATAGTCTGTGCTGTTATCTGTCACTGCCAGACTGTAATCGACTACATTGTTGCCGACATCTTGGCCAGGTAAGACTGCACCAGAATTAAGTTGAAAAACCAACCCACATTGACGTTCTAAATAAACATGTCCTTGGCGTAGACCTTGTAAAATACCGTTCCCCGATAAGGTATCGGCATAGACAAAGGTACTTGGATCACCATAGATAGATGGCTCTGTGGCCTTGGCATTGCGTTCATGGGGCTCTAAGTGTGAGTCACTGCCACCAACGGCAGCGATACGATGGCCACTGTTCCATATGTGCGTTAATAGGATTAATGCATCTTCGGTGGCTTTGGGGGATGTTGACCAGGTTGGATCGCAGCAGACTTCAAAGGTATTTACTTTTGCTAGCGCGATATGGTCATAACGCCAGGGCCAAGGTTTCATCATTGGATGGTTAATACTGATATTGCCTTCATCTTGCGCAACTAGACTGAGTCCCTGTTCAATCAATGCGGCACTGGAATAAGCGGCATTAAACATATTGAGCGTGCGGCGCGGGCCATGCACATTAAAATGACCTTGGTCTGTGGTGATCTCGATTGCAGGTAACATTAATGTCCGTTCACAAACGGGCAGTGCAGGGTGGCAAATATTGTGCTCGGTGATAAAAAAGAAATCGAGCGCTTGTTGTTGGGCTATTTGTGCTGCCGCGGCGAGGGTATTATTGCCATCGGATAATTGCGTATGGGCATGTAAATCACCACGGTACCAAGCAGCGTTATTGTTTTTAACGTGGTGGTAATCAAAATGAATGCGGTGATCAAGCGGAGCGTCGTCATCGGCCATTAAACAAGCATGCGTTTGCGTGGCTAACAATTTGTCATTACTGCTATATTCGGGATTGATATGCTCACTTAATTCAACATCAATCGCATAGTGCATGGCTTTTGGGCTTCTGTTTTCACCTTCAAGATTATACAGGTGTAATTGCCAATCGCCAGGAGGTAAATGACCCGAAATACCACCAAATGAAGCCGATTTTGACGTTAAAATTAAGGTTTTTTTGGCTTTTTCAAATAACAAATTTGCACGTAACTGTTGCTTACTGTCATACAGATAGGCATATAAAAAGCCTTTCTTTACGGTCGTTCCAGTAAGGGTGAGGGTATTAATATTGGCGTTAACATTAAAATTCAAAACGCGATGGCCAAAGACCAACTCACCGGTAAAGTTCAACATGGTAAATCCTTGTTGCAGTAGTAATTTTGGTGATGAATGCGGTGCACTCATCACCGGCTTTATCAGACTTAACGATTTGCGCGATCTAATGCACGTTGTGCACGTTTTGCCGCTTGTTTAAGCGCTTTCTCTGCGGGTATATTTTCGATTTGCACCTGATCCGCGGCGATACCGAGCGCATCAAGGATCTTACCTTTGGTCGGATCGAAAAAGTCTTTACTGGCAAACCCAGCTTGTTTTAACGGGATCAAGGCTTGTGGGTTTTTCGCCGTATAAGCTTGATATTCAGGCACTTGTCTGACACTTTCACGTACCGGGATATAACCTGTTAACATTGACCAACGAGCGGTATTCTTTGCATTGGTATAAAATGCCATAAACTCAAACGCGCCTCGTGATGCTTTATCGTCGGTGCCTTTGGGCATGACAAAGGTCACTGCTCCCGCTTGCGGTGCTGCCGGGTTGTTATCCCAACCTGGTTGTGTGGTCGCAGCGAGTTTTGTGAAGTCGAGATCGCCTTGATCACCCGATGAACCGGTATAACCCAATGCGCGATCTTTCACTACGTCATCAATAGTTTTGTACCAGTATTCCCAACCTTGACCACCGTGATGAATACGCATGGTTTCATCTTCATGGATCCATTTACGGAAACTATCCCAAACTGTGATCCATTCTGGTGAATCAATAAGAATGGTTTTACCGTCATCACTGATCACTTTAGCGCCGTTAGAGAACGCCGCATCCATGAGGTTATTTCTGCCCCACATTGGCTCCCAACCATAAAATGTGGTGTTACCTTTAGCATCTTTTTGGGTTACTGCCGCTGATACTTTCGCGACGCCCTGCCAAGTGCTTAAGTCTTTTTCAGTAAATCCGTGAGCAGCCAATACGTGTTTGTTGTAGTAAAATATCTGCGTAGTACCGTAAGCGGGTAAACCATATACGATGCCATCTGGCGTGGTTACTTGCTGGCGGAAGGCTCCGAGAAAATCATTGAAATTAAATTCACTGTCCATATAAGGCCGGACATCTCGAACCAGATTACGTTCTGCCATCATTTGTGCTTGAGTCGAATCGAGTAGTACAAATTCGGGCGCTGTTTTTGACGCTAACCCAGCTTGTAACTTCTGATAAGTCTCAGTGTAATTGCCTTGCAAGGCACTCTTAATCACATACTCATCCTGACTGTTATTAAATTCAGTGATCAGTTTTGTCATTAATTTTTGTGGTTTTGTGCCACCAGAATACCAAAAGTCCACTTCGGTTTTCGCCATTGCGCTACCAGCGAAAGCGAATGCGCCCACTGCGTAGCTAGAACATACAATTGCTAATGTTTTCAGTTTCATATTTATTTACTCTTTTACACCGTTATCGGCTATGCCGGACAAAATTGTTTTTTGACAAATAATGAATAAAATCAACAGCGGTAATACAGCGATGGTGCTTGCTGCCATTATCTGTGACCAATTTAAGCCGTAGTTACCTTCGGCAATAAAGAACTGTCTAATACCGGTCGCAATCAAATTAAGATCTTGCGAGGTGATCAACAGGCTTGGCCACATGTAACTGTTGTAGTTAGTAATAAAGGTAATCAGGAACAAGGTCGCTAATGCTGATTTGCACTGGGGCAGCACGATCGCCCAGAGAATTTTAACTTCTCCGGCACCATCAATTCGCGCAGCTTCAATCAGTGATGGATGCACTTTTAAAAATACTTGGCGCAGATAAAACACCCCGAACACACTCGCTGCATTGGAAATAATCAAACCAGTATGACTATCGAGTAGGCCCATATTGGCCAAGGTGATATACGACGGAATATACGTCACCGCACCCGGTAGCATGTAACAGGCCATGACCACAAAATAGAGTGCGGTTCGTGACTTAAATTTAAGTTGGGTGATGGCATAAGCAAACATTGCTGAGTTAATCATCACGATAAGTGTGGTGAATAACGCCACCGTAAAACTGTTCATGATGTACAAACCAAACGGCGCACTGTTGAATGTTTCTACAAAGGTTTCCCAACGAAATTGTTCTGGTAAAATATTCAGTGGATTACTGAATATTTCATCATTGGACTTCATCGAGCCTGACAGCATCCACACAAATGGGAACACCATAATTAAACCCGAAATTGTTAAAAAACCATGTTTGAGCAGTGCTAAACCGGTGGGTTTTAATACTGCTTTAGCCGGTATATTAGTGACGGTTACTTGTGTTGCTATGGTGTTTTTATGTTTACCTGTTTGGCTGTTAGCCAAGGGTAAATCGATGGATTGAGTTGTCATCCGTCTTTTCCTTAGTAATATATCCAACGTTTACCCATCTCGGTGTTAACCAGTGTTAATACACCCGTGATCAGTAAAATGATTAATGAGGTTGCTGCCGCAGGGCCCATATCGTATTGCTCAAATGCTTGTTGATAGAACAAATATAATAAGGTTCGAGTACTGCCACTTGGACCGCCTTGCGTCAGGATCTGGAATTGATCAAACGCTTGTATCGCAGTGATCATATTGACAATGATCAGGAAGAAAGTGGTTGGCGAAATTAACGGTAAGGTGATCTTTATAAAGCGTGTCCACGGGCTACAGCCATCAATTAATGAAGCTTCATAGAGTGATTCAGGGATCTTATTTAACGCACTGATGAAAAATAACATAGTCCAACCAACGGCTTGCCACACGGTAACAATAATCACCACGATCATGGCGGTATCACCACTTTCTAACCAAGGAATAGGTTCAAAGCCTAATTTACCCAGCAGTAAGTTTGCTAACCCGGATTTAGTTTCGAATACCCATGACCAGACAATTGATACGGCCACGGTTGGCGTGATCCAAGGTGAGAAGATAACCGCGCGGTAAAGTTGGCTGCCTCGGAAGTTTTTATGCAGTAATAAAGCAAACACTAAACCTAGCATTATCGTTGGGATCACAACACCCAGTGCAAACACGAAAGTATTATTTAACGCATCCATAAAATAACTATCTTCAAACATGTATTGATAGTTTTCTAAACCGACATAGCTATATTTTGGCGAAATGTAATCCCAGTCTGTAAAGCTGATATAGATGCTCCAGCCAAATGGCACAATCCAAAAGGTCAGTAGCGGGATCAACAAAGGTGTGATAAATAACAGTACCTTTAGTTTTTCCGAGATTGAGTGCGAGAGTGCGTGCGAATTAATCTTCATGATAAAGTTTGTCCTTAACTGTATGTGAACATCATAGGTTGGCACTGTGACAAATTGGCTTGTGTCATCATCATATTTTCCATGGTTAGCCATAAGAAAAACTGATGGCGTTATTGGTATCTTGTTGGTGCAACCAATCACAAAAAAAATTAACCTTGGCGCTGCGTTTATTGGCGGTGATGATGTAATGGCTTGAATCAGACGGCATGCTGCCATTCAGTGCTAAGGCTAGTTCGCCAGAAGTGAGTGCTTTGTTTGCCACTAAAGAACGCACCAGCATTAATCCAATACCTTGTTTCGCCGCTTCTAGACCATGCAATGAATTACTTATTTCGAGTTGGATACTGGGTGGCACGGGGGCGATATCATGGTGACAAAGCCATTGCATCCAGCTTTCTTCATAGCCCTTCACTTGAATGGCTGGTAGTTGGGAAATGTCTTTGTTGGTGAGTGCATCAAGATGCAGCTGTTTGAATGCGGGGCTGCACACCATCAACCATTGCTCTTGGCATAGGCGTTCGGCTTGGGTGTCCTCGCTGTCAATAAAACCATTGGTGATCTCAATATCAGCTTCGCTACAAGGTTGCCGCGATGGCCAGTCGACTAAGGTCAAATCTAATTTGATGAAAGAAAACTTATTGCTGAAATCGGCCAGTTTGGGAATTAACCAATTATGACCAATAGAGGTGTTGGCCTTAATGCGTAACACATCGGATTGTTGCTTTCCGAATAAAATTTGTGTTTGTAGTTTAAGATGTTGCAGCGATCCGGCTACCACTGGCAAATACTGTTGTGCTGCCTGGGTTAAAGTAACACCACGCTGATTGCGAATAAATAAAGTGCAATTGAGAAATTGCTCAAGGCTTTTTAGTTGTTGGCTTACCGCCGCTTGTGTCACGTGGAGTTCACGCGATGCAGCACCAATTGAGCCTAATCGAGATACGGCTTCGAAAGCCAAAAGTGCACGTTGTGGAGGAAGCATGCATTGCCTTAACAAGTAAATTGTTAAAGTAATGGATTGTTATGACAGTAATATTAAAAAATCGGCAATATGAAATTAATATTACTGTTAATCCTGATTTTATTTAAGGTAATAACCTTAATCAGTGGCTTATGGTAGTAGAAAATACATTAATGATGACGCTGCCAAGTAAGATGAGACTGATCCCCAGAATGGCGACCCAATCCAGTTGTTGGCCATACCATAACCAACTGATCATCGTCACCAGTACGATACCTGCACCACACCAGATCGCATACGCGACACCAATTGGTACTGATTTAATGGTGATAGACAGTAAGAAAAATGCCACTGCATAGCAGATAAGCACGACCGCACTCATTAAGGGCTGACTAAATTGTTGCGTTTTTGGTAGCAGGGAAGTCGCGATTACCTCAAAAACAATGGCAAGCAGCAGCAGTAAATTAGGTGGCAGGGCCGTGAGTATTTTTAGCATGGTTTCTTATCATTTATGTCAACATTAGTCAGCGCGCCACCATACCTGAATAAGATGACAGTATCTATAGTACAAGCATTAGATTTAATGATGTTGCCATTAATTTAAATTAACAACTTAGTCTTGATAGGTTAATTAATTGCCTATTTAGCAGGGTAGTGTCGACTTGGTTCGTCTAGCGACTTATTTTTCATAAATCTGTTATAAATATGTAACTAAAACGTCATTGTAAATAATTTTGGTAAACAGCTGTGCACTTAATGTTATTTTTTGTATTTACTTTATTTAATGTAAGCTTATGTATTTACAAAGTTTAACTTTTTATATTTATGTTTTCAATAAAATATAAATACTGATGGATCATTCTAGTGTACACGTGTAAGCTCTTTTTAACTTTTAGGGAGAACGCGACATGTTTAATGATTTAACTAATAAATTGTCATTGACGTTATTTAATAACGATACGTTTAAGGCTTATTTTTCACCATTTTCAACCAAACCTGTTGCTGTACTTATGGGTGACATGTTCGCCGCGAAGGTTGTTGCAATAAAACCTGAAAATAATGATATGTATTCATTAACATTAGCGGTTTCTGGCAAGGTCAATGCGCAGTCATTTTCTTTCCAGCCTGGTCAATATGTGGAACTGCAGGTAAAGAAAAATGGCAGTTACGTTAAACGCCCTTTTACTATTTCATCGCCGCTAGCGCAGTTACAACAAGATAAGACCATCACCTTAACCATTAAAAAGCAATCTAAAGGGCGAATCACGCCCTGGTTAGCAGATGCTGTTGAGAAGGGTGATCTATTCGGTATTTCACCCGCAAAAGGTGATTTTTTACTGAGTGCTGCTTTATTGCATAGCGCAAATAAACAGGAAAACAAAGACGTTATATTTATTGCTGGTGGCAGTGGTATTACCCCCTTCCACAGCTTGTTAATGTCACATGTCGCTAATAATCCGACGATTAATTTTACGTTGCTGTATTTTGTACGCGCTAATCAACATGTGTTGAGCGATACCTTGGTTGCTTTAGAGCTAGAACACGCAAATTTCACCTTGAAGTTATTACACAGTGAACGTGATGGTTATTGCTCTAAAGCGCATATAAACGCGATCACCAGTGAGTTAAATGACTGTGCTGTATATATCTGTGGTCCAAATAGCATGATGGATAGTACGCAAACATTATTACTTGATATGGGCTTAGCACAGGACGCTATTCACCTCGAACAATTCGGTCTGGCGAGTTTCAGTAATGTCGATGTCACTGCCGTACGTAACGTTTCATTTACCACGACCAACAGAAATGTTGTTGTGAGTGAAGACAACCAGCAAACATTATTAACCTTGGCTGAGGACAATTATGTACCGGCTAAATATGGTTGCCGTATAGGTATTTGCCAAGAGTGTAAGTGTAAGAAGGTAAGTGGCGTGGTTTATAACAGTCAAACCAAAACCTATTCCGATACCGGTGAAGAAGATATTCAGATTTGTATCAGTGTTCCAGTGACGGACGTCGTGATTAATTTATAGGGAGAGCGTAATGGCAAAGTTAAATGAACAACAGTTAGAACAACTGGCGATAGACCTTGATGCTGTGAAAGCAAGGGCAATGAAAGAAGTCGGCAGTGTTGATGAGCGTTACATCAAAAAAATTATTCGCTTGCAACGTACGTTAGAAATCTCTGGGCGTATTTGTCTCGTACTGGGCTTTCTTTCATTGTATTTTTGGGGTGTAGGTGTGCTGCTATTAAGCGCGTCGAAGATTTTAGATAATATGGAAATTGGTCATAACGTATTGCATGGTCAATATGATTGGATGAACGATCCAACGCTTAATTCACAAACGTTTGAATGGGATATTGCCTGTAGTTCGGAGTCCTGGAAGCGTGTGCATAATTATGAACATCATACCTACACTAATATTGTCGGTAAGGATCGTGATTTTGGTTACGGATTATTACGCTTAAGTGATGATTTTTCTTGGCGTCTACGTAACTTGTGGCAATTTGGTACTTATCTTGTGTTAAGTGCTTTATTTCAATGGGGTATCGCCTTTCATGAAATGGCGGGCGAACGGGTATTCTTTGGTAAAAGAAAAGCCAGTCGTGAGTCACATGTTGATATCGAACATTTAAAAAAAGTGTTCTACCGTAAATCAACACGCCAAATATTAAAAGATTACGTTATTTTTCCTGCGCTTGCCGGCCCATTTTTTGTGATGGTATTATTGGGCAATATAGCGGCTAATCTAATTCGTAATTTTTGGACTTCAACGGTTATTTTCTGTGGGCACTTTCCAACTGAGGTATATAGCTTTACCGAAAAAGAATGTGAAAATGAATCCCGTGGTCATTGGTATTATCGTCAGATCTTAGGCTCGGCAAACTTAACAGGGCCTAAATGGTTTCATATTTTAACGGGTCATTTGAGCTGTCAGGTAGAGCATCATTTATTCCCAGAGGTGCCTGCGCATCGTTATGTCGCTATGTCGAAAGAAGTGCAAGCTATTACCGCTAAATACGGTATCGCGTACAACACAGGTAACTTCTTTAGCCAGTATACTTCTGTATTGCGACGGGTTATTTATTTCTCATTCCCAGTCGGTAAAGTCACTGGTAAGAATGCGGCACTTTACCCTCGATTGTAACGCTTATTAAAATCAGTGATACTGACTCGTTAACTGGCAATAAGTAAATATTAAAAAGCCTGACTAGGTGAATAGTCAGGCTTTTTTGTGCGTCCAATATGAGTGCGGCTATACGCTATTTATGCAGGCTTGTGCTGTTAGTAAGCTAATTGTTATTGCTCAGTTAACGGTGACCAAGCTAATTGCGGCCAGTGCTGCGCTTGCGCATGGCGGGCTAACTGTGGGCAAGGGTTAACAACATGGGGATATTGACTAAATTCACACAAAGGCAGATCGTTAATTGAATCCGTATAAAAATAAGTATCAGTAAAGATCTCGGTTTGCTCTGCTAACCAAGATTCTAAGCGGGTTACTTTGCCTTCTCGATAACTGGCCACGCCGAGAATGTTGGCCGAATAACAACCATCCTCAACTAACATATCGATACCCATCGCATGGTCGATACCGAGTTGCTTGGCTACTTTTTTCACAATGAAGCTGACCGTCGCCGAGATCAATACCGTGGTGATATTGTCTTGTTTAAGCTGTGCTAATAGCTGCAGTGCTTGCGGAAATACCATTGGCATAATGTATTTTTCGACACATTCATCCACCAAGCTATCGACTTGTTCTTTAGGAATCTGCGCAAGCGGTGCCATGGAAAAATTAAGGTATTCAGGCATATCCAATTTACCCGCAGAATACAGCGTCATTAAACGTTGATCTTCAGTGAGAAATTCGGGATCGGTAATGATGCCTTTAGTCACTAAAAACTGATGCCATAATATCGCGCTATCAGCACTAATCAGGGTTTCGTCCAGATCAAAAATATACAGTGGTTGGCTCATGTCATTCATTTCCTTAACTCACTTGTTGTAATTCATTTAAATTAAACAGCAGCTCTAGCGGAGTGCCAGCCTCGAATAACCGCTCTGATGAACGATTAAGTAAATCCACGGTAATATCACAGCCTTTGACTGATACTTGATAGCGGATCACATTGCCCAATAACTGATGACTTTTAATGATGCCTTGGGTCGGAGCAGAAATATGCTCACCATAAGTACGACCTGCTTCACGTACATAAATTGATTCTGGGCGAATCGCCAGTTTGCCATTGATTTGCATATTAAGCACATCTTGCGCTTGTTGCGGCGACAATAAATTATAATTACCCATGAACCCGGCTACAAATTCATTGTGTGGTTGGGTGTATATTTGCTCCGCACTGCCTTGTTGTACTATCGACCCTTCATTCATTAAAAAGATACGATCAGACATGGTCATGGCTTCTTCTTGATCATGAGTCACAAATACCGTAGTGAGGTTAAGTTCTTTTTGAATATCACAAATTTGTTGGCGTAAGTGCTTACGAATACGGGCATCCAATGCTGACAGTGGTTCATCAAGTAATAATATTTTTGGCTGTACCACTAATGCTCTCGCCAACGCCACACGCTGTTTTTGGCCGCCTGATAATTGATGCGGATACTGGTGTTCTTTGCCTTTTAGTTCGACCAATTCGATAACGCGAGCCACTTGTTTGTTTATTTCATCTTTGCTCAGTTTCTTCATTTTTAAACCGAAGGCGATGTTATTTACCACCGTCATATTTGGGAATAAAGCATAAGATTGAAACACCATACCTATGTCTCTTTTTTGTGGCGCTAAATGAGTAATATTTTGGTCTCCCACCCATATTTCGCCTGCTTCGACGTTATTCAGACCGGCAAGGCTGCGTAACAAGGTTGATTTACCACAACCACTGGGGCCGAGTAAGGTAACAAATTCACCTTCTTTGATGCTGAAGTTAATATCTGAAAATACGGTATTACTACCAAAGCTTTTTTGCAGGTTTTTTACAGTAACAAAACTCATGATGGAGCTCCTCGGCTAATACGGCTGGCCAACCAAGTGAAAATAAAAATAAATGCGAAGTAAGTCATTACTAACGCTGAGGTGAAGTGACCACTGGTCTGGCGCATATTATATAAATAGATTTGCAGGGTTTCATAACGCGTACCCACCAAGATGTTCGAAAATACAAATTCACCCAATAAGAACGAGAAAGATAAAAACAGTGAGGCAAATAACCCTTTCTTCAAATTAGGTAACACAACCATAAAGAATGCTTGCGCGGTGCTGGCACCCAGTAAGTGTGCTGCATCCATCAGGTCGGCTAAATTAATCGCTTCAAAGCTGTTGGCGATGGCACGATACATAAATGGCAGGGCAATGGTGAAATAGGTGCCGATTAAGATCCATGGTGTACCGACAATTTGAATGGAACTATCGGCATATATTTGCAGTAAACCCACGGATGACACCACAGGCGGCACGGCAAAGGGCAGTAAGATTAGTACATTCATCAGCCCATTTAATTTAGGGAAATAATAAAACACCACAAAGATCGCAGGAATGATCAACACACTACTTAATATCAATGCGCAGATACAAACAAACAGTGAGCGACCAAATGCGGCAATAAACCGCGGGTCTTGCCATAACTGACTATACCAACCGGCAGTGAAACCATTGGGTAAAATCGTCGCGCCCCAACTAGAGGATATCGAATAAATAAACGTCGCGAGGATAGGGATGAATAATAACGTCACGGTGCCATAGACAACGAATTTATGGATCGACGCAGCATTAGCGTTTTGCATGATAACTCCGGCCAATAAGCATTTGGTTAATGATGGTAATAAACGCCAGCAATAAGATGAGTAACACCGAAATGGCAGCGGCTAGATTAGGCTCTAGAAAAATATCGCCCGATACTAAACTGGCAATACGCACGGTGATGACATTGTAGTTACCTGACGTTAACGCATAAACACTGGCGTATGCCCCCATGGCATTTGCAATCAAAATAATAAAGGTACCGAGTAAGGCGGGTGATAAGACTGGCAGGGCTATGTAGCGCCAGAACTGCCAGGTTTTCGCGCCCAGCAATGCGGATGCCGCTTGCCAATCGTCACTTAACGCATCAAATGCCGGATACAGCAGTAGCACGGCGAGTGGTACTTGAAAATAGATATAAATGGCCAGCAGTCCCCATTGACCATATAAATTAAAGTCGTCAATAATGCCGTATTTTTTCAGCAGTAATGTCAGCGCGCCGTTAAAACCAAGAATAATAATAAACGCAAAGGCCAGAGGAACACCGCTAAAGTTGGCGGTCATATTGGTAAACGAAATGATCCAATCGCGTAATCCTGAATCAAAGCGGCGCAGCGATGAAACGAAACATGCGGCAATGATAATACCCACTAAGCTAGAGGTAATCGCTAACCACAGGCTGTTGGTAAATCCTTGTAAGATAAACGCTGAATCAAAGATCTCTTGATAATTTTCGAAGCTGAATGCTTCTTCATAAATGAAACTGTTGACCAACACCCATAACATAGGGGCAATTTGGAACATAAAAAATAGCAGCGCAAACGGCAGTAAGATTAATGCTGGTTTGAACTTCGTTAATGCCAAACGCTTATGGTTTGGCTTTGTGGTTGTTACTTGAGTAACAGGGACAGAAACAGTGTTCATAGCTTTATTTACGCTCTTTCAACAACTTGATTAATCGATCTGGATTGTTTGATCAATCGATCTGGCTTGTTTATTAATAGATCCCGATTGTAGGATTTATCATGGCTGGTTAACCCCAATAATTGGCAAACGTTGCCGCAAATATCCGTTTGTTTCATTGTTGCAGGCTGGTGGCTAAAACCGTCACCAATCACAAATAAAGGCACCGCGCGTTCTTCAGGTAAGATGCCGCCATGTGACTTATCATTATTCATGCCGTGATCACTGGTGATCATGATCTGATAGCCCGCTTGTAACCAAACATCCACATAGTTAGACAAGATGATATCGGCACGACGCGCGGAATTACGGTATTGGCTCGAATCCAATCCAAATTTATGCCCAGCATCATCGATGTTCATCGGGTGGATCAGTAAGAAATCTGGCTGGTGCTGTTGGCGTATATTCTCTGCGTCCAAAAACAACATTTCATCAGGGTAATGGTCTAGGTGATAGAAACAACCATGTTGAATATTCAAGCTTGGATCTTGGGTAAAGCGATCACGCACGGCATTGTAAGGGGCGATGTTATATAGCTCGCTCATCCAATGGTAAGCAGCCGCTGCCGTGGTGAGTGAGGCTTGTTTGGCTAGACTAAATATACTGCTATGGTGAGATAGACGAACAATATCATTATTCACTATGCCACTTTGTGCTGGTGTTACGCCCGTTAATAAACACTCGTACAGCGGGCGCGACAGGGATGGTAGTTCACTGATAACCGGATAAAGTGTCGCTCGATCTTGTTCGATTAATGCATTCAAGTAACCCATGCAATCACGGGCTACTTGATGATTAAGACCATCGAGAACAACAAGTATGACTTTATTGTTCATTGAATTCTCGTTATTTGATATGGATGTTTTGCTATTTAATATGGATCAGTACGTTTTCTTGCCACTGACGAGGTAGCTTACGGGTGCTTTTTTCCCATGCTTTAAAATTTGTTACCGGGTGCACATTGCTATATTGCTCAGCCGGTAATAACTTCGCTTGGATTGACGCTGGTAAAGTCACATTGTCACGAATTGGACGCGCGTAACCTTTGGCTAAATTGATTTGGCCTTGATCACTGAAGATGTATTCACGCGCCAGCTTTGCGGCATTGGGGTTTTGGGCATATTTATTAATGATGGTGGTGTAACCTGAAATAACCGAACCGTCTTGTGGTATCGATACCGTGAAACGATTACGATCAATTTTATCGCGATAGCTCAGGGCATTAAAGTCCCAAAGGATAGCGACTTCAACTTCGCCCTTTTCAAGATTAGCTAAACCGGGATCATTAAGGGATAGGCGACCTTGTTTGGCCAATTCGGCGAAAAACTTAATTGCTGGTTTCAGATTTTTTTCACTACCACCGTGGGCAAATGCAGCCGCAAGCACGGCATTATTCGCCTGTGATGCGATGCCCACATCACCAACAGTGACTCTATAATCACCTGTTAGAATGTCGTCCCATGATTTTGGCGGATTTTTGACTAAATTATTATTCGAGATAAATGAGATGGTGCCGGTATAAGCAAGTGCCCAGTGGCCGTCTTGATCTTTAGCCCAATTTGGAATGCTGTCCCAGGTACTTGGTTTATATGCTTGTGTTACACCTTGTTTCACGGCTACACGTGCAAAAGCAAAACCAACGTCACCGATATCTGCGGTTGCATGGTGTTTTTCGGCTGCAAATTTAGCCACTTCTTGTGCTGAACTCATATCAGTATCTTGGTGTTTTAAACCATAGATATTACTCAGATCAACCCAAGTATCTTTCCAGTTCGCCCAGCTATCTGGCATGCCGACACTGTATACAGCGCCTTCTTTTTTTGCAGCGACAATAATTGAATCAAGATTGTCATTGGCATTAACGGCCGTTGTCATCAAACTTGCGATTAATGTAGTACTGGTTAGCAACGTTTTCATTATCTCTATCTTCCTAGACAGGTGAGTAAGTTCGTTGTGTATGTTATGTCTGTTTTGTGACAGCTATGGTTGTTATTTATGACAGTTTAATGAAAGCGAGATGACAATAGATCGTGGTTTTAAGCATAATGAACGTTATATTAACTGGCTCGAAATTTAGAGTAATATACTGTTATGTAAAGGTTTGTAGGTAGGTTGTATCTTTCATGTGTTTACTATTTAGATTTATATATTTGTCCTGTATGATTGCGTTATTATTCTCAACAGAAGGTTGAACTAATAGGGATGTGAATGTTCATTAAGTTAATTAATGTTAAAAACAATATCACTAGAAAAAAAATTGCTATTGGTCGCAGGGACACTGTCTTTGCTATTTATCGCGTTAAGTACCAGTTATTTTTTGTATGTCCGTAATAATGTTATCGAACAACGTCGATGTGCATTGGAACCCCGCATTAAGTTTATCGGCTCTATTATCACCGGTTATTATCAACAATATCTTGACGGTGAGTTAGCATTATTAGACGCGCAGTCGCTGGCTATTGAAAGAATACATCAAATTAATAAAAACAATGATAATTACATTTTTGTGTTTACGGATCATTATATCTTACTTGAATCCATTAATAATTCTGTATTGCGTTATCAGAATGTCAAAGAGATCATGGACATTAATGGTGTAAAGCTCTATCAGCTTTTACATATCGAAGCGGTGACCAGAGCGAATGGTGGTTATTCTCGTTATTATTATTACTCTAACGTTAATGCCATACGTGAAGAGCAGGAAAAGATCTCCTATACGCAGTATTTTTCTCCTTGGGGCTGGATCTATGGTGAAGGTGTTTATATCAATGATGTCGATGCGTCTATTCTCAATATGCTGACGTCTAATTAGTCATACAATTCTCGTTTATGCTCTGATTGACTAAATATTTAAACCTCAGCTTGCTGGGGTTTTATTGTTTTCAATACAGACTTTTATTATGAATTAATCAATATCAATCGACCTCAACATCTGGCCCCCGTTAGTATTAAAATTGGCATTTTTATTGCATTAAAAACGAAATAACCAATATTTTGACGGTGTGATCAAGGAATCGAAAATGAGAAAATCAATAATAACTTCAGTGTTGGCAAGTGTACTGCTATCAGGCTGCGGCAGCGGTGGCAGTGATAGTAGTAACTCTGGTTCAGGTTCCGGTTCTACACCAATCACTAAATATACGTTTCAGTTTGTGCAATTAGTAGAACGAGATGAAGGTACAGGTTCTGCTAGTTGTACTCTGTTTGATGTTGACGGTCAGACGGTAGGCAAAGAAACATATGCAAAATTAGCAACCGATGTCACTGTTAAAATGTATGATGAAAATGGCGAGTTCGTCGAAGATTTATCATCTGCAATTACAGCTGCAGGTATATTAAGTATTGCTGAAAATAACGTAGCTGATGGTGGTTATATATCCGTTATTGATTCGCCGAGTGATACAGATACGTTCTACAAAGTATTATCAATCCAGAAATCATTACTGGGTGATCTTATTATTGACGTGAACCGAAATCAAGGTGATGTTTCTTGTTATACCGCGAACAAAAAAGCAACGTCAGATTCAGGCTATGCTTCGGTGCATACTACGGCTATTCCCGCGAATGCTTATGCTTTTAACTCATCGCAGAGTGAACTTGCTGCCGATATTTCTACGAGTAAAGAAGTCAGTGTATTAAATAATGAAGATGTACTAGTACGCGCTTATAATAACGGTTTATTAGTTGACTATGCGTTTGTCTCAACGCTAACCTCTGTTCAGTATAAGGATCCAACGCCTTTATCTGGTGTAACTTTCTCTACTCATAATTGGACCATCGGATTAAATCCTAATGAGCTTAATACGTTATCGGTACGATTAAATCGAGGTAATTACAGTTACCCATGGATTGATGCAACATTTGTTGCGGCCACGGGGGTGACGACTGGTTTTGTTTACGTAGATACGGAAACGAATTGGAGCTATAACGCTGCAGGTATAACAACCTCAAATTGGAACTTCAGACACAATGATGAATTACTACCTGTCTCATTAGACGTTAACCTACCAACAGAGTTAACGCTCAGTAATGACGATCCTGTCATTAATAACGTAGCGTCCAATTTTATGTTTCAAGCACAGGGTATTGATTCTACATTAACGCGCTTACAAAGAAGTGAATATGACATTCTTTATGACAGTTCGAATACATTAAATCATGTTATTTACAGTGAAGTAACAAGCGGTGGTGATGTGATCATTCCAGATCTTGCATTGGCTAACTTAGACAACCCGGAGCTGGATGCGACTAATCTAACTATCGCGGTATTATCGGCTGATACACTAACGGCTGATTTACAAACATTCTTCATGTATGAACATGCAGCTTCAGATTTGGTTTCTGTTGTGTTGTCACCCGCGGATACGGTGCAAAATAATAAAACCAAATACACGGACGCTTATACTTTGCTCAATCGTTAATACGCATCATGTAAATATAGGTTATTTACAAAGCCGCTTGTAAATATTAATGATAATAAAACCTCAGCTTGCTGGGGTTTTGTTGTTTTGGCCATCAGAACCGTTGACTGACAGCATGAACAGAGCGCGCAATTTGACTAAAATAGTTGTCGTTATGGTTGCTAATGAATGGAGTCACTGGGTAGACTGCTAGCTTGTCTGGTACTTATATTCAGGTAGTGAGTTTGTATGCACATAGTGAGTTTGGCGCGACAAGGAGTTGCAAATGTTGGTCTATAGCCTAGAAATGGTATGCATTGTTGCGTTTGCGCTCAGTGGGGTATTGGTCGAGTCTAATCGCGGTAAAGATATAGTCAGTATCATGATGCTCGGTTGGATCACTGCATTAGGCGGTGGCACCTTACGCGATCTTATTTTGTCTGCCGAGACCATCTTTTGGATCCGTGATCCCAGTTATTTTTGGACTGCATTGATCAGTGCGGTCATTGGCTTTTTCACGATTACTCACATCCGTAAAAATCGCCTCAACAAACTTATTATTATGTTTGATACCATCGGCGTATCGCTATTCTCGATATTAGTTACGCAACAATTATACAGCGGCGGTTACGCGGCTTATGTGTCAGTCTCTATGGGGTTGGTTACAGCCATATTTGGTGGAGTATTACGGGATATTCTCGCGCATCGCCAAACCTTGTTTAATAATACTGAGCTGTATGCAACTCCGATTATTTTAGGTTGTTGCCTGTATATTGTATTGGTTAACTTAAATATTGATATAACACTAGCGGCACTTATCTGTATGGTGTTGATTGTATCTATGCGCTTCTTTATCGTCGTGAAAAAGCTAAGTTTTCCTGCTTTTTTATTATTAAAATCGGACGGTTCCCCACGAAATTGAGGTGTCTTAATATTAGGACCGCGACTTCACACCATATTCTACATGCTTATATTTTTAAGTATTTCCCGCATCAGGTTATTGAAAATATCCCGCTTATTCTAAATTGAAAATCGATTTAATCACCAGACTTTTTGGTCATGAAAAGTTGTTTCACCTCACTATGCTCGTAGTCTTGAGTTAACTCCAATATCAACTCAGCTCAATAAGGTAACCATTTACTTAACCATTTACTTAATCAAGGTTCAATAATTATAGATTTATTAATCTGACCCAGTGTTGATAATAACAACATCTTAAGTTTGATTCTTAAGTCTAACTCTTATATATGCTGAGGTGAAAGATGAACAACCAAGCGACGCATGGCATCAGCCAAGCACAACTCGATGCCCACTGGATGGCCTTCACTGGAAACCGTGAGTTTAAAAAAGATCCACGCATAATCGTCTCAGCAGAGGGGAATTATTATACTGATGCCGACGGTCGGAAAATTTTTGACGGTTTATCTGGCCTATGGTGTTGTGGTGTTGGTCATAGCCGTCCGGAAATTACTGAAGCGGTGAGTAAACAAATAAAACAATTGGATTATGCACCTGCATTTCAATTTGGACATCCAAAGTCATTTGAACTGGCGGAGAAAATCGTCGAATTTATGCCAAAAGGGCTAAATCGCGTTTTTTATACCGGCTCTGGCTCTGAAGCAGTTGAAACCTCGTTAAAAATGGCGCGTGCATACTGGCGTAAAAAGGGCATGGGCAGCAAGACCAAATTAATAGGTCGAGGCTTGGGTTATCACGGTGTTAACTTTGGTGGGATCTCTGTCGGCGGTATCGCTGCTAACCGTTCGTTATATGGCCCCGCGGTAGAGGCTGATCATTTACGTCATACAATGCAAAGCGAAAATACTTTTGTCAAAGGCCAGCCGAAAACCGGGTATGAGCTTGCCAATGACTTACTCGATTTAGTTGCTTTGCACGATGCCTCGAATATTGCGGCGGTTATCGTAGAGCCAATGGCTGGGTCTGCCGGGGTTATTCCGCCGCCAGTGGGTTATTTGAACCGCTTACGTGAAATTTGCGACCAGCACAATATTCTATTGATTTTTGACGAAGTTATTTGCGCCTTTGGTCGCATGGGGGCAAATACCGGTGCGGAAGCCTTCGGTGTCACTCCTGATATTATTAATGTCGCGAAGCAGATGACAAATGGCACCATTCCAATGGGCGCAGTTATCGCCAAGCAAGAAATTTATGACACCTTTATGGAACACGGCGGTCCTGAATACATGCTGGAATTCCCGCATGGTTATACCTATTCCGCCCATCCAGTTGCCTGTGCTGCGGGGCTTGCTGCGTTAGAAATTTTACAAAAAGATAAATTAATTGAACGTGTTAAGGATCATAGTTCTTATTTTGAAGAAATGGTCCATAGCCTTAGAGGTTGTAAACACGTTACCGATATTCGTAATTATGGTTTTGCCGCTGGTTTTACTATCGCTCCAATAGCGGGAGAACCAGGATTACGTCCTTATCAAATCGCGATGAAAATGTGGCAGAAAGGATTTTATGTACGTTATGGCGGTGCAACTATTCAGCTTGGCCTGCCATTTACCAGTGAACGTGAAGAAATTGATTCGTTGATTAATGCCCTTGGCGAGACCTTTAACGAAATAGTTTAAACAATTTAATTGTGAGGCTTAATAACCTCGAGTGGAGAATTTATATGAATAACGTAATTGGTCATTTAATCAATGGTGAAATGGTAGAAACTAATATTAGTGATAATACCCGTACTCAAGATATCTTTAACCCTGCAACAGGCCAAGCAGAAAAAAAAGTTGCTTTAGCGTCAAAACAAACGGTTGAACAGGCAATTTCGGCAGCTGAAGCCGCCTTCCCACAATGGCGAAATACCCCAGCAATAAAACGTGCACGGGTTATGTTTCGCTTCAAAGAATTATTAGAAAAAAATGCCGATACTATTTGTAGATTAATCGGTGAAGAGCACGGCAAGATATCTCACGACGCGGCAGGTGAACTGCAACGCGGAATTGAAAACGTCGAGTACGCCTGTGGTGCACCTGAGTTACTTAAAGGTGAACATAGCAAAAATGTTGGCCCTAATATCGATTGCTGGAGTGAGTTTCAGCCTTTAGGTGTCGTTGCCGGTATTACGCCATTTAATTTCCCAGCAATGGTACCAATGTGGATGTTCCCGCTGGCGATTGTTTGTGGTAACTGTTTTATCCTGAAACCATCAGAACGAGATCCAAGTTCAACCCTATTCATCGCCCAACTGTTAAAAGAAGCAGGCCTACCTGATGGTGTGATGAATGTGGTTAACGGCGATAAAGAAGCCGTCGATGCTTTATTAAATGACGAGCGAGTCAAAGCGGTCAGTTTTGTGGGTTCAACGCCGATTGCCGAGTATATTTACAGCACAGCGAGTGCCAATGGTAAACGCTGTCAGGCCCTCGGTGGCGCTAAAAATCACGCCATCATTATGCCCGATGCCGATATGGATAACGCGGTAAATCAATTGCTCGGTGCGGCATTTGGTTCATCAGGAGAGCGTTGCATGGCGCTATCAGTCGCTGTCGCCGTCGGTGATGCAGCAGCTGATTCGTTAGTGGCAAAAATGGCTGTAGCGATGAAAGATCTTCGTGTTGGCGCTTATGACAACGCGAGCAATGATTTTGGCCCGGTAATTACTCAGGCACATAAAGACAAAGTAGAGGGTTATATCACCAGCGCCGAAAATCAGGGTGCAAAGATTGTTGTTGATGGTCGCCAGCCTGTGGTTAAAGGTTATGAAAATGGCTTCTTTGTTGGTGCCACCTTAATTGATGGTGTTACTCCTGAAATGGACAGTTACGAGGCTGAAATATTTGGTCCGGTATTGCAGGTGATGCGGGTTAAAACCATGCAAGAGGCGATGCAGTTAATTAACGATCATGAGTATGGTAATGGTACCTGTATCTTTACCCGTGATGGTGAGGCTGCGCGTTATTTCTCGGATAATATCCAGGTGGGTATGGTTGGCATTAACGTTCCATTACCAGTGCCAGTTGCTTATCATAGTTTCGGTGGCTGGAAACGCTCATTGTTTGGTGATCTACATGCCTACGGTCCCGATGGTGTACGTTTTTACACTAAACGTAAAACGATCACTCAACGCTGGCCGTCAAGTGGCGTTCGCGAAGGCGCAAGTTTCGCGTTTGCTTAGTTAATTACTTGCAACAGCATCAGCGCGGCTTAATCAATGTTAAGCCGCATTCTAACGACATGTTAATTCATGTTTTGGCTACACTTTCATCTTTCAATAACATCCTCATTAAACCGCTTTTATTACCGATATCACATCCGCTTACTGGTTACCCTGAGTAGATATTGACTCCAACTTTATCGACTGATAACTTTAATAAATCTTAACGTGATTAATTTTTATTAAGCATTTATTTACCTATTGGTGAGATATGACGATTAAAAAGCGAGGTTTCACAGGCCAAGTCAGTAATATAGATCTACGGACATTACGGATATTCAAAACCGTGGTGGATTGTGGCGGGTTTTCAGCCGCTGAGGTCGAATTAAATATTAGTCGTCCCGCAATCAGCATTGCTATTTCTGATCTTGAACAACGACTTAATTTAAAACTTTGTCAGCGTGGTCGTACCGGTTTTTCTTTGACCGAAGAAGGCGCTGAGGTTTATCAGTCGGTGCTTGAGTTACTGATCGCATTAGAAACATTCCGGACTCAGGTCAACGCGATTAATGAGCAACTTAAAGGCGAACTTAATATCGGTATTACCGATAATCTGACCACCATCGAACACATGAGACTGACTGATGCGCTTATGGCGCTAAAAGATTTGGGGCCTGAAATACACATTAACATTAAGATGATGCCGCCGGATCAAATTGAGATCAATGTGCTTGATGGTCGGTTACATGTCGGTGCGGTTCCTGAACTACGATTATTACCTGGTCTCAATTACTATCCGTTATATCAGGAAGAATCGTTCCTCTATTGCAGTAAAGATCATCCATTTTTTAATCTCGACGATACACAGCTTACCAACGCGATGATCTCAAAGTCTGATGCGGTGGTACTGTCTTATCAACAGACACCTGAAATTAAGCAGTCGCTACAGAAGCTCAATAGCACGGCAAGCGCCACTGATCGTGAAGGTATCGCTTTTTTGATTCTTACTGGACGTTACATCGGTTATTTACCCGATCACTTGGCTCGGCAATGGGTGACAGATCGCAAGGTTCGAGCAATAAAACCGGATAGATTTCGCATCACCAGCAGCTACTCGGCAGTGACCAGAAAAAGTAGCCGTTCAAATATTATTTTAGATACTTTTATGGAGCTACTCGATAATACTGCGGTGAAATAACCCCTTCCAAAATCCTATTGTTATATCCAAGCATATTCAAAATTGATGAGTATAAAGCGCACGTCAGGCGCTTTTTCATTCTTGTGACTTCAATCGTGTCAGAGTAATAGTTTGCTGGAAGCTTTAATTTAGATGTAAAAATCTACATGTTAATCATAATTAAGTTTATTAGGTTAATTTCAGGTGGTTAAACAACCAATAAACATATCGGCCTCATTAGGTTAACAAATGGTTAACTTTAGATAAGATCTCTTGGATTTATATAAACTATAAAGCGGAGCAGAATCAGTTTGACCTCGCCTAAGTTGGAATGACAATCATTCTAAAGTAAGGCTTATAAAACCTAAAATAGAGGATTGATATTATGTTGAATAAAACAAAAATCACTAAAAATAAACTTATTACTGCTTGTAGCTTTGCCGCTGTGTTGAGTGTGTCGGCAGCCAATACTGCTATCGCTGGTGATGAGTTTATTTTTGCCCAGGCTTATAACACCGAGCATATCTTTCACCAGACTTCCCAAAAATTTATCGAACAAATGAAAGAACAAGGCTCTGCTTATACAGCCGATTATCATCCTGGCGGTGATTTAGGTGACTGGACCTCGCAGTTTGAGCAAACGATGATGGGTGTTATTCCCATGACGATTACTTATGGCGCGTCTGAATTTGATGGCCGACTCGATCTGACTTGGCTAGGTTATGTGGTTGATGACTGGGAAAGTGCACGTAAAGTTTACGGCCCAGGTGGCCCGATGTTAGATGTGTACAATGATATTTTTGCCGATTTGGATCTCGTGGCCCTCGGTACTATTCCAACCGGTTTTGGTTCTATTACTATCCGCAAAGGTGTCGACAAAATTCCGACCAACTTTCCTGAAGATGCAAAAGGCATAAAAATGCGGGTGATCCCATCTCCACTCGCGATTGAACGTTTTAAAAACTGGGGTTTTGCTGCGGTTCCTATGCCATATTCTGAGCTGTATACAGCTCTGCAACTCGGTACGGTAGATGGTCGAGCGTTTGGTCCGGCAGTTGAAATCTACCAGATGCGTGATGTGTTAGAAGCTTACATTTTAACCCGAGATTATTTTGAGCATGCTTTCTGGTTAGTCAATAAAGATTGGTGGGAAGATCTTCCAGCGGCCGAGAGAAATAAAATGCAAGCGGCAGCGGATGCAACACTCAAATGGGCTTGGCAGGAAGCGGAATCGCTCGATAACGGATTCTTAGACAAGGTTCGCGATAATGGGATTAAAGTTATTGAATTATCAGACCAAGAGCTGACTAAAGCTAAAGATATCCTGTACGCAAAAGAATGGCCATACATGGAGAAAAAAGTCGGTAGCGATATCATGAACATGATGCGTGAGATAGCTGGTATTTAGTAATTCCTTATTATGCCTAATCTGGGTTCAGGTCCGTAATCACATGACCTGGCCCAAAAACCTCCAGATGTAAGAGGATATTTTTATGAATCCCAGCAAATTAGCATCCGCTAGTCTACCACCGCAGGTTGACTCCCCAGGTAAAGTAAAAAAATCAGTGCTGCAGCGGTTTGAATTTTTGCTCGATTCCTGTCTCAAAGTGGCGATGATCTTTAGCGGTCTCGGACTCGCCATATTAATGTTCGCCCAAGTCATCATGCGTTATGCGTTTGATTCTCCTTTTGCGGGAATAGAAGAAGCTGCAATTTTAATGGCGGTATGGATATACTTTCTCGGTATGGGCTATGCCACTAAGCAGCGGTCACACATTCACGGCGGTATCGTTAGCCTCGTTGTTAGCGACCCGTTTAAAATTGAAATGATCCGCTTTATCGGCTCGGTTATTTGTGCCTTTGCCGCCTGTATTTTTGGTTATTACGCGACTAAATACGGATTATATATGATTGAAAAAGGACGCATGAGTCTGTATTTACAATGGCCTAAAGGACTCTGGAGTGGCAGCATGATCTTTGGTTTTTTGATGATGGCGAGCTATTTCTTACTGCATGCAGTGACAGATTTCCGCGCTATGTTAGCGGCTAAACGCCAACCGAAAGCTCCTATGCATCAATCTTTAATCAACGGTAAGGACTAGCATTATGGTTATCTTCTTTTTATCTATGCTAGTCATAGTTATTTTGTTATTAGCTGAAATTCCGGTAGCATTTTCATTTGGTATTGGCGCTATTTTATTTACCTATGCTACCGGTAATGATATTTCATTTTTAGTCACCCATGGCTTTAATACCGCGAGTGGTTTTGCGCTGTTAGCGTTGCCACTGTTTATTTTAGCTGGGATCCTAATGGCTGAAGGCGGGATCTCAGAACGTTTACTTGATTTTGTTAATTCAATCGTTGGTCGCCTTAAGGGTGGTCTGGGTGCTGTAACCGTGTTGACCTGTGCGCTTTTTGGCGCGATCTCAGGCAGTTCATCGGCGGCGATTGCCGCGATCGGACAAATCATGATCCCGCGGATGGTTAGAGAGGGTTATCCAGAGGGACATGCGACGGCTTTGGTTGCCTGTTCTTCGGTACTTGCGTTGTTAATTCCGCCAAGTATCCCGATGATTATTTTTTCGATTACCGGAGGACTGTCTGTCGGCGCTGCTTTTTTATCGACGATTATTCCTGGCATCATGCTAACGCTAATATACTGCGGCTTGAATTTCTGGTTTTTACGTAATGATACCTCTATAAAAGTCGAACCTGCTCTCCCTTTTGCCCAAGCGGTTCGCGGTGTAGCTAAGTCGGGATACAATGCATTCTTTGCATTGCTGATGCCAATCATTATTTTAGGTGCTATTTACAGTGGCATTGCTACGCCAACTGAGGCAGCCGCAATTGCGGTTATTTATGCGATACCGGTAAGTTTGATGGTCTACAAGGGACTGACATTTAAAACCTTAGGCAGTGCCACTGTGAGGGCTGTTACTATGACAGGATCCATTATGGCGGTGCTGTTCTTCTTGTTTATTATGAGTCGAGCAATGATCCTTGAGCAAATTCCCAAACAGCTTGCCGAAGCCTTGTTAACAATATCGGATAACAAGCTCGTTATTCTATTGATTATCAATTTATTACTATTGCTTATTGGGATGATTGTCGATGATATTTCTGGTGGTGTATTAGCGGCGATTATTTTCTTGCCGGTCGTGGAGGCCCTTGGTATTCACCCTATTCATTTTGCTGCTATCGTTGGCGTAAACCTTGGACTGGGTAATGTTTCTCCCCCTTGCGCCCCCATGCTCTATATGGCTGGAGGCGTCGCGAAATTACCACTTAATAAATATATTGTACCTACAGTTAAGCTATTGTTCTTTGGTCATTTACCTATGGTTATACTGGTGACTTTTGTTCCTGACCTCGCACTATTTTTACCGCGATTATTGATGGGAATTGAGTAATTTACATTTGTGTTTGCTGGGCTATCAGGTTTTGATTTAAGTCTGATGGCCCAGATTTTTTGACTGCATCATTTGTTCTCGAACTGCGGTGAAATCCCTCCTTAATATTAATATTCCTCAATTTAGTGGGGACTCGCCAGTATTAAAATAGTAACTAAACTAGTATTCAATGCCTGCGCTGCTTTATGATGAGGTATGGTGCATAACAATACAGCTGTTTATTGCTAATAAAGAGGTGACAAAACGATGATGAATAAATCTTCGACCAAACCAAGTACAACTGAGTTTGACGGTATGGCTAGTGAACCTATCATTGCTGAAAACTTTTTAGTGTCGCAGCCATGGCGGGCATTATTGCTGTGTGCTGGCTGTCTTGCTGTTACGCTTGGTGTGCTGGGTATTTTTTTACCTTTATTACCGACGGTGCCATTTTTATTGTTGGCGGCGGCGTGTTTTAGTCGTTCTTCACGAAAATTACAGTTGTGGCTGTTTAATCATCGCTATCTCGGACCATACTTAACCAATTACCTATTACGTAAAGGCATCAGTAAAAAACAACTCTGGAGTTCACTTTCTAGTATGTGGTTGGCGATGTTATTAGCCATCTATTTTGCGCCTATCTGGACTATAAAAATACTATTGCTGGTCACAGCTTGTCTTGTTAGCCGCCACCTTCTATCCTTACAACGCTTACCATAAAGACTAGTTTTCTGATTTTTATGCGGCATTTGGTCTTAAATTGCCGCATAAACTGAAGTGAAGTACTAATTATTTTATATAAAGCGCATTTTCTTTCTATTTCTGCTAACTAACTCATATTATTTTCGTATCTTTAATGTAACACTCTCGCAGCATTAAATTTCGTAAGTTAAGAGGACCCTGGTATGTTTAAAGCGTTAGATGCACTTTCTCCGTCGTTTATAGATCGTCCACTGGATGAACTTTGGCAGTTAATATCTCCTTTGTATATGGTTGATGAGTCAAAATGGTTAGCAGAATTGCTACCAATGGCACGCCCATCTGCAGAAGAAAAATCTCAGATCACCACCAATGCCACTGTGTTAATTGAACGCGTGCGCGCTGATAAACAAGCCATCCAAATGATTGATGCCTTGTTATTGGAATATAGCCTAGATACCAAAGAAGGTATCTTGTTGATGTGTCTTGCTGAAGCATTGATGCGTATTCCGGATGCGGCCACTGCAGATGCTTTAATTCGTGACAAATTAAGCGTCGCAGATTGGAAATCACACCTAAAGAATTCTGATTCAACATTTGTGAATGCATCCACTTGGGGATTATTACTGACCGGTAAAGTGGTCAGCATGGATCGCAAAGACACTAAATCGGTGAGCAGCACCATTAGCCGTTTAGTGAATAAAGTGTCTGAACCGATCATTCGTCAAGCAATGAACCAAGCCATGAAGATCATGGGACACCAATTTGTATTGGGTCGTAACATTGTTGAAGCGCAAAAAAATAGCCGTTCATTTCGCGATAAAGGTTTTACCTATTCGTTTGATATGTTGGGTGAATCGGCATTAACCACCGCCGATGCGAAAAAATATTTTAATGATTACATCAAAGCCGTCGAATCGGTGGGTAAGAATACTTACGGCAACGACAAAACGCCTTCGCCAACGGTTTCAATTAAGTTATCTGCATTGCACCCGCGTTATGAAGTGGCTAACGAAGCGCGCGTGATGACAGAACTGCACGACACGGTATTAGAACTACTATTACGTGCACGTGATTTAGATGTTGGCATTACTATCGATGCGGAAGAAGCAGATCGTTTAGAGTTATCTCTCGCATTATTTGAAAAACTCTACCGTCATCCGAAACTGCAAGGTTGGGGTCAATTCGGTATCGTGGTACAAGCTTATTCTAAGCGTGCCTTGCCGACACTAGTTTGGCTTGCGGCATTAGCAAAAGAGCAGGGTGATGTGATTCCGCTGCGCTTAGTGAAAGGTGCTTATTGGGATACTGAACTTAAACTATCACAGCAAAATGGTTATGATGCTTACCCGGTTTATACCCGCAAAGAAGCAACTGATGTTGCCTATCTTGCGTGTGCGCGCTTCTTGTTAAGTGAACAAATCCGCGGTTGTATCTATCCACAGTTTGCCAGTCACAATGCGCACACCGTATCAGCAATTGCGACCATGGCAGAGCATAAAGAATTTGAATTCCAACGTTTACACGGCATGGGTGATGCGCTGTATAACCACGCATTAGCGATCTATGGGATAAATGTCCGTATTTACGCGCCAGTGGGTAGCCATAAAGACTTGCTGCCATACTTGGTTCGCCGTTTATTAGAAAATGGTGCCAACAGCTCGTTTGTACATCGTTTGGTTGATGCCGATTGTCCGATTACGGAATTAACAGAACATCCGGTTGATACCCTAGATAGTCGTCCGACATTACATAACAGTTTAATTCCATTACCGACTAAGATCTTTGCCGGGCGTAAAAACTCATGCAACATCAATGTTGATATCATCAGTGAGATCACGCCGTTTAATACCGAGCTAAGCTTACAGATGCAAAAAACCTGGCAAGCTGCGCCGGTGGTAAATGGGCAAGTGATCACCACTGAATTAGCCAACGCTAAACCAGTCAGTGCCCCTTACGATCGTCGTATTCACGTGGGTCAAGTATTGTGGTCAACACCTGCAGAAGTAACAACAGCGTTAGATACCGCGGCGGATTACTTCCCAACATGGTCTGCAGTACCAGTGGCAGAGCGTGCGGCATGTTTAAATAAGGTTGCCGATTTACTGGAAGCGAACTTAGCTGAATTAGTGGCGTTATGCCATAAAGAAGCCGGTAAAACGATTCACGACAGTCTAGATGAAGTGCGTGAAGCGGTTGATTTCTGTCGTTACTACGCGATGCAAGCCACTGAAAACTTCTCGGTAGCAAAAAACCAAGTACGTTTTGATGGTATCGCTCAGCAAGTAACGCGTCAGGGACAAGGTGTGTTTGTTTGTATCAGTCCTTGGAACTTCCCGTTAGCGATCTTCCTTGGTCAAGTTGCAGCGGCATTAGTCAGCGGTAATACCGTTATCGCGAAACCTGCAGAGCAAACCAGTTTGATTGCGGCGCGTACCATGGAATTACTGTTAGAAGCAGGCGTGCCTAAAGAAGCGGTACATCTCCTGCCTGGTGGCGGTGCTGCGGTTGGTTCACTACTGACCGCTGACGAGCGTATTGCGGGTGTGGTATTCACGGGTTCAACAGCAACGGCACAAGTCATTAACCGTGCATTAGCGAAACGAGATACGAACGTCGCGACGCTGATCGCTGAAACCGGTGGTCAAAATACCATGATCGTTGACAGTACTGCGCTACCTGAGCAAGTTGTACGTGATGTCATGCGTTCTGCGTTTGCGTCTGCGGGTCAACGTTGCAGCGCACTGCGCGTACTGTTTTTACAAGAAGATGTTGCCGACCGAATTACCACTTTGATCCAAGGTGCAATGCAAGAATTACACGTTGGTTCTCCACAGCTGCATCATACCGATGTCGGCCCTGTGATTGATTTACTGGCGAAGAAAAAGCTGCAAGCGCACATCGATAAAATGCGTGAGACAAGTAAGTTGGTTGGTGAAGTTAGCTTGAGTGACGAATGTAATTTTGGTGACTTTATTGCGCCTATTGCCTTTGAAATTGACAGTATTAGCCAGCTTGAAGATGAACAGTTTGGTCCTATTTTACATATCGTGCGTTATAAAGCCGCTGATTTAAATAAGGTGATTGCCGAGATTAATGCCACTGGTTTTGGTTTGACCATGGGGATCCACAGTCGTAATGAACGTACCTATACCGATATCGAACGTCAAATAAGAGTGGGTAACTGCTACATTAACCGTGACCAAGTTGGCGCTGTTGTTGGTGTGCAACCTTTCGGTGGCCAAGGTTTATCTGGTACGGGTCCAAAAGCGGGTGGTCCACATTATCTTTATCGTTTCACTAAGCAAGTTGTTAGCGCTTAAGCTGCGTCATTGTAAATTAAGGAGTTAAACCATGGTTGTAGAAAATAAAGTAGTCCAGACGCAGCAGCTGATTGAAACTGGCCTTTGTGCGTGGCAGAGTTGGAATGATCTGGGTGTAATTGCCCGTGCCGAACTGATTGCTAAATGGGTTGAGATTATTAGCCAAGAAGCAGCATTAGGTAAACTGGCTGGTGAAATGGCGAAATACCAAAAACACCAAGCCATTACGTTATTGGGCGATGAAAAATTAATGCCAGGGCCGACAGGTGAAGTGAACGAGCTTTACAGTGCCGGACGTGGTTTATTTATTGTCGCCGCAACAGATGCTGATCAAAGCAGCACGATTAATGCCATTGTTGGCCATATCAGTGCGGCGTTGTTAGCCGGTAATACCTTGGTATTAGCATTGCCGCAAGCACAGCAGGCATTACAGTTTGTGTTACTTAATACACTGCATGCTGCAGGTATCCCGGAGCTTGTGGTACAGGGCGCTGAGGAAACAGAGTTAACGGCACTGATTGAATCACCGCAAGTAGCGGGTGTGGCGTTTACCGGTGATGCAAAAACCGCGCAAACACTTAACCGTACCTTGTCTACACGAGATGGTTTATTGGCACAACTGGTTGCTGAAGTGAGTGGCAGTGCCCTGGCTTATGTCACCGATGACCACTTTATCCTACGTTTTATTACCGAGCGTACCCGTACTATTAATATTACGGCTGTGGGTGGTAATGCAATCTTGTTAGAGCTCGGTGGCGGTGACCATTAATTGCTAGCGCGATTCACTGTAAAATTGATCGTGTAATATGAATACCCCATATCAGGTACGCATTTGAGTACCTGATATGGGACTCCTATCAGTGTAAGTTCCTTTATTTAGTAGTATCATCAGCCTCATTGTCTTGAGTTATCATTTATAAACTTGTGTCTTAAGTTATTATTTGTAAATTAAAAGTAGGTCTCTGATGCAAAAAACTACCCGTTGCATGGCAACGAACAAACGTATTGCGCTTGTAGCCCATGATCACATGAAGTCAGATCTGATTGCTTGGTCAAAAGCACGTGCTGATATTCTCCAAAAACACCATTTATTCGGTACTGGCACCACAGCCACATTATTGACTAAACACGTTGAATTACCTGTTAAAGCATTGTTGAGCGGACCTATGGGGGGCGATCAACAGCTTGGCGCTATGATTGCAGAAGGCGAGATTGATATGATGATCTTCTTCTGGGACCCTATGAATGCAGTGCCACACGATCCGGATGTAAAAGCGTTATTACGTTTAGCAGCAGTGTGGAATATTCCGGTGGCAACCAATCCAGCCACGGCTGATTTCATTATTGATTCTATTCATACCAGTAGTAAATACGAATATGCAGTGCCTGATTACGAAGGTTATTTAGCAGAGCGTATTAGCGAACTATAACGTAGTAAATAACGATTTTTTGGCATAACAGAAAATAACGATTATTTTGAAATAACAGTATGAAAGGTAATAACAGCAGCGCGTGTCTGCTGTTATTATTTATTGATGTGAGTCGTGTTAATCTTCTTTGAAATGCTCTTCAGTCATCATATGCCCAAGCTTGTCAGCTTTGGTTCTCAAATAATGTTCATTGTGCATATTCTTACCCACTTGTAATGGCTGACGTGCCACCACATTAACGCCGCATTCTTCCATCGCCGCTAATTTTTTCGGGTTATTGGTCATGAGCCTCACTTTGCTAATACCGAGGTGGTCTAACATAGGTTTGCACATGGCATAATTACGTAAGTCTGCAGCAAAGCCTAATTTTTCGTTCGCTTCAACCGTATTGGCACCAGAGTCTTGTAAATTATATGCACGGATCTTATTTAACAGACCAATACCACGACCTTCTTGACGTAAATACAGAATAAAGCCAGAACCTGCTTCGGTGATATTTTTCATTGCGGTTTCAAGTTGAAAGCCACAATCACAACGTAAACTAAACAAGGCATCACCGGTTAAACATTCTGAATGTATACGACCTAATATGACTTTGTCTGTCGCTAACTCACCATACGTTAGCGCCACATGTTCTTTGCCTGTTTCTGAGTCTTCGAAGCCGTGCATAGTGAAAGTACCAAAAGGTGTTGGTAGTTTTGAAGATGCGATAAATTTAATAGACACGGATTACCTCTTACTATTCATCGCTTATGATTAGTGATGAACGTCAAATAAAATTACTTTGGGCTAGTTTACGCGTTTATGGCGGCAATCTGAATAGACAATTGTAAAAAGACGGGATAATTATCATTCGTTGTCATGAACACAGCAAAGTACATTAAATTATGTACTTTGTTGTATTGGTGTCTATCGGTTAGCGAGCGCCGATATCTGCGGCGGCTTAGTGACGAATGTAAAACTCTTTGGCAAATGCAGGGCGTGCTGATTTTAATGCCAGCGCTTGCTGTTCGGTCATTTTACCTGCTGGAAAGCCTAATGCTTTATGATCAAGTAACGGACGCGCTTTAATATTAATGCAAAGTTTAATTTTGCTGCCGGTGCCAATGATCTCTTGACTGTTTAATGCCGGTACCAAAATACAGTTATCCACTAAATTAGCCACGGCTGCGGCTTCTAATGGCAGTGAAATGATATCTTTCTTTTGAATAATAAATTCACGGATCACCGCTTGCTCAGAGGTATTCATCACCTTCACCATTTTATGGATCTTGTTCATGGTGCCGGTTTCGGTTTGCTTCTCAAGTACCGCTTGCCCGGTTTTTACAAGCAATAATGCGATAAAATAGGCAACCGCTGAGATGACAATAATAGAGATATAACCACGGTATTCCGTGACCCATAGATCTAAGCCTGATACCGACAGAGCCGTGCTTGGTAATAGCAATACCAATGCTGCTGCAAGCAGTAACCAAGTGGTGGCAATGTTTATCTGTTTGTAATTTTGAATATATTGCTTAAGTTCGTGCATGATAAAGCCTCTACTAATAACTGCTGTCAAAAAATTGTCTGACGGGGGACATTATTTCTGTAATTCCTCTTAGATTCCAATACAAGCATTTTCTATGCCACTAAATTAATTATTTTCTATAGTCGTGATGTTGATGACTATCAGCAGCTTGCGCCGTATACTAAGCGCTGTTTATGCACTTTTAAATGGATGTAACATGCAGTATTTGCCAATTTTTATGGATGTAAATGATAAAAGCGTGCTGGTAGTCGGTGGCGGTGAAGTGGCAAGTCGAAAAGTTGACTTGTTATTGAGTGCGGGTGCCAAGGTGACGGTTTTATCTCCGCGTTTAAATGATACGCTGCAACGTTATCGTGATGATGCCAAAATTACGGCGATCATCGACGGTTATCATCGCGATTACCTTGGTGATTACGTGATGGTATGGGTGACCACTGACAATACCCTGCTTAATAAACAAGTATGGCAAGACTGCTGCGAACGTAACTTATTAGTCAATGTTGCAGATCAACCTGAACTGTGTGAATTTATCACCCCTTCTATTATCGATCGTTCACCATTACAAATCGCGATATCCAGTGGTGGTTTGTCGCCGGTATTGATCCGTTATTTACGTGAAAAACTCGAAGCTTTGTTACCCGAAACGCTGGGAGCACTCGGTGCCTTTGCGGGTGAACAACGTGAGCGGGTAAAACAACAATTTAGTAGCGTGACAGAGCGACGTCGTTTTTGGGAGCGTTTCTTCAGTTCTAAAGCGGTGAGCCTAGCAACCGACAAAGAACAATTGCAACAAGAGTTTGACCTGCAATTAACGACACCACATGGCGATGTTGACGGTGATATTTATTTAATTAAATTACCTGACGAAACAGACCTGTTACGACTAAGATCCTTACGTTTAATGCAACAAGCTGATGTGATCTTATACGTTGAAGACGGTGATGACTGTAATGAACGTATCGCCGATTTTGTTGAATTATGTCGCCGTGATGCCGAGCGTTATCCGCTATTAAGTGCTGATTTTTCTACGCAAGCACAAATGCGTAAGCAGCAAGGTGATCGTGTATGTGTATTGATTAATAGCACTGCACAGTTTGAGACACTCACTAATACGCTTGACGCGATAAGTGTCGTCGCTTAATCATTGTAGGACTAACGTTAGATGTATTCAGGATTTTTGATTGTAATTGTACCTCTGGTATTAGGTTACCTTATTGCGCTAAAGCAGCAGAAACATATTCATTGGGTCAACGTCGCCACCAGTAAAATGGTGTACGTGATCTTATTCTTAATGGGCATTAGCTTGTCACATCTGGACAACCTTGCTCAAAATATTCAGAACATCGGCTTATACAGTTTTACGGTGTTGGCTTGTGTGTCTGCCGCTAACTTGCTTGCCTTATGGGGACTGGATAAACGTTTATCAAAAATAGTCGAAGGTGAAGGTGAGTCATTGAGTAAATGGCATCTTATTTTAGAGTCAATACAGTTAATCTTTGTGATTGCCGCTGGCTTTATTACTGGTCTGTTCATTTCGCCAGAGCTGATTGATATTGATACTATCAGTGAAGGTGCGTTGGTATTATTACTGCTGTTTATTGGTTGCCAGTTACGGAACAGTGGCATGCAGTTACGGGAAATATTACTCAATAGCTGGGGCATTAAGATAGCGCTAGTAATGATGACGAGTTCTTGGATTGGCGGGTTGGTTGCCGCCTTGTTACTTGATATACCGTTAAGCAATGGTCTGGCGCTGGCGTCTGGGTTTGGTTGGTATTCGTTATCAGGCATCTTAATTACCGATGGTTTATCACCGGTATTTGGTGGCGCGGCGTTTATTATTGATTTAGGCCGCGAGCTGGTGGCTATTCTGATTATTCCATCATTGATCCGCTTATACCCATCCACCGCGATTGGTTATGCTGGCGCGACGGCCATGGACTTTACATTACCGATGATCCAGAAATCCGGTGGTAATGGTTATGTACCGTTGGCGATTGTCAGTGGCTTTATTTTAAGCCTAGCGTCACCGTTATTTATCAGTTTGTTCTTGGCGCTATGATTTTTTATAAATCATGATGTTTAGATAAGCAAAAGGGAGATGCTGTTAGTCAGCCTCTCCCTTTTTGTATCTATAAACTGAGTCGTTAACTCACTATTCGTTAGCTAATCTTGCCTTCGACTAATAACTGACGAATAAGCGGCGCACAGATAAGCTCCATCGCCAGTGCCATTTTTCCGCCAGGTACAACCAAGGTATTGATACCAGAAATAAACGAGCCATCGATCATGGTTAGCAAATAAGGGAAATCTATATTTTTCACGCTTTGGAAACGGATCACCACCAAACTTTCATCTAACGTTGGGATCGCTGTCGCACTAAATGGATTCGAGGTATCGACTAACGGTACGCGCTGAAAGTTAATGTGGGTACGTGAAAACTGTGGGGTAATAAAGTTAATGTAATCATCCATTGAACGGACGATCGAATCTGTTACCGCTTCACGAGAGTGACCACGGTCTTCTGTGTCACGGACTAACTTTTGGATCCATTCTAAGTTGACGATTGGCACCATGCCAATCAGCAGATCAACATGTTTCGCTACGTTATTATCTTTGGTTGCGACACCGCCGTGTAGACCTTCATAAAACAAAAGATCAGTACCCGCATCGATATCTTGCCAAGGGGTAAAGGTACCCGGCATTAAGTTATACGGTACGGCTTCGTCAAACGAGTGTAGGTAACGACGGTATTTACCGCTGCCATCACGGCCATAGTCTTGAAAGAAATTTTCCAGTAACTCAAAATCATTGGCTTCAGGGCCAAAATAGCTGATATGTCGACCTTGTTCACGGGCTTTGCGGATCGCCACGTCCATTTCGGGACGGGTATAACGATGAAAACTGTCGCCTTCGATAAAAGACGCTTTGATGTTTTCTTGCTGGAACATGTGTGCAAAGGCCAAGCTAGTGGTAGAAGTACCGGCGCCTGATGAACCTGTCACAGCAATAATAGGATGTTTTGCTGACATTTGATCGACCAACTAGTTGAGTTAAAGGAGTGGTGCTATGTTATACGAGTTAAATGAACGGAGATCAAGTATAAAATGTGCACGATTATTGTGGGTTTTTAAGAACTTCGCTCTTTGGCAGGATGTTCACACTGTCATGTAATTCTGAGTAAACGATAACCACATCACCACATTCAAGTTGTTTGATTACCTGACATACTTTTTCTGACATCGACATATCTAGAGTGCCATAATCAGTGCCTTCTCGTAACACGAAGTGTTCTATTAGGGTATTTAGTGTATCGTTATCGAGTTGCTTATAGGGAATGATCATAATTGCGCTCTGCAGTGTGTTTACCAATAATGGGTACAATATTAACATATTTTTTTGATTTCATTGCTAAATACGCTTAGCTTAAATACAATGATTCTCATTTAGCTTGGCGGATGATGTAATCGTTAACCCAGAACATCACATTTAATCACCATATTTAATTATCACGGCATAAACAGTGGAAGAACATGAACTATTCAGCAATTTGGTCTATCGGGTTACTTGCAGGCTCGTTAATCATGCCTGTTCAAGCGACGAGCGAGCTTGATAATATTATCGGCAGTAAGCAGCAATCACAGGCGCAAGCGCAACGTACTCAAAACAACATTGCAGAATTAGATGAAAAAACCAGTGAAACGGTGGCTGAGTATCGGGCCTTATTACGTGAAAATGCGGTGCTTACCACGTATACCAGCCAACTTGAAAAGCAGGTAGCGCAACAGCAGCAGTTATTAATTAGTTTAGAAAAAAACATGGCCAACGTCCGTGAAACGCGGATGGAGCTGACGCCGTTAATGCAACAAATGGTGCAAGTACTGACGTTGTTTGTCGAACAAGATATCCCTTTCTTATGGCAAGAACGCCAACTGCGTTTAGCGGAGCTCAATCGCTTGTTAGATAATCCTAATATCAGTGTTGCAGATAAATACCGCCGTATCTTAGAAGCCTATCAAATTGAAACTGAATATGGCGACACCATCGAAACATGGCAAGCACAATTACCCTTAAGCGATACCGACAAAACCGTACAACTTGTTCGTGTTGGTCGGGTGGCGTTGTATTATCTGACGCCAGATCATAACCAGGCTGGTTATTGGGATAACAGTAGCCGCACTTGGTTAGACTTACCGGCAACTTGGTTGCCGAAAGTGAAACAAGCCTATGAGGTGGCGGATAATAAAACCGTACCGACCTTACTCGCATTACCTTTGTTAGAAGCTGCGCATGCTGTTTCAACCACGCAACCGCAGGAGGCGCGATAATGACTAACCCTCTATTTAACATATCACCTACGCTCAAAACGCTGGCTATACGTTGCAACGCCGTGATTATCATTGCTACTAGCTTATTGATGTTTAACGCTAATGCGACGCCATTAGATGAGCTATTAAAGCAAGTGCAACAAAGTAATGTCGCAGAAACCAAGATAGACAATGGCGCATTAAGCCGATTTAAAGCTAATCTCGTCAGCCAAAAAGCTAATTTGGCCAAACAAGCACAACGTAACCAAGCCTTGCAGCAAAAAATGACCCAGTTGCAAGATTCGATTGCTGCCAACAATAAACTGATCTTAGCCAAGCAAAAACTCGCCAACAGTGAAAAATCCGATTTGGATAAAGTGTTCAGTGAATTCCGCGGTGCCAGTCAGGATCTACGCGGGCAATTAAATAAAAGCCCATTAAGTGCCATGCTATCTGGACGTGCAACGCAATTGTCACCTTACAGTGAAGCGAATTATGAACCGGATCTTGGTGCGATTAAAAACTTATGGTTATTGTTTACTCAGCAAATGGTGGCAAGCAGTAAAGTCACTACCACAGATATTCCAGTCACGATGGCAGATGGCAGTAAAGAGACTTTAGCTGTGACCCAAATTGCAGGCTTTACCGCCTTTACTGCGCAAGGACCTTTGCTGTATCAACCCGCGAGTGAAAGCTATCAGTTATTACCGTCAAATTCGGCGGATATCAGCGCCCGCATTGCCGGATTCTCACAGCCACAAGACGGCTTTGTCAGTACCTTAATCGATCCTTCTGCGGGTGCATTACTTAAACGTGCAACAGAGGCTAAAGCTTGGTGGCAGGTATTTTCTGACGCGGGTATTGTCGGTGGCGTTATTGTCGCGGTAGGTGTTATCGGCATGGGTATTGGTTTATTCCGCTTGTGGGTATTAGGCCGTGAAGCGAAGAAGATTAAAGTACAAAAACAGCAATTAAATACCTTAACCGATAACTCACTCGGTCGTATTATTGGTGTCGCTGACCGTCATGAAAACAGTAACGCGGACGAATTAGCGCGTTTTCTCGACGAAGCAATTTTGGCGGAATTACCAGAATGTCGTAAAGGATTGGGCTCGATAGCGGTACTGGCGACTATTGCACCAATGCTGGGGTTATTAGGTACGGTAGCGGGGATGATTGAAACATTCCAAGCGATCACTGCTTACGGCAACAGTGATCCGCAAGTATTATCCAGCGGTATTTCAAAAGCGTTATTAACGACTAAATTTGGTTTGATTGCCGCAGTGCCATTGATGTTATTACACAGCTTATTAACCAGCAAAAGTGACAGTATCGTGCATGTGATCGAGCATCAAAGTGCCGGTCTATTAGCACAACGTCAACAGCGTTTGAACCTATGTGTGAATGATGGACCGTCAGCACCAACTGCTGTGGATCAACAGCAAGTGGCAGGTAACGTATAAATGTCTGGGTTTCTTGAGTTCCTAGGTAATGCATCGCTGATCTTCTGGGTCATCATGCTGCTATCTGTGGTGATGTGGTGGACGATTGCGCGCTGTTATTTACAGTATGCTTTGCAATATCCACTGCTGTCTAAGCATTACCAAGCTGAATGGGCACAGTGGCAAGATCAATCACATTTATTGGCGATCGCGGTGCGTGATGGTTTTATTTCTGAATTACAGAGCCAGCTCACCCGTAAGCTCATTTTTATTAAAACCTTAACCGGTGTTTTACCCTTGTTAGGCTTGCTGGGCACGGTTGATGGCATGATTGATAATTTCTCGGTATTGTCGGACAGCCTCGGGGTATCTGAGTTATTTAGCAGTGGTATTGCGCAAGCATTATTAACCACGTTAGCCGGATTGGTAACGGGGTCATCTGGGTTATTCTTTTGTCATAGCTTAAACAAACGCGCTAATTTATTGACCTTGGATTTGGCGCAAAAATTAGTGGTTAAAGGGATATAAATGAGAACACGATTTAGTCGAAATAACAGTGACGCGCTCACTGTCGATTTAACACCTATGATTGATATGGTGTTTATTTTACTTATCTTCTTTTTAGTGACTGCATCGTTTAACAAGATGAATGCCATTGATATCCAACGTCCCGATGGTGCGACTAACGATATGCAAGGGGCGGTGAGTTTAGTGATCTCTATTGATGCTGAAAACGGTGTTTGGATCGAAGGTGAACCGGTTGATATTCGAAAATTGCGTAGCCGGGTTAAAACTTTAAGTGGTGCTCATACTTCGGTGATGTTGAATGCCGATCGAACCGTTGATACCGGGCGTTTAATTGAAGTATTAGATCAAGTTAGATTAGCTGGGGTGGACAATGTTGCAGTCGCCACAGCGAAGCAGTAAGGGCTATTGGCTGCTGGCGTTCACGCTGGCAGTGCTGATTAATATCAGTCTAGCGGGATTAATTTATTCGCTAACCATTGGCAGTAATAAAGCCCCTGTGCGGGATCCTATTTCGATAAATTTTCGTCAGTTCACTGATTCGAGCGTGGAAGAGCAGGAGATCACCCCTGAGCTAGAGGTGATCCCAGAGCCAAAACCACAACAAGAAATGGTGACATTGCCGCAGCCGGTGCAGCCGAGTTTTGATGTGCAGAACATTAATTTAAACAGCAGCATCACCTTACCTGTATTGTCGGTGCCGACCTTTGATGTCTCACCGCAACTTGTCGATGTGACCAGTCATATTCAGCCGCAAGTTGACGTTGCGCCTGTGGTGGTAGCGAATGTCGAACAAGCGACGGTTGGTGAGCCAGAGATTGGTTTTGCCAAAGTATTACGCAAAACCAACCCGCAATATCCGTACAAAGCTAAACGCCTGAAAATTGAAGGTTATGTGTTATTACATATCTTGGTGAATGATGATGGCCGTGCAGAAGAGATCAACATTATCGAAGAAAAACCCCGCGGTTACTTTGGCAAAGTATCACGTAAATCAGTGCGTCGCTGGCAGTTTGAAAAAGCCCCAGCAGGGACGGAAGTATGGAAAAAATGGAGAATGGTCTTTGAACTTAATTAACGTCAAGCAGCCTAGTTCATCACTGTTGTCGGGCTCAGTGTTGGGTTCAATACGGTTATCGGGACTGTTGTTACTGGGACTGCTGTTATCGATACTGCTATCTTTGCCATCAGCACAAGCGCAGCAAGTACCAGCCGCTGTGTATAGCCGTTATGTTACCTTAACAACGGCTTTTGCGAAGTTGTCTGCACAGGACGATGAGCAACTTAAAGCCAAGGCTGAATCGAATAAGATCTTGATTGACAACATCGCTGACTTTTACCAGCAGCAGCGTGAACACTCGACAGAACGGCAATTGCTGGCGAGTAATTTGTATCTGCAAGTCTTGCTAAGTCAGCAGGACTCTTTGCAAGGTTATGAGCAAAGTTACCAAGTAGTGAATCAGCTATTAAGTTTGTCGCTAGAGCTTGAGCAGCAACTGACATTCCAGCAGTTGGCAGCGCAGCTAGCCGCATCGTTAACCTCATCAACGGATGCTAATAAAACCCCAAATATCAAGTCATGGGCGTTGGTTACTCAACACCTTAATGCTTGGTTTAAGCTGGTGGACAAACTTGATGTTAAACAACGTGAAACTTATAAGATCACCAATGCGCAACAAGCCAGTAATGCCGCGTTATTAGCGCAAGCATATTATTTACAAGACAAGTTAACCGCTGCATTAGCGCCATCAAAACGCGCTTACAAACTTGTGCCAAAGAATGAATCTTACCTTAAATTATTGTTAGCGTTATTACAGCGTTTGGAGCAGGATCAACAGCTTAATAAACACCTTGCAATTGCCGTGGTCGATTTCCCAAAATCAAGAGATTATTGGGAACGTTTGGCGTATAGCTACCTGGCTTTAGAGCAGAATAAATCGGCGTTATCGACACTGGCGATCACTCGTAATCAAGGTTTACTCACCGCACAAGGTTATCGGGTATTAGCCTCGTTATATTTACAACAGCAACAACCTCGGTTAGCTGCTGCGGTGTATCTGGAAGGTGCAGAGAATAAATTATTATTACTAGACCAAGCTTATTTTAAAGGCTTGAGTAATGCCTGGTTAATGGCGCGTGAACGCAGCAAGGCATTGGCTGTTTTTTCACAGGCTACATCCGCAGGCATCAAATTAGCCAAACATGATCAACAACAAGCGCAGTTATTGTATTTAGAAGCGCGTTGGTCAGAAGCTGAATCAGCTTATATCGCGTTGTTGGATCGCCGTGTTGAAAACAAAGATCAAAAGACCTTATTGATGACGGATAAATGGCGCTTTTTATTAGCCGTAAGCCAGATTGAGCAAGGTAAAAAAGCACAAGCGAAAGATAATTTACTGCTATTACAGACCAAGCAATATCAAGGTTATAGTAAGGGGTGGTTAGCGCAGCTGTAGGCTTGTTGGCGTTTAGGATCCTAGGCGCTAGAGGGTATCGTATTGCTTGGCGAGCCTGAGTATTACAGCCGTTTTGGTTTTAAAGCGCATACCAATCTCGCCTTAGCCGATGTACTAGCATAATACTTTTTAATTAAATCATTGCATGACGATAAAGCAGTGATATCGGTTGGTTAAGTGACTTATCATCGAGTATTTGCCTAATAATGGCTAGGGCAGGATGATTGAATAGCCTCTATAGTTAAATGATAAAAAATTGTAGAAGGCAACCGTAATGAAACTATCTAATATAGTACAACGTGGTTGGGATGCCGTTGGTGCAGGTGATTTCGATACCTTAATCAATGATTACACGGATGATATGACATTCATCATGCCGGGACAGGAGGATATTCTCAGGGGGCGGCGGACATTTCGTAAGGCGCTAAATAATCTTGGCGGTATGCTGCCACCTGGTTTCGAAATTACTGAGCTGCGTCAGCTTGAAGGCGAAAATGAAGTTGTTTCAATCGTTGAGTGGAAAGCCAATAACATAGAGTTCTCCGCATTAACCGTCTTGTTCAGATTTGAAGGCGACAAAATCTATGAGGAACGCTGGTTCGTCGATACCGAGCAATGGAAACGTTTATTCTGAGTATTTAACAAATATAATGGTGTAAAGCAGGTTGTGGGGGGAATGCTAAAAATAAGTAGAGGCTGATACCAGTTCAACCTCTACTCATAATCTCGTTTAAGCTTGTTCGCTTTCTTCTATCATTTCTTCAAGTTGTTCGTTCAACTCCATCCAGGTGGTTTCAGCGCCTTCAATCGCCACAACAAACTTCGCTTGCTCGCTTAATGCGGTTTTTAGCTTAGCTTTGTTTTGATCTTCATAAATACTGGTTTCACTGAGTTGTGTTTCAAGGGCTGTCAGCTTGTCACCTAAAGTTTCTAGCTGCTTGTCGACTTTTTCAATGTGCTTGCGTACTGGCTGCGTTAGCTTACGTAATTCAGCCGCTTTACGCTTTTGATCTTTCTTCGCTTGGGCACTGTTCGCACCGGTATTGATCACTTGTGTGGCTTGCTTTTCAACTTTTTGTTGTTCGCTTAACCAGCTGTGATAATCATCTAAGTCACCGTCAAACGGTAATACCTTCTTATCGTGTACCAAATACAGCTCATCGGTGGTAGAGCGTAATAAATGACGATCATGTGATATTACAACCATTGCGCCTTCAAAGCCTTGTAGGGCGACTGACAGCGCGTGACGCATTTCTAAATCCAAATGGTTGGTTGGTTCATCAAGCAATAATAGGTTGGGTTTTTGCCATACGATCAGCGCTAGTACCAAACGGGCTTTTTCACCACCCGAGAAGGGACGTACAATATCTAACGCTTTTTCACCAATGAAACCAAAACCACCTAAGTATTTACGCAGTTCTAACTCTGTTTTATCCGGCGCTAAACGTACTAAATGTTGCAATGGCGTATCGTCTAAGCGTAAAAATTCTAATTGGTGCTGGGCAAAATAACCCACTTTCGAATTGGGATTAACTTCGAGTTTACCCGTTAACGGCTCGATCTCACCGGCGAGTAATTTGATCAGTGTTGATTTACCTGCGCCATTGCGCCCTAATAAACCGATACGACTACCCGGAACCAGATTCAACTTAATGTTATCTAGAATTAAGTTATCGTCATAACCTGCGCACACGTTTTCCATGGTTAATAATGGCAGTGGCAGGGCGTCAGGTGTTAAGAAACGAAAGCTAAATTGCGAATCGGCATTGGCCGCTGAAATAAGCTCCATACGCTCCATCGCTTTAATACGACTCTGCGCTTGTTTGGCTTTTGAGGCTTTATAACGGAAACGGTCAATGTAACTTTGCATGTGGGCAACTTCACGCTGTTGTTTCTCATACATAGATTGCTGTTGTGATAGTTTTTCGGCACGTTGTTTTTCGAACGAGGTGTAGTCACCTGTGTATTCATTGAGCTTTTGGTCTTCAACGTGAATGATCTTGGTAATAATGGCATCGAGGAAATCACGATCATGTGAGATCAGCATTAAGGTACCGTCATACTGTTTTAACCATTTTTCTAACCAAATAACCGCATCTAAATCCAAGTGGTTGGTTGGTTCATCAAGTAGCAATAAGTCAGAACGACATAATAGTGCTTGGGCTAGGTTTAAGCGCATACGCCAACCACCCGAGAAACTTTGTACTGACAGTTGCTGTTTGTCTTCGCTAAAACCTAAACCTGATAATAACTCAGAACAACGCGCGTTAATGCTATAAGCGCCAATCGCATCAAGTTTGCCGTGGATCTCTGCAATTTTATTGCCGTTATCCGCCGCTTCAGCTTGTGCAAGGTCTGCTTCTAGTTGACGGAATCCGGTATCGCCATCCAGTACATAATCATGGGCGCTGCGATCGAGAGCAGGTGTTTCCTGTTTCACGCTCGATACTTGCCAGCTGCTTGGATAGGTAAGGCTGCCATTATCCAAACTAATTTCATGGCGAATAAGGGCAAATAGGCTGGATTTACCACAACCATTTTTACCGACTAAACCTACCTTTTGACCTGGGTTGATTTTGGCACTGGTGTTCGTAATAAGTGGCTTGCCACCACGCAGAAGTTCAATATCGCTAGCTATGATCATATGAGGGCTATTAGTAACTATAATTGCGGCGATTTTAGCCGATTTACGCGCAGTTTAAAATGTTAAACTTTGAAATTTGTACCAAGAATAAAGTACACTCATGGTTAAACGATGGTAAGAGGCCAAAGATTGGCAATGATATGCCGATGATTTAAGTTTACTTACATCGTAAATGACTGGGAGGTTGCAGTGGTTGAACGGAAGAAAAAACGCTTTGTCGCCGGTGCTAAGTGCCCGACGTGCAATGAAATAGATGTGATCCAGCTATTTCAAGTGAATGAGGTAGAAACAATTGAATGTGTCAGTTGTGGCTATACGCAAGCGCAAGCCGATGGAGAGGTGAGTACCGCCACCCGCGATTTTGAACAAATGATAGGTGTCTTTAAACCATAATTTTAGATTGGTTTAAGGCGCATCAAAGACAGTTAATTAGCATTAAGAGAATAAATATGTTTATTGAAGCAAACTCAGTAGTAGTACTACACTTCGCAGTAACAGACGATAAAGGCGAACTTATCGATGATACGCGTGATTCATCACCACTGGAATTCTTAATGGGTTCTGGTTACCTGGTTCCTGGTCTTGAAGCTGAATTAGAAGGCCTAGCAGTAGGTAATGAATTTGACGTAACTATCCAACCTGAACAAGGCTACGGCATCTACGATCCTGAACTCGTTCAAGAAGTACCTGCTGAGTTATTCGACGGTGTTGAAGGCGTTGAACCGGGTATGGCATTCAGTGCTGATACTGATGCAGGTCACCGTACGGTTATCGTTACTGCTGTTGAAGACGACATTATTGTTGTTGATGCTAACCACCCATTTGCGGGTCGTACACTGCAATTCAACGGTGAAGTTATCGGTATTCGTGAAGCAACTGAAGAAGAGCTAGAGCACGGTCATATCCATGGCGCTGGCGGTTGTGGTCATGATCACGGACACGAGCATGATCATGAAGGTGGCTGTTGTGGTGCTGACGAAGCAAAAGAAGATACCGGTTGTTGTGGTTCTAACGAATCAAAAGAAGAGAAAAAAGACGGTTGCTGCGGCGGTCACTAATCATTAGTGATGTTGGGTGGTTGGTTATTGATAGTCGATGACTCACAGTAACGATTAAATTTAGGTTTAATTAAAAGAAAAATGCCAGTCACTTGACTGGCATTTTATTGTTTACAGTAAATAATCTGCTATTTTTACTCTAGGAAACCACAGCCATTCACGTATTAATAATGCGGTGGTGGTGTCTCATCCGCTTCACTTGCTAGGCCACTGCCCACTTGCATTGTTTTGATGCGACTAATTAAAAAAGTCAGCTGTACTTTCTGATCTTCCAGTATTTTTTGCTGCTCAATAATGGCATTATTTAATTGTTCGATAGTGTCGTCCTGAAAACTCAGTTTCATCTCTAAGTTTTCAACACGCTCTTCTAATTGCTGAATTTCCATGTTTTTTCCGCTATGACTATAATCTACTGAATTAAGTTTAACATGTAATGTCGATTTATTTGAGCTGAAATACTAGCCGAGATAGGATGTAAAACTAAGTAAAGTAGAGTGAACTATCATTTTTTGTATTTATAGTGGTTAATATCTTGTATGGAAGCATCAAATAGTTATGATAATACTAATGTAGTTTAGGTATAAGTAACTTAGCACGTAGTTGTGGAATTACACGGCATTATTTTAATTAGGTATTTCGATGAAAAAATTTTTTAAAGTAACGGTACTCGCTTCAGCAGTATCTCTGTTAGCGGCATGTGGTCAAGAAGCACCAGAAGCGCCAGCAGAAAAAATAACAGACATTAAGACTTACAGCGAAGATCAACAAGCGGCTTATGCAATCGGTTCAATCGTTGCACGCAACTTGGTTGCACCCCTTAAGCGTCAAGAAGAGCTAGGTGCACCATTGGATAAAGAAATCATTGTTCAAGGTATTACTGATGCGTTAAATGAATCAACGCAATTATCTGACGAAGAGCTACAAGCTGTATTAAAAGCGTATGACGAAAAAATGAATACGCTTTCAACGGAAGCTGCACGTATTGAAGGTGAGAAACTGGAAGCTGAAGCTGCTAGTTTCTTTGCTGAAAACGGCAAAAAAGAAGGCATTACCACTACCGATTCAGGTCTTCAATATGAAGTGCTAACGGCTGGTGAAGGTGAACTTGCATCGCCAGATGATACCGTCACTGTGCATTACACCGGTTCACTATTAGACGGTTCGGTATTTGATAGTTCTGTCGAACGTGGCGAACCAGCAACATTTGCACTTAATCGTGTGATCCCTGGTTGGACTGAAGGTGTTTCACTAATGAACGTGGGCAGTAAGTATAAATTATACATCCCATCTGAGCTAGGTTATGGCGCACAAGGTGCGGGTGCAGATATCCCACCAAATTCAACATTAGTATTTGAAGTTGAATTGATCGAAATTGCTGGACAAGAAAAATAATTAGACGTTTTAAAATCCAGTAGCCGAGTCATTCGGTTACTGCTATTTTATGCGTTTTTTGTCAAAACCCATTCATATTAATCGTGTGAATGGGTTTTTTATTAGTCGTCATTTATTTGCACATGGATAGTTATTCTATTCTGGTCGTTATTCTGCGCCGACAACTTCGCGGTGATAGGTTGCTAGGGTATATAGCAGTTGATCTTCTAATTCAAAACGCTGTTCTAATAGTTCGCCTACTTTCGACATATCATTATCTAAAGACATGATTAATGCATCGTCATCTTGATTGCCTTCAGCATATTTATCGTTGAACTCAACCAGTGCTTCGGTTGTTAATACGATCCGCGGTTGGATGTCTTGCGCAAGTTTCAGACTTTGGGTGCTGTACTCGGCACATTGAGAGACGATTTGATCGTAAACTTCAAAATGACCTGTCGATAGATAATCGATTAAAATTTGGCAGAAGGCTTGTAGTTCATCTTTACTGGGTAGTGCGGCGGTTTTTTTAAATGGGGGTAAGCCTTCGAGTTTGCAATAATCGACAATCAGTTCTTGTCGCTCTTCGAGCCAGTGATCAATGGCGTTGTGCGTACCGCCCCAAGCTTGTTGCGCTTGTTCTAATTTGGTTAACATATGACTTACTCCATGTACCCTTAAAAAACTAAGGTGTCCTATTACTAAATTTTTTACCGTAAAACGTCAACACTATTTTATCTGGTCAAACCTGATTAATTAGTGCCGCAATAACAGATATGTCTGCTAAAGCACGGCTACGAATTGAAAACTGTTGTAGGTCTAATAATAGCACATAAGTGTTTGTTATGACTGATTTTTGATTTTGTTCGTTATGCTTGTTAAGTAATTGTGATTGATGTCTCTGATTCAGTTACTGATAATTGTGCAAATTAGTTACCTAAATACAAATGGTCTGAGATTGACGTGTTACTGACGTTGCAAATTTGTTGTTTTTTTCTCCGCTTAAATGTCAATTCTGGTGTGTTATTTTGTATTTTGGCGACGAATGCCGTGTTGGGATCAACTTGTGGTTAAATTAACCATGAAAGTGGCGTCAGATATTTTGTCAATTGTTGAATAATGTTACAATCACGTCATATTAGAGCCGCAATTCAGGAAAGGATATGAGCGAGTTAAAGAATGATCGTTATTTACGTGCGTTAGCCAAAGAATCGGTAGACCAAACACCAGTATGGATGATGCGCCAAGCAGGCCGTTATTTACCAGAATATAAAGCAACGCGCGCTGAAGCGGGTGACTTTATGTCGCTATGTAAAAATGCAGAACTTGCTTGTGAAGTAACATTACAACCATTACGCCGTTTTCCACTTGATGCGGCTATTCTGTTTTCTGATATCTTAACTATCCCCGATGCGATGGGGTTAGGTTTGTATTTTTCAGAAGGTGAAGGCCCTAAATTTGAGCGTCCGATCACGTGTAAAGCAGACGTTGATAAAATCGGCATGCCAGATCCAGAAGGCGAATTACAATATGTGATGAACGCGGTGCGTACTATCCGTAAAAATCTTAATGGTTCAGTGCCGTTAATTGGTTTTTCTGGTAGCCCGTGGACGTTAGCAACTTATATGGTTGAAGGTAGCGGTACTAAAACTTTCACGAAAATTAAGAAAATGGCATTTTCTGAACCACAAACGTTACACTTATTATTAGATAAGTTAGCCGATTCTGTTATCTCTTACCTGAATGCGCAAATTGCTGCGGGTGCACAATCTGTGATGGTATTTGATACTTGGGGTGGCGTATTGTCACCACGTGATTACAAAGACTTCTCACTACAGTACATGCACAAAATTGTTGATGGCTTAACGCGTTTCAACGACGGCCGTAAAGTACCGGTTACTTTGTTTACCAAGAACGGTGGTCAATGGATCGAGCAGATCGCGGCAACAGGTTGTGATGCGATTGGTTTAGATTGGACCATTGATATTGCTGAAGCGAAAGCTCGTGTTGGTGATAAAGTTGCGCTGCAAGGTAACATGGACCCTTCAATGCTGTATGCATCGCCAGAACGCATTCGTGAAGAAGTAAGCACGATCTTAGCTGGTTTTGGTACAGGCAATGGCCATGTGATGAACTTAGGTCACGGCATTCACTTAGATGTTGAACCTGAAAAAGCAGGCGTATTCATCGAAGCAGTTGGTGAATTGAGTAAGCAATACCATAAATAGGTGTAAGCTTAGTACGGTAGCGATAAGCTTAGTAGTATAAATACCAATAAAAACGGCGTCTATTTGCATAGACGCCGTTTTTTTATATTTTATTTTTAGCGTTAATAATCATCGTGAGATGTACTATGCATTAACTGGCGTTAGCCGCTAAGATCTTTTTAGCATTGGCTTTCAGCGTTGGTTGCTCTAAAATGTCGTACGCTTTAATCATTACTTTTAATGCACCGGTACGTGATTCTGTATCCGCAAAATTATCGATAATGTGTTGTGCACGTTGGATCGCAGCGATGTAAGCCTTACGTTTCATGTAATATTCAGCGGCAGATAACTCATAACGCGCTAGGCGACTTTTAATCGCAATCGCACGTTTCTGCGCATCAGCCACATACTCACTTTGTGGGTAGCGTTTGATTAAGCGAGTGAAGTCATTGAAGGCCGCATTTGCATAACTTGGGTCTCGATCTGAACGATCTATATTAAATAGGTCATGAAATAGGTTATAATCCGCGCCCATATTGGTAAGTCCACGCATATAGTAGACATAATCTATGTCTTTATGGCTTGGGTTTAAGCGAATAAAGCGATCTATATTGGCCAATGCCTGTGCAGTGTCACTATTCTTGTAGTAAGCATAGATCAAGTCTAGTTGCACTTGCACTGTGTGCGGGCCAAATGGGTAACGTGTATCAAGCGCTTCAAGCGTTTCAATTGCGGACACAAAATTACCCGCTTGTAACGATTGTTGAGCTATGCTGTACAGCTCAATGGCTGGTTTATCTGGTACGTTTGGCTCTGTTTTTGAAGAGCAACCGGTTGCCATAACCAGTGCGAGCGATAAACTTATTGCTAATTTTATTGATTTTTTCATTAGGTTGGATTTATTCCAAATTGCTTAATGCGAAAAATAGTTATGTAGCTAATATGCTACAGCAAAATAAAAGGCTAAAATAGCCTGAATCCTGTAATTATACTGAAAATTAGGACCGAAGAGGGTCCCTGCTACCTATGAGCCAACATATCGAACTTTCTGCCGTTGTTGCAGAACACCAAGTCGGTCAACGTTTAGACCAAGTTTTAGCCGAGATGTTCCCAGATTATTCTCGTACACGTCTGAAAGAATGGATTCTTGCAGGATTTGTTAACTTAAATGGCAACGTTGTCGTTAAAGCACGTGAAAAAATGCAATACGGCGATAAAATTATCTTAAACGCAGAAGTTGACGAAGAAGTGCGTTACGAGCCACAAGATCTGCCACTTGTTATCGTGTATGAAGATGATGACATTCTTGTTATCAACAAACCAGCTGGTTTTGTTGTGCATCCAGGTGCAGGTAACCCAGATGGCACAGTGCTTAATGCATTGTTATTCCATTATCCAGACATTATTGACGTGCCACGTGCTGGTATTGTTCACCGTCTCGATAAAGACACAACGGGTTTGATGGTGATTGCAAAAACAATTCCAGCACAAACGCATTTAGTCACTGCGCTACAGGCTCGTCGTATTACGCGTGAATACGAAGCGGTTGTATCAGGTACTATGACTGCGGGTGGTTTTGTTGATGAGCCAATCGGTCGTCACGCCACTAAACGTACGCAAATGGCTGTTCGTCCATTGGGTAAACCCGCAAAAACACATTACCGTGTTGCTGAGAAATACCGTGCGCATTCGTTATTAAGACTGCGTCTTGAATCAGGTCGTACTCACCAAATTCGTGTACACATGACGCATATTATGCATCCTATCGTTGGTGATACTGTGTATGCTGGTCGTCCAAAGCCACCAAGCAATGCAACGGATACATTGATCTTAGCACTGCGTGGTTTCGGTCGTCAGGCACTACATGCACGTATGCTGAAGTTAGAGCACCCAGTAACAGGCGAAATGATGATGTGGCGCGCAGAACGTCCGTCTGATATGAATACTTTAATTCATATCCTACGTGAAGATACTGCGTTAAACATGGTTGATGATTACATTAGCTAAGCATTGATGATGCCTCGTTTGATTCAACCCAACTGGCCAGCGCCAAGTAATGTTAAGGCGCTAAGCACGACTCGTGAGGGTGGTGTCAGTCATGTGCCCTATGCAGGGCTAAATTTAGGCCTGCATGTGCAAGATGACGAGCAGTTGGTATGGCAAAATCGGCAGTTGTTAATGACAGCGGCTAATTTGCCACAACAACCTTATTGGTTGAATCAAACGCACAGTACGACAGTTGTTAGTCTGGTGGGGCAATCCCACAATGGCGAGCAACTTACCGCTGCTGATGCGTCTGTAACTCACATGACGGGGCAAGTTTGTTTAGTGATGACGGCGGACTGTTTACCGCTCTTAATTTGCGATAAAGCGGGCACGCAAGTCGCCGCTATTCATGCCGGTTGGCGTGGTTTACTCGATGGTATTATTGAGAACACCCTTGCTAAACTGACCGCACCACCCGATGATTTATTAGTCTGGTTAGGTCCAGCAATTAGCCAAGCGCATTTTCAAGTGGGTAGTGAAGTACGTGATGCCTTTATGGCACATGATCCGCAAGCAAGCTGCGCTTTTATTGCCAACGGTGATAAATGGCTCGCTGATTTATATGTATTAGCGCGTCAACGTCTCCAAGCGCTAACCGTTAAGGCGGCTGATATTTACGGTGGTGACCACTGTACTTACCGTGAAACTGAGTTATTCTATTCTTATCGACGAGATCACCAAACAGGTCGCCAGGCTAGTTTGATTTACCTTGAAATTCAATAATTAATCCCCAGATAATAACTATGGGTTTTAGTGCCTTGCTAAGCATACCCAACTAAATTACATGACTATAATTATAGCCACGACCGATAGGACATCGTTATGCGCTTAGATCAACTTACCACCAAATTCCAAATGGCTATTTCTGATGCGCAGTCACTTGCACTGGGTAAAGATAATCAATTTATCGAACCCATTCACTTGATGACCGCGTTATTAAACCAAGACCACAGCTCTATTCGCCCATTACTGACCGCTGCCGCGATTGATGCCAATGCATTGCGCTGGCAATTAGCGGATGAGTTAGACCGCTTACCACAAGTGCAAGGTACCCAAGGCGATCTCCAATTATCGTCAGCCTTGAATATGCTATTAAACTTGTGTGATAAGTTTGCCCAAAAACGTAAAGATAAATTTATTGCTTCCGAGATGTTTGTCCTTGCAGCGGTTGAAGATAAAGGCCGTTTAGGGCAATTATTACGCAAAGCCGGAGGGTCGCGTAAGCTAGTCGAAGAAGCGATTGACGTGATCCGTGGTGGTGACAAAGTGAATGACCAAGGCGCGGAAGAGCAACGTGAAGCGTTAGCCAAATATACCTTAGATCTGACCGAACGTGCTGAAGTCGGTAAGCTTGATCCTGTGATTGGCCGGGATGACGAGATCCGCCGTGTTATCCAGGTATTACAACGCCGGACTAAGAATAACCCGGTATTAATTGGTGAGCCCGGGGTAGGTAAAACTGCGATTGCCGAAGGTTTGGCACAGCGTATTGTGAATGGCGAAGTACCGGAAGGTTTAAAGAATAAACGCGTGTTATCACTGGATATGGGGGCCTTGATTGCGGGGGCTAAATACCGTGGTGAATTTGAAGAACGGTTAAAATCAGTGATCAAAGAACTGGCGCAAACCGAAGGCCAAACGATTCTGTTTATTGATGAACTACATACCATGGTCGGCGCCGGTAAAGGTGAGGGCGCGATGGATGCCGGCAACATGCTAAAACCGGCATTAGCCCGTGGTGAATTACATTGCATGGGCGCGACCACCCTTGATGAATACCGTAAATATATTGAAAAAGATGCGGCACTTGAACGTCGTTTTCAAAAAGTATTGATTGAAGAGCCAAATGTTGAAGACACTATTGCTATCTTACGTGGTTTAAAATCACGCTATGAACTACATCATAATGTTGATATTACCGATCCCGCCATTGTTGCGGCAGCGACCTTATCGCACCGTTATATTTCCGATCGTCAATTGCCCGATAAAGCCATTGATCTGATCGATGAAGCTGCATCGTCTATTCGCTTACAAATGGACTCAAAACCAGAAGCGTTAGATAAATTAGAACGTCGTATTATTCAACTTAAAATTGAACGACAAGCGCTAGAAAAAGAAGATGACTCGGCCAGTATTAAACGTTTATCGACGATTGCTGAGGAATTGGCTGAGAAGCAAGATAAGTTTAACGAGCTAGATGAGATCTGGCGGACTGAAAAAGCCGCGCTTTCTGGTACTAAACACATTAAATCAGCGTTAGATAAAGCCCGTGTTGAATTGGATATGGCTCGACGCGCGAGCGATTTAAATAAAATGTCAGAACTGCAATACGGCACTATTCCAATGTTAGAAAAACAATTGGATTTAGCCGCCCAAGCTGAAATGCAAGACATGACCTTGTTAAAGCATAAGGTGGGAGAAGCCGAGATCGCCGATATTTTATCGCGTTGGACGGGGATCCCGGTACACCGTATGCTGGAAGGGGAAAAAGAAAAGCTGCTGGCGATGGAAGATAACTTACATCAACGGGTGATTGGTCAAGCAGAAGCGATCAGCGTGGTATCCAATGCGATACGCCGTAGCCGTGCCGGTCTTGCTGATCCAAACCGTCCGATGGGATCTTTTTTATTCATGGGGCCAACGGGTGTCGGTAAAACTGAAGTATGCAAAGCCTTAGCTGATTTTATCTTTGATTCAGACCAGGCCATGATCCGCCTTGATATGTCTGAATTTATGGAGAAGCATTCTGTTGCTCGTCTGATTGGTGCGCCTCCTGGTTATGTGGGTTATGAAGAAGGCGGTTACCTGACCGAAGCGGTACGTCGAAAACCTTACTCAGTTATCTTACTCGATGAGATTGAAAAAGCGCATCCTGATATTTTCAATATTTTATTACAAGTGTTGGATGATGGTCGCTTAACGGATGGTCAGGGACGAACCGTTAACTTCCGCAATACGGTGATCATTATGACATCTAACTTGGGCTCGGATATCATTCAAGAAGAGTATGGGAAGCATGACTATAATACGGTGAAATTACGTTTGTTAGAGTTGCTTGGACAAAGCTTCCGTCCCGAGTTTATTAACCGTATCGATGATACCGTGGTGTTCCATCCACTCGGGCGTAGTCACATCGAGAAAATTGCGGTGATCCAGTTAAAATCGTTAGAAGCGCGGTTAAAACAACTGGGTTATAGCTTATCGATCACCGCCGGTGCCTTAGCAAAATTAGCCGATGCGGGGTTTGATCCGTTATTTGGTGCCAGACCGCTAAAACGGGTATTACAGAAACAAGTCGAAAACCGCTTAGCCAATGCTATTTTGGCAGGTGATGTGGTCCCGGGTAAACAGATTAAGATAAGTGTGGTTGATGATGAGTTAAGCGTGACTCAATAATAATTGGCTAGATGAATAACGTATTAATAATGAAGCAGCCCTGCATGATGAAGTGACAGGGCTTTTTTTCGTCTAGAGATTAATTGTTAATCATTCGAACTGCCTTGTTGGTTCCGTTGCAGTTAACCGTGCTAGTATTTGTTGGTTCACAGTGTTTGATGCTGTGATATATCCATACTAAGTTCGGATGAAGGTAGCAGGAGAGTGGCCAATGTGCCCGCCGAAGAAGTAAATCTTTCAGGCGCTTTATTTCGCAAGAAAAAGCATGGACTGTTACTGGACGAGCCTCTGGAGAGATCCATTAAATTGGACGCCGAAGGAGCAAATCGACAATGTCGTTGAAACTCTCAGGTACAAAGGACAGAGGATAGGATTATTTTTTTTGCGTACTTTCACGTCTGCTTTTTGCTGTGGCTTTTGCTGTGGCTTTTTTGCTTCGTTTGGCCATCTTGAATAATTACATCCTCCTCAGATTCACATTCTTGAGGAATGATTTTTAATGCACTATTTACAATTAACAGTACTACAATCTGCACTACCAGACCCCGTCGATTTACCACTACAGTCTTCTTTACTGCAATCGATAGTCAATTTTTTATCACAACCATTGCAAAATATCCTGCAAAGCATCGATCATTTCATTTGGGGTCCGCCATTATTATTACTTTTGGTCGGTACCGGTATGTATCTCACTTTACGTTTAGGCTTTTTACAAATCACCAAATTACCGTTAGCGCTAAAGTACCTGTTTTCAGGTGACAAGGACGACAACAATCTAGGTAATAAAAAGCAAGGTGATATCAGTAGCTTTGCGGCGTTATGTACCGCACTTTCTGCCACTATCGGTACCGGTAATATCGTTGGTGTTGCCACGGCCATTAAAATGGGTGGTCCCGGTGCTTTATTCTGGATGTGGGTGGCGGCCTTTTTTGGCATGGCGACCAAATATGCCGAATGTTTGTTAGCGGTGAAATACCGCGTGGTTGATGAAAACGGCCAAATGGCGGGCGGCCCTATGTATTATCTCGAACATGGTTTGGGTAGTCGTTGGTTAGCGAAAGCTTTTGCCTTGTTTGGTATTGGTGTGGCGTGTTTTGGTATTGGTACTTTCCCACAAGTGAATGCCATTACTGACGCCGTGCAGATCTCGTTTAATATTCCGGTGTGGTTATCTGCGGCAATACTGACGGTATTAGTCGCTATGGTGACCTTAGGTGGTATTCGTTCTATTTCAGCGATTGCCCAGCGTACCGTGCCATTTATGGCGGTAGGTTATGTCTTGGCATCCTTGTTGGTTCTATTATTTAATATCGAGGCGGTACCAGATGCCATCGCCTTAGTGATCAGTAGTGCCTTTACCCCAACCGCGGCAACCGGTGGTTTCTTAGGCGCGACGGTGATGCTCGCAATCCAAAGTGGTGTGGCGCGTGGTGTGTTTTCTAATGAGTCAGGCTTGGGCAGTGCGCCGATTGCCGCTGCGGCAGCAAAAACAGATTCTTGTGTAAAACAGGGACTGATTTCAATGACGGGTACCTTCTTCGATACCATCATTATTTGTACCATGACCGGTCTGACCTTAGTGTTAACGGGTGTATGGAGTGGTGAAACATCCGGTGCAGCAATGACGACGTTAGCATTTGAGCAAGGTTTGTCACCGCTAATCGGCCAATACGTGATCACCTTAGGCCTCGTATTTTTCGCCTTTACCACTATTCTCGGCTGGAACTATTATGGCGAACGTTGTGTGCAATATCTGTTTGGTCAGAAAGGCATTAAACCGTACAAGTATTTTTATATCTTGCTGGTGGCTGGTGGCGCATTCCTACACTTGGATCTGATTTGGATCCTGGCGGATATTGTTAATGGCTTAATGGCGATCCCGAACTTAATTGGTTTGATTGGCCTACGTCATGTGGTAATTGCAGAAACCAAATTATTCTTTGATAAACTAATGCTAGAACAGAAAACCGTATAGCGATGATGTAGAGACAATAAGATGTTGTTTTTTTATTGTCTCTCGTCGGTCTATCGATAGCTGGCTGCTGGACTAAGTAATGAAGATGTTGCAATTATGTACGCTGGGTTTTTAATTATAAGGCATTGATTTTACATTAAATCTTAAGCTGTCATTGTTGTTGTAATAAATTAACGTAATAAAATTACATTCTTGTTGTAATTTTATTACAGTTATTGATGACAACGATAACCAAGAGAAATTGATTTAATCCATTAATCCATTAATCCATGATTAAGTGCATATTGGATCAATTCGGCACTGGTTTTTGCATTGACTAATTTCATGATTGAATATTTATGAAATTCGACAGTGCGCGGGGAAATAAACAGTTCATCTGCGACTTGGCGGGCTGATTTACCTTGCGCTAATAACTGTAATACACTGATTTGACGAGAAGACAACTTGGGTTTGTCGGGATCCACCGTGATCGAAGTAGAAATATATGTCCCACCATTTAGTACTTGGTTTACTGCTTCGATGAGGCTTTCGCTGGCTTCATGTTTTAATACATAACCTTTTGCGCCCGCGGCTATCGCACCTTCGGCATATTCTTGTTCATCATGCATGGTGAGACAGATGATTTTTAAATGTTTATTAATCCGCTTTAATGCCGCTATGGCTGCAATACCTGTCATGTCTGGCATGCTAATATCGGTGATCACTAAATCCGGTTGATGCTGTTTGACCAGTTCCACCAATTCTAAGCCATCTTTGGCAATCGCTAAAATCTGATGTTCAGGTTGTAAAATACTGGCAATGCCTTGTGCCACAATCAGGTGATCGTCGGCTAAAATTATATTACTCATAATATTCCTTTATGGTAGGGATCATTATATCGACGATAAAACCGCCATCTTCAGGAGAGGTGAACGTGGCAGTACCATTAAATAATTGGGCACGTTCTTGAATACTGATTAAACCGAGACTGCCTATATTCTCTGTAAGGGTGAGATCACAGCCAATGCCATCATCGATAATTTGAAAGTGTAAATTGCCTTGCTCTTCTTGTAATAAGACAAAGACTGCAGAGGCTTGCGCATGCTTGGCAACGTTGTTTAATGCTTCTTGTAATATGCGATACAGATTTAGGGATAGCTCTTTGTTAACCGCTGGAATAGGGTCGAACAAGGTTTGAATATCAATATCTTTGATGGCAGATAAGCGTCGGCATTCGGCTTTAAGTGCGACGAGTAGCCCTAAATCTTCTAATATCGCCGGGTGTAACGAGCGTGATAAGGCTTGCATATCTTTGGCAAGATCTTGGATCTCGTGATGTAATACGCAGGCTGATTTTTTATCGTCGGCATCGGTCAAACGATTGGTTAGCGATGAGGCTTTGATGGTTAATAGTGCCATGCGTTGTGAAAAATTGTCATGCAGTTCACGGGATAACATACGGCGTTCGGTTTCTTGGCTATCCATTAAATGTCGTGATAATAATTCGAGTTTCTCATTTTTATGTTGTAGCTTTTCCCAATAGGCATAACGCTCGTAAGTGGCCGCGAGGATCTGCCCAAAACTCCGGACGCGGATGATGGTTTCTGCTTGCCAATGGACTGGTTCGAGATAACGGCTCGCAGTAATGCCGCCCCAAATACGCCCGCGTACACGAAAGGGAATGACAATATGCGCAATGATCCCTTCCATTTTTTGGATTATAAATTCATCATGATTGATAACATCGAGCAGATTACCTTCGGCAATAATGGGTTCGCCTTTGCTGATCTGCTCCAGATAAGGTGAGTAGAGTCCTTGGGCCGGTAACGAAATGGGCTGGTAACCGGGCGCCGCAACAGCAAGTGCACCTTCAAAACGGTTATCTACAGTTAAGCGAACCAACGACATGCGCTGAGCTTGGATATAAGGTAAAAAAGCAGTTAGTGAAGACTCAATAGCATTCAGTAAGTCGGCGGTATCGCTTTCCAATAACCAATTTGATACCTCAATGGTAAATTGTTCGATACTCAAGCCAGCCTCATTTATCTTTGGCCGTTCTCGCATAGGCATAGTCCTCATAGGATGTTAGTTATTCGTCACTGCTTCATTTCCACAATATATTATTAGCCTGATGCATGTGATTTGGCTATTAAAAATTAGTAAATAGGGTTAAATCTAGCAATTCTACGAGTACCTTTCGCTTCCTTACTTGATTAAAATCAAATTCTTAAAATTCGTTCCTAATAGTTTAATTTAGGAATAATTCAGCGAGGAGTTAACCTGTGAGTTTAATAACTATGCCTTTTGTGGGCACTGGCTTTGATACGGGATTACATATTGTTGCTGTTGTAGTGCTTATCGCAACTGTAGCAGCGGCAGGGATTGCTTTTTGGAAGTTTCATGAGGTTCCTATTCACCAAGCCCATAAAAATAGCCATCAACAATTAACCTTGATCACCACCTTAACTTGGGTCGGATTTATTTGGCATTGGGTGTGGGTTATTGCGGTGATTATTGCGTTTGTGGACGCAGAACAAGCCATTGCCAAAGTACGTGATATTTGGAAGTCAGAGGGGGATAGCGCATGTTAGAAGGGTTAGCAGTCTGGGCATTCCTTATTTATTTACTGCGTTTAGTGGGTATGCCGTGGAATAAATATTCTAAGGGTTTTGCCTATATCGGTGGCTCTGCGTGGTTACTGTTTGTTTGGGTTGGTCTAATTACTTATACGCCAATGGATTTATCCGGTGGCTCATTAGTGCAGTCGCCACATATTCAGTTACGTCCCGGTTCAACGCAGGTGACTGGTAATATTAAAACGCTCCATGTTAAACCTAATCAAACTGTCACCAAAGGTCAGCTTATTTATGAACTAGAGGATCAGGTTTATCAGATCGCATTAAATAAGTCGGCTGCACAAGTACAGAGTGCCGAAGTTGCACTCGCATCAGCATTAGATGATGTGCGGATTAATGAGTCTAAATATGCAATTGCCAATCAAGACATCGCCATTAATGTCGATCAACAAGCTGAAATAAAAGCGGACTTGAGTTGGAAGAGTACGACGTTACAGCGTTATATTGATCAAAATAAAGTCGCTGCATTTACTATTACCGAAAGTAAGTTAGATGAACAGAAAACGGCTGTGCAAATTGCTAAAGCAAAATTAACCGTCCTGCAATCACAAGCTGAAAAACTCATACTTAACGCCCAGCAAGCACTGCTTAATACCAGTAAAACTGAACATGCTGTTAATAGCCGTAAAGCGGATTTAGCCAACCAAACCGAAGTCTATGCCCAGGCTCAGTGGAATCTAGATAATACGCTGATATATGCACCTGCTGATGGTTACTTAACTAACTTTATTATTCGCGAAGGTCAATACATAGGAGCGATGCCACGTATTCAAATGTATACCAATGAAAAATATGTATTAATGCGTGTTAATCATCAAGCAATTCGTAATATTGAAGTTGGTCAAGCGGCGGAATTTGCTTCTGCTGTTTATCCGGGACATATCTTCTCTGCTGAAGTTGAGGGTATCGTTGAAGCGACAGGTGAAGCACAGGGTTCATTATTAGCAAAAGAAACCCCTGTTCGAGCTACGACGGGGCAAAATGTGCAGAACAAACATCACTTTGTTCGCTTAAAGCTAATAGAAACTGAAGGGTATGATATGCCGGTCGGTGCTGTTGGTTTAGCCTGGATCAGCGGTGCAAAACCTGTTGCATTCCTTGGTTTCTTAGATGTTATTCGCGGTATTATTATTCGGATGAAATCGCAAATTTACTACTTCTACGCCATGTAGTGAACCTGCTTAATGCGTATAAAAACTGTGTGCCTTGGGTTCACGGTTTTTTTCGTCAATGTAGTCTTTAGACCTGCACTGTATAATTCGCTACAAAGACATAAGAATATTGCACATAAATATGAAATTTGAGATCTGCGTTAAATTATAGAGTGGGCTCTGTGTTTCACGTTAACCTATACTCAATTGGTGAGATCATAGGAGATGGATTTTAGCTATGTATAAAGACGTGATTAAGTTTTGGTTTGAAGACATTAACCCAGCCAAGTGGTGGATTAAAGATAGCGAGTTTGATCAGACAATTATCACTCGTTTTAGTGAATTACATCAGCGTGCTGTTGCGGGGGAATTATTCCATTGGCGTCGCAGTGCGGAAGGGCGGTTAGCTGAAATTATCATTTTGGATCAATTTTCGCGAAACATGTTCCGTGATACACCGCGCGCATTTTTTTATGACAATATGGCGTTAGTACTTGCCCTGGAGGCGATAGCTTTTGGTGCAGATAAAGAACTCTCGCAGCTGCAATGTAGTTTTCTTTATTTGCCTTTTATGCACAGCGAATCGGCAGTAATCCATCAGCAAGCGGTATTTTTATATCAAGGAAATGATATTCAAACTAACCTGGATTTTGAATTGCAACATCAAGCGATTATCGAACAGTTTGGCCGTTATCCGCATCGTAATACTATTTTAGGTCGAGAATCGACAGTCGAAGAACTGGCATTTCTCGATACTCCTAGCTCAAGTTTCTAATTTTTAGGTTTAGGTCTAGTTTAGGCAAAGATAGTTAATATTTGCTGCACTTGTGTGGATACCTGTTGTTGTGCTGATTGGGTTTTATGGCGGGTATCTTCACTGTGATTTTGCAGCGCCTGCATTTGATCATTAACCACTTTAATATAACCGACTTGCTGGCGAGTATTGTGACTACTATTTGCCGCGTTTTGTTGTGATTGCTCTGATTGTTGAATGACGCTATTAATTTGTTTGTGCATCTCTTGCGCATTGTCGAGCTGCTGTTGGCAACGCTCGGCGATATGATCAATTTCTTGTTCTAGTGATTTACTTGAACTATTTAGCTGAGTGAGAAAGTTACTGATTTGTTCAAGCGCCTGTTGCGTCTTTTTCGATAAATTGCGTACTTCATCCGCGACGACTGCAAAACCACGGCCTTTTTCACCTGCTCGTGCCGCTTCAATGGCCGCGTTAAGTGCCAATAAATTGGTTTGATCGGCGATATGATGGATAGAGGCCACAATGGTTTCGACATTTTCCATGTTGGTATTTAAGGTTTTAATGGCTTTTAAGCTGTCGGCGCCTGCTTGTTTGGTCTGCTCAGTTGCTAAGCTGAAGTCGGTGATCTGAGTCGCGGCTTTATGCATTTGTTGATTAGTTTGCTGCGTTAAGTCATGTACCGACTGAGTTTCGGTGTCGATTTGTTGTGCTAAGGCATTAATCGCCGATACACCATGGCTAATATCATCGATGGTACCACTGCTTGCTTGTGAGTATTGGCTAATGGATTGAAAATCATCTTGCAGTAAGTTTAACGCTTGGGTGACTTGTTCGACTTGCGTCAGTTTGGTGAGCTGTTCTTGCTTTACGTTATCGAGTAGTTGATTAAAGTGCAGAGCGATTAAACCAATTTCACTTTTGTTGTCGGCAAAGGTGAGGCGTTCACGCGTATTCGTTTCAACTAAAGAGGCGAGGGCTTTGTCTAATTTGTTTAGCGGCTTTACGACCCAATACTTCTCGGCATAAAATAATCCGATGCCAAATAAGATCAAGCACAGTGCGATAGCGGCAAGATATAAATAGGTATTTTGTCTTTGGCTTTTGGCATAATCATTAACGGGTTTTTCGAGTGCTAAGATAGCAGCTTGAATATTACTGATTGCGGTTAATACCCGTTGTTGATTATCACTTTGTTTAGAAAGCACTGTTTTGGTATTGAGTAATTCTTTTGGATAGCGACTAATAAGGTTGCTGAGCTCATTAGTGATATCAACAATCAAAATAGTCTCTTCATCTTCTTCGTCGTTTAAAAAGTTATCATCTTCAATCACAAGTTCGTGACTGCTGTCATAGTGCGTAAATTGCGCAAGCTTTGTCATAAGCAGTGCTGTTTCTTTTACTACTAATAACAGCTCTTGCCATTGTGATGCTTGTAATTGGTTAAAGTAGCGCTGGCGTTGGTTAGTTAAATGCGCAAGGCTGGCTTGGATATCACTGATCAGAATTAAATCTTGTTGGCGCAATGGTATGTCATTTTGTAATAACTGGCGCTTTAATAGCGATAAGTTATCAGCAAGCTCTTTTTCATTGAAATTCAGAAGTTGAAAATTGTCGGACGCAAATTTACCTGATGACCGCAATGGCCCTTCAACCAGGGTGGCAAATTGATTGAGCTCGTTGCTTAATGCATTGGTATCAATGGCGCTGGCAAGTTGCTCGAGAGAATTGATAAGTTGGGTGATGACGTGTTCGGCTTGTTGTAAATCAGCGGCATTACCTTGTTGTAAATAATCTGAGATTGAATGATTGAGCTTAATGGTGACTTGCTCTTTCATTTTCGCAAACCTGGAATTTTGTTGATCAAGGTGATTGAGCTGCTGGTGGCTCCTATAAAGGGTATAAGTCATTAAGAGCGATAGGCAGATTAAAGTAAGTGAACTGATCCGAGAAAAGGTAGTGATACGCAAGGTCATCATCCTGATAAGCTGAGCTGTTAATGCACTGCAGTGTAAAAGGATAAGATGACAGTTATATGAATCTGATGTTGTTTCTCTCTGTTTGGAGTAATTACGTAGATTAAGCATTATATCTACCATTATATGGCGCTGTATTCGGTGATGAACGGGGATTGTGTTCCTTATAAAGACGGTTATTGCCATTATTCACTAGCTAAAAGTCTTAAAATAGCGCTTTTTGAACGTTTTTTAGTCGAATTTAATAAAACTGTCATCAATTTTAGTGAAACGCTTGCCAATATAACCTAGATCTCTATAATCGCTCCCACTGACACGGCAACAGCCGCTCAGTATGCTCTTTAACAATTTATTCAAGCAATCTGTGTGAGCACTTGCAGAGATATAATGACCAAATATTATATCAATGTAATTGTGAACATTAAATTAAATCGAAAGATTTGGTTTTATAAACAATAGAACTTCGGTTTTATTGTTGAAGTACAGAATTCATTGAGCCGACTTAATTGCTTAGGCAATTAGTCAAAAACTTTTAATTGAAGAGTTTGATCATGGCTCAGATTGAACGCTGGCGGTAGGCTTAACACATGCAAGTCGAGCGGAAACGAAGAATAGCTTGCTATTCTGGCGTCGAGCGGCGGACGGGTGAGTATGCTTGGGAATCTGCCTAGTCGAGGGGGACACAGTTGGAAACGACTGCTAATACCGCATACGACCTACGGTGAAAGGGGCCTCTTCTTGAAAGCTCTCGCGACTAGATGAGCCCAAGTGGGATTAGCTTGTTGGTGAGGTAAGAGCTCACCAAGGCGACGATCCCTAGCTGGTCTGAGAGGATGATCAGCCACACTGGAACTGAGACACGGTCCAGACTCCTACGGGAGGCAGCAGTGGGGAATATTGCACAATGGAGGAAACTCTGATGCAGCCATACCGCGTGTATGAAGAAGGCCTTAGGGTTGTAAAGTACTTTCAGCGAGGAGGAAAGGTAGTAAATTAATACTTTGCTACTGTGACGTTACTCGCAGAAGAAGCACCGGCTAACTCCGTGCCAGCAGCCGCGGTAATACGGAGGGTGCAAGCGTTAATCGGAATTACTGGGCGTAAAGCGCATGCAGGCGGTTTGTTAAGCGAGATGTGAAAGCCCCGGGCTCAACCTGGGAACTGCATTTCGAACTGGCAAACTAGAGTTCTTGAGAGGGTGGTAGAATTTCAGGTGTAGCGGTGAAATGCGTAGAGATCTGAAGGAATACCAGTGGCGAAGGCGGCCACCTGGCAAGTAACTGACGCTCAGATGCGAAAGCGTGGGTAGCAAACGGGATTAGATACCCCGGTAGTCCACGCCGTAAACGATGTCTACTCGGAGTTTGGTTCCTTGAGAACTGGGCTCTTAAGCTAACGCATTAAGTAGACCGCCTGGGGAGTACGGCCGCAAGGTTAAAACTCAAATGAATTGACGGGGGCCCGCACAAGCGGTGGAGCATGTGGTTTAATTCGATGCAACGCGAAGAACCTTACCTACTCTTGACATCCACAGAATCTGGTAGAGATACCTCAGTGCCTTCGGGAACTGTGAGACAGGTGCTGCATGGCTGTCGTCAGCTCGTGTTGTGAAATGTTGGGTTAAGTCCCGCAACGAGCGCAACCCTTATCCTTATTTGCCAGCACGTAATGGTGGGAACTCTAAGGAGACTGCCGGTGATAAACCGGAGGAAGGTGGGGACGACGTCAAGTCATCATGGCCCTTACGAGTAGGGCTACACACGTGCTACAATGGCGCATACAAAGGGCTGCAAACCAGCAATGGTAAGCGAATCCCATAAAGTGCGTCGTAGTCCGGATTGGGGTCTGCAACTCGACCCCATGAAGTCGGAATCGCTAGTAATCGTGAATCAGAATGTCACGGTGAATACGTTCCCGGGCCTTGTACACACCGCCCGTCACACCATGGGAGTGGGCTGCACCAGAAGTCATTAGCTTAACCTTCGGGAGGGCGATGACCACGGTGTGGTTCATGACTGGGGTGAAGTCGTAACAAGGTAGCCCTAGGGGAACCTGGGGCTGGATCACCTCCTTACGTAAAGTTGTTAATTTTTGTAAGTGCCCACACAAATTGCTTGAATAGAAAATTAAATTGCACGTCTTATGTAAATAAGACAACGGTTGGGATGAAATCCAAACGTAGAAAGTAAATAGTGTCCTGTTCGTCTAGAGGCCTAGGACACCGCCCTTTCACGGCGGTAACACGAGTTCAAATCTCGTACGGGATACCACTTTTCTTTCTGATTAAAAATCAAAGCTAAGCAGCTTAATGCTTATCTTTGCTTTTTAGCAAATTGCTCTTTAAAAATTTGGAAAGCTGAATAAATAAAGAAGTTCTTAAAACACGTTATTACTTTGGTAATAACAATAGAGTGTTCTTGAGTATTCTTGAGGCGAAAAAAACTAGATAATACCTAGTTATTTCAATTGTACGGTCGACTTTAGATTGTATGGTTAAGTGACTAAGCGTATACGGTGGATGCCTAGGCAGTCAGAGGCGATGAAGGACGTGTTAATCTGCGTTAAGCTGTGGGGAGTTGATAAAAAGCGTTAATCCACAGATTTCCGAATGGGGGAACCCACTCTACTTTGTAGAGTATCGTAACGTGAATACATAGCGTTACGAAGCGAACCGGGAGAACTGAAACATCTAAGTACCCCGAGGAAAAGAAATCAATAGAGATACCCTTAGTAGCGGCGAGCGAACGGGGTCTAGCCCTTAAGCAGTTTGGAAGTTAATGGAAGGCTCTGGAAAGTGCCACGATACAGGGTGATAGTCCCGTACATGAAAACGACCTTATTGTGAAATCGAGTAGGACGGCACACGTGATATGCTGTTTGAATATGGGAGGACCATCTTCCAAGGCTAAATACTACTGACTGACCGATAGTGAACCAGTACCGTGAGGGAAAGGCGAAAAGAACCCCTGTGAGGGGAGTGAAATAGAACCTGAAACCGTATACGTACAAGCAGTGGGAGCCTACTTTGTTGGGTGACTGCGTACCTTTTGTATAATGGGTCAACGACTTAATTTCAGTAGCAAGGTTAAGCGAATAGCGGAGCCGTAGGGAAACCGAGTGTTAACTGCGCGAATAGTTGCTGGGATTAGACCCGAAACCCGGTGATCTAGCCATGGGCAGGTTGAAGGTTGAGTAACATCAACTGGAGGACCGAACCGACTAATGTTGAAAAATTAGCGGATGACTTGTGGCTGGGGGTGAAAGGCCAATCAAACCGGGAGATAGCTGGTTCTCCTCGAAAGCTATTTAGGTAGCGCCTCGCGTCTAACTATTGGGGGTAGAGCACTGTTAAGGCTAGGGGGTCATCCCGACTTACCAACCCTTTGCAAACTCCGAATACCAATAAGTTCAATCGCGGGAGACACACGGCGGGTGCTAACGTCCGTCGTGGAAAGGGAAACAACCCAGACCGTCAGCTAAGGTCCCAAAGTGTATGTTAAGTGGGAAACGATGTGGAAAGGCTCAGACAGCCAGGAAGTTGGCTTAGAAGCAGCCATCTTTTAAAGAAAGCGTAATAGCTCACTGGTCGAGTCGGTCTGCGCGGAAGATTTAACGGGGCTAAACATACCACCGAAGCTACGGATGCAAAGACTTGTTCTTTGCATGGTAGAGGAGCGTTCTGTAAGCCGTCGAAGGTGAGTTGAGAAGCTTGCTGGAGGTATCAGAAGTGCGAATGTTGACATGAGTAACGATAATGGGGGTGAAAAACCTCCACGCCGAAAGACCAAGGGTTCCTGTCCAACGTTAATCGGGGCAGGGTGAGTCGACTCCTAAGGCGAGGCCGAAAGGCGTAGTCGATGGGAAACAGGTTAATATTCCTGTACTCACTTATATTGCGATGGGGTGACGGAGAAGGTTAGGCTAGCATGGCGATGGTTGTCCATGTTTAAGGTTGTAGGCTGTGTGCTTAGGTAAATCCGGGCGCACATTAAGGCTGAGGACTGATGACGAGTCTCTACGGAGATGAAGTAGTTGATACCCGGCTTCCAGGAAAAACCTCTAAGCTTCAGATATAAGAGAATCGTACCCCAAACCGACACAGGTGGTTAGGTAGAGAATACTAAGGCGCTTGAGAGAACTCGGGTGAAGGAACTAGGCAAAATGGTACCGTAACTTCGGGAGAAGGTACGCCAATGATGGTGAAGGACTTGCTCCGTAAGCTATTGTTGGTCGCAGAGAAATGGTGGCTGCAACTGTTTATTAAAAACACAGCACTGTGCAAAATCGAAAGATGACGTATACGGTGTGACGCCTGCCCGGTGCCGGAAGGTTAATTGATTGGGTTAGACTTAGGTCGAAGCTCATGATCGAAGCCCCGGTAAACGGCGGCCGTAACTATAACGGTCCTAAGGTAGCGAAATTCCTTGTCGGGTAAGTTCCGACCTGCACGAATGGCGTAATGATGGCCACGCTGTCTCCACCCGAGACTCAGTGAAATTGAAATCGCTGTTAAGATGCAGTGTACCCGCGGCTAGACGGAAAGACCCCGTGAACCTTTACTATAGCTTGGCACTGAACATTGAACCTACATGTGTAGGATAGGTGGGAGACTATGAAGCATTGTCGCTAGATGATGTGGAGTCAACCTTGAAATACCACCCTTGTACGTTTGATGTTCTAACGTAGGTCCCTTATCGGGATTGCGGACAGTGTCTGGTGGGTAGTTTGACTGGGGCGGTCTCCTCCCAAAGAGTAACGGAGGAGCACGAAGGTTGGCTAAACATGGTTGGACATCATGTGGTTAGTGCAAAGGCATAAGCCAGCTTAACTGCGAGACAGACACGTCGAGCAGGTACGAAAGTAGGTCTTAGTGATCCGGTGGTTCTGAATGGAAGGGCCATCGCTCAACGGATAAAAGGTACTCCGGGGATAACAGGCTGATACCGCCCAAGAGTTCATATCGACGGCGGTGTTTGGCACCTCGATGTCGGCTCATCACATCCTGGGGCTGAAGTTGGTCCCAAGGGTATGGCTGTTCGCCATTTAAAGTGGTACGCGAGCTGGGTTTAGAACGTCGTGAGACAGTTCGGTCCCTATCTGCCGTGGGCGTTTGAGAATTGAGAGGAGCTGCTCCTAGTACGAGAGGACCGGAGTGGACGAACCACTGGTGTTCGGGTTGTCATGCCAATGGCATTGCCCGGTAGCTAAGTTCGGAACTGATAACCGCTGAAGCATCTAAGCGGGAAGCAGGCCTCGAGATGAGTTCTCACTGGAGCTTTAAGCTCCCTGAAGGGCCGTTGGAGACTACAACGTTGATAGGCAAGGTGTGTAAGTGCTGTGAGGCATTGAGCTAACTTGTACTAATTACCCGTGAGGCTTAACCATACAAATTAAAGTATGATTAATTGAAATTTGACTTAAGAATTGATTGAACACTTTATGTTTTAAAGACTTCTTTATTTATAGCTTTTCAAATTAAAATGAAACGTAAGTTTCTATATAGAAAGCAAACCAGATTTGCTTGGTGACCATAGTGTTGCGGTACCACCTGACTCCATTCCGAACTCAGTAGTGAAACGTAATAACGCCGATGGTAGTGTGGGGTTTCCCCATGTGAGAGTAGGGCATCGCCAAGCGCCAAACAATGTCGAAAGACACAAAATTTAGACTGATATTTATCAGCACAGATTGTGCGGAGTGGTAGTTCAGTTGGTTAGAATACCGGCCTGTCACGCCGGGGGTCGCGGGTTCGAGTCCCGTCCACTCCGCCAACAACAACGAAAGCCTGAATCGAAAGATTCAGGCTTTTTTTGTGCCTGAAATTCAGTGATAAAGTACCGAACAGATTGCGTGGAGCGGTAGTTCAGTTGGTTAGACTCTTTATATAAAGACAAGCGGTCTGTCACGCCTGGTGTCGCGGGTTGTGGTTTATAGATAGCCGTCCGCTCTTTCTCTTTGCCAACAAACAACGAAAGCCTGAATCGAAAGATTCAGGCTTTTTTTGTGCCTGAAATTCAGTGATAAAGTACCGAACAGATTGCGTGGAGCGGTAGTTCAGTTGGTTAGACTCTTTATATAAAGACAAGCGGTCTGTCACGCCTGGTGCCGCGGGTTGTGCTTTATAGATAGCGGTCCGCTCTTTCTCTTTGCCAACAACAACGAAAGCCTGAATCGAAAACTTTTTATTAGAAATAGAGGTTTTTTTTGTGCCTGAAATTTGAGATAGAAAAAAGCCCAAGTATATTTGAATATAGTTGGGCTTAAATATCGTGTTCAAAGGCTATAGGTGCCTTCAGTCAATCCACTATCTCACGTGCGGATTGGTTCTTTTTTCATGACCGATAGTCGACGTAGGTCCGTGACCCGGGAAGAATACGGTTTCTTCTGGTAATGTCCACAACTGGCCTTTGATCGCTGTCATCAACGTATTAAAGCACCCTTGTGGGAAGTCAGTGCGACCAACAGAGCCATTGAATAATACATCCCCAACAATCACTTGTTTCGTTGCTACGTGATTAAATACCACGTGCCCCGGTGTATGCCCTGGAGTATGTAGCGCGGTTAATTGTTGATTACCAAATGTAATGATATCGCCGTGTTCTAACCAGCGTTGTGGTTCAAACGGTGGTACTTCTGGAAAGCCGAACATCTGACCTTGCATGGGTAGTTTGTCTAACCAAAACTTATCTGCAATATGTGGGCCTTCAATCGTTACGTTTAATGCAGCTGCAAGCGCTTCAGTGCCGCCAACGTGATCAATATGAGCATGAGTTAGAAAGATCTTTTCTACTTCTACACCGTGTTGCTTTACTTGGCTAATAATCTTGTCAATGTCACCACCGGGATCAACAATCGCGGCTTTGTTGGTTTCAGGGCAGATTAATAAACTGCAGTTTTGTTCAAAAGGCGTAACTGGAATGACTTTAACTTGCATTGCTCATCTCTCTTGGCTAGATAGTCGTGTTTGTTTAGCTATATATAGTTTCGTTAGTTTACCGATTTGTAGGGTAAGAGTATATGGTTTGCGGAGCAAGAGTATATAGTCTAAATTGTTACGCTATTGTTAATTGATGATCTGTATCAACACAGCGTTTTCATTGCCAGTTATGATAACAAGCCTTATTTATATTCTTTTAACGGAATTATTATGTATCCATTATTGCTGAAAGCGCATTTAGCTTTATTGTTGATTAGCTTGTTAAGTTTTGCATTACGTACATTTTGGGCGATTAAAGGTTCTGAATATATCAATAATGTGATCCTGTTTAAGATCCACAAGGTGTTGAACTTAGTGCTGATTTTATCTGGTTTCGCGTTGTGTGTGACGATCAATCAATATCCATTTGTTGATGCTTGGGTAACCGAGAAATTTGTGCTGTTATTTGTTTATGTCGGTTTTGCGATGTTAGCGTTTAAGCCGCAGATGAATTTAAAAGTACGGCAATTCTGTATCGCTGTCACCATGGTATTTTTTGTTACTATCTTCTACATTGCGAAAACAAAAGTCGCATTGTTTATCTAAATATTGCATAGACGAGCATAGCGATAAATTTGAATTATAAAAATGGCACTTTAAAAGTGCCATTTTTATTGCTTGGTTATTTTTTCTGTTATTTATAGCGAGGTTTTAACCTGATTGTTAGCATGTGTTTTCTTGGTGAATAAATAATGACCTACTACACTTGCTGATAATAAAAACGCCAATATCAATAACGGTGTATTGCCATAACGATTAAAAGGCGTTGTCCCTTCGTAAGGCGTTACTTGTGCACGTAACACCGCTTTTTCGAATTGGGCTATCCGGCCCACCTCTTGCCCTTGGGCATCATAAATTGCGGTGATACCGGTATTGGTACTACGAATGACCGGACGTTGAAATTCAAAGGCACGCATCCGGGCTATTTCTAAATGTTGATCGGGGCCAATTGAAGTCCCAAACCAAGCATCGTTACTCACGGTTAAAATGAAGCCGGTATCTGGCGTAACCGTCTTTACTAAGGTTTGGTTAAAGGCAATTTCATAACAAATCGCGGTGGCAATGTGGACGTTACTCGCGGCTAAATTTAACTGTTGTTCACCACCACGTTGAAATGATGACATAGGCAAATTAAATAGCGGTGCAATCGGTCTTAGCAGATCTTCAAACGGCACGAACTCACCAATTGGTAACAGCTTATTTTTGTAATAACGGTCATTCACTGGAGAATGGTTCTTCTCTTGCTCGGGTTGACCGAGTACGATCACGGCATTGTAATACTCATCAATATCGTCAACACGTTGGTAATTAATGATCCCGGTGATAAGGGTGGTATTACTTTGACGCATTAAGTCACTGACATAGTCTAAATAACTTTTAACTTGAAACTCCAATGCTGGGATCGCTGATTCTGGCCATATAATAATATCGGCATCGGTATTATCTAAACTCAATGTTAAATATGTATTGAGGATATCGGTGCGTTTTTCTGGTAGCCATTTTTCAGCTTGATCGGTATTGCCCTGCACGAGTGCAATTGATTTTGATGGTTGTGGAATTGTCCATTGTTGGCCTTTTGATGCCATTGCCGAAAATAGGATAACTGAAATAACGACTGCAGGCATGACGAATTTACGTTCGCGATAAACATAATACACACTGGCGGTGAGCAAACAAACGGCAGCGGTAATGCCCTCAACCCCGAGTATTGGCGCGTAGTTAACCAGCGGGGTATCCATTTGACTATAGCCAAATTGTAACCAAGGAAAACCTGTCATTACCCAACCGCGTAACCAGTCGGTGATTAACCAGATTGCCGGGAAGGCAATAAAGTAGCGCAGTAAGCTTGAGTGTGAGGCAAACCGATTAACTAGGTAAGCACAAAGCGCTGGATAAATAGCGAGGTAAGCACACAATAATACGACTAATAGCGCAGCAACAGGCACTGGTAACCCGCCAAAATCTAAGATGCTCACTGAAATCCAATGAAGACCTGCGACAAAGAATCCGAGTCCCCACAAGAAACCATATCCGGCTGCGTGTTTTGCTGATTTATTGTCAATAACAAAGAGTAGGGCAAATAATGAAACGTATAAGCTAATGGTGTAATCAAACGGGGCAAAAGCAAACACGCTAAGCGCGCCAGCCAGTGGCGCACCTATTTTATGGATCAGAGATTTGATAGGTTATTCCTTTGTGGCGATCTACAGCGACAAGCGAAGTAACCTGTCACCGAGACGGTTAAGCTGATTCCGCTAAGCGATCCTGTTGTGCTTCTGGTATCTTCACTTGTAGCTGAATGATACGACGGCGGTCAGCTGAAATGACTTTAAATTGGAAGTCATCGACAGTAATTATCTCACCTTGCTCTGGTAAATGACCAAATGCATGCGCAATCATCCCCCCAATGGTATCCACTTCATCATCGTTAAAGGTTGATGAGAAGTAGTCATTGAAATCATCAATGGGTGTTAATGCTTGCACTGAGAACACACTTTTATTAATACGGCGGATATCTTCTTGTGCCGACTCATCTTCATCGAATTCGTCTTCAATATTACCGACGATCTCTTCAAGGATATCTTCAATGGTCACAAGGCCTGACACACCACCAAATTCATCAACCACAACGGCCATGTGATAGCGTTTAGAACGAAACTCTTTAAGGAGTTTATCAACACGTTTACTTTCTGGTACAACAACTGCTGGGCGTAAAACAGAAGACAGCTCAAAGCTATCTGGCGCGCCAGTAAACACAAATTTAAGCAGATCTTTGGCTAACAAGATCCCTTCGATATGATCTTTATCTTCATTGACAACAGGGAAGCGCGAGTGCGCAGAGTCAATCATGATAGGTAAAAATTCTTCGACACTTTGACTCTTATCGATAGTAATCATCTGTGAGCGTGGGATCATAATGTCGCGTACTTTCAGTCCTGAGACTTCGAGCACACCTTCAATCATATCCTTGGTGTCTTGATCGATCAGTTCGCGATTTCCTGCATCCTGAATGACTTCTACAAGCTCTTCTCTGTTTTTCGGCTCACCTTGGAATAATTGAGAAAATTTTTCAAAAAAACCTTTTTTTGATGAACCGTTTGTCGAGTGAGGTTTGTCGTCGTTCATAGTTTGTTGTACCTAAGTTATATACGTTAATGGTATCAATATTACTTTTCAGTAATATAGGGGTCTTCAAATTCTAGCTCTAGCATGATTTCGGTTTCCAGACCTTCCATCTCTTCGGCTTCTTCATCGATAATATGATCATAGCCGAGTAAATGTAAAGTTCCATGAATAACCATGTGCGCCCAATGTGCGGTCAGTGGTTTTTGTTGCTCTTTTGCTTCGCGTTCGACCACTTGCTTGCAGATAATTAAATCACCAAGCAAGTCTAATTCAATGCCTTCAGGTACTTCGAACGGAAACGACAGTACGTTGGTGGGTTTGTCTTTACCACGGTAATCGTTATTCAATTGTTGGCTTTCTGTATTATCAACGATACGGATCGTTACTTCAGCACTGTCTTGAAAGCGTTTAACAACTGCATTTAGCCAAGCGTTCAGTTGTGCTTCGGTTGGTAATTTCTGTTCATTTTCCGTCGCAATTTGTAAATCTAACGTGGTATTCATTGGTCTTTATCCTTACGGGCAATGCCATTTTCAAAGTGTTCATAGGCATCGACAATTTTTGCTACAACAGGATGGCGAACCACATCATTGGATATGAAAAGGTTAAAACTAATGTCTGTTATTGGCTCTAGGACATCCATCGCATGGCGCAAGCCAGATGTGATGTGCTTAGGTAAATCTACTTGGGTAATATCGCCAGTAATCACCGCTTTGGAGTTAAAACCAATACGGGTTAAAAACATTTTCATTTGTTCAATGGTGGTATTTTGCCCTTCATCTAAGATAATAAACGCATCATTGAGTGTACGACCACGCATATATGCAAGTGGTGCAATTTCTATGACATTGCGCTCAATTAAACGTTCCACTTTTTCAAAACCAAGCATCTCAAATAACGCATCATAAAGTGGGCGTAAATAAGGATCTACTTTTTGACTTAAATCACCGGGTAGAAAACCTAATTTCTCACCAGCTTCAACCGCTGGGCGTGTTAATAGAATACGACGCACCTCTTGACGCTCTAGGGCATCAACGGCTGCGGCGACGGCTAAATAAGTTTTACCGGTACCAGCAGGCCCAATACCAAAGGTAATATCATGGGTTAAAATATTAGCAATGTAATTGGCTTGATTGTCACCGCGCGGTTTAATCATACCGCGTTTGGTTTTAATCACAGTATTAAAACTGGCAATTTTGGGTGTTGGTGTTGGTGTGGGTTCTGGTTCGAGTAATCGACATGCTTGTATCGCAAGGTGAACTTTCTCTGGGTCAATGTCGATTACTTGGCCTTTAACAGCTTGGGTCTCAACATAAAGTTCCCGAAGAATATCCATACAACTGTGCGCATTAACTGGATTACCAGTAATATGGAACTGATTATTTTGATAAGTAATGTCGACTTCTAAACGACGTTCAAGTTGTTTAAGATTGTCATCAAATGGGCCACATAAATGAGCGAGCCGGGCTCCGTCTGCGGGTTCTAAGAATATATCGAGTGTTGTCGTATTTTTATTCAAAATAATCTCATTAGGCAGAGCCATTAAGGGTCATTAATGGCTCTTAGTCTATCTCTTATGGGTTGAACTTAGCAACACCTAGCTCATTAGGTTGATTGGTAGCACGCGCCAAGATCTCGCTTGGTTTAACGTCACAACGTAGACCCATCTCATTTTCACCGCGGATGAACACACCGCGGATAGAGTTAGGGAATACATCCACAATGTCGACATCGACAAAGGTACCGATTAGATCTGGCGAACCTTCGAAGTTAACAACACGGTTGTTTTCGGTACGGCCAGTCAGTTCCATGATGTTTTTCTTCGATGGACCTTCAACTAAAATACGTTGTGTGGTATTCACCATATCGCGGCCAATTTTTTGTGACATTTGGCTAATACGCGTTTGTAGAATTTTCAAACGTTCTTTCTTTTCTTCTAGCGATACGTCATCCGGTAAGTCTGCAGCAGGTGTACCTGGACGTGCGCTGTAGATAAAGCTGAAGCTAATATCGTATTCAATGTCTTCAATCAATTTCATGGTATCCGCAAAATCTTGTTTGCTTTCACCTGGGAAACCGATAATGAAATCTGAACTCATCACCAGACCCGGACGTGCTTTACGCAGTTTACGGATCAATGATTTATATTCTAACGTTGTGTGTGCTCGTTTCATCAAGGTTAAGATACGATCTGAACCTGACTGTACTGGCAGGTGTAAGTGTGATACCAGCTCCGGTGTATCTTTATATACTTCAATAATATCGCTGGTGAATTCAATCGGGTGACTGGTGGTATAACGGATACGGTCGATACCATCAATCGCAGCCACATAACGTAATAAGTCAGCGAATGAGCATATATCACCGTCATGCATGTCGCCACGGAAAGCATTGGCATTTTGACCAAGTAGGTTTACTTCACGTACCCCTTGTTCTGCCAGTTGGGCAATTTCGTATAAGACATCGTCAAGTGGACGACTTACTTCTTCACCACGCGTATAAGGTACTACGCAGAATGAGCAGTATTTTGAACAGCCTTCCATAATCGATACAAATGCTGATACACCGTCGGCGCGTGGCTCTGGTAAGCGATCAAATTTTTCGATTTCAGGGAAACTGACATCCACAAGGCCTTTTTTACCGGCTTGTGCATCGACGATCATTTCAGGTAAGCGGTGTAAAGTCTGTGGACCAAATACCAGGTTTACAATGGGTGCACGTTTCTGAATGGCGGCACCTTCTTGTGATGCTACGCAGCCACCCACACCAATGATTAATTTCGGATTGCGTTTCTTTAGCTTTTTCCAGCGACCAAGTTGGTGGAATACTTTTTCTTGCGCTTTTTCTCTGATAGAACAGGTGTTTAATAGAAGCACATCCGCTTCCTCTGGGTTGTCAGTCAGTTCAAAACCATTTTCGGCATTTAACAAATCTGCCATTTTTGATGAATCGTATTCGTTCATCTGGCAGCCCCAGGTTTTAATGTGCAGTTTTTTACTCATTATCCACGTTGCTCTTTATTATTTATTGCTATATTCGGGTTGTGTGAGAACACACAGAAGATCGCGTATTCTACTGCCTTAATAGTCCGTTGACTAGACGTGATCACTGCTTCTATGCATAAATTTACTGTAATTTTCATTGCACAAAGCAATCATTTCGACGTAAAGCTTGGTAGAATTCTGATTCAGATAAGAATTTATCCTTAAACGGTTCAGGAAGCACGATGCAGGAATTTGATGTAATTATTGTTGGTGGTGGGATGGTCGGTGCGAGTACCGCTAATTTACTCGCCCCTTCGGGACTTAAAATTGCGGTAATTGAAGCGCAAATGCCATCTCCTTTTTCATTTGAGCAACCAATGGATCTGCGTGTATCGGCGATCAGTTTGGCCTCTCAGCAGTTACTTGTTGCGACAGGTGCTTGGACTAACATCAGAGAAATGCGTCTTTGCCCTTATCGTCGTTTAGAAACCTGGGATCAAGGTGGCTGCGAAATCAAATTCCATGCTAACGATATTGGTTACGACAAGTTAGGTTACATCATTGAAAACCGGGTGATCCAATTAGGTTTGCTCGAAGCAATGAAACGCCACCACAATGTCCAGTTAATGTGTCCTGAGAAAGTTGCTACACTAGAGCAATACAGTGACTACGCTGAAATCAGATTAACATCTGGCGCTAAATTACGCGCTAAGTTAGTGCTGGCCGCCGATGGTGCTAACTCGATTATTCGTCAGCAGAGTAATATTGGTATCAGCAGTTGGGATTACCGTCAAAGTTGCATGTTAATTAATATTGATACTGACCAAGCCCAACAAGACGTGACTTGGCAGGAGTTTTCACCGACGGGGCCAATGGCGTTATTACCGTTACCTGGGCATAAAGCCTCGTTGGTTTGGTATCATCAGACGGCGCAAATCAATTATTTAAGTAAACTGTCTAATGCCGAACTGAAAGTCGAAGTACAACAACATTTTCCCGACCTGATTGGTGAATTTGAGATCACTAATCACGGTTCATTTCCACTGACCCGACGTCATGCACAGCAGTATTATAACGGCCGTGTGGTACTGCTTGGTGATGCTGCACATACCATCAACCCATTAGCGGGGCAGGGTGTTAATATCGGTTTTAAAGATGTGAATGTAATATGTGAGTTAATTCGCAGTGCGGTGATTGAAGGTGAAGCATGGGACAGTGAGGCGCTATTAACACAATACCAGCGCACGAGAAAACCTGATAATCTATTAATGCAAACGAGTATGGATCTGTTTTATTCGGTATTCAGTAATAATTCGCTGCCAGCTAAGATCGTACGTAATCTTGGCCTTGCTGTCGCACAGCGCGCCGGACCGTTAAAGCGTCAGGCGCTACGTTATGCAATTGGGTTAAGTTAGCTATAACTTACATAAACGTCCTAGCTTAACTTAAATTCTTTTACTTTCGCCAGCAGTTCAGTTGAGTGGCTTAGTAGTTCTTGGCTGATAGTGCTGGCATGTGTTGCGACTACCGTGGTTTCATCCGAGTGCAGGGCAATCGTTTCGATGTTGCGCTGAATATCTGTGGTTAGCGTTTGCTGCGTTGCAGATGACTCGGCGACAGAATCATTCAATTTATTAATCTCTTCCATTTCTCGGGCTATCTCATTTAGCATATCGGCCAATTGTGATACTTTGATCGCGCCTTCCGCCGCTGTGACTTTGGCTGTATCCATCGCCGCAAACGAACTGTTTGATGTTTCAATCAATGAGCTGACAATGGTTTGTATTTCTTTGGTTGAATTATTAGTCTTAATCGCTAATGCCCGTACTTCTTCTGCTACGACGGCAAAACCGCGACCGCTTTCACCTGCGCGTGCTGCTTCGATGGCGGCATTTAGCGCGAGTAGATTGGTCTGCTCTGAAATGGAATTAATCACCCCTAAAATTTTCGTCACGTTATTGGTTTGCTCACCCAGTAGATGCATTTTATCGACCACGTGATCAAGTTGTGTGGTCAGCATGCTGATCTCATCAATTGTGGCACTGGCTAAGGCATTGCCTTTATCCGTTTGTAGTGCTGCTTGTGTTGATGCAGCCGTCGTCATACTGGCTTTGGCCTTAATATCCTCAACCTGAGTCTGCATGGTCGCGATACTGGCGTTAATTGTGGCCGCTTCTTGTTTCTGTTGATGTGCTGAGTTATAGGTTTGCGTTGACGCGGTACTTAGCTTTGTCGAAATATCTTCTAATTGTTCGGCGGTATTGAGTACATGTGTAAGGCTGTAATGAAAATTACTCATCATGTAATTAAAGGCGGTGACCATACGGCCTATTTCATCCTGATTTTTCACTTCAATGAGGGTGGTCACATCTTGAGTATCACTGGCGAGTTCCATGCTATCGGTTAGTTCGCTGATGGGTTTTAGGATGAGTTTACGAATGATGAATAATGTTAGCAGCAAGCCGGCAAATAATACCACGGCTAAGATCGCGGTTGAGCGTAAAATGTTTTGTTGTACTTGTTGATAGAAGTGGGTCAGGGAGTATTCAAGTCTGACCGCACCCAACACCTCGCCTTCTTTGGCATTGTGACAAGCGGTGCAATCTGTACCGCGGTAATTTTTTGAGGCAATAAGTGGTTTGGTGATTAATAAGGTTTCGCCTTGTAGCGTGCTAATGACTTGGGTGATCTCTTCACCCGCAAGTGCGCGTCGGTCAAAATCATCTTTGATTTGCTCGCTCGCTAATCCGGGACCATAAAGTTGATTAACCTTATCGCCTCGGACGACGCGGATATCGGTAATGTTATCGTTCTCTAGCATTTTGTGACGTAAGGTTTCACGTTGGCCAATGCTGCCTGTCAGCATCATGGTATTTAAACTGTCGAAATAAGTATCGGCTTGTTCATGTGCTTGCTGTTCTAAAATAGATAATACCAAGGCTGTTTCTTGCTTACTTTGTGATAACGCAGAAATAGCGAGGATCAGGATAAACAGACTGCTCAGTGCGAGATTTATTTTTTTAGCTATAGAGACATTTTTTAACATTGTTTCTTCCCATCTGAAACCAACCAAAAGAGATCAAGCACTTACTGAACGCTATTGGTCTTTTAATTCTACTGTTATTAGTAGGGTTAATCGTAACAAATTAATGTTGGTACAAATAGGATATCGGCCGAAAGAGGTATTTTTTTAGTGCTAAATGTGAACAATATGTTATTTAAGCAGGATGTAAGGATATGATTAAGTGGTGGTGACATTACACGCATTAAAATTTGCATAGTGATAATATGAAGATTTAAAATGCTGAAATTAGAAATTAGAAATTAGAAATTAGAAATTAGAAATTAGAAATTAGAAATTAGAAATTAGAAATTAGAAATTAGAAATTAGAGGAGGTATTAATGGGGAAGAATAATTTAGAAAAAGTGGCAGGGATATGAGGATTTGAACCTCAGAATCCCGAGATCAAAACCCGGTGCCTTACCGCTTGGCGATATCCCTACAAATCTTTCTACAGCATTGCTGTATTGTGTAATAAAACATGGTGCGGAAGGAGAGACTTGAACTCTCACACTTTGCAATACTAGAACCTAAATCTAGCGCGTCTACCAATTCCGCCACTTCCGCAATGTTTTATTTTAAAATAAGAATGGTGGCCATGACGGGACTTGAACCTGTGACCCCAGCATTATGAATGCTGTGCTCTAACCAGCTGAGCTACATGGCCATTCTTACTTTTTTTCATTTTGTCCGTATAAATACGTGCAAAATAAAGTGGCAGGGATATGAGGATTTGAACCTCAGAATCCCGAGATCAAAACCCGGTGCCTTACCGCTTGGCGATATCCCTACAATCTGTTTCATGAACATTACTTATTCAGTAAGTCATGTTAAAGCATGGTGCGGAAGGAGAGACTTGAACTCTCACACTTTGCAATACTAGAACCTAAATCTAGCGCGTCTACCAATTCCGCCACTTCCGCACAACATTTTTTATCTTTACAAAGTTGGTAGTATTGAATGGTTAGAGTTCAATAAACTTTATAAAGTTAACACTGACCTAAGCCTGTGTTGGTATATGGCAGGGATATGAGGATTTGAACCTCAGAATCCCGAGATCAAAACCCGGTGCCTTACCGCTTGGCGATATCCCTACAATCTGTTCCATGAACAATACTTATTAACTAAGCAATGTCATGTTAAAACATGGTGCGGAAGGAGAGACTTGAACTCTCACACTTTGCAATACTAGAACCTAAATCTAGCGCGTCTACCAATTCCGCCACTTCCGCACATATTCTTTATATTTATAAACTTGGTAGTGTTAATCAAATTAATGACAAACAGCGTTTATAAATTTAACAATCCGCTATAAATAGCCAATCATTTATATAATGGCAGGGATATGAGGATTTGAACCTCAGAATCCCGAGATCAAAACCCGGTGCCTTACCGCTTGGCGATATCCCTACAATTAGAATTAAGATGGTGGCCATGACGGGACTTGAACCTGTGACCCCAGCATTATGAATGCTGTGCTCTAACCAGCTGAGCTACATGGCCATCTTAAATCTTGCTCCGAACTAGCAGTTAACTGTTTCGTTGGAACGGGGCGCATTATGCTAATTACAGCCAAGTTCGTCAACTATTTTTTAGTTTAAAAACATTTTTATCTACGCCTGTTGAAATTCTGTACGAATCCTGTTCTCACTCTATGCTATTTGTAGCAAAACTGCAATTGTTGATAATTTAAAGCGTGTATAGCCAATCATTATTATTGTAATTGAGTTTCATGATTTATTCGATATTTGCTTCTGTTAATCAATACTAAGTGGTGTTATTGAAATAGGGTCGTAAAGAGTGCTAAAACAAAAAACGCCGGCAATTGCCAGCGTTTGATTGTGCTACTTCAGATATAGTTCAGATATAACTAAAGGCGTTTAGCATAAGGCTCCTAGCTTAACTCAAGCTATACGTTGAAACGGAAATGTACCACATCACCATCTTTAACGATGTAGTCTTTACCTTCTAGACGCCATTGACCTGCTGTTTTAGCGCCTGCTTCACCATTGTATTCGATGAAAGAGTCATAACCGACAACTTCTGCACGGATGAAACCTTTTTCGAAATCAGTATGGATCTTACCCGCCGCTTGTGGTGCTGTTGCGTTTACTGGGATAGTCCATGCGCGCACTTCTTTAACACCCGCAGTGAAATAAGTCTGCAGTGTTAGTAGTTCGTAACCTGCTCTAATTACACGGTTAAGACCGGGTTCTTCAATGCCCATATCTTCCATGAACTCTGCACGCTCGTCGTCTTCAAGTTCAGCAATGTCTGATTCCATTGAAGCACAGATAGCCACGACTACGGCATTCTCTGTTGCCGCAAGTTCACGTACTTGATCTAAGTGTGGGTTATTTTCAAAACCCTCTTCGTCAACATTAGCAATGTACATGGTTGGTTTTAGCGTGAGGAAGTTCATGTAATCAATTGCGGCTTTTTCGTCTTTAGTTAATTCTAAAGAACGGACCATTTCACCTTCAGCAAGGTGCGCAAGGATCTTTTCGATTACGGGTAGTTCAAATTTAGCGTCTTTATCGCCGCCTTTGGCTTTTTTAGCTAAACGTACGACGACCTTTTCACAACTATCTAGATCGGCAAGTGCTAATTCAGTGTTGATAATTTCGATATCATCTAATGGTGAAATTTTATTGTTAACGTGAATAATGTTTTCGTTTTCAAAGCAACGTACAACATGACCGATTGCATCTGTTTCACGGATGTTTGCTAGGAATTTATTACCCAGACCTTCACCTTTTGATGCGCCCGCCACTAAGCCTGCGATATCAACGAATTCCATTGTAGTTGGCAATACGCGTTCTGGGTTTACGATCGCAGATAGTGCATCTAAACGCTTATCTGGCACTGGAACGACACCGGTATTCGGCTCGATTGTGCAGAATGGGAAATTGGCAGCTTCGATACCAGCTTGTGTTAATGCATTAAATAGTGTTGATTTACCTACGTTTGGTAAGCCTACGATACCGCATTTAAAACCCATGATTTTTACCTTCTTTGCTATGTACTAAAATTGGTTCACACAGTTAATTATTTACCTGTGTGTGTTTAATTATGTCTTTTTTTATTAATCATTGCGCTTTAAACGTATGTAAACGAGTCATCGCTTTGGTCATGCCGTCTTTAGCTAAAATATCGATACAGCGCACTGCTTCATCAATTGCCGCATCCATTTGTTCTTGTTCTTTAGCTTGTGCTTTGCCAAGTACGTAACCGGTTACTTTGTCTTTATGGCCAGGGTGACCAATGCCAATACGTAAACGGTAGAATTCTTTGCTGTTGGCCATTTTACTAATAATGTCTTTCAGACCATTATGACCACCATGGCTGCCACCTTGCTTGAATTTAGCCACACCTGGTGGTAAATCTAACTCATCGTGGACCACTAATATTTGCGTTACATCAATGCGATAAAATTTGGCTAAGGCGGATACTGATTTACCACTTAAATTCATGAATGTGGTTGGGACCAGCAAGCGCACATCTTGGCCTGCCACATCAATACGGGCAGTGTAACCAAAATATTTCGCTTCTTCACGTAATTGTGTGTTGTGCCATTTTGCTAATTCGTTAATAAACCAAGCACCCGCGTTATGACGGGTGCGGCTGTATTCTTGTCCTGGATTAGCCAGGCCGACAATTAAACGAATGTCGTTGCTCATGGTATACCTATATTACTGTAATGATTGCTTAATGAATGTTCGAGCCAGTCGAACCTTACTCATTGGATAAAAAACGCGCTATTTTACCTTGTGTCAGTGCAAAGCTCAACTGACGTATTCACCAAGTTGGATGCTAGCGTGTTTATGATTGCGGTATTTGCTGCTTAGAGACACAAAAAACCGAGTCTGGTAACACCAAACTCGGTTTTTATTGCACTGCTTAAATTAAATTATTGGCTAAGTTAATTAGTTAAACATTGCTGAGATAGATTCTTCGTTGTTAACGCGACGAATTGCCTCGGCTAGCATAGGGCTAAGGCTTAATACGCGTACGTTCGCAAGTGCTGCTACTTCTGGAGACAGTGGAATTGAGTCTGTTACCACGATTTCATCAATGCAAGAGTCACGTAGGTTCTGTGCCGCGTTACCAGAGAAAACAGGGTGAGTCGCGTAAGCAAATACACGTTTCGCGCCATTTTTCTTCAGTGCGATTGCTGCTGCACATAATGTACCGCCAGTATCGATCATGTCATCAACAAGGATGCAATCACGGTCTTTAACGTCACCAATAATGTGCATTACTTGTGCTACGTTTGCTTTTGGACGACGTTTGTCGATAATCGCAAGGTCAGCTTCGTCAAGTAATTTAGCGTTAGCACGTGCACGTACAACACCACCGATATCTGGAGATACAATAACTGGGTTTTCAAGGTTCATTTTTTGCATGTCGGCTAATAATACCGGCGTACCAAATACATTATCAACAGGTACATCGAAGAAGCCTTGGATTTGCTCAGCATGTAGATCAACCGTTAATACACGGTCAACACCAACACTTGAAAGGAAATCAGCTACAACTTTTGCTGTAATTGGCACACGAGAAGAACGTACACGACGATCTTGACGCGCATAACCAAAGTAAGGGATCACAGCAGTGATACGGCCAGCAGATGCACGACGCATCGCATCAACCATAACGATAAGTTCCATTAAGTTGTCGTTCGTTGGCGCACAAGTCGATTGTAGGATGAAGATATCTCCACCACGTACATTTTCTTCAATTTCAACGCTAATTTCGCCATCGCTAAAGCGACCAACTTTAGCTTTACCAAGTTGGATAAATAGACGCTCTGCAACTTTTTGTGCTAGTTCTGGTGTAGCGTTACCAGCAAAGAGTTTCATGTCGGGCACGGTGTAACCTCAGGTAATCGATGTATTTGGCTGGGATATAATTATACTCCTAAACAGCGAACTGTTTAGTAGAGATCCCCAGCATTAATCTCTTAGAATTCGGTAACAACTTATGTAACATATGTTCGGTGCTGAACTAAAATTTAAACCTGTCTTACTAAGTCATGCAATTCTCTCTTGCTAAATCGTACAATAGTGGCGATTTATTTAAGCCCTTCGCAAGATAAATTTGCATGCCTTTAGGCGCTTTAGCTAATACTGCTAATGCGTCAGACTTAGTTTTAAATTCAGAGAAAACACAGCAACCGGAACCTGTCAGTCGAGATGGCGCATATTTTAGCAACCACTCTAATGCTTTTGCAACCTCGGGATGACGTTTTTTTACAGTTGGTTCAAAGTCATTTTTCCATTCTTCTCGTAACAACTGATTCAGCGGGCGTTTTGGCGTATTGCGGATTAACTCTGGATCGGAAAATAATTTCGCAGTATTGACCTGTGTGTCAGGTATTGCAATAAGATAATAGTGCTCATCCACCTCTATGGAGGTAAGTTGTTCGCCAATACCTTCGGCAAATGCGGCATGGCCACGAACAAACACTGGTACGTCGGCACCTAACTTAAGACCAATAGCAGCCAGTTGTTCTTCATCGAGGTTTAATTGCCAAAGATGATTTAACGCGACTAAGGTTGTTGCAGCGTCTGAAGAACCGCCACCTAAACCACCGCCCATCGGTAGATTCTTAGTCAAGGAAATATCGACACCTAGCGGTAATGATGAATGGGTTTTCAAAACCATGGCCGCTTGATAGATGATATTGTCGGCCAGCGCTACACCAGGGATCGCCGGTGTAATGGTGATGCGATCACTCAGGTTTGGAGACATCGCTAATTCATCACCGATATCAACAAACTGAAATAAGGTTTGTAGTTCGTGGTAACCATCATTGCGGCGACCATTAATGTATAGAAAAAGGTTTAACTTTGCTGGTGCTGACCAATGACTAATCTTGTGTTGCATTTAACTTCCAGTTTCGAGTGGTGATTTTTATGCGCATATCGGCTTGCTTGATGATGATATTTTTTGGTAACCAAATATTATCGACTCGTTGATATTTAGTATAACTGATGTGCCAGCCGAGTGGATGGTTAGCTTGGGTTACTCGGCCGTAATTATCGAGTTGCACATCGTCTGTTAATGGGTCGCCAATGATCCAAGCACGTAATTCATTCACCGGGATGGGGATTGGACTGAGTTGGTTAATCAGTGTTTGCGTATTACGGCCTTGGTATTGGCGGTCATCATCGAGAATTAATGTTGAAATGTTATCACTGCGTTTAATGGTGAGGACATGAATACCAAAGGGACCAGTGAGGTTAATATTGAAATCATTGACAAATTGCTGCCAGTTTAACGTCGCCGAGTTACGTGAATCAGGACTGATGAACGCAATTTGTCCTTGCAGTTGCCAAGTCCGAATCGTTTGTAATTGAAGTTGATGTTGCTGCCATAATTGTTGCGGGTTACCTGCTGGAGGTTGTCGCTGTGTCGTCGTGCTACAGGCACTCAGTAATACACTAACAATAAAAATGTAAATAGAACGCTGAAATGTCATAAGATACTCAAAAAAATAAAGTAATGATGATAAAGAGCAAGCATGAGCTTATAAAAACAGATATGGTTGGTTTTGTCACTTTAAAAATTCATACTTTTTGCGTAGAATAGTATCCCTATCTATTTTTACAATCATTCACTGTAAGTAATACATGACTCTGTTAGCACTTGGTATAAATCATAATTCGGCACCTGTATCACTTCGTGAAAAGGTAGCTTTTTCACCTGACAATATTGAGGATGCCTTTGCCAGCATTGTGGCGAATGGGGTAGCCTCGGAAGCGGTGATTGTTTCAACCTGTAATCGTACGGAAATATATTGCAAAATTGAGCAAGGCTTACCTGAACGCGTGACTCAGTGGTTAGTTGATTTTCATCGGCTACCTGCTAATGAATTAGCGGATTGTACTTATCGTTACTACGACGGCGATGCGGTGCGTCATTTAATGCGCGTGGCTGGCGGATTAGATTCACTGGTATTAGGTGAACCGCAAATTTTAGGGCAGATAAAACAAGCTTTTGCGAAAGCAAAACAGTTAAATGCGGTTGCTCAAACCTTGGATAAGCTATTTCAAAAAACCTTTACAGCAGCTAAGCGCGTGCGCACCGAGACTGAAATTGGTGCGAATGCGGTATCAGTGGCATTCGCGGCGGTGAGTTTAAGTAAGCATATCTTTGATGATTTATCTAAAACACGGGTATTACTGATTGGCGCAGGTGAAACCATTGATCTGGTTGCGACGCACCTTGCCGAGCAGAATGTCAGTGAGATGATGGTGGCGAACCGTACTTTATCTCGTGCGCAAGTGCTGGGTGACAAGTTTGGTGCTCGTACGATGACGCTCGAAGAGATACCGCATCATTTACATAATGCCGATATTGTTATCAGTTCGACGGCCAGTCCCTTACCTATTATTGGTAAAGGTATGATTGAAAGTGCATTGAAGCAGCGTAAACAAAAACCGATTTTTTTAGTTGATATCGCCGTACCACGGGATATTGAAGAAGAAGTGGGTGAGTTAGGTAATGCTTATCTTTATACCGTCGATGATCTGCAAGGTATTATCGAGCAGAATAAAGAAGCGCGCCAAGATGCGGCTGAGCAAGCTGAGCACATTATTACTGAAGAAACGCAGCTGTTTTCTGAATGGATAGCGTCATTATCAAGTGTTGATTCTATTAAAGAATATCGTAATTCGGCGATGATTGAAAAAGACATATTACTCGAAAGAGCCATCGCAGCGATGAAAAATGGCTCGGATGGTGAGCGCGTGCTTACCGAGTTAGCGAATAAATTAACCAACAAGTTGATCCATGCGCCGACACAAGCCTTAGTGAGTGCGGGTAAACGCAGTCAAGATGACGAACTATTATTAGTGCGTCGTGTGGTGGGGCTTGAGTCGTAATCACGTCTTTAAAATAAGCCGTTGTTAATTATCCTTATCTATTAGCAGCTGCATCCATTAGCAACTGCTCAGTCTATTTCAAATATTGTAACGCTGTGCTGTTATTCCTGCTCACCTTCGTTCGGCGTGCTGATTGTGCATCTTGGAAGTAGCTTGGGTATATATTCGCTAAATCCAAGGTAAATTATCGGAAAGCAATCGACTATTTCCTTACATGTAGGTATCCTTGCCGATCACAACAACGAAATAATCCATATTCAATTGCTGAAGCAGCCTATGTCAGACTTCAGCGATCTATTTAACGGTAATACGAGAGTAAAGATGAAAGCATCGATCATTACAAAATTAGAAGCCTTAATTGAACGTCACGAAGAAGTTCAAGCATTATTAGGTGAGCCAGAGATCATCAGTGATCAAGACCGTTACCGTGCACTAACAAAAGAATACTCGCAATTAGAAGAGTTAGTTTCTTGTTTTAAAGAATACCAAGACGCAAAAGAAGATTTTGAATCAGCTGAAGAGATGTTAAAGGATGAAGATCCTGACATGCGGGAAATGGCTGTTGAAGAATATAAAGAAAGTAAAGCCACGGTGGCGCGTGTCAGCGATGAATTAGAAGTTTTATTGTTACCTCGTGATCCAAATGACAGCAATAACTGTTTCTTAGAGATCCGTGCCGGTGCTGGTGGTGACGAAGCCGCAATCTTTGCTGGCGACCTGTACCGCATGTACAGCAGGTATGCGGAGAAAAAAGGCTGGCGTTTAACAATCATGAACTTAAGCAACAGTGATCAAGGCGGTTACAAAGAAGTTATCGTTAAGATGGAAGGTGAGGCGGTATTCGGCACCATGAAGTTTGAATCAGGTGGTCACCGTGTACAACGTGTACCAGAAACTGAATCGCAAGGTCGTATCCATACGTCAGCCTGTACTGTGGTGGTTATGCCAGAGGTCCCTGAGGTAGACGCGATCGTCATTAATACTGCCGATCTTAAAGTCGATACGTTCCGCGCATCGGGTGCGGGTGGTCAGCACGTCAATAAAACCGATTCTGCAGTACGTATTACCCACATTCCAACGGGTACAGTCGTTGAGTGTCAAGACGAACGTTCACAGCATAAAAACCGTGCACGTGCGATGTCAATTCTGCAAGCACGTATTCAAGCAGCTGAAGATGAAAAAGCACGTCTTGAAGAGGAAAGTACTCGTCGTAGCCTAGTAGCAAGTGGCGATCGCTCTGAACGTATTCGGACTTATAATTATCCACAAGGTCGCGTTAGTGATCACCGTATCAATCTAACACTTTACCGTCTAAACGAAGTGATGGAAGGTGAGTTAGATGTATTGATCCAACCTATCATCCACGAACATCAAGCTGATCTGTTAGCGGCGCTTGCTGAAGCTAACTAGGTGTATCGCGAACTGTGAAAACAATTGCACAATTACTGCAGGGGGCTGCCAAGCAGCTCACTGCCAGCGAAAGTCCTAAACTGGATGCTGAAGTCATTCTTTGTTTCCTGTTAGAAAAAGATCGCAGTTATCTTTTTACTTGGGATGACAAAGTCATGGATGATGACATTATTCGCCGTTTTACTGCTCTTATCATGCGCCGTCAGGCGGGTGAACCTGTCGCTCATATTCTTGGTTACCGTGAATTTTGGTCATTAGAATTAGAAGTATCTGCTGATACCCTCATTCCAAGACCGGATACTGAAATATTAGTCGAACAAGCACTGGCTTGTATGCCGACTCACGCTTGCCAAGTATTAGATTTAGGCACGGGTACGGGCGCTATCGCACTGGCTTTAGCCTCTGAATCACCACAAGCGACAGTGACAGCAATTGAATATCAGCAAGGCGCGGCCGCATTAGCACGCCGTAATGTCAAACGCTGTGGTTTTGATGTGACGGTATTGCAAGGTAGTTGGTTTGAACCTTTAAAAGCCAGTCAACGCTTTGATGTGATCGTCAGTAATCCACCTTATATCGACGCGCATGATCCACACTTGGCGATGGGCGACGTGCGTTTTGAGCCGTTAACTGCGTTAGTTGCTGCTGATAATGGGCTTGCTGACTTAAAGCATATTATTAGCCAAGGTTATCAGTTTTTAACCGTGGACGGCTGGTTGTTAGTTGAACATGGGTTTGAGCAAGGTGCTGCAGTGCGCGCACTCTTTACCGCATCAAATTATCATCAGGTTGTTACGCATAAAGATTATGGTAATAACGATCGTATTACTGTCGGACAACGAAAAGAAGCTTAATCATGAATATTGTCATTCCGCTGCACATTGCGACGCTATTATTAAGCGTGTTGATGTATTTTGTAAACTTTGCTTTCTCAGTGAAGCAATCACCGTATCTTGAACACGCTGGTTTTATTAAATCACGTAAGGTGATCGATATGATCACCGTGATGATGATTGCGTTAGTGTGTATGGTTTCAGGTCAAGTACCGTTTGTTGATACGGTGATGACAGAAAAATTAGTGTCGACACTGGCCATCACCTTTATGGTGTTTATGTCATTACAGCAAGGTAAAAATCTATTTTTCCGCTGTGTTGCGTTTGCTGGTAGTATCGGCTGGTTATTTTATGTATTTTCGTTAGCCGTTTACGGCGAAGCATATTTGCTGAGGTAGAGATGGAATTAGATGCAAATGCTGCGCTGACAGAAACAGAACTGGCAGAAGATGTAGCAGTAGATAATAAGGCTGTTGATAGTGATAGTGAGCAGCTTGAAGAATACGATGATGAGCTAGCAGAAGAAGTACTGATGATTGATAACGTCATGCTCGCCACACTATCTGCCATCGAGGTGATAACGGAGAAACCGTTGCTCGAGCAGGCGATAGTTGAATTGGATGAGTTAATTGCACTTATCGAAGTTGATATGCAAGGCTTTACCTGTGACGTTGAAAAGCGTGACCAGTTATTGTATTTGTTTTATCAGCAACTTGGTTTTGCAGGCGATTGGCGTAAGTGGTTAGAGCTAGACAGTGTATTACTCCATAAAGTCATTAGCAGCCGTAACGGCGTTCCTTTGTCACTCGGTACGGTATTCATGTACTTTGCAGAGCATTTTGAAGTGGATGTAACAGGGATCATATTCCCTGGTCAATTTGTATTACGTTTTGGTAGTGAGCAAGACGGAATGTACGTTGATCCTGCAGATGGACAAGTACTGAGTCGGCATAAACTGCAGGTTCTATTACGCGGTATCGAAGGTAACCATGCCTTGTTATCTGACGATGATTTGTTAGCCGCCAATAATGAAATGCATTATCTGCGCTTATTACAAGTACTCAAAGCAGCGTTAATTCGTGATGAACATTTTTCCTATGCACTGCGTTGTATTGATTTAATTTTAGAACTTGAACCTGATGAACCGTATGAAATTCGCGATCGCGGCTTTTTGCTGCAACAGCTTGATTGCAAGAAACTCGCGAGCGAAGACTTTGCTTATTTTATTGAACAATGTCCAGACGATCCGATCACCCGGGTTTTAAAAGCACAAATAGATGAGCTTGCTGCGACTGATGATACGATTCATTAAAATTAACTGACTTAAAATGGACCTTTTAAGGTAACAATTATGAATGCAAAAATAGTAAAAATTGGTAACGATATTGTTTGTGCCAACAATCTACCATTTGTGTTATTTGGTGGTATCAATGTATTAGAAGACGAACTGACGACGTTACGTGCTGTCGAAGCGTATAAAACAGTGACTGATAAACTGGGTATCCCGTTTATATTTAAAGCGTCTTTCGATAAAGCTAACCGTTCTAGTATCCACTCTTTCCGTGGTGTTGGCTTGGAAAAAGGCTTACACATTTTTCAACGGGTGAAAGCCGAATTTAATGTGCCAATTATTACAGATGTGCATACTGAAGCACAATGCCAGCCGGTTGCTGATGTTGTTGATGTGATCCAATTACCGGCTTTCCTTGCGCGTCAAACTGATTTAGTGCAAGCAATGGCTGCAACTGGCGCTGTGATTAATATTAAAAAACCACAGTTTATGTCACCGCATCAAGTCGGCAACATCGTTGATAAGTTTGCTGAATGTGGTAATGAACAAGTGATTATATGTGAACGTGGCCATTGCCATGGTTACGATAACCTGATTGTCGATCCATTAGCATTTGGGGTAATGAAAGAGCTTACTCAAGGTACGCCAATCATCCTAGACAGTACTCATGCAACGCAACAGCGTGATGCCGGTAGTGCTGCGTCGGGTGGCCGTCGTAAACAAGTGCCTGAATTAAGTTATGCAGGGCTAGCGACAGGTATCGCAGGTCTATTTATTGAAGCGCATGAAAATCCAGCACAAGCACGCTGTGATGGTCCTTCTGCATTACCGTTTGCTAAGTTAGAAGCATTTTTAGCACAAGCAAAAGCGATTGATGATGTAGTGAAGAGTTTTACTGCGATTGATATCGATTAATTTCAGGCATAAAAAAAGCGCTGTAATGATACAGCGCTAAACAACCTTTGACCCGACAATACAAATGTATTAAGAATATGAGCAAAGGTTTAAAAATAAGTAGTTTCTACTTAAAGGCCTAAACCAAAAAGTTTAAGCAAACAAACACAACATTACATAACAAAGACTAACTTATATAAATAATACTAATTATCGAAAACATCGAGAATAAGTAAAATAAGTATTATGTCCTATATACATACGCGCACTATAGTAATTTTTTAGCCATATGACAATTGACAAATTATAATGTTTCGCATTAGTTTTTCTCATCTAACTGGACGCCACTATGTCACGCAGACTGCCGCCATTAAATTCGCTACGTGTTTTCGAAGCTGCCGCCAGACATTCTAGCTTCACCCGCGCCTCTGAAGAGCTCTATGTGACGCAAGCCGCTGTCAGCCATCAGATTAAAGCGTTGGAAGAGTACCTTGGAATTAAACTGTTTCGTCGTCAAAACCGGGCGTTATTTTTAACGGAAGAAGGCCAAAGTTATTTCCTGGATATTAAAGATACCTTTTCTTCATTAGTGGATGCGACTGAGCGTTTATTAGCCAGAGGCGCGAAAGGTTCGTTGACGGTTAGTTTACAGCCGAGCTTTGCGATCCAATGGTTAGTGCCTCGATTATCTTTGTTCTCTGAGCTGCACCCTGATATTGATGTACGTATTAAAGCGGTTGATATGGATGACGGTTCACTGACTGATGATGTCGATGTGGCGATTTATTATGGCCGCGGCAAGTGGAAAGATTTAAACGCGCAGAAATTACATACCGAATATTTAGTGCCGGTATGTTCACCGCGTTTACTCAACGGGGTAAAACCACTAAAAACCCCTGGTGATCTTAAGCTCCATACGTTATTGCATGATAGCTCTCGTCGCGATTGGACGGCTTGGTTTAAGCAAGGCAATATTACCGATATTAATGTTAACCAAGGGCCTATTTTTAGTCATACTTCGATGGTATTACAAGCCGCAATACATGGCCAAGGCGTCGCGTTAGGGCACAGTGTATTAGCGCAACCTGAGATTGATGCGGGTCGTCTTGTGCGTCCTTTTACCGAAGTATTAGTGAGTAAGAACGCGTATTACGTGGTCTGCCGCGAAGAGCAAGATGAACTTGGTAAAATTGTGGCATTCCGTGATTGGATGCTGTCTTTGGTCGAGGAAGAACAACAAGACTTTGTGGAGAATTAATTTGCACTGAAGTCACTAAATCCTTGGCGTTATATCGTCAAGGGTTTAGACTGTGCGGCTTTTGTATGCAAACCAGTGCAAGATATGCCGTATTCTGTACTGGTTTGCGTATATACCCAAGCAGCGTCAAGTACCTTGGTTATTTGTTATGTATTAGTAGTCTCGGTATTGTATCTATACTGAGTATATATCGTCAGCCATGTTGATGACGAAAATGAGGTTATTAGAAAATGAATGGTATTTTATTATATTGCCGCCCTGGTTATGAAAAAGAATGTGCCGCTGAAATTCAAGTACGAGCGACTGCCATGGAGGCGTATGGTTTTGCTAAAGTAACGCTGAATTCGGGTTATGTTGTGTTTGAATGTCATTCTGCTGAAGATGTAGATTCAATAGCGAAAAAATTACCACTTTCATCATTGATCTTTGCCCGTCAAATGATCGCACTACATGCACGTGTTGATGATATGCCACTTTATGACCGTGTTAACCCTGTTGTTGCTGCCTGTGAGGGTATCGAATTGATGGGTGAACTCCGTGTGGAAATGCCAGATACCAATGAAGGCAAAGAGTTATCTAAATTCTGCCGTAAGTATACTGTGCCACTACGTCAGTCGTTGCGTAAAGGTAATCACTTATTACCTAAAGAAAATAAAAACCGTCCAGTACTGCACGTGTTTTTCATTACCAATACCAGTGTGTATATTGGTTACTCATACAGCTTTAACAACTCGCCGTTACCTATGGGTATCATGCGTCTTAAGTTTCCATCGAAAGCACCAAGTCGCTCGACGCTGAAACTGGAAGAAGCATTCCATACTTTCATCCCTGCGGACCAGTGGGATAGACGTATCGGCGGTGCAATGCGCGCGGTTGACTTAGGCGCTTGTCCTGGCGGTTGGACGTATCAGTTAGTCCAACGTAGTATGTTTGTTGTGGCGGTTGATAACGGTGCGATGGCGGATAACCTGATGGAAACCGGCCAAGTGAAGCACTATGAAGAAGATGGTTTCAAATATGAGCCGGCTAAAACCACGATTGCGTGGACCAACCGTAAATTAAACGGTAATAAGGTGAAGGTTCCTGAAAATCCACCTGTTGATATGCTGGTATGTGACATGCTTGAAAAACCAGAGCGTGTTACCCGTCTGATGTGTAAATGGTTATTAAACGCATGGTGTAAAGAAGCTATCTTTAATCTTAAGCTACCATTAAAGCGTCGTTACCATACATTGGAAGACTGTTTGGCTATCTTAGATAAGCAACTTGATGATCGCTTTGTTATCCAAGCTAAGCACCTTTATCATGATCGTGATGAAGTGACTGTACATGTAGCTTGGTCAAACTTCATTCCGGAAGATAAATAAGACAGTAAGGACCATTTTAATCGATGGTCCTTAGCGCTGAATAATTCATGCTTTAAGCCATTAAATATCACGCCCGTGAATGTTTAATGGCTTTGTTATTTAAACCGGTAGCGAAAATAAAGCTGTGGGTCTTCGCCACGTACTTTAATCCCAATAATCGCCCCTTTAATTCCCATATTATAATAAGCTTCGTGTTGTAACATGCCGTTGGATCTCACTTTCGTTTTGATTGTCAGCCGCTCATAATCGAGCCGTAGATAAGGGCTGCGTTTCAAGCTGTAGTGTAAATTTAAACTCAGTCTACCTATGTTTTTAAGCCGGGGAATAAAAAGCCGGGTGATATCGGGATCAATCCACATATTGAGAAGCTGAAGTTGCGCGGTTCGTTTGCGTTTATGGTTACTTTTTTTGATAACCAATAACGACTGTTTGAATTCAAACTGCGGTTTGGGCTGTGTTAAAGCGGCCAATTGAGTTTGCTGCTGATAGGCAGAGAAATGCTGTCTTGTTATTGCTGTCCCTAACTGACTTTCCGTGGCTAATGTAACCCTGCTTAATAAACCGATTAACAGTATCAAAAAAAGAAAGTTAGATGTCATATATCACCAAAGTTGCTGATGAAAACTTAACTATAGCTCGATATGAATAAATTACTAGGAAGGCAATAGGCTGTATGAAGACTCGGTTGAACGTGTAGCTTGAAGAGGCTGGGGGATGATAAAGCTGAATATCAGCTGCTCAACATGTCGAAATATGAACGTTAAGCAACTGAGTTATTCAATGAGTAGATTAGTTAAGATCAGACTCATCTTGCGTTTTAAAACCGTTATAGGCGTTCTAAAATCGCTTGAGTGAAGTCTGTAGTACCGTGCGTACCGCCCAGATCACGTGTCGTTCTATCACCTGATTCAATGACATCACGTACCGCGTTACGAATATTTTCCGCTTCAGTTTTCATGTCTAGGTATTCTAACATTTGAATAGACGCTAAGATCACAGATGTTGGGTTCGCTAGGTTTTTACCAGCTATGTCAGGTGCACTGCCATGCACAGCCTCGAAAATAGCGGTGTCTTCACCGATATTTGCGCCTGGTGCCATACCTAGACCACCCACAAGACCCGCACATAAGTCAGATAAGATATCACCGAACAAGTTAGTGGTCACGATCACGTCGAAACGTTCAGGGTACATAACCAAGTTCATGCAAGCGGCATCAACGATCATCTCTTCTGATTCGATCTCTGGGTAACGCTTAGCTACTTCACGCGCTACTTCAAGAAATAGACCTGATGTTGTTTTTAGAATATTGGCTTTATGGATCGCCGTTACTTTTTTTCTATTTTCTGCTTTAGCAAGTTCGTATGCGGCAACACAAATACGCTCAGCACCGGCACGTGTGATGATACTTTTTGCTTCAGCTGAGCTTCCGTCATCGGCAATAATTTGACCTGCGCCAGAGTACATACCTTCGGTATTTTCACGCACGGTAATAATATCGATATTTTCGTAGCGGCTACGCGTGCCTTTAAAAGAGATCACTGGGCGTAAGTTAGCGTATAAATTAAAATGCTTACGTAATGACACATTGATTGAAGTGAAGCCAGCGCCGACAGGTGTCGTTAACGGACCTTTTAACGCGACTTTATTTTTTTCAATTAAATCTAATGTTGCTTTTGGTAGTAGCTCACCTGAAGTTTGTAGCGCAGCAAGACCTGCATCAGCAAAGTCATATGCGAAGTTACAGCCAGCTTTATCTAAAATTTGAATTGCAGACTCAATAATATCCGGACCAATACCATCACCCGGGATCACTGTAATTCTTGTTTGTGTCATACATATTCCTTATTTAATTGAGCTTACTTTCAAATGAAAATACTTTGTTGCCGTATGGTAACAAAGTATTACTCGATTGTTAATCCGGTGGCTGCTGTAATTTGGCTAAATAAAGAGTTTTACAGGGTGGATAACGCATTTGTTAGAGATAGATCCAGATTTTAACTTTTTTTATACTATTAACGCTTAGTGTGATCCCTCGATTTCTAACAGTAAGCGTTACTATCTATGATTAAGGTTGATATCTTAAGTCTTTTAAATTAAAGCCGAGGGGAATATCAATTTTCAACTGGGCTAATTGCTGAGTAATGTAAGCCATCTCTTTGTGGGTGTCGAGTTTTTCACGCAGTTTGGGTTTTAACTCTTCACTGGCATAAATAGCATCTAAATTTACATGTTGTGTTAATAACTGGGTTGCCGTTTTCGGGCCAATACCAGCGACACCAGCCAAGTGACTACCACTGATACCCACCAATGCCCAATAATCGACAAGTTGCAGTGGTTGGACGCCAAACTTATCATTAATAAACGCTTGGTCTAACCAACGTTTGTTAAAATAATCACGAATTTGAATATAAGGTGTTAACAATTGGCAGTAACCTTTATCCGTAGAGATAATGGTCACTTGCTGTTGTTGTGCGGACATTTTAATGGCGAGGGTGGCGATTAAGTCATCCGCTTCATCTTGTTCTGTTAATAACGAGTCAACATTTAATTCCCACAGGTCGTCTTGGATGAGTGTGAGTGCTTGTTGTAAGCTTTCTGGCATCGGTTTGCGGTTGGCTTTGTATTCGGGATAGATGTCATGACGCCAACCGGTTTGTTCTGCATCAAACACGGCGACCACGTGAGTAGGTGCGGTGATTGATAGCAGTTTTCTCACTGCGTGCTTAATTGTTTCACGGGTTGCGCTAATTTGCGCAACAGGATCATTACTTTGATTAAGTTGTACTGCATGTACTCGACGGATCAGGTTTAACGCATCGATAATTAATAAGTGATTTTGGGTCATATCCGTGTTTCGTCAAAGTTAGCTAGGTTTAATTATTTCATAACAAGGCTCATATTTACTACCAGGAAGCTTCATTCTGTTCTGTTTTATGAAGTTTTTTAATAAATTGTCCATTAATTGCATCAATTTAGGATCACCATGCAGCTTAAACGGTCCTTTTTTTTCAATTGCTTTGATCCCTGAGTCTTTCACATTACCGGCGACAATACCTGAAAAGGCTTTACGCAGGTTCATTGCCAGCACTTCTGGTGCTTGTTCAAGGTTCAAATTTAAGGCTGCCATGTGTTGATGGTCGGGGATAAACGGCATCTGAAAATCTAACTCAACTTTCAGACTCCAATTATAAGAGTAGGCATCGCCAATCGCACGGCGGTACTCGTAGGTTTTTTGCATGGCTTTTTTCATGATCTGCGCGGCACTTGGCGCATCATCAATAATGATTTGATAATATTTTTGTGCTTCAAAACCAAGCGTCGCACCGATAAATTGATCAATCGTGGTAAAATAATCTTCACTTTCTTTGGGACCCGTCAGCACGATAGGCAGAGGTTGGCGTTTATTTTCGGGGTGCATCATGATGCCAAGTAAATACAACAATTCTTCAGCGGTGCCTGCGCCACCTGGAAAGATGATGATACCGTGTGAAAGGCGAACAAAGGCTTCTAAGCGTTTCTCGATATCCGGTAAGATCACTAATTCGTTGACGATAGGGTTTGGTGGTTCTGCTGCAATGATGCTTGGCTCTGTTAAACCAAGGTAACGACGTTCTTTCACGCGTTGTTTTGCATGACCTACGGTCGCGCCCTTCATTGGTCCTTCCATAGCGCCGGGTCCACAACCCGTACATATATTCATCTCGCGCAAACCGAGTTCATGACCCACAGCTTTGGCATATTCATATTCAGGTGAACGAATGGAGTGACCACCCCAGCAAACCACCATATTCGGATCTGAATCTGATTTGATCACGCGCGCGTTACGTAAAATGGAAAATACTTGGTTGGTTAAAAAAGAGGATAATTCTTTTTTTGGTACCGGGACTTTCTCAATGTAGCTATGTACATAAAGAATGTCGCGTAACACTGAAAATAGATGTTCCTGAATACCCCGGATGATCTCACCATCGACAAAGGCCTGTTCTGGTGCGTTGTGCAGTTCGAGTGTGACGCCACGTTCCTGTTGCACAACACTGATATCAAAATTTCGGAATGCTTGTAAAATTTCACTACTTGAATCAGTACGAGAGCCGGAATTTAATACCGCCAGCGAACAATTACGGAAGAGTAAGTATAAATCGCTGGTGGCTTTTTGTTGTAATCGGTCGACTTCAAGCTGTGATAGTAGGTCCATACTACCCACAGGTTTGATGTGTGTGATCATAAGCTAAACTCCTGTCAGAGACGTTGGTGATAAGCTGGTATAATCGATAGTGAGAGAATGATTATGGCTAACCTTATCACCGCAGGTCTCATTAAGTTTAGATCCTAATGATAACTTTATCTCGCCCCGAGCTTTTTGCTTCATATAACGCTTTATCTGCACGCTCGAAAGGGTCAACAATTTCGTTATCATCGAGTGAGAATTGCGTGACCCCAATTGAGATGGTAATTGAGATCTGTTTACCTTTGAATCTAAACGGTATGTTTTTGATAGTATTACGTAGTTTATCTAACATAACCTGTATTTCACTTGGCGCTACGTCGGCCAGTAATAACACGAATTCTTCGCCACCAAATCGGGCGATAAAATCTGAGCTTTTAATTGATTTTTGTAATGCGCGAGCCACTATCTTAAGTGCTTTATCACCGGCGATATGACCGAAGCTATCATTGATATTTTTAAAGTGATCAATATCGACCATCGCGATGGTGGTATTGGTTTTATAACGCTGCCAACGTTTGAATTCAAGCTTAAAGCGTTCATCTAATGCGGTACGATTATAGACTTGCGTTAACGAATCTAGGTAGAGTTTATGCTGTTGTGCTTCGAGTCGCTGAGTATGCAGTAAGGTTTCTTTTTTAAGCTGTTCAAGCTGGGCTTGAACAGCTTGAATTTGTTGTTCTAGCAGGAGCTTTTCTTGTAGCAATTGTTGTTGTTGTTGGATACTGCTGGAAATTATCTCTAACCCCTGTTGCACATGTAATTTAGTTTCTGCTAAGTTGTCACTGGTGCTGATATCCAGTTCTAAAATATCAATGCGTTCTTTCAGGTTTGCCAATAAACTGATCTGTTTTTTATTGATATTGTTGCTATCAATTAATGAGTTATCAAACTTATAAGCAATGTTATTGAGTTCTTCAACAATACTATTCAAGAAGGTTTTAGACGCCATGCGCTCTTCACGTGCACCCTCAATGATGTTGTTGATGATCTGCAAACAGATATTAACCAGTTCATGACCGTCAATCCCTTCTAATAAACGCTGACGAATTTTCTTTAGATTTGAACCAAAGCCACCGGCGAAATCAAGTTCATTGATTAAACGTTGTAAATCATCACATATCTTTTTATGGACTGTTGCTGCAATATTATTATCGTTGTTGGTCTCTTTTAAATTTTTGATCGCACTATGATAAATGCAGAAAAGTGATTGAACCTTAGTTTGCAATACGGCCACGGCCGTTGCTTTTGGCTCAGCTAACACTAATTGCAGTTCTGCAGTGAGCTTAGGATCGTGTTGTAATAAATTAATTAATGATGTAGCTGCTTGAGATACGGCACTATCAGCAATTTTTAAGGTATCAGATAATACGTTAGGTTGTAGCATTACCTGACGTTCAACCTGCTTGATTTGGGTGATTAGCTCATCGTCAGAAGCGCTGCGTTCAAGAGTTGCTTTCAGTTTGCTCACTTCAATGTTTAGCTCGTTATCGATGCCTCGTGTTGCACCAAGCAAACGATTAATAAATGCTAATAACATTGCGGTGTTAATTTTTGTGTAGCCGTTGGCATCACTTTGTCGTGTTGCTGAATGCGTATCTTGTGATATCTGCATGAAAACTCTTCACATTGGTTAAATCAAGATGAAGATTAGCTTACCATTATATATACATCTATAAAATAGTTTGGCCCTAAAATGTAAGCTTACAGCCAATTAATATCATTTTTGTCAGTTGATGATATTACTTTTACTAAGCCTTTTTCGATTGCCTGCTTTGATCTATTCCAAATATCACCATGGAAAAATGCTGGCTGTGTATAGGTTAGTGCGCTTAATTGCACCCAACTATTTTGTTTATTTTTACGACTTAATTGCGTTGCACCTGATAAGGCTAAGGTTGCAATATTTAACAATTTTTTGCTGTCTATTGCGGTAGGGTATTTGAATAAGAAAGGGTGGGAAACCATCCCTATCGAAATATCTTTGTTAAAATTAAGCTGGCAATCAAACTGCTCGAACCAGTCTAAAATATAGTTAGCAATGATCGCAGGGTCGTAATTTTTGTTTACTTTTCTAACCAATAATAACTGCGTATCATTTAACTGAAATAAACGTTCTGAATCATGAAGTTGTTGTAATAAATAGGCACCTAATTCGGTTTCAATTTTATTGACGAGTGAAAGGCTATGTTTCTGACGTAAAGGCTGCAAAAAATCAAGGCTGATAATGGCACAGCTATGGACGCTATTTTGCTTATCGGTATATTCCCAATCAGAGTAAAATCGTGCTTCTTGTAGTGGTGTCGGGATATATTGTTTCAGACTGTTGATATTATTCAGGCCAGTATTTGGATGAATGTTGTAGTTATTCTCGAGCTGTTCGACATCTCGTCGTTGTGATTTCATTTTTTGATTATTGACGTAGTAAAAATAAAGAATAATCAGCATAATTGCAGCAAGTAAAAACACGTTAATCATCAAATTATGCTTTGCTTGTTTAAGTTTGGTGACTTGTTTTTGCAGCTGGTCTATTTTTTGCGATTTTATTTCATTATTTTCTTTGTGTTGATTAGAGACGGGCAATGCCTTTTTTGCGTCAAAGTTAGACAGTTTATTGTAACGCACGAACTGTTTATAGCTATCAAGTGCTTTGGCGTATTGGTCCGTTTCTTCATAGGCGGTGGCGAGATAAAGATAGACGGTTTCGAATTGTTTACTATTGTTAAGTTTCCGGGCTATCACTAACGCTTTATTTAAACGTGTTAATGCCGTGTCGTAATGTTGCTGCTGGATCGCTAAATTAGCCAGATGTACGAGCGATTCAAGTAATAACGTCCTTTGACCATTAGTGTAAAACAGTTGCTCAGCATTTGATAAATACTGCTCGGCCAAGCTAAAGTTACCCATTTGCAGGTAGGTCTTGCCAACTTCAAAATAAACGGCGTTTAATCTGTTCTTGTCATCAAAAATTTTCAGTAAATCTAAGGCGTTAAAATAATAAACTAACGATAAGTTATATTCTTTAATTTTGCGGTGCATACTGGCAAGGGCTAATAAAGAATCAGACAATTGCAGTTTGTTACCTAGGTTTTGATAATATTGCGCGGATTGATTGGCAAAGTTGATTGCCAATTTAAAATTATCTTGAGCAATATACGCCTGACTCATTTTTTTAGTGAGCAGGCCATTGAGTATATCGTTATTATCAAGCAATTTTTGTAGGGCTTTATTGTAAAAATTTATTGCTAAAGTTAATTTATTTTGTTGCTGGTAATTATAACCAATAGCATAAGCAGCCCAAGCCGCATTATTTGTTAATGGTGTTTTGGCTGCGAACGTTTGAGCTTCACGAAATAGCGCCATTGATTCTTCGTAATTGTTGAGGTTTAGTGCGATTTCACCAGCAATAATCTTGAGGGCAAAATAACCATTTGCTGTCGGATTATAAGTATTGTCAGCAATACTGCTGAGTACTTGCTCAATGGTTTCTTGGGCAAGCTGAAAATTAGCCAAGGTCGTTGATTGCGCTAGAATATGGCTTTTTATTAATAAACTTTGCTGTCTTAAATGTAAGGGTACATTATGTGTTTTGTTGACGAGCATTTTATCAAGGATAACGACGGCTTGATCGATATTGTTGGCATAGAAATAACATAAGGCTTTTTGTTGTTTAATCAGTACGAGGTCAGAAGGGGTGACCGATTTTTCTCTGATTTGACTCACACGTGAAACTGCGCTGATCACGTCTTTTTTTTGTATTTGCAGGTACTCATCAATAATTTGAATGCATTGATAAGGTTGGCTGTATTGTACTACTTGACTGCGTTTTAGCTCATTAGGCAATATCAGCTGGTTAAATAAGCTTGCGGCTGCTGTGGTGCTAAATAGAATAAATGCAAGAGCATAAAAAAAACGTAAGATCATGTGTTTAATATCGACTAGAAAGGCAGCCATCACATTCTTATGATTACATGTCCTTATTAAATATTAGCTTTCCTTTGCTAATTGAGGCCTCGGTCTGAGTGAGGTCGAAGTTGCTATACCCAAGTTACTTCAAGATGCTATATCAGAGACGAGCAGGGATATCAGCACAAGGCGCAATATGTAGAGAATGGTTATTCCATTTTTAAATATTGTAACGCTGTGCTGTTATTTCTGCTCATCTCCCGTAGGGCAAGCCGACCGAAGGCATCTTCGGCGTTATGAAGTCTTGATTTAGAATAACTAAATCCTCGACTTCACGCCTTGAATATACTCTTCATTCGGTTTGCTGATTGTGCATCTTGAAGTAGCTTGGGTATATATGATCAATAAGGGGATTTATAAACCCAATTGATTGCAACTGTTAAATACTAAACTATTTTGCTGCTTTTGTTAATGACTGGGTATTTAAAAAAACACCCAGTCATGTCATGTTACTGACGGATTAAGCGAATATTATCTATTTTAGCATCACAATTGGTTCTAAATGGATTGATATCCAAGCCACCTCTGCGGGTGTAGCGTGCATATACAGTTAATTGCTCTGGTTTACAGAAGTGCATGATATCGGTGAAAATACGTTCTACGCACTGTTCGTGAAATTCATTATGCTGACGGAATGAGATTAAATAACGTAATAATGCTTCTGGGTCGATTTTATTACCTTGATAGGCAATATAAACACTGCCCCAATCGGGTTGATTAGTCACGAGACAATTCGATTTTAATAAATGGCTGTAAAGCACTTCATCAACGTTATCATTGTTGTCTGCTGCAGAGTTTAATAACTCGGCATTAAACTCATAATCCTCGACATCGATATCAAGGTGATCAATACAGCTACCTGTGATCTTGGTAATTTGGCTTGGCGCCTTATCTAAGTCATCAAACACCAGCACTTCAACGGGACCTTGCGCGCATGCTGCTAGGTCGCGTTGTAGGGTGTCAGTGACTTCATCTGTGGAACTAAAACGCGTTTGGTTGAAGCTATTTAAGTACAGTTTAAATGATTTTGATTCGATCAAGTTTACTGAGGTGGCACAAACTTTCACTTCAGCAACAGCAACAATAGGCTTACCTTTGCTATTTAACCAAGACAGCTCATATAAATTCCATAGATCACACCCGGTGAACGGCAGTTGATCGGATAGTGCCAGATCATCACGATTCAATTGTCTTGGTACTGGTTGTAACAAGCTTGGTTGATATTGAGAGATATACTCCGTTTTTTGCCCTAAATTTAACTTATCTAGTGCCGTTGAATCTTGGTAACGGTTTGCTGGTGTCATGGTTAATTCTCGTCGGTTGCAGATAATTCACTTATCAATAGCGAGATTGTAATAAATTTTACTGCGGAGTGATATGCTATAGCGGATTTAATCATTTTTATGGGGAATATAATGACTGTAGCTGTAACCGATGCGCTTATTGCTTTTTATGCACGCTGTGAACAACTCTGGCAAGCACAAGACTACTTACCACAACAAGAGTTTGATCCAGAGTGGGATTCACCGTGCTTTATTGAAGCGTCGAATAGTGCACAGTTACGTGCTGATCACAAAGCTTGGTTGCCAGTGAAACGTGATGAGATAACGTCATTTAGTAATATTGAGTCAGCGCTAAATATTGAGCTAGACCCGCAGATCGCTGATTTCTTTGGTGCTTATTTTAGTGATCACATGCCAGCTAGTTTTAATGATGAGATCATTGAATTGGTACAGGTGTGGAGTGCAGATGATTTTGACCGCTTACAAGAAAATATGATTGCGCATTTGATGATGAAAAAAACATTAAAGCAGCCGCCAACACTGTTCATTGCTAGCTGCGTCGATGAGATGCAGATTATTGCACTAGACAATGTCAGTGGCGAAGTGGTGCGTGAAACCTTAGGTAAAGGTATTACCGCGGTATTAGCCCCAGATTTGGCTAGCTTTATTAGTCAATTGACACCTGTGTTACTCGAGCCGTAAATAGCGGTTTACTGACAGTGAAATAGCGCAGGTATTAATTCGCGCTATTTTTTGTCAGTCTATTGCTGCTGTTATTGCTCACGTATCATTGTTATTACATGTGGCATATTACCAAGGTAAGTTGGATAATAGGCGGCAAGGGTCGCATTTAAAATCAAAGATACCGTGTAATGGTGTTGTTAGTTTCCATTCGCCATTACAACTTGGGCAAGGGCGTTGCTGCGCTTGTACTTCATTATCGTTCTCTATGCCATCCGCTAAATGATAAAGATAATAATACGTGGGTGTATTGGTTTGTTGTTCAATATCTTTCGCCAATTGCCAACCGGTATTATTTAACGGACTGTTTATATCCGTCAATACGTCGCTACATGCTTGTTGTAGCGTCGTACCGTGCATTTGTAATTCATCAGTCGAGCTCCAATCCACTTGCCAGCGTAACAGCGCTTGATGATCGTCTGTTTCCGGTGTTGGTAATTTGTAAAGTGGGATCGGCGCAAGATGTTCACCGCAACGCAAAGGTGAACAAGTGCTTAGGTAATGGGTGTACAGCACTTGCCATTCTGGCTGCTGACAAGGGTCGGTATTATCTGAATGTAAATCCATGCCTGTCAGGCGGATTTTAGGCGCGAGTAAACCGGCCTCACTCAAGGCCTGTAAGCGTTTTTCTACAAGACTTGAATGATGCCTTGGATGTAGACTTTCTTCTTCAGGACAAACAACACGGGTAATAAAGACGCCGTCATCGATACTGGTTGGGAATTCACGACCCAATATTTGGCCGTTGTAACGTAAGGCATCAATAAGTTGGGTTATGGCGCCATCAACAGCTTCAATGGTGCTGTCTTGGTAACATTCAAAAGTCAGTTCTGCAGTAAACAAGGTATTCTCTCTGTCCAGTTATTGTGTTAATAATGCTTTTTTTAACGCCGCTATTTCAGCTCTTAGTTCAATGACTTCTTGGCGTAGTGGGGCGAACTCTTCTCGCACCGCGGCTATTTCTTTGGCAATCAGCGCGGACATTGGATCTGTCGTTTCTGTGGTGGTTGCTACCGGGGTATTGGCGGTCGGAATGCTGGCCATCGGATCAAATTTCCATGTTTTCAGTGTTTCAATAATATCGCGTAAGTTGGCTGGCTGTGTGAGTCGCGATTTTATCAGTGCAACAGAGGGTTGCTTCCCTTCTTGAGCCACTCGGTTTGCGGCATCAACAATATGTTGTAGGCTCATGGTATTCCTTCCTTAGTCTCTCGGTTGTGTATTTAGGTTATTGACGTGATGGCTTGGCGGATTATTAACGCAGCATGGCATCAAGGTGGTCAATGACTTCTGCCCAGTCGGCATCTTCGTAAATCGATTCTTTGAGGAACATCGCTTGCGAGTTGTTCCAAAAAGGGGCTTCAAATAGTAATACGCCTGCGTCGAGTTTATGCTGACTAATAAAGCGTTTCATGCTTAATTCATCATTATCTAACCCAAGTTGCGCAAATAACAGTTCTAAGGTTTGCGTGGCTAACAGCATCATCTGGCTCCAGTGTTTTTTTTCAGTATAGCCAGAGATGAGCAACAACGTTAGTTTATCACGGTTAATCTATTGCATAAGGCGGGACGATAAACTCTAAGACAGTTGGTCCGGCCATCACAAGGCAAGCTTGATAGGCATTTTCACCATTGCTACTAAACTCGAAGTTAAATTTATAACGAAATAAACTGCCTTTGTGCGGATGCCAAGCGATACCCGCTTGGGCCGTTGATAACCATTGTAGTTGTTGCTGTTGGCAATATTGCTTGATTAGCGCATTGGCTAATTCTGCTTGTTTACGCAGGTGTGAAAAGATCACAACCCCGATAAATCCAACGACGATGGCTAACAAACTTCCCATATTTTAATCACTCCGTGATAGCGGTTTATTATTATGCTTTAATGCGTTGTTGACGAAACAGCAGGCCAATTGCGCTGCCAAGGGTATTGGTGCGGTTTGGATTACGCAACATGGCTAACACTTTATGACGTAGACTTGGTATTGCCACTAAGTCGGAGAACAGATAAATAAACAGTTCTTGACCTTGCTGTTGTTGTACCGCCGCTTCAAAGAATGCCAATAGTCGTGCTTCGTCATCAAAGTCATGCCAGCAGCGACCAGCTAATGCGACAATCGTTTGGCTAATATCGTTATGTTTAAACAACGCAGGGTAAAGGTCTGTGCGTAGTCCCTGTGCAGGTGCGCTTGATAATGCACGGATTAGCATAGATAGGCGTACATCATTTGGTGTCGCTAATGCGGCTTCTTGACTAATTAATGTTGCTATTGCTTCACTTATGGCGGTTGGCAGGGCTTCGTGCTCAAGTGCCAGGCAAAGTGAATATAATGGCTCTGTTGGTAATTTTGGTAATGCCGCGGCGACGTGCTGCGCATTATTATCACGATCTAAGCGCGCAGCGATATCGCAAATACCTTGTACACCCACTTCTTGCCACTGCTCAAAGCCAAGCTTATTGGCAAAGTAGTTATGCGCCGTTGGATAGTATTTACTTTCTGGGCGAATGAAATCACGGTTGATAACGGCATTTAACATCGCCACTTTATCTGTGCTTGGTTTAAATACATACGGGTTTGTTGCGAGTTGTTCTTGCTGTTCTTCACTTGGGGTCTTTTCTAACATTAGACCAAGCGATTCAACTACCATGTTAAGGAAGACATGACGCGTCCCTTGGATCAGTAGGCCTTGCTCATCTAATGGGAACTTAAGAAACCAAAGATAGTGTTGGTTATTCTCATTTTTATTCCAGAAGGTGATCGCAAATTGAGCATGGCGTTGCAACGGTGCCGGGTAAGGTAGTTGAGCGGATTCAAACTGCATAAAGTCGTCGGTTGAAATTTTGCTGATCTTACGACCCATGTCATACACGCGAAATTGTGTCTTTGCTTGTAACAGAAATTCCGATAGCGTGTTGAGGGTATGCATAGTTGCCATGATCTAATGTGTCCAAGTTAAAAGTGGTGTCGAATGGAGCCTAAGTATCTGCGTATTATACCCAAACCCTATCAAGATGCGAATTGAGATTACGATGCGCTTTTGTATCTGACCGTTGCTGACGTATAATGCGGCTAAATTTGTTTGGTCGCGGTACGGATTTGGTGTCGCGAACCCTAAATCGAGACACTATGATGACGATCTATCTGCAGGCTCAACAGCTATTAGCGGCGATTGAAGTGGAATTAAAAAATGCCGCGTTGTGGAATGAGATCCCGCCAAGTGTAGAAGCGCTTGCGAGTACCACGCCATTTTGTATTGATACTATGCCTTTTACAAATTGGTTACAGTTTATCTTTTTAGCGAAGATGACACAGCGGGTGGTTATGCAAATGCCGTTACCTGAGAATATGGCGATACAGCCAATGGCGGAAGAAGCCTTTAAAGCAGTAACTGCGGATACGCGTGAGTTATTGGCCCTGATCTTATCGTTTGATCAGCTGTTAAATAAAAAAAACTAAATAAAAATAGTTAAATAAAGCGAATTAGGTAATAAAACACAATGTTAGATATTTTATATCAAGATGAATACTTGGTGGCGATTGATAAACCGGCTGGTTTGTTGGTGCATCGCAGTTGGTTAGACAGTCATGAAACGCAGTTTGCCATGCAGATGGTGCGAGATCAGATTGGTCAGCATGTTTATACTGTGCATCGTTTAGATAGACCCACATCAGGCGTGTTGTTATTTGCATTATCAAGCGAAGTAGCAAGACAGATGAGCGAGATATTTCAGGCGCATGCGTTAACCAAACGTTACCTTGCTGTGGTGCGTGGTTGGATCAATGAGGCGGGGACGTTAGATTACGCCCTAAAAGTAGAGCTGGATAAGATTGCCGATAAACAAGCAACGCAAGATAAAGAAGCGCAAGAAGCGGTAACGCATTATAAACCCTTACATCAGGTTGAAATCCCGTATCCGATAAGTAAAAATCACCCGACGAGTCGTTATTGTTTAATGGAGCTTGAGCCACAAACAGGTCGTAAGCATCAATTGCGTCGTCACATGAAGCATTTATTCCACCCTATCGTGGGCGATACTACCCATGGTGATGGTCGTCATAATGTGTTTTATCGTGAGCATTTTGAATTGCCACGTCTGTTACTTATTGCAAAATCATTATCTTTTATCCATCCGGTAACAGCGCAACCAGTGCATATCGAAGCCGCTGTTGGTGACGAAGTATTAGGGTTATTCGAGCAATTTGGCTGGCCAGCACAAGAAAGTGACTATCATCCGAAGACACCCGTAAAATAGCGCGTTTTTAGGCTGATAACGTACAGATAAACTTAGGTTACACTTTGTTACGTAAGTTTATCTGTAAAGCTGATATGATTACTGGTTGCATTTTATTTCATAAAACCTGCACTAATACGCCAATCCCTATCGTTTTACTGTGTTCTGGGCTAAATATCCGCTTTGTAGCGCATTTCCTAAAACAAAAACCAGCTATGCAATCACCTTGGTTGTTTATGTACTGACTCCGGCATTAAAAAGTTGCTCCAATTGTACCGTTTTGTACCATTGTGAGTGGCTATTCAAATCTAAACAGCCGATCCGCTAATTGTTATGAGTATTGTTTTGAGCAGGCTATAGTTAATCCAACAAAGGAAGCTAACCATGCATCCTTAACAAATTTCAACTGTATCAGGTTGCTGTTGCAGTACTATTTAGTTTGTCCACTATTAGGAGTGAGAGATGAGTAACGCATTTGCAAATCTACAGAAAGTAGGTAAGTCATTAATGTTACCCGTATCGGTGTTACCGGTTGCAGGTATTTTATTAGGTGTTGGTGCCGCTAAATTTAGTTGGATGCCTGATGTCTTATCTAGCATCATGGAACAAGCTGGTGGCTCTGTGTTCGGTCAAATGGCATTGCTATTTGCCATTGGTGTCGCACTTGGTTTTACTAAAAATGACGGTGTAGCGGGTCTGGCTGCGATTGTTGGTTATGGCATCATGACAGCAACGCTAGGTGTTATGGCTGGCGTGATGGGTGTTGATAACATCGATACTGGTGTTCTGGGTGGTATTCTAGTTGGTGCTTTGGCTGGTTGGGTGTTTAATCGCTTCTACCGTATTCAATTACCTGAATATCTAGGTTTCTTCGCCGGTAAACGTGCGGTGCCAATCATTACCGGTTTTGCTGCTATTGCACTTGGTCTGGTTCTTTCTGTTGTTTGGCCTCCAATCGGCGGCGCAATCTCTACATTCTCTGATTGGGCTGCTTACCAAAATCCAGCAATGGCATTTGGTATCTATGGCGTTGTTGAACGTGCCTTAATTCCATTTGGTTTACACCATATCTGGAATGTACCTTTCTTCTTCGAAGCGGGCGCATATTGTAAATCGGTTGATGGTTCTGCTATCGCAGCTGCGACTGAAACACTTTGTACTGCCGCCAATGGCGAGTGGTTTACGGGTGAGATCTCACGTTATGTAGCAGGCGACCCAACTGCCGGCAACATGGCTGGTGGTTATATGTTTAAGATGTTCGGTCTACCTGCTGCTGCAATCGCTATTGCGCACTCAGCTAAGCCTGAAAATCGCGCTAAAGTAATGGGCATCATGGCATCTGCTGCGCTGACTTCATTCTTAACCGGTATTACTGAACCAATCGAATTCGCATTCCTATTCGTTGCACCTGTACTGTATGTGATCCATGCTTTACTAGCGGGTTCTGCGTTTGTTGTAATGATCTTACTGGGCATTAAACACGGTACTACATTCTCACACGGTTTTATTGATTTCACTGTATTGTTCAGTCAGTCAACGAATGGCTGGTGGTTACCGGTTGTTGGTCTTGTTTATGCTGTTATTTACTACACTGTATTCCGCGTAGTGATTAAGATGTTAGATCTTAAAACACCAGGACGTGAAGATGAAAGTGAAGAAGTTGCTGCTGCGCCAGTATCAACGGATGCAATGGCGGCTGAATTAGTGGCTGCATTCGGTGGTAAAGACAACATCACTAACCTAGACGCATGTATTACTCGTTTACGTATCAGCGTTAACTCTATCGATGATGTTGACCAAGATAAACTGAAAGCGTTAGGTGCACGAGCTGTCGTTGTGGTTGGCTCTGGTATCCAAGCTATCTTCGGTACTAAGTCTGATAACCTACGTACTGATATGGAAGAGTATATCAATACGCTATAATCACTCACCTGATTGATTTAAGCCACTGCAGTTGCAGTGGCTTTTTTGTGCCTGGGATAAAGTAAACCGAGCGGGTTGTGATCAAATGGAGGCTAATGATGCGATTAACCATGCTATTCGACTCATGTTATGAGCCGAATAGATTAATTAGATATAATTAATTAAATAACGCGTGCTACGTCCACCTGCGCCAGTTTTGTTCAAGCAGCCAAGTTCGATTAAAGTATTTAAATGTCGAGTGGCTGTAGCTTTACTTACCTTGGCGACTTTTTGATATTGACTCGAGTTAATACCTTGGTCAAAGTCACCATCTAATAAGCGATTGATTACTTTTACTTGTTCTGCTGTTAGTTGAGTCTGATCAATGCGAAGCCAGTAATTGGTTTTCAATACCGTTTGTTCAATATCCTGCAATGTGGATAATAACGTGTGATTTAACGTATCAAAAAACCAGGTTAACCAAGCGGTAATATCTGTTTCACCTTTCTGAGTTTGTTCTAATATCTCGTAATAACCTTTACGTCTGGCCAAGATACTCACTGACATAGCATAAAAACGAATTGATTGGTTTTCCGCTTGCGCTAAGGCAAGGTCTGTCAGTAGACGTGTGATACGACCATTACCGTCATCGAGAGGATGCAATGTCACAAACCATAAGTGGGTGATGGCTGCGCGTATCAAAGGGTCTAATATGTTGTTTGTTTTTGATTGATTAAACCAAGTGATAAAGGCGGTTAACTCATTATCTAAAACATGCCTTGGTGGTGCTTCAAAGTGAACAGTAGGACGGTCTAATCGACCTGATACCACTTGCATAGGAGTATCACCGCGTAATACGCCACCTTGTACCGGATTGAATAGGGTATAACCTTCTGGAAATAATAATGTGTGCCAATTTAGGATGCGCTCAAGGGTAAGTTCGTCATCTAAATTAGTAATCGCGTCGAGCATGATCTCGGCAAGACCATCGGTCTTTTCTGATGTCGGATACGGTTTTTCTTCGCTGATGCCTAATTTATTCGCTAGCGATGAACGTATTGAAAAGGCATTAAGCTTTTCATCTTCAATCGCACTAGAGTAGACGATATTAGCGAGCAGAGTATCGAGCGCAACTTGTTGTTCATTGTTATTCTGAGCTTTAACTTTGCCAAGTAATAAACCTTGGTTAAAGTGTGCTTGGCGCAAAATTGGCGATATGTCAGCTTCACTCCAGGTAAAGTTAGGCCATTCACCTTGTTCCCATATCCACATAGTCACCTCACACTGAGTCAATTAATCAAGCTATTCGACTCACATTATGAGCCGAATAGGGGATTATTCAACTCATTTTATGAGCCTAATAGGAAATTGTTGGACTCATAAAATACATCAGCGTGATTTTCAGGGACAAAAAAGCCCAGCATTACTGGGCTAGCTATTTATATAAAGCGGATAGTTATTTACACAAAACTAATCGCTATTATATAAAAGTAAACTAGTTGTTTGAGTGTAGTTCTGCGTTTAGTTCAACCGCTGATTTATTGGTTAAACATTCAATCGTGCCTGAGATTGAATTACGACGGAATAACAAGTCATCTTTACCCGCTAAATCACGTGCTTTAACAATTTCAACCGCTTGATTACTCGCATCTAATATTTGTACTTTAGACCCTGCAGTAATGTATAGACCAGACTCGATAGTACAACGGTTACCCAGTGGAATACCTAAACCAGCGTTGGCGCCAAGTAAGCAGTTTTCACCCATAGAAATAACTAATTGGCCACCGCCACTTAATGTACCCATGATAGAAGCGCCGCCACCGATGTCAGAACCGTTACCAACCATAACACCGGCAGAGATACGGCCTTCAACCATGCTCACACCTTCTGTACCAGCATTAAAGTTAACAAAGCCTTCATGCATGATCGTTGTGCCTTCACCAACGTGAGCGCCTAAACGTACACGTGCAGTGTGTGCGATACGTACACCTGTTGGTACCACGTAATCCGTCATTTTAGGGAACTTATCAACACTGCTTACTGTTAATACTTCACCGGCAAGACGTGCTGCAATTTGACGCTCAGCAAGCTCGGGTAAATCAATCGGACCTTGGTTAGTCCATGCGATGTTATGTAATAGACCAAAGATACCGTCAAGTACAGTGCAGTGCGGCTTAACTAGGCGGTGTGAAATCAGTTGTAGCTTTAGATAACCTTCTGCAACAGATGCTGGTTTTTCGTCAGTTGCAAGCACAACAAGCACTAGCGGTTGCTTACTGTTTGCTGCTGCCGTTGCAAATTTAGCATTAGCTGCATCATCATTTGCGGTGAATGCTGTTGCAAGTTGCGCTGCTTGTGCAGGCGTTACTTCAATAACTTTATTCTGGCCTTGATAATTAACGACTTCGCTAATATCGGCAACCAGTTTATCACTTGGGTTTAGCAGCGGATTCGGGAAAAAAGCTTCGATAATTTTACCTGCAGTGTTTTTAGTAGCACTACCGAAAGCGAGTGAGAAAGTGGCCATAGCTGAAAAATCTCCATTTAGAATTAAGGGCGTGATATTCATACATCACGCCAGATTTTTATATATTACTGTTAGTTCTATCACATTTGTCTTTGTTGTTTCAAAGAAAATTGTCATTGTTATTTTCAGCGCAACTAATTATCTGCCAATTCGGTGATCAGATTATGGCGTAATTCTGCTTGCTGTTCTGGTGATAACGGTTGATTGTTATTACCCGAAATAATAAAGAAATCTTCTGCACGTTCACCAATCGTTGAAATTTTGGCATTATGCAGCACAATATTTTCTGAGCTCAAAATAGCACTGATCCGGGCCAGTAATCCTGGGGTATCTAAGGTGATGATCTCGACAAAGGTACGTTTTTTCTTGGTGGCTAAAAACGTCACTTGGGTTTTTACCGAGAACGGTTTAATTTGTCGTGGGATACGCTGTTTTCTTAATATCGGCGCTTCACCCGTCTTTAACACCGCCTCTAATGCTGCTTGCAATGCATAAACACGATCCGGGGCGAGGAAATCACCGGTTTGATCCAAGATCACGAAACTATCGAGTACATAACCATTACGGCTTGAGGTGATTTTCGCATCATGAATGTTTAAGTTTTTATTACCTAAGGTAGAGACGGCCGAAGCGAACAAATGCTTATTGTCTTTGGCATAGATAAACACTTCATTACCACCGCGGGTACTATTTTGACTGATTAGCACCAAAGGCAGTGTCGGGTCCTCATGATTGAGGATACCTGTGGTATGCCAACAGATCTGACTCGGATCATTACGCAAAAAGTATTCAGAACGGAATGTGCTCCACAATGCTTGGATCTGCTCGAGACTAAAGCGGCTGTTTTCTAAAAAGGCCAGCGCAGTATCTTTATTATTGCGGATCCTGAATTTAGCATCCAGCGGGTTTTCTAAACCGCGGCGTAAAGCTTGCTGAGTTAAGAAGTACAATTCACGTATCAGTGAACCTTTCCAATTATTCCATAAGCTATCATTAGTGGCACAAATATCCGCAACAGTGAGGCAGTAGAGGTAGTTTAAATGTTCTTGATCACCAATTGTACGGGCAAATTCGGTAATGATCTCGGGATCATGAATATCACGGCGTTGCGCGGTGACCGACATTAATAAATGGTATTTGACCAATCGGGAGACCATTTTTCGGTCAGCCTTGTTGATCCCGTGCTTCTTACAGAATGCACGTGCGTCTATGGCCCCGATTTCGGAGTGATTACCTTTTTGGCCTTTACCGATATCATGGAAAATAGCCGCGATGAGTAATAATTCTGGTTTTTCTAAACGCGGGTATATCTCACAGCATAATGGGTGAGTTACTTTGGTTTCGTCGCGTTTAAAGGAATCAATGATTTTGACTAAACGATGGGTGTGTTCATCAACAGTATAGTTGTGGAATAAATCAAACTGCATCTGCCCGAGAATGCGACTCCACTGCGGTATATAGGCGGCGATGACACCATACTTATGCATTAAGGTAAGTGCTAAACCACTCGCATGGGGGTGTTTAAGTAGCTGCATAAATTGTTCACGACATTCGGGAATATCTTCTAACCACATCGTTAGCTTGCGTCTTGCATCGCGTAATTCACGTATAGTACCGGCATAAATACCCGTGATATGTTCGTTATCGGCAATATGATAAAACAACTCAATAATGGCACTGGGACGCCTAGTAAATAGATCGGTGCTGGTGGTATCAATTAAGCTGCCGCGAAGCTGAAAGTCCGCGGTGATATTTCGCACATCCATCCCCACGTGTCCGAGGATCGCTTGGTTAAATAGCTGTAACAGCATTTCATTGAGTTCGGTGACTCGACGAATTGTTTGGTAGAACTGCTTCATCATGGTTTCAACAGCTTGATTGCCTTCACCGCTATAACCGAGTGCTTTTGCGACTGTTGTTTGTCTGTCGAAAAGCAGGCGGTTATCACAGCGTTTTAAACCAAGGTGCAGCGCAAAGCGCACTCGCCATAAGAAATTCTGGCAATCTTCCAGCTCGTGGTATTCACCTTTGGTTAAAAAACCATGATTGGTTAACTCTAAGAAACTGCTTGAGCCAAAATGGCGACGGGTGATCCACAAAATAGTTTGTAAATCGCGTAATCCACCAGGGCTGCTTTTAAGGTCGGGTTCTAAATTATATGATGAGCCTTTGAACTGGTGATGACGCGCGAGCTGCTCTTCATGTTTGGCTTGGAAAAAATCTTGGCTTGGCCAAAATGTCTCAGGATCAATAATATCTTGTAATTGTGCGTAAGTGTCTTCAGAACCCGTGATCAAGCGCGACTCTAAGAGGTTGGTCGCAATCGTGATATCCGCTAGCCCTTGCTCTAAGCATTCATCAATGGTGCGTACGCTATGTCCCACCTCTAAACGCAGATCCCATAACATGGTGATAAAGAGTGATATTGCTTGCTCTTGCTCTGGTGTTAAGACGGATGTAGTGGTGATGAGCAAGTCTATGTCTGACTTAGGATGCAATTCGCCACGACCATAACCACCAACCGCGACGAGTGCTAATGCCGGATGAGTCGAGAGGCTGAATTTTTGCCAAAGTCGATTGAGTAATTGATCCATGTATTCTGCACGGCAAGATACTAACGCAATAATATCATCACCATCAAAGAAGCGTTGTTCAAGCCAGGACTGAAATTCTTGCATGTGTGATTTACAATGACAAAGTGTTAACTCTTCATCTGAGAGTAATGCGGGAACATATTGAGTTGGATCCATGCGACGCCTTCCTGGAGTTCGATAGAAAAATGGGAACCGCAGGGTGCTGTTCCCATATTAACTTATGATAAAAAATAGCGTTTATTTACGACTAGTTTTTAAGGTTCGTGTGCTAGTTTTTCAAGATACGTGGGATTGTTTCTTCATCACGTAATGTCATAATTTCACAACCGTCTTTAGTGACAACGATGGTATGTTCCCATTGTGCTGAATTTTTATTGTCTTTGGTTAATACAGTCCAGTGATCATCGGCAACGTGGTTGTGTTTTTTACCCGCATTGATCATAGGTTCAATCGTGAAGCACATACCTTCTTTAAGCACTAGGTTCTGGTTGCTTTCGTTGAAGCGTGATTTGTAATGTAATACTTGTGGTTCTTCATGGAATTTTTCACCAATGCCGTGACCACAATACTCTTCTACGATGGAATACTTGCGTGTTGGGTTGGCTTTATTGTGAGACTTGATTTTTTTCTCAATGATCTCGCCAATGCGGCTTAAACGTGTACCCGGTTTTACTTGACGTAAACCTTCGTATAACGCTTCTTGTGAAATGCGGCATAATTGCTTATCACGTGGTGACACTTCTCCAATTAAAAACATCTTTGAGGTATCGCCATGTAGGCCATCTTTGATCACGGTAATATCCAAGTTAATAATGTCGCCATCGACTAATGGACGATCACTTGGTACACCATGGCAAACAACGCTGTTAATTGATGTGCAGATCGACTTTGGAAATGCAGTATCATCATTTTCATCGTAGCTTGGGTAAAATAACGGTGCTGATAATGCGTCGTTTGCTAAAGTGAATTCATGGCAACGATCATTTAACTCCTGAGTGGTCACCCCAGCAACTACAAACGGTTCTATCATTTCTAGTACTTGTGCAGCTAAACGGCCTGCAACGCGCATTTTTTCGATTTGATCTTCAGTTTTAATGATTACGCTCATTTTTCACTCTTCAATATAGGTGTTTTGTTTTATAGCTATGATTGTAACGCTAATGCGAGTGATAAGCATAAATTTTTTCTGTGATACTCGGGTGCTTATTCACGTTATTACTATTTATAGGTATTTAAGACAGAGACATAATTAATTTTATGACGAGAAATATTGCTATAACCCGCTAGAATGAAGAATGCGTGTTACGTTACATCTCGATTTTTGCGGTAAAAATAGCACCGCAAAATTTGTGCTATTTATCTAAATATGGTATAAAGCGCGCAATGAATTTAGTAAATGTCAGTAACTGGTTATTTACTAAATCTCATACACATAAATTTATATAAATCACACACACATCGTCACATTTGTCGGGGTGCTTTTATTTTGTTTGTTAATCGCTTGCTTTTGCTCGCTTTTAGTTAGAAATAAAGGTCGAAAAAATGGGATGTGTGGAGGCCTAACCCCATACAAATTTAAGGAATTTAAAATGTCTACAGTATCAATGCGCGATATGCTACAAGCCGGTGTTCATTTCGGTCACCAAACTCGTTACTGGAACCCTAAGATGAAGCAATACATCTTCGGCGCTCGTAGTAAAGTACATATCATCAACCTAGAGCAAACTGTTCCTCTATTCAACGACGCTCTTGCTTTTATCAAGAACGTTGCTGACAAAAAAGGTAAAGTTCTTTTCGTTGGTACTAAAAAAGCTGCTGGTGAAACAATCAAAGAAGCTGCACTTTCATGTGACCAGTTCTACGTTGATCACCGCTGGTTAGGCGGAATGTTGACTAACTGGAAAACAGTTCGTCAATCAATCAAACGTCTTACTACTCTAGAAGCACAAGCACAAGACGGTACATTCGAGCAACTTACTAAGAAAGAAGCTCTAATGAACACTCGTGAAATGATCAAACTAGAGAAAAGCCTTGGTGGTATTAAAACTATGGGCGGTTTACCTGATGTTCTTTTCGTAATCGATGCTGACCATGAGCACATCGCTATTAAAGAAGCTAACAACCTAGGTATCCCAGTAGTAGCTATCGTTGATACTAACTCAAACCCAGACAACATTGATTTCGTTGTACCTGGTAACGATGATGCGATCCGTGCTATCAAACTTTACGCTGGTGCAGTAGCTGCATGCGTAAATGAAGGCCGTAATCAAGACATCGCTGCACAAGCTGAAAGCGACTTCATCGAAGAAGCTAAATAATAGCTTTTCGATTTAATCGATGCTCTTATTAACTAAGTGCACTATTTAGTTAACAGGAGCCGTATGGCTCCTGTTTTTTTTTGTATAAGAAATTGAGGAAATTACCCATGGCAATTACTGCTGCAATGGTTAAAGAACTGCGCGAACGTACAGCTGCAGGTATGATGGATTGTAAGAAAGCTTTAGTTGAAGCTGAAGGCGATATGGAACTTGCAATCGAAAACATGCGTAAATCAGGCGCTGTAAAAGCGGCTAAAAAAGCAGGCCGTATTGCTGCTGAAGGCGTTGTAAAAACTAAAATTGCTAACGGCGTTGCTGTTCTAGTTGAAATCAACTCAGAAACAGATTTCGTAGCAAAAGATGCAAGCTTCCTAGCATTTGCTAACCAAGTTGTTGACGTTGCTCACGCGGGTGAATTTAACACTGCTGAAGCACTACTAGCTGCTAAATATGACGCTGAATTAACAGTTGAAGAAGCGCGTGCTAACCTAATTTCTAAAATTGGCGAGAACATCAATGTTCGTCGTTCAGTTATAGTTAAAGGTGATAACATGGCTTCTTACATACATGGCGGCACTATCGGTGTTGTTACTGTACTTAAAGGTGGCGATGAAGCATTAGCTAAGAAAATTGCTATGCACGTAGCAGCAGCTAAGCCTGAATTCGTTACACCTGAAGATGTACCTGCATCTGTAGTTGAAAAAGAACGCGCTATTCAAGTTGAAATCGCGATCAACAGTGGTAAACCTCAAGAAATCGCTGAAAAAATGGTTGTTGGCCGTATGAAGAAATTCACTGGTGAAGTTAGCCTTACTGGTCAAGCTTTCATCATGGAGCCGTCAAAAACTGTTGGTCAACTTCTTAAAGAAGAAGGCGCAGAAGTTGTAACATTTATCCGCATCGAAGTGGGTGAAGGTATCGAGAAAGCGGAAGATGATTTCGCCGCTGAAGTTGCAGCTACAGTAGCAGCAGCGAAAAAAGCATAATTTAATTATTGCTGAAGATTTAATACAGACCGCGGCTCAGGCTGCGGTTTTTCCACAATTAGGATAAAGAGATCATTATGACTACCAACCCGAAACCTGCATATCGTCGTATTTTATTAAAGCTTAGCGGTGAAGCGCTGATGGGAGACGAGAATTTTGGTATTGATCCTAAAGTGCTGGATCGCATGGCACAAGAAATCAAAGAAATTGTTGAGTTAGGTGTTCAAGTTGGTTTGGTTATTGGTGGCGGAAACCTATTCCGTGGTGCAGGTCTGGCTGAAGCGGGGATGAACCGTGTAGTGGGCGATCACATGGGCATGTTAGCAACTGTGATGAATGGCTTAGCAATGCGTGATGCACTTCACCGTGCTTATGTGAATGCTCGTTTAATGTCTGCAATTGAATTACGTGGCGTATGTGACAGCTATAACTGGGCTGAAGCAATTAGCTTGTTAAAAACGGGCCGAGTAGTAATTTTCGCTGCGGGTACGGGTAACCCATTCTGTACAACGGATTCTGCTGCGTGTTTACGTGGTATCGAAATTGAAGCTGACATTGTATTGAAAGCAACAAAAGTTGACGGTGTATACTCTGAAGATCCAGTGAAAAACCCTGATGCTGAATTTTATCCTACTCTTGATTATCGTGAAGTTGTAGAAAAAGAACTTAAAATCATGGATTTATCTGCATTTACTATGGCGCGAGACCATAATTTACCGATGCGTGTATTTAACATGACTAAACCAGGTGCTTTACGTCGTGTTATTATGGGTGAAGCTGAAGGCACATTGATTTCAAATCAAGCAAAGAAATAAAACTGGATCTCAAATTCAGTAAATAAATACACTAGTTTAAAGTTTAGGGGGATTATAACAAGACCTCTAAATTGAATTGATTTACACTAAATAAGTAAATTCTCATCGATAAAGCAATGCTGACCATTGCTCGACAAATTTAAGGAAGACGTTGTGATCAACGAAATTAAAGATGACGCTCAGGCCCGTATGGGCAAAAGTATCGACGCATTGAAAAGTCAACTATCTAAAGTTCGAACTGGCCGTGCACACCCAAGTATCCTAAACGGTATTACCGTTTCTTACTACGGTACTAATACACCACTTAACCAAGTTGGTAACGTTGGTACTGAAGATTCACGTACATTAAGCATTACTGTATTTGATGCAACAATGGTTAAAGCCGTAGAAAAAGCAATCATGATGTCTGATTTGGGTCTTAACCCACAGTCTGCTGGTACTAATATTCGTATTCCATTACCTGCACTTACTGAAGAACGTCGTAAGAGCTTAATTAAAGTTGTGCGTGCTGATGCTGAACAAGGCCGTGTTGCGATCCGTAACATCCGTCGTGATGCCAACGGTGATATCAAAGCACTACTAAAAGAAAAAGAAATCGGTGAAGATGATGATCGCCGTGCACAAGATGAGATCCAAAAAATGACTGATACCTGTATCAAGCAAATTGATACTATATTATCAGACAAAGAAAAAGACCTAATGGAAGTGTAATTTACCTTACGCTTTTTAAGACGCCGTGTTTCGATACGGCGTTTTAATTTTTAATGGATAATGATCGTAATGGTAAACTCAACTGAACTCGAAACCTTAGTGAATGACTCTAAACCTAAGCACGTTGCTATCATCATGGATGGCAATGGTCGTTGGGCGCAGCAGCGTGGCAAAATGCGTGTTAAGGGCCACCATGAAGGTGTTAAGTCTGTTCGTCAAGTTGTGAGTAGTGCATTAGCTATCGGGATTGAGTCGTTAACGTTATTTGCGTTTAGTAGCGAAAACTGGCGTCGCCCGGAAGCGGAAGTTAGTATGTTAATGAAATTATTCATGACAGTGTTAACGCGAGAAGTTAAAAAACTTCATAAGAATCAAATTCGCCTAAAAATTATTGGTGATATTTCTGCATTTAGTCCTGCCATTCAAACCAAGATTGCTGAAGCTGAAGCATTAACGTGTAATAACACCAAACTAACGCTCAATATCGCGGCCAACTATGGCGGTCAATCTGATATAGCAAATGCCGCTAAACAGATTGCTATCGCGGTTAAAACCGGTGAAATAAGCTTAGATCAAATTGATGATAAAATGTTGGGGCAACATATTGCTATGGCAGAACAGCCAGCCGTCGATTTGATGATCCGTACTGGTGGCGATCACCGAATTAGTAACTTTTTGCTGTGGCAGTTAGCTTATGCGGAATTATATTTCACTGACACCCTATGGCCAGATTTCGACAATATTGCCTTTGAAGATGCTATTTTTAATTTTGTAAATCGAGAACGTCGTTTTGGCGGCACTGGCGAACAGGTCAGAGCTATTTTAATAAAGCAGCAATAAATACATATAAATAAACGCTTAGATAAATTCTGGGCGTTTTTTAATAGGAGCACAACTTTTGCTTAAGCAACGAATTACCACCGCATTAATTTTAGCGCCATTAGCGCTTGCCGCTATCTTTCTGTTACCTTTACAGTGGTTCGCGCTTGCAATCGCGGGTGTGTTTATCTTAGCCACCAAAGAGTGGGCGGTATTGGTCGATAAGAATAACAGTAAATTACCGAATGCGCTCATCGTTGGCTACTCACTTATTTTGGGTGCAACATTATTAGTTATCCCACCCGATGTGCGTAATATCTGGCACGTCAGTAACGGCGAAATAGTATTGGTACCGTTAGTCAGTGGTATTTTAGTCGTTGGTGCGGTGTGGTGGTTAATTTGTGCTGCGTTAGTGGCAACATATCCAAACAGTGCCAAAGTATGGACTAAAAATACCTTGGTGAAAGTTGTTCTTGGTCTGGTGACCTTGGTGCCGTTTTTTTGGGCAATGCTAGCACTACGTTCTTATGATTATGCCCACGACCAGCTGTCGGGTGCATGGTTAGTAATGCTAGTGATGTTCTTAGTATGGGGCGCTGATTCGGGTGCTTACTTTATCGGTAAAAAATTCGGCAAGAACAAACTGGCGCCAAAGGTGAGCCCAGGTAAAACTCGCGAAGGCTTTTTTGGTGGTATTGTGGTATCAATGATTATTGCGCTAATTGCTGCAGTTGTGATGGCCGTTTTACCTTCAGGGGAACTTGATAGCAGTAAGCTTGTCATAATCCTGTTCACGTGTTTTGTCACGTCAATTTCATCAACATTAGGTGATCTTAACGAGAGTATGTTCAAACGTGAAGCGGGTGTAAAAGACAGTGGTACCCTATTACCTGGTCACGGTGGTATTCTTGACCGCATTGATAGCTTAACGGCTGCATTACCGGTATTTGCTGTTATTTACTTAGTATTTTTTTAAAGGAGCGTTATTGTGATTGGATTAACGATACTGGGTGCAACCGGCTCAATTGGTAAAAGTACCCTTGCAGTTATTCGTCAAAATCCTGAGCGCTTTCGGATCCAGGCTTTAACCGCTAATAGCAATGTTACTGAGATGCTGGCCCAATGTTTAGAATTTAAGCCTTGCTATGCAGTGATGCTCAATGACGTTGCGGCAGCTGCGTTAGCGCAACAACTAAAATCACTTAACTGTTCTACTGAAGTGCTGTCTGGCATGGACGCGTTATGTCAGGTTGCGGCTCTTGATGATACGGACATGGTGATGGCTGCTATTGTTGGTGCCGCTGGGCTTATGCCAACCTTAGCCGCTGTTCGTGCTGGGAAGCGTATTCTGCTTGCCAATAAAGAAGCGTTAGTGATGTCTGGCGCGTTATTTATGGAAGAAGTAAAAGCCAGTGGTGCTGAACTATTACCGATCGATAGCGAACACAATGCTATTTTCCAAGCTATGCCGCTGGCGGTACAAACTAACCTTGGTTTTTGTGATTTGGTTGCTGAGGGCGTCAGTAAGATCTTATTAACCGGTTCTGGTGGACCATTCCGTTATAGCAAAATTGCTGATTTAGCTGCGGTTACACCTGCACAAGCTTGTGCACATCCTAACTGGTCTATGGGTCAGAAGATCTCCGTTGACTCCGCCACCATGATGAATAAAGGTTTAGAATATATTGAAGCTAAGTGGTTATTTAATGCTGACGAAGCGCAGATCCAAGTTGTTATTCATCCTCAGTCTGTTATCCACTCTATGGTGCAATATACTGATGGTTCGGTAGTCGCACAAATGGGTGAACCAAATATGTGCACCCCAATTGCCCATGCTATGGCTTATCCGCAGCGTATTCCTTCCGGCGTTAAACCTCTCGATTTTTTCGAAATGGGTGAGTTGACCTTCTTGAAACCTGATTATGCGCGTTACCCTTGTTTGAAATTAGCAATTGATGCTTGTCATCAAGGTCAAGCGGCCACGACAACATTAAATGCAGCAAATGAAATGGCGGTAGACGCTTTTTTAACTGGGCAGATTGGTTTCACCGATATTGCCCGTGTAAACGGTACCGTCTTAGATGGGATGACTGTTTCTGAACCTGATAATATTGATGCATTGGTTGATATCGATGCAATGGCGCGAATCAACGTACAACAAACAATAAACAGAGTAGCAAAATGATATCGTCTTTATGGAATTTAGGTGCATTTATTGTTGCACTGGGCATTTTAGTTGCTATACACGAATTTGGTCACTTTTGGGTAGCGCGTCGCTGTGGCGTTAAAGTATTACGCTTCTCGATTGGTTTTGGTAAAACGATATGGATGCGCACGGGTAAAGATGGCACCGAATATGTGATAGCAATGATCCCGCTTGGTGGCTTTGTTAAGATGCTCGATTCGCGCGTTGATGACGTACCTGAAGAATTAAAATCACAATCATTTAATGGTAAACCTGTGCTCGCGAGGATCGCTATTGTTGCCGCAGGGCCTTTAGCAAACTTCGCGTTAGCGATTGTGGCGTTTTGGTTTATGTTCATGATCGGCGTGCCGAGTGTAAAACCGGTTATTGGTGAGGTTGCTCCGCATTCTGTTATGGCAGAGGCGGGTGTGACCAACAAAGCGATTATCACCGCGATTGATGGACAAGCAGTTCAAGATTGGAATGATGTTAGCCTTAAATTAATCGAACACATGGGCGAGCCTTCGATGGCGATGCAGTTATATCTTGAGGACACTAACTATACCGTGTCTCGACAAGTTGATTTACGTGAATGGCAATTTGATCCTGAACGTGAATCACCGATTAGTAGTATGGGGCTAACGCCTTATCGACCAGCCGTGAGTCTAGAACTGGCTGAAGTCATTAAGGGCAGTGCAGGCGAGAAAGCTGGTCTATTGGCTGGTGATAAAATTATTGTTGTTGAGCAGCAGCCTATTGATGATTGGTCTGTATTAGTTGCCATAATCCAGCAAAGCCCAGATCAAGTCTTGGCGGTCACCGTTCTTCGCAACGGTCAACAGTTAGCATTAAATGTGATACCGACAGGCAAAGCTGGCCCAGATGGCGAATTAAAAGGTTATTTAGGTGTTGCGCCTGTTGTTGCCAGTTACCCTGAAGATTATCTTGTTGATATTCAATATGGTATTCTAGATTCGGTACAACAGTCTGTTGCGCGAACTTGGCAGCTTACAGCGCTGACATTTAAGATGATTGGCCGTTTAGTGACTGGCGACATTTCGCTGAATAACTTAAGTGGACCGATTTCTATTGCCAAAAGTGCTGGCGCCAGTGCTGATTATGGCTTGGTTTATTTCTTAGGTTTCCTTGCCTTGATTAGTATTAATTTAGGCTTAATGAATTTAATGCCACTGCCTGTACTGGATGGTGGCCATCTAGTGTATTACACATTTGAATTGATCACCGGTCGACCTGTATCTGAAAAGATCCAAGAAGTCGGATTTAAAATTGGTTCAGTCATGATTATGCTATTAACGGGAATTGCCTTATTTAATGACTTTGCTCGTTTATAAGTCATTGAATTTTGTTTTAGGGATTATTTACTCAGAATGATAATAAATAAATATTTAGCTGGCGTACTACTTTCAAGTGCTTGCTTATTTACCAGTACGGCAGCAACTGCAGCTGCAAATAGCTTCATTGTTGAAGATATTCAAGTCGAGGGCTTGCAACGTGTAACGCTAGGTGCGGCATTATTGAATATTCCACTGCGAGAAGGCGATAGCGTCAGTAGCCGTGATACCGCGTTAGCCGTAAAGAAACTATACGCATCAGGTAATTTTGATGATATTGAATTGTACCGTGACGGTGCGACGCTCGTCTTTAAAGTCACTGAATTACCGACTATTAGTAGCATTGAGTTTGTGGGTAATGAAGCGATCCCAGAAGAACAATTACAAGAAAGCCTTAATTCATCAGGTATTCGTGTTGGTGAGCCTATCGATCGTACTATTATTCGTTCTGTCGAGCAGGGTTTGCAAGAATTCTATTATGGCGCGGGTCGTTACAGTGCGCAAATTAATACCATTATTACCCCATTACCACGTAACCGTATTGACATTAAATTTAGTTTTGTTGAAGGTAAGTCAGCTGAAATTAAACAACTTAATATCTTAGGTAACACAGTTTATTCTACGACAGAATTGAAGCGATTATTTGAATTGAGTGATGTTGTGCCGTGGTGGAATTTTATGGCTGATCAGCAGTATCAAAAACAGCTGCTCGCCGGTGATTTAGAGAAACTACGTAGTCATTATGTTGATAAGGGTTATATCCGCTTTAAAACGGAGTCGACACAAGTATCAATGACGCCAGATAAACAAGGTATTTATATCACCCTTAAAGTGAATGAAGGTGCGCAATATAAGCTGGGTAATATTACCTTAACGGGTGACCTATTAGACAAAGAACAAGAGTTACGCGGTTTATTAGCACTTAACTCTGGTGAGTTATACAGTGGTGCAAGTGTCACGGCAACGGAAGAAAGTCTGAGTCGTTATTTAAGTCGTTTTGGTTACGCTTATCCAAAAGTATCTACTTATCCAGAAATCAATGACGAAGACCATACCGTTAACCTCACTATTGCTGTAGAGCCGGGTCCACGAATTTATGTACGTCGTATTAACTTTGCCGGTAATGACGTCACTAAAGATGAAGTATTACGTCGCGAAATGCGTCAAATGGAAGGTACTTGGTTATCTAACCGCTTAATTGACCGTTCTAAAGTCCGTCTTAACCAGCTTGGTTTCTTTGAAACTGTAAACACCAATACGGTACGAGTACCCGGTAATATGGACGTGGTTGACGTTAATGTGCAAGTGAAAGAACAGCCTGCCGGTTCATTTAATGCGGGTATTGGTTATGGTTCAGAGTCGGGTTTAAGTTTAAATGCCGGTATTCAACAGGATAACTTCTTTGGTACAGGTAACAAAGCGGGTATTAGTGTCAGTACCAATGACTACTCGACAAACGCCAGCTTAAATTATACCGACCCGTACTTTACGGTCGATGGCGTGAGCTTCGGCGGTAAGGTTTACTTCACTGACTTTGAAGCATCAGAAGCGGATATTGTCGATTATAACAACCGTACTTATGGTATATCGGGGACCTTAGGTTTCCCGGTCAACGAAAATAATACCTTAAGTTTTAGCTTAGGTTATGAGTGGAATAAGATCTCGCAAACCACGACGTATGCCCAAACAGAGCTCTTTTGGAACATTTATGATAAGCAGCGCGATACGGATGGTAACTTTGTGGTATTCCAGGGGTTTGATGTGTCAGCGTCTTGGCGCCGCCGTACCTTAAACCGCGGAGTATTTGCGACATCGGGTTCAGAACAAAAAGCTAACTTTACCATGACGGTACCGGGTTCGGATGTACAGTATTTTAAGATGAGTTTTGATAACAAATATTATGTACCGTTATCAAGCAATCACCGTTGGTCAATATTGATGCGTGGCCGCGTAGCTTACGGTAATGGTTATGGTACAACAGACGGTGGCAGCGATCATATCTTACCGTTTTATGAAAACTATTATGCTGGTGGTTTCTACTCGGTGCGTGGTTTTAACAGCAATACCATTAGTCCAAAAGGAATCCAGAAAAGTATAGATCCTAGTAGCCCAGGTAATAAAGGTTATGTAGCGACTGATTCTTCCGTTGGTGGTAATGCCTTAGCGACAGCCAGTTTGGAACTTATTTTCCCAACGCCCTTCTTAAGTGAAGAGTATGCCAATCTAGTACGTACTACGGTATTTGTTGATGCCGGTTCGGTATGGGATACTGAATTCAATTCAAGCGATTATCCAGCAGGAAGTTGTCTTAGCGGCTGTAAATACTTTGGCGACTACTCTGACCCTGCGCGATTACGTGCTTCTGCGGGCGTGAGCTTGCAGTGGTTATCGCCAATGGGGCCGTTAGTATTCTCACTGGCCACGCCATTGAAAGAATACGAAGGTGATCGAACTGAAGTCTTTACTTTTAATATCGGTACCACTTTCTAAGCTAAATCATATTGATTAAATGCGTACTTTCAGCACTGGAAGTACGCTTTAAGTTGAAAACTCACTAGGGACTAAAATGAAAAAATTTATTAAAGCAACGGCATTGGCACTGACTCTAGGTGCATCATTTACTGCAAGTGCAGCGGGATATGCGGTTGTTGATGCCGGTAAGATCTTACAACAACTACCACAACGTGAAGCGATAGGTAAACGTTTAAACGAAGAGTTCCAAACGCGTGCTATCGAACTGAATAAATTACAAAAAGAGTTAGTATCATTAAACGAAAAACGTCAGCGTGATGCGGCATTAATGACCCCACAAGAACAAACTAAACTGGTTCGTAAATTAGAAGAGTTAGATGCACAGCTAAAATTAAAAGGTAGAGCATTTAAAGAAGATCAGCAGCGTCGTGGTCAAGAAGAAAATAATAAGCTGTTAGTATTATTACAAAGCGCGATCGAAACAGTTTCTAAGCGTGAAGGTTATGATCTTGTGTTCACTAAACAAGCAGTGTTATTTGTCGATCCAAAATTAGATATCTCTGACAAAATAATACAAGAATTAAGCAAGTAACAATATTTTACAACATTAAGTAACAATATTTTACGGCAAAATGTATTTTACGGCAAAAAAAATGTAGTAAAATAGCATAAAATTTTTTATAGAATAGAAAGGTTTCACATGGCAATGACGTTACAACAAATAGCAACGGCAATTCAAGCTGAGTTACACGGCGATGGCAGTATCGAGATTAGTGGCATTAATTCGATGCAAAATGCACAGCCAGGTAGTATTACTTTTTTAAGTGATAGTAAATACAGTGCCCAATTAGCGACCGTTGCAGCGTCTGCAGTTATTGTTAAACCTGATGATCTTGCCGCATGTAATACCAATGCATTAGTCATGAAAAACCCCTATGTTGGTTTTGCTTTAGTTGCACAGTTACTTGATACCACACCAGCACCAGCAACAGATATCGCCCCGAGTGCGGTGATTGCTGATGATGTGGTTCTGGGTGATAATGTGGCTATTGGTGCTAATGCGGTTATTGAAACTGGCGTCACTCTTGCGGATAACGTGATAATTGGTGCGGGCTGTTTTATTGGTAAAAATAGCCGCATTGGTCAGAGCACTAAATTGTGGGCAAATGTTACTATTTATCATGATATCGAAATCGGCAGCGATTGCTTGTTCCAAAGCGGCACAGTAATCGGTGCAGATGGTTTTGGTTATGCCAATGATGGTGGCCGCTGGATCAAGATCCCACAACTCGGTCGCGTTATCATTGGTGATCGCGTTGAGATTGGTGCGTGCACTACGATCGATCGTGGCGCATTAGATAATACCATTATTGCTGATGGCGTGATTTTAGATAATCAATGTCAAGTCGGGCATAATGTAGAAATAGGTGAAAACACCGCGATCTCAGGTGGTACTCTGTTAGCAGGAAGCTTAAAACTAGGTAAACAATGCATGATTGGTGGTGGTTGTGTTATCAATGGTCATATGGAAATAACTGATAACGTAAATATCACAGGTATGTCGATGGTAATGCGTCCGATTGATAAAGCGGGTCTTTATTCATCGGGTATTCCGGCACAAGCCAATCGTGAATGGCGTCGTCAAACTGCCCGCGTAATGAAAATTGATGATATGCATAAACGACTATCTAAATTAGAAAAAGCTAAATAACAAAGCTTCGTTGCTACAGGAATGAAAATTTTGAGCGAACAAAAAAATACAATTGAAATACAAGAAATCATGAGTCTTTTACCACACCGGTATCCATTTTTACTTGTTGACCGGGTATTGGATTATGTACCGGGCAAGTCGATACATGCGATTAAAAATGTATCGGTAAATGAGCCACAATTTACCGGCCACTTCCCAACGAATCCTATTTTTCCAGGTGTACTGATTTTAGAAGCGTTAGCGCAAGCATCGGGTTTGTTAGGGTATAAGACAGATGGCGGCCCTGGTGATAATGAACTGTATTATTTTGCCGGTATCGATAAGGCGCGTTTTCGTAAACCTGTGGTGCCTGGTGATGTAATGCATCTACATATTGAATTAATTAAAGAACGCCGTGGTATTGGCTTTTTTACTGCGATTGCAAAAGTTGACGGTAAAGTAGTTTGTGATGCTGAAATCATGTGCGCAAGACGAGAGGCTAACTAGTGATCCATGAAACAGCTATTGTGCATGAAAGCGCAAAAATTGGCAAAAATGTAAAAATTGGTCCTTGGACTACCATTGGCGAAAACGTTGAGATTGGTGATGACTGTGTGATCGCCTCTCATGTGGTTATCAATGGTCCTTGTAAAGTTGGTAAAGGTAATCGCTTTTTCCAATTTGGTTCAATTGGTGAAGAGTGCCAAGATCTTAAATATGCGGGTGAAAATACCCGTCTTGAGATCGGTGATAATAACGTGTTCCGTGAAGGCGTTACTATTCACCGTGGTACAGTACAAGATCAAGGTTTAACCAAAATTGGTAGCAATAGCTTGTTTATGGTGAATGCGCACGTGGCACACGATGTGATCATCGGTGATAACTGTATTTTTGCTAACAACGCGACATTAGCGGGTCATGTACATATTGGTGATTTCGTTATTTTTGGTGGTCACGCTGCGATCCACCAGTTTGGTAAAGTAGGTTCTCATGCTTTCATTGCTGGCGGTTCAGTTATTATTAAAGATATCCCTCCTTATGTGATGGCATCGGGTCACCATGCTAAGCCTTTTGGTATCAACTCTGAAGGTCTTAAGCGCCGTGGATTTGATGCTGAGGCAATTAAAGCGGTTAAGCGTGCTTACCGGGTATTATTCCGTCAAGGTAATACCGTAACCGAAGCATTAGTTGCATTAGAAGAAAGTGCCAATGAACAACCCAGTGTTGCTTTGTTTACAGAATTTTTAAAAACCAGTGAACGTGGTATTATTCGTTAATCGTATTCTTTATAGATAGCTTACAATGACAACGAAACCATTACGTATTGGTATTATCGCCGGAGAAGTCTCCGGCGATATTCTAGCTGCCGCCCTGATCAAAGAAATTAAATCCCGCCACCCTGATGCCATTTTCGAAGGTATTGCTGGACCTCGCATGCAAGCGCTTGGTTTTAATACACTGTTTGAAATGGAAGAGCTATCTGTATTTGGTCTAGTGGAAGTACTGGGTCGATTACCACGATTGTTTAAAGTAAAACGGGAAGTTCTTGCCCATTTTAAACAAAATCCGCCCGATATCTTCATTGGTGTTGATGCACCCGATTTTAATATTCCCATTGAATTAAACTTAAAATCAAACGGTATAAAAACCGTACATTATGTCAGCCCTTCTGTGTGGGCATGGCGTCAAAAACGTGTATTCAAGATTAAAAAAGCCGTTGATATGGTGCTCGCCTTTCTGCCATTTGAAAAAGCGTTCTATGATGAATACGATGTACCTTGCCGTTTCATTGGCCATACTATGGCCGACTCCATTCCATTGGAAGGTGCGGACAAGCAAGCGGCCATTACGCAATTAAAACTCGATCCTAAGCAACGTTATGTGGCTATCTTACCGGGTAGCCGTGCTGGTGAAGTCGGGTTATTGTCGGCAAGTTTTTTAGAAACAGCGATTTTATTAAAACAACGTTTTAGTGACTTGCATTTCGTTGTGCCGATGGTGAATGAACAACGTAAAGCACAGTTTCTCGCGATTAAGCAAGAAGTAGCCCCTGATCTCGATGTGATCGTTTTAGATGGCCATGCGCGTGAAGCAATGGCGGTTGCAGATGCGGTACTCTTAGCATCAGGTACTGCCGCGCTCGAAACTATGCTGATGAAGCGTGCGATGGTGGTGGGTTATCGTGTTAAGCCGATTACGTATAAGATCATGCTGCGCTTGATGAAAGCACCGTTTGTGTCATTACCAAACTTGTTGGCAAAAAAAGAAATTGTCGCCGAGCGTTTACAAGATGATTGCCAACCCGAGATATTGGCAGACGAAATGGCCAAACTATTAGAAACAGACAATGCTAAACTGATTGCACACTTTACCGAGCTACATAAATTGATCCGTTGTGATGCGGATAAGCAAGCCGCGGATGCCGTGCTTGAATTGATTAATGATAAAAAAAGTGCAACGCTAAAGACAGGTAAATAATATGTATGATGAAGTAATTTACCCTGAGGGTAAACTTGTTGCTGGTGTTGACGAAGTGGGTCGAGGCCCATTAGTCGGTGATGTTGTTACCGCTGCGGTGATATTAGATCCGAACAACCCAATTGTGGGGCTTACGGACTCAAAAAAATTAAGTGATAAGAAGCGTCAATTGCTCTTTCCTGAGATTAAAGAAAAAGCATTAGCGTGGAGTATTGGTCGTTGCAGCCCAAGTGAGATTGATGAACTCAATATCTTACAAGCAACCATGGTCGCAATGCAGCGTGCGGTTGCTGGACTTACTCTGCAACCAGAGCATGTGTTTATTGACGGTAACCGTTGCCCTGCATTACCGATGCCTGCAGAAGCCATTGTCAAAGGTGATTTGCGCGTGGCAGAAATAAGTGCTGCGTCGATCTTAGCAAAAGTAGTACGAGATGCTGAAATGGATGAACTGCATGAACGTTACCCTGAATATGGTTTTGCCCAGCATAAAGGTTACCCAACCAAAGCACACATGGAAAAGTTAGCGGAACTTGGACCAACAGAAGAATACCGTAAAAGTTTTAAACCTGTGCAACGTGCGCTAGGTCTATTAAAATAAGGTCTGGTGGCCTAGCGCCACTTTACCGATATTGTTTTTCATTTTATTTTTATCTACTCCAATTAGCAGAAAGTCTTAATTATGGCAGAACCTCGTTTTATTCACCTGCATTTACACTCTGAATTCTCGATGGTGGACAGCTTAGTACGTATGAAACGTCTAGCGCCCCGTTTACAAGAACTCAATATGCCGGCGATCGCATTAACTGATCAAACCAATATGTGTGCCTTGGTTAAATTCTATGGTGCGATGCAAAGGGCAGGGGTTAAACCCATTATTGGTGCGGACTTTTGGGTGCAGAGTGAAGAGTATCCAGAAGAGCAGTTTAAGCTAACCGTATTAGCCAAAGATAACAAAGGCTATAACAACATTACGGTGTTGATCTCCAAAGCATACAGCCGTGGCCATGTTGATGGTCGTGCCATTATTGATAAAGCCTGGTTAGCTGAGCATGCCGAAGGCGTTATCTTATTATCTGGTGCGCGTAATGGTGATATAGGTAAAGCCCTATTAAAAGGTAATGATGCATTAGCGCGACAGTGTTTAACATTTTACCAAGCACACTTCCCCGATAGTTATTATCTTGAGTTGATCCGTACTGGTCGTCAAGATGAAGAAGCCTATCTGCACATGGCTGTTGATTTTGCCAGCCAGCATCAGTTACCTGTTGTTGCTACCAATGATGTGGTGTTCTTACATGCAGATGAATTTGATGCTCATGAAATTAGGGTGTCGATCCATGATGGTTATACGTTAGAAGACAAGCGTCGCCCTAGGTTATACAGCAAAGAACAATACTTACGCAGTGAAGATGAAATGTGTGAGTTATTTGCTGATATTCCAGAAGCGCTGGCTAACTCAGTTGAAATTGCCAAGCGTTGTAATGCCACGGTACGCTTAGGTGAATATTTCCTGCCTAACTTTCCAACCGGTGAACTGTCGACTGCAGATTTCTTAGTCAAAGTATCCGAAGATGGCTTAGTCGAACGTTTAGATTTCTTATTCCCCGATCCCGCAGAGCGTGAACGCCAACGTCCGGCGTATGAAGATCGACTCGAGATTGAATTAAAAGTAATTAACGACATGGGTTTCCCGGGTTATTTCCTGATCGTAATGGAGTTCATCCAATGGAGTAAGGACAACAATATTCCAGTTGGCCCAGGTCGAGGGTCCGGTGCCGGTTCATTAGTGGCTTATGCACTGAAGATTACCGATCTTGATCCACTGGAATACGAATTACTGTTCGAACGTTTCTTGAATCCAGAACGTGTCTCCATGCCCGATTTCGATGTCGATTTCTGTATGGATCGTCGTGACGAGGTGATTGATCACGTGGCCGAATTGTATGGCCGCGATGCAGTAAGTCAGATCATTACCTTTGGTACCATGGCGGCAAAAGCGGTTATCCGTGATGTTGGTCGGGTACTGGGTCATCCGTTTGGGTTTGTTGATCGTATTTCTAAGCTGATCCCGGGCGATCCGGGCATGACCTTAGCCAAAGCGTGGGATGTTGAACCACGTTTGGATGAAATGTATCAAGGTGATGAAGAAGTACGCGCGTTGGTTGATATGGCGCGTATTCTGGAAGGTGTAATACGTAACGCGGGTAAACATGCCGGTGGTGTGGTTATTTCACCTACCGTGATCACCGATTTTGCACCACTGTATTGTGATGATTCTGGTAATAACCCGGTTACCCAGTTTGACAAGAACGACGTGGAAGAAGCCGGACTGGTTAAATTCGATTTCTTGGGTCTACGCACCTTAACCATTATTCAGTGGGCACTGGATATGGCGAATCCGCATCTAGTGAAGCAAGGTAAAAAAGAAATCCGTATTGAGTCGATTGATATTACCGACCGAAGGTGTTTTGACTTACTACAGCGCTCAGAAACTACCGCGGTATTCCAGTTAGAATCGCGTGGTATGAAGGATCTGATCCGTCGTCTTAAACCCGATAGCTTTGAAGATATGATCGCGCTGGTGGCCTTGTTCCGTCCCGGTCCATTGCAATCAGGCATGGTAGATAACTTTATTGACCGTAAGCATGGTCGAGAAGAAGTTTCTTACCCTGATGCCCAATATCAACATGAATCGTTGAAAGAAATCCTCGATCCGACTTACGGCATTATCTTGTATCAAGAACAAGTCATGCAGATTGCCCAAGTCTTATCTGGTTATACCCTCGGTGGCGCTGACATGTTACGTCGTGCTATGGGTAAGAAAAAGCCCGAAGAGATGGAAAAACAGCGTGGTACTTTCAAAGAAGGTGCGATAAATAACGGTGTCGACGGTGACCTGTCGATGAAGATCTTCGATTTGGTAGAAAAGTTCGCGGGTTACGGTTTCAATAAATCCCACTCCGCGGCTTATGCACTGGTATCGTATCAAACGCTGTGGATGAAGACCCATTATCCTTCTTACTTCATGGCGGCCGTTATGTCTGCTGATATGGATAATACCGAGAAAGTGGTAACCTTGGTTGATGAAGTGGAACGCATGGGGCTAACATTGTTACCGCCTGATGTGAACAAAGGTCTATTCAAGTTTAACGTGCAGGAAGACCATACGATTATTTATGGTATCGGTGCGATTAAAGGCGTGGGTGAAGGCCCTATTGATGCCATTATTGCCGCCCGTGAAAGTGGGGGCGAATTCACCGATCTGTTTGATTTCTGTAACCGTGTTAATTTGAAAAAGATCAGTAAACGTATCATGGAAAAACTGATTTACGCCGGCGCATTAGATAAATTAGGTCCTCATCGCGCCGCCTTACATGCTACATTACCTGAAGCAATGAAAGCTGCGGCACAACACGCGATGGCCGAAGCATATGGTCAAAGTGACTTGTTTGGTATCTTAACCACCGAACCGGAAGAAATTGAAAGCAAATTTGCTGATGTACCTGAATGGCCTGATAAAGTATGGCTGGAAGGGGAGCGAGAAACCTTAGGTCTTTACCTTACAGGTCATCCAATTAATCAGTATATTAAAGAAGTTAAGCGTTATTCGACTAATCGCTTGAAAGATGTAAAACCGACCGAACGTGGTAAAGTCGTTACCGCGGTTGGGTTAGTTATTTCGGCACAAGTTAAAGTGACGAAGAAAGGTACCCGCATGGGGATCTTAGAGATTGATGATAAAAGTGGCCGCCTAAGTGTGATGTTCTTCTCAGAAGCGTTTGAACGTTATGAAGAATATATCGCCAAAGATCGCATTTTAGTGATTACTGGAGAGGTCAGCTTTGACGATTTCAATGGTGGGTATAAGATGACCGCCAGAGAAGTTATGGATATTGAAACTGCGCGAGAACGTTATGCGCGTGGTATCACATTGCAGTTAAATGCAGAAAAAATAAATGATACGTTTATGGGTAAGTTTATGGAAACACTTGAACCTTATCGTGCCGGTACTTGTCCCATAAATATAGTTTATCAACGCGCCGACGCGAAGGCTAAATTAACTTTAGGTGTCGAATGGCGAGTATCGCCCACCGATGAGCTCTTATATGGATTAGAGCTGATGCTAGGGTCGGGAAATGTTGATCTTGAATTTGATTAGTGCTGACGTTACAAGATTGTCGTCATTAGCCATTAGCAATAATATTAGATAAGGAAGCAGCGCCTCATGGCCATAAATTTTTTAGATTTTGAACAGCCGATTGCAGAATTGCAGGCTCAGATCAATGAATTAAAACTTGTGACTAACAATACTGATGATGTTGATCTACAAGATGAAATATTTCGTTTAGAAAAGAAGAATGCAGAACTAACCACAAAAATATTCAGTAATTTGAAACCTTGGGATGTCGCTAAGATGGCGCGTCATCCACAGCGTCCTTATACCCTTGATTATATCGAGCATGTGTTTACCGATTTCGATGAACTTGCTGGCGATCGTGCGTTTGCGGATGATAAAGCAATTGTTGGCGGTACCGCGCGTTTAGATGGTATGCCGGTAATGATCATTGGTCAGCAAAAAGGCCGTGATACCAAGGAAAAATTAAGACGTAACTTTGGTATGCCGCGTCCAGAGGGTTACCGTAAAGCCTTACGTTTGATGAAAATGGCTGAAAAATTCAATATGCCAATCATTACCTTTATTGATACCCCAGGTGCTTATCCTGGTGTTGGTGCCGAAGAACGTGGTCAAAGTGAAGCGATTGCGCGTAACTTAAAAGAAATGGCTGAGCTTACAGTACCAATTGTTTGTACTGTGATTGGCGAAGGTGGTTCGGGTGGTGCATTAGCGATTGGTGTTGGTGATCGCGTTAACATGTTGCAATACAGTACTTATTCGGTGATCTCGCCTGAAGGTTGTGCGTCAATCTTATGGAAGTCTGCTGATAAAGCACCTTTAGCTGCGGAAGCGATGGGCATCACTGCTGAGCGACTTAAGAGCTTAGATTTGATTAATACCGTTATCTCAGAACCACTCGGTGGCGCACACCGAGATATACCTTTAATGGCTGCTAACTTGAAAGAGCGCATTAAAGCGGATCTTGCTGAGCTTACACCGCTTGGGCATGAAACATTGTTAGAACAACGTTATGAGCGTCTAATGTCATTTGGCATGTAAGCGGCTATAACGCTACATTGTTATAACGATAATCGAATAATATTGATAAAACCGCTAATAGCTTTATTAGCGGTTTTTTTATATCCATCACTTTTCGGTATATACTGTTCTGGTCTATTCTTACCGTGATGATAACTGTGGTTACTAACGTCGATCTCTTCTCAACATTTCAGCACGCGTTACAATCGTTAACGACAAAACCGATGCAGATCGTACTTGCCTATAGCGGTGGTCTTGATTCTCATGTGTTATTGCATTTACTGGCTCGTTATCAACAGCGATATCCACAACACGCTTATCTTGCGGTACATGTGCACCATGGCTTAAGTGACAATGCGGATACTTGGTTAGACCATTGCCAGCAAACTGCTGCGGCGTTAGGCATTAACTTTATCGCTGAAAAGGTTGTGCTTAATGTTGGCAGTCGAGAAAGTTTAGAAGCACAAGCGCGCACCGCCCGTTATCAAGCGATAGCAAAACATCTCAATGATGGATCGTTATTATTACTTGGCCAACATCTTGATGATCAGCTTGAAACATTTTTGTTGCAGCTTAAGCGTGGTGCTGGTGTAAAAGGTTTGTCGGCAATGGCTGCACAGATGCCTTTTTCATTACAAGCGAACTGCCAAATAGTCCGTCCTTTATTGATACATCCGCAACAAGCGCTGGTGGATTATGCCAGCCAAGCACAATTATCTTGGGTCGAAGACGAAAGCAATAATAACCAGAGTTATGATCGTAACTTCTTACGTCATCAAATTATTCCTAGTTTAAAACAGCGTTGGCCGGGTATTGCTCATGCCGTGCATCGCAGCGCCGAGCTCTGCGCCGAGCAGCAGGCATTATCAGATGAAATTGCAGAAATAGATTTGGTGACTTGTGCGCATTCTTTTAGTGGATTAAATATTGCGGAGTTAGATAAATTATCAAAAATTCGCCGTAACAATGTCATTCGTTTTTGGCTTGCTGGTCAACAGCTACCGATGCCAAGCCGTCACCATTTAGATAAAGTATGGTTAGAGGTGGTGAATGCCGCTGATGATGCCAATCCACAATTGAGCTGGCAGGCTGGTGAGTTTCGCCGTTATCAAGGGGTGCTTTATAACCAGCAGAAATACGCGGAGCTAAAAGACGTAGTGATAACGCTTGAACATACCCAATCTCAACGTATTGCATTACCTGACAATATCGGTACCTTGCATTTACAGGACTCGATACAAGACACGACACAAGACTCTATACAAGGAAAAAGTGGCGTTGATAGCAGCAATGCTATTGACGATAATGATAGCGGTTACTGTGTGAAAGAGCCCCTCGCACATGACAAGGTAACTATCCGTTTCCGGGGTGAGGGTAAGTGTCATCCTGTTGGACGTAGTGGCTCGCGCAGTATTAAAAAGTTATACCAAGAATATCAGATAGCACCTTGGTTACGTGATCGTATCCCATTAGTCTATTATGGCGATGAATTAGTCTGTGCGGTTGGACTTTGGATTTGCAAAGGTTACGAAGCGCAAGAAGGCTTATGTTGGCATGTCACTCGTGAGCGATAGGAAAGTAGGAAAGTATGAAAGTATATGATGAGAGTATGGAATAATTTGAGTTAGTCACAAAAAAGCAGATGAATAAATCCATCTGCTTCTGCTTCTATTTCTATTTAAAGCTATATTTTTATCTTATATTGAACGGGTTATTCAGCTTCAACTTCTTCTTTGACCTGCTGATGACCTTTTTCTAGGTGCACGAAGTCAATATCGTCATTACCGTTAACAGTATACGCTTTACCGAAGCCTCTCACGTAGCGACCTGTTTGTGGTTCGATACGGAATAGACGGAAATCACTTAAACCACTTAGGTTCGTAATAATTTCACCAAAACGCGCTTCTAATGCTGGGATAGCCTGTGCCCATGTATCACTTTCACGATCAATCACTTCAGCGTTGGCTTTGTATGTTAGACGATGGCGGGCAAAGATTTGTTTAGCGCCTTGCTCATCTTCTAATAGCATGAAAGACAGATTTGGATTTACCAATAAGTTCTGCGTATGTTCAGCAATCTCACTGATTAAAATGTAGTAACCATCTGCTAAACGAACAAAGGGTGCGTAACTAATATGTGGAAATCCATCTGCGCTTAATGTTGATAAAACTAACGTTTGGCGCTCTTCTCTAAATTCTGCAATTTTTGGTTGTAAGCGATTCTCTAAGCGTTCTTGTTTGTTCATCATCATGATCTGAGTGTCCGTTATTTGTGTTTAATTAGTTACGATAGCAATAGTTTCGTCACTGACTATATTAGCGTCATCGCTTGTGGTTTGTGTGGCTAGCGCATTAAAGCGAGTAATTTGTGCAGGGATCACTTGGCCATCTTTATCGCGACCGAGGTAAATCTTAAATACGCTGTTACCTTTATGATCAAAAAACTGCACGTAGTAGCTTAATTTACCGCGTACTTTACGGGTAAGTAAGGCCATTGCAGATAGATTATCAAGCTTGAGGTGGCCTTGTAAACCGTCACTGTCATGCGATAAGTTGTAATAACCGTAAGCATTTTTTCCTTTTGGTAACGGCGCTTTCACTTCAAAGACAAAGCCAGATACTTCAATAATACAAGTTACGTTACCCCAGTCAGCTATATCGGTTAATAAGCGTTGTGCTTGCTCAGCTGGCAACATATTCACTTCTTGTTCTGGCAATGCTTGGATCACCTCAAGTTCACTGCAATTTAATTCAAGTGCAACTTCAATGCTTCTTAATCGAGGTTTATCTGCCATTAGCTGATGAATAGCATTACGGGTAGTGTTTTCTTGCATACTGTTAAGCCTTTAAGTGACCCTATGATTGAGGTAGTGATTGCAGATTAATATAGTTGTAATGATAATGCAACCAATTCTCATTTGCATTATAAGGGTTTGTTATTTACACTAGCGAACAAATATTAGTTTAATTTAAGAACTGGCTTTGCATCTAAATACAGTTCTTTATTTAACTATAAACATTATTAAATTTATTGCTGGGTGGAATTGAAATGAATAAGGTTTGGGTTAGCGTTTGTTGTTTATTATTGTCATTCGGTAGTGTGGCCGGAGAACGTATCATTAGTGCGGGCGCGGGTGTTACTGAGTTATTAATCGCCTTGGACAAACAAGATGATTTGGTTGCTGTCGATTTGACCAGTCGCTACCCGGCTGTAGCTAAATTACCTGTGGTTGGTTATCACCGTCAATTGTCTGCTGAAGGATTATTATCTCTAGCACCAGATACCCTGATTGGTAGCAGTGAAATGGGCCCGCAATCAACACTTGATCTGTTAGTACAAAGTGGTGTTGAAGTAATGGTATTACCGACCGAAACAACGACGACAAACCTACTTGATACCATTACCTTACTGGGTGATAAATTAGATAGAAAATCACAAGCCAAACAATTAATTATCAAGCTTGAACGTGACATTAACCAGTTAGAAGCAAATAAGCAACAAATCAACACACCTAAAAAAATGCTGTTCTTACTGTTGAATGATAAAGGTACTTATACTGCTGCTGGGAGTAATACCACAGCACATTCGGTGATGACATTAGCGGGCGCGGTTAACCCTGCTGCAGCGCTTAATTCTTACCAAGCATTATCAGCAGAAGCGTTCTTGGCAATGGCGCCAGAAAGTATTTTAGTCAGTGGCCGTCATTGGCAGAAATATCAAGATATCGATACCTTAATTGCGGCAATGCCATTATTAGCACAAACGCCTGCAGGTCGTAATAAAGCGATTTATGTCATTGATGGCAGCGCGCTAATCGGTGGTCTGGGACTGAATAGTATCAAACAAGCAAAACAGTTACAGGTTAAGTTATACCCTCAGTTATCTGCTAATTTAGAGCTTGAATTAGAGTATTAGGGGCGTATATGTTTGTTAATAGCCGCTGGCCATTGTTGTTACCGAGTGTTGTGTTATTTTTTCTTGCTTCTATGGTGGTGTTATCTGTTTCTGTGGGTCCGATGGCGATCTCGTTTGCTGACAGTATCAAAGCATTATTGGTGAATTGGGTTAATTGGCAATCGCCAGTAAGCACTCAAAACGTCATCGTGGTGAGTAATATTCGCTTGCCTCGCACGTTACTTTGTTTATCCATAGGCGGGATTTTAGGATTAACTGGCGCGGTGATGCAAGGTGTGTTTCGTAATCCGTTAGCTGATCCCGGTATTATTGGGGTAAGCAGTGGTGCGGCACTGGGTGCGGGTTTAGGTATTGTTATTTTTGCTGACTTGATGGTTGATTTACCAGATTGGTTACAATTGAGTACGGTGTCTTTTTTTGCGTTTACCTTTGCATTAGCGGTTTGTTTACTTGTCTATAAAGTCGGGACAAGTAGCCAAGGCAGCTCGGTGGTGGTGATGCTGCTTGCGGGTGTGGCTATCAGTGCTATTGCCGGCGCGGGGATGGGCATGCTCACGTATATTGCCGATGATCAAAGTTTACGTGATTTGAGTTTGTGGCAAATGGGCTCAATGGCGGGCAGTAATTGGATCAGTATTACCATCAGTAGTATCACCCTGGTATTTTTGCTGGTGGTATTTATGTCATCAGCGAAAGCATTGAATATTTTATTGCTGGGGGATGCGGAAGCGGTGCACCTTGGTATCGATATTGTGCGTATAAAACGTCGGTTAATATTTTGCTGTGCAATCGGACTCGGAGTTGCGGTATCAATCGCAGGTATGATTGGGTTTATTGGTTTGATTATTCCGCATCTGGTTCGCTTGTTAGTGGGGCCGAACCATCAGCGTTTATTACCATTATCGGCGATGTTAGGGGCATTGTTATTATTACTTGCCGATATATTAGCACGTACGATCATGGCACCGAGCGAAGTACCTGTGGGTATTATTACGGCGTTATTAGGCAGTCCTTTCTTTATTATTTTACTTTTACAACAACGATCTAAGTTGGGGATATAAGCGGATGTTAAACATGACAACACCGGTTCTGCATTGCCAGCAGTTGAATTATAGCATCGCAGGTAAATGTATTTTTAATGATCTCAATTTGACGTTAGATGAAGGAGAGTTTTTGGCTGTGCTTGGCCCTAATGGTGCGGGTAAAAGTTCGTTGTTCAAAGCCATCACCGGTGAGTTGCAACCCTCCTCTGGGAAAATTTTCTTAAACGGTGAAATGCGGAGCAATATTAATCGGAGTGAGATAGCCAGGACGCTGGCAGTATTGCCACAAAGCGCCAGCTTAAGTTTCTCATTTCAAGTGATTGACGTGGTGCTGATGGGCGGCTTACAGGCCGATTGTGGTCAAGCTAAAGTACAAGCACTCGCTGATACGATCTTAGCTGAACAAGAGATCGACCATTTAAGAGCACGTGCTTACCCGACATTATCGGGTGGTGAGAAACAGCGTGTGCATTTTTCCCGGGTATTATTACAGTTAGCTGTGGGTAATAAGAACAAACCACAGATACTATTATTGGATGAGCCCACGGCGGCTTTGGATATAAATTATCAACATCAATTATTAAAGAGTGCCAAGCATTTAGCACAGACAGGGGTGGCGGTTATTACAGTATTACATGATCTTAATTTGGCGGCTAAGTATGCTGACCGGATCATTTTATTGAAGGACGGTAATATCTGCGCTAATGGCTGTGCCAAGCAAGTGGTGACCACTGATAATATTCGTCACGTTTATGGTTATGAAAGCACGGTGATTAATCATGCCGAGTTTTCACATCCGATTATCATGTAGTGCTGTTTGTTTGTACGCTTTACGGCTACAATCGACTATTCAATAAGTGATAGATAGCAAGATGTAGTCATGAATAGTGGATGTAATGAATATAGGGTTAATCACCACGTAAATATTAGCCATGAACAGCAAGCATTAATTACGCGTGTGATCGCGCGTGCCGGGCAGTTATTACAGGCATATAACGCTGAAAGCCGAATCATAGAACAGACAACTGAACGTCTTGGTATGGCATTTGGGCTAGAAAGCGTCGAAATTGCACTGACCTCTAAAGCCATCATTCTTACCTCTCGATTTGGCGACCACTGCATAACGACCACGCGTACGATGAAAGCGCATGGTATTGATATGGGGATAGTGTGTGAAGTACAACGCATTTGTATCCTTGCCGAAAAGCAAATTTATGATTTAGAGCAGATTAAGCAGCGCTTAGATAACTTGGCTGTGCCTAAATACGATTCCGTCATCGTCGCTTGTTTTGTGGCTTTATCCTGTGCCTGCTTTAGTCACTTATTTGGTGGCGATAGCATTATATTTATCTGCACTTGGTTAACGAGCTTCATTGCCATGCGTATTCGCCAATGGTTAACTCAATTACACCATAACTTACTCACCGTGTTTTTTATAACTGCATTCACTGCAACCTTTATTGGTAGTTTCGCCAGCGGCTTTGGTTGGGGTAATGAACCTGAGCTGATCATGGTCACCAGTGTGCTACAACTCGTGCCTGGTTTTCCATTAATTAATGCGGTATCAGATATGGTGAAAGGCCATGTCACCATCGGTATGGCACGATGGATGACGGCAACCCTGTTAACACTTGCTTCTACACTCGGTATTGTCTTGGCTGTGCAGTTAGCGCAACAAGGAGGCTGGCTATGAGTGAACTATTACTGATGCTGGTGGATGATGCGGTGTTTGCAGGTATCGCTGCATTCGGCTTTGCACTGTTATTCAATGTCCCTAGGCAAGCACTGCTGGCCTGTGTGTTATTTGCTGCCAGTGCCCATGCGGTACGCTCACTATTATTACACGTAAACGTGCCGATTGAGTGGGCATCATTCATTGCTGCGACCTTACTGGGGCTGGCAACGGTGCCTTGGTCTCGGAAAGTGCTGATCCCACGCCCTGTGGTGACGGTTGCAGCCATTATTCCGATGATCCCTGGCGTGTATGCGTATAAAACCATGACCGGGTTGATGACGTTACACCATCAAGGTTATAGTGCTGCGTTACAGCAGCAAGTTGTTGAAAATGGTTTACTGACTATTTTTATTTTGATTGGCTTAAGCTTTGGTCTGGCGATTGCGCCTGTGCTGGTGTACCGTAACAAGCCTATTGTTTGATTAAGGAGCTGTTGTGATTGTTTCCATGATTGCCGCACTGGCAAATAACCGAGTCATTGGTTTAGATAATAAGATGCCGTGGCATTTACCTGCTGAGTTACAACTGTTTAAACGCGCAACGTTAGGTAAGCCTATTGTAATGGGGCGTAATACCTTTGAATCAATTGGTCGTCCATTACCGGGTCGTTTAAATATCGTATTAAGTCGACAAGCAGATTATCAACCAGAAGGTGTGACTGTTGTTGCGACCTTAGAAGATGCTGTTGTGGCTGCTGGTGATGTGGAAGAGTTAATGATCATTGGTGGTGCGACGATTTATAACCAGTGCTTAGCCGCTGCTGATCGTTTGTATTTGACGCATATTGAATTAACCACCGAAGGGGATACTTGGTTCCCTGATTATGAGCAGTATAATTGGCAAGAAATTGAACATGAGTCTTATGCGGCAGATGATAAAAACCCGCATGATTACCATTTTAGTTTACTCGAGCGAGTGAAGTAGTCATGTGTTAACTGACGAGTGCATACTCTGAACTGAACTGGAAAAAAATGCCGCGCTAGTGATAGCGCGGCATTTTTTATAGTGAATAACTAAGTTAACTTTATACCGTTAATTTAGTTATTGCTGCTGGCTGTTACTCCATTGTATCTAAACCAGACTCGAATTCGTCGAATTGAGCGTGGATACTTTGGTCTTCTTGTTTACCAATCAGTGAAATGATAACAATCGCTAGAGAAGCAAAGATGATACCCGGTACGATCTCATACAGATCGAAGATACCGCCACTTAATTGTTTCCATACTACAACCGTTACCGCACCAATAATAATACCCGCAAGTGCGCCGTTACGCGTCATACCACGCCAGTATAGTGAGATAATTAATGCTGGACCAAATGCAGCACCAAAACCAGCCCATGCATAAGATACTAAACCAAGTACCGAACTATCAGGGTTAAGTGCAAGTAACAATGCAATGATAGACAGACCAACAACACCAAAACGACCAACAGTAACAAGTTCTTCACTTGTTGCTTGTGGACGAATTAACTGTTTGTAGAAATCTTCAGCCAGTGCCGATGATGATACAAGTAGTTGTGAATCCGCAGTACTCATGATTGCAGCTAAGATCGCAGCAAGCAGAATACCAGCAATAACAGGGTGGAAGATGCTGTTCACTAATAACATGAAGATAGTTTCAGCATCAGCGATAGTGATATTGTTAGTATTAGTGTAAACCAGACCAACGAGACCGACTAACATTGCACCAAACATAGATAATGAAGTCCAAACAACCGCAATACGGCGTGCTTTAACAAGATCTTTATTGCTACGTGTTGCTTTGAAACGCGCAAGAATATGTGGCTGACCGAAGTAACCTAGGCCCCAAGCGGCTAATGAGATGATAGCAATAGCGCTAAGGTCTTCACCTTTGCTGTTCTGCCAGATCGTCAGTAGTTCTGGATTTATGTCGCGCATGGCAGCTGCTAGATCGCTAAAGCTACCGTCCATCGCGCTGAGTGGCACGATTAATAGTGCTGCTGACATTAATAGACCTTGTACTAAATCAGTCCAAGAAACAGCAAGGAAACCACCGAATAGCGTATAAGAAACCACACATACAGTACCGAGTACAACTGCGACTTGATAATCTAGACCAAATACTGTTTCAAATAATTTACCGCCAGCCACTAAGCCTGAACTGGTATAGAACAAGAAGAACATCAGGATAAAGAATGCCGAACAAATTTGAATTGCTTTTGAGTTGTCTTTAAAACGACGCGATAGGAATTCTGGCAGGGTAATTGATTTGGTGACGATACTGTAGGTACGTAAACGTTTTGCGACAATTAGCCAGTTTAACCAAGTACCAATTAATAAACCACCTGCTAACCAGATCGCTTCCATGCCTGCTGCATACGCGTAACCAGGTAGGCCAAGTAATAACCAACCACTCATGTCTGAAGCACCTGCAGATAACGCTGCTGGCCAAGGACCTAAGTTACGACCACCTAAAAAGTAGTCCGTTGAACTCTTGGTTTGTCGATAAGCATACACACCGATACCAAGCATAATAGCAAGGTAAACAAGGAATGTAGCTGTAATAATGAAATTATTTTCAATCATGTATATAAGCCTTAGTTGTAAAGTTGTTATTCTTTATTTTCTATTTTTATAGTTATACTCAACCAAACCACGTCAATATACTTGTTTGCGGTGATATTGATGTGGGTTGGCTAAAATTAGCGTGCAGTATATACGAACAACTATGTTATTACTTAACATTAGAGCAACACTGTGATAACCCGCTTATTATTTAATCTTATTCTAGTCAATTATGTCGCATGCATGGGGCAGGGAACGGAAAATACTGCCTTATCTTCCCAGCGCAACATGGTCAGGCTGTTGCCCCACACGCAACCAGTATCAAGTGTTGTCGCATTTTTATGACTACAATTGCCTTCTAATGCAGCCCAGTGACCAAAAATAACATGGGCGCCATCAAGGTGAGTGCCTGCAACTTCATACCAAGGAATATGCTGGATATTGTTATTCGTTGCTGGTGAATGCTTATTATGAAACTCCAACTGTCCATCTGGTGCGCAAAAACGCATTCGCGTAAATGCATTAATAATAAAACGTAGGCGGTCAAAGCCTTGTAACTCTTCTTGCCAATAGTCGGGTTGTGCGCCGTACATATTCTCGAGTAATGCCAGGTAGTTATCACCACGCAGTTGTTCATTAACTTCTTCGGCATATAGCTTTGCTTGTTGTTGGCTCCACTGAGGGCTAATACCAGCATGCACCATAATAATATTAAATGCCTTATGGTGCGCCAGTAGTGGCTGCTGACGTAGCCAGAGTAGCAATTCGTCTTTATCTTCAGCAGCAAATATAGCCTGAGTCTTATCCTTAGAGTTTAGCTTAGCTAATCCTGCATCAATTGCGAGTAAATGTAAGTCATGATTGCCAAGTACAGTGACGGCTGCTGAGCCAAGTTGTTTCACAAAGCGTAACGTTTCTAGTGATTTTGGGCCGCGGGCAACAAGATCTCCGGTTAACCAAAGTTGATCTTGGCGTGGATCAAAATTAGCTTGTTGTAGCAGGTGTTGTAGATCGTCGAAACAACCTTGAATATCACCAACAAAATAAGTTGCCATATATAAGTTACCTTTCTAGCTGAGCTGGATGAAGTATGTGAGTGAATGTGTTTAATCGATCAGTGCAACAGATTCGGTGTGACAAGACGAAATGGTTCGACCGTGATCACCACTAATTCACTGGCATTGAGTTGTAGTTCGATCTTGCCTTGCACGATACTCAATGGAGAATGGGTAATTATATCATTGCTATAGCAAAAATCTTGCTGTGAAGAGATAAGATAATCATTATCTTGAAAAGGATTGTTTAATTCGGAAACCGTGCCGTCGCTGTCAGTGAGTAATAGCTGAATACTTGATAAATTAACAGACTGGCTTAATGGATTGGTTAACGTAATAGTATAAGTAAAGAAGTACCTGTGTTGTGCTGGTACAGATACTTCTTCGACATATTCGGTGTCAATGATAAGAGTGAATGAATCCGCGACACTTACCATTGATACGGACCGTCTTAATCCGCTACTTGCATTGGATTATCGGTTACGAAGTTAGCAATCGTAACATAGTTTTCAAGCGTTAAGTTCTCTGGACGTAGAGAAACGTTAATACCTAGCGCTGCAATGTCATCAACCGAAATCACCTTTTTCAGGCTATTACGAATTGTTTTACGGCGTTGATTAAAGGCATTTCTCACTACATGGTTAAGTACTTTTAAACTTTTCGCAGGGTGCGGTAATACCGTATGTGGTTCTAAGCGAACAACCGCTGAATCTACTTTTGGTGCCGGTCTGAATGCTTCAGGGCCGACTTCAAGTACCGGTGTTACTCTGCAGTAGTATTGCGTCATTACTGTTAAGCGACCGTAACTTTTAGTGTTATGGCTAGCGGCTAAACGTTGTACCACTTCTTTCTGTAACATGAAGTGCATATCTTGGATATCTTCATGGAACTCAAATAAGTGGAACATTAACGGCGTTGAAATATTGTAAGGTAAATTACCAAAAATACGCATTTTCATGTTCGGTTTGATTAACTGCTTAAAATCAAAACGCATTGCATCTGCTTGGTGAATTTCTAATTTTTTAGATAGTACCGGGTGTTGCTCTAGGCGTTCAGCAAGATCTCTATCCAGCTCTACGACTGTCATCTTATCGAGACAATCTGCTACAGGCTCGGTTAAGGCGCCTAAACCGGGACCAATTTCAATTAGGTTTTCACCTTTTCTCGGGTTAATTGATGCCACGATTTGACCAATTACATAAGCATCATGTAAGAAGTTTTGACCAAAACGTTTTTTCGCGGTGTGACCTAAATGGACCTTGTCGTTCATGCGTGTTTCTCTATCATTTCTATTGCTTGGTTTACGGCTGTAAACATACTGCCGGCGTCGGCTGTTCCAGTACCTGCAAGTTCAATTGCAGTACCGTGATCAACTGATGTACGGATAAAAGGCAAGCCCAGGGTAATATTTACTGAGTTGCCAAAACCAACCGATTTTAATACCGGCAATCCTTGGTCATGATACATTGCTAATACAACGTCAGCATCATCAAGATACTTAGGTTGGAACAAGGTATCTGCAGGGAGGGGGCCTGTCAAATCCATACCCTCATCGCGAAGTTTCATTAACGTTGGAGAGATGATCTCAATCTCTTCGCGACCTAGATGTCCATCTTCACCTGCATGTGGATTGAGTCCACATACATAAATTTTTGGTCGTTCAATACCAAACTTCGTTTTCATTTCAGCGTGAAGGATGCGAATAATATTACTTAATCGCTCTTCTGTTATCGCTTTGGCGACATACGCCAGTGGAATATGCGTGGTTACTAACGCAACACGTAGCCCCGTTGTTGCCAGCAGCATAACTACGTCAGCGGTTTCTGATTGCTGCGCAAAAAACTCAGTGTGACCGCTAAAAGATACGCCGGCTTTATTAATAATGCCTTTGTTAACAGGGCCTGTGACGACTGCGCTAAATTCTGCAGACATATTCCCTTCACATGCAAATTGCAGTGTATCTAATACATAGCGACCATTCGCTACATCAAGCTTACCGGGTTCTGCGGATACCGCCATTTTCATAGGGGCGATAGTTAACGTACCAGCACGTTGTGGTTGTGCTGGTAGACTTGGATCATAGTTGATTAATTTAATTGTTTTACCAAGCATTTTTGCTCGAGATAAAATCAGCTCAGGATCGGCACAAAGCACCAATTCTACTGGCCAGTCTTGCTTCGCTAATTCCAGAACTAGGTCTGGGCCAATACCAGCAGGCTCACCTGGAGTAATTGCTATACGATGAGTCACATTTTCACCTGTTTACGATTCATTATTTAAAATACGAATATAAGCTTCTTGTTTTAATTCATTCAACCAAGATTGGCTTTCTTCGGCTGCACGACGATTATACAGTAATTGCCATGCTTTTTGGCGATTTGCTTTATCTGTCGTATCTTGTGTACGTCTATCAATAAGTTGCACTATATGCCAACCATGGCTAGAACGAAATGTCGGACTAATTTCGCCTTTTTTCAAGTCTTGCAATGCTAACTTAAATGCGGGTACATAGATGTTTGGATCTGCCCAACCAAGCTCACCACCTTTGACGGCTGAGCCGGTATCATCTGAATAGGCTTTAGCAAGCTCGGCAAATTCTGCGTCGCCTGATTTAATACGGGTTAAGTATTCATTGAGTAATGATTGTGCTTTGTCATCACTTAAGATAACGGATGGTTTAATCAGAATATGACGGGCATTAACTTCTTTGGTTAATACTGTTTCTACACCACGCATATCGCTAACTTGAATGATATGTAAACCAGCACCACTACGAATTGGACCGATAATATCGCCTTTTTTAGCATTGGTTACCGCTTCTGCAAATAATGTCGGCATTTCATTGATATTCATCCAACCCCAATCGCCGCCATCCAGCGCTTTGGGACCAGCAGAGAGCGCTAATGCAAGATTTGCGAATGGTTCACCCGCATTCAGTTGCGTTTGTATATCGGCAATTTTAGTTTGTAGTGCTTCCATCGTGGCATTATCTGCCTCGTTAGGAACTCGCAGCATAATATGGTTAACACGGTATTGTCGGTTTTTCTGCCCTTGCTCATCAATTATTGCAATTAAGTTGTCAACATCTTGATCGGAAATGGTAATTCGACGACGCATTTGCATACGTTGTACTTCGTTGGTTAATATTTGGGTTCGAATTTCTTCTTTGTAATCATTAAAATCACCACCATCAGCAACCACACTTTGACGCAGTTGTTCTACAGTTTGGTTATCACCTTTTGCGATATTATTTAACGTATCTTCAAGCTGAGCATTGCTAATACGCATGCCCATTTTCTTGGCCATTTGCAGCTGTAAACTATCAATAATAAGTTTATCTAATGCCTGCTGAGTCAGCACCTCTTGCGATGGTAACGTTTGGCCTGCTTTGGTTGCCCGCGCTGTTACTGATCTAGTTAATGTATTCACATCACTAGCGAGAATGACTTCTTCATTAACAATGGCAATCACTTCATCAAGTTTGGTGAGTTCGGCCTGCGCTTGCCAACTCGTTACAACTATTACTCCAGATAACAGAGTCTTAAGCATTTTTTTTATCACTTTATGAATTCCTATTCAATATCGACTATAAGTGAGACAGCAGTAGGCTGAAAATTATCAATTTTTTACCACGGGAAATATGAGGATTGTCTAATTTGCTGAAAACCGAGGTGAAAAAGTAAGCGGAAGTATACCTTGTCAGACCTTCAATGCAATCATCATGGGCTGTAAATCCCTGTTTGATTAATAACGGCTAGCTTTAACTGAGTTATTTATAGCCGTTATTATACCCAAGCATCTTGAAGTCACTTGGGTATATATTCGAGATATTTATTTAAACGCGTTGGTCAATCGATGTTATTCACGTAACTGGAATGGTTCACCGTATGAAAATAGACTTGAAGTACCGATGTTATTCATATCGGTACCAATGCCGCCAAGACCTTTTAGTTCAAACATTAATGTTGGGCCGCGATCAAAGGTTGTTTCATTGGTATTTATATTATGATTTTTTAAACGATAACCATAATCAAGGCGAATTGCCCAACAACATGATTCATATTTAATCCCCACAAAGGCATCTTGGGTTATTTTATTTTCGACATCATAATAATAACTCGCGCCCATATCCCACTGATTATTGATCGGTAAGATAAATTTGGACCCCATCTGGTTTATTCGTGAGTTAATGTTCTCATTTTTCGTTTCTAATATCGAAGACGTATCATCAATGTAGCGATAGTTAAGTTGTATTTTTTGACCACTGTCAAAACGGTATTCGATAGCCGCATCTGCACGGCGTACTAAGTCATCTTGAATGGCATATTCAATACTGTTATTGATGAATAAATTACGGCTTATTTTGACGTCTGCTTCCATCACGATACTGGATGTTGTTACGTCCGTGTTGTCGGTGTCCGGATTGCTTTCTGGTGCGATACCAACTTGGCTCTCACCAAAGTAAACGATTTGGCCAAGCGCAAAACGAAATCGCTCACTGCCTATGTCATCAAATACACGACTTGTTAAACCTATGGTGAATTGATTGGTATCGGCAATGCGATCTAAACCGCTATAAATACGGTCGCGGTATAAACCGAGGAAATCTTGTTGGATCGTTGATGAATCGTAAATACCAATATTGTCTTGGTTTTTATAAGGGATATATAAATACTGTACTTGTGGCTCTAACGTTTGCGTAATGGCATTTCCAAACCAAGATGTAGGCCGTTCAAAATTTAAACCTGCGTGTAATCTGGCTGTTGGTATCACTCGAAATACTTGTTCTTCTAGTTCACCTTTGTAGCCATTAGCAAAGTTTTTGTTATCTGACTCATTGAATGTTTGGCTGTAATAAGTCATCGGTAATTTAAATTCGGCGACCGCAAAACCTGCTGGGCGTTTGTAAGGGAAACTAATCTCTGGTTCTATATGGGTTCTAATGCCACTGTACATGTTGCTGTTAGAATGAGAGAAATTAGTCATCTCGCTATAAACTGACAGTTCAATGGGATTATTATCAAATTGTTGGTAACCGGTAAAAGAAATTTTCGGTAATACTTTATGTGGTGTTGAATCGGAGTAATCATTTAGAATTTGAAAATCACGCACTTCAAATTGTGACGACGTCATATCCGTATTGTAAGTCAAGGCCGCGGTTCGTAGTAGCGTATTGCTGTCTCTAGAACCTGCTGAGGCATCAAGATCAGAAAAATAGTCATTATCACTTACTTGGGTGTAGTCCGCTGACAGACTTAGGTTGTCATTGAAGTTACCGTTATGGCTCCAGTGGTACAGACTACGATCGGTGTTGGTTTTCTTATCGTTAGCGAGGTATTCAACATTAATCTTACCACTCTGACCATCGACTAAATAACGGAATTTAGTGGTTAACTCTGTGCCACGCTCTGACATGTAAGTGGGGATGATTTCCATGTCATAGTTTGGAGCAATATTCCAATAAATTGGTTGCGAAAACGTGACACCATTTTCTAATGAATTTTCAAATGACGGGAATAATAAACCGGTCCTACGTTTATCTGTGGTTGGATAAGTAAAATATGGCATATAAAAAATAGGTACGTCTTTAAAGTACAAGGTTGCGTTATAAGCCTCGGCGGATTCATCAATATTATCAATGTTGATCGATGATGCACGCAATACCCAGCTATTATCGCCAAAGGGACATTCACTATAAGTGGAACGTTGCATTAAAATATTATCGCCGCTATTGGTAATATAGACCTTTTTAGCTTCACCATTAGCCGCTTGACCGTGCAGTAGGTAATTGACATGTGTTAGCTCAGCATCTTTGGTATCTAAATTCGCTTTTAATGTTTTGCCTTTAATTGTCGATGTACTGTCTTCTAATATAACGTTGCCTTCAGCCGTTAGAATATTAGTGAGTTGATAGAGAATAATTTCATCAGCAGATAATATTCTATTACCTTGAGTAAAGTTCACATCACCTTGAAAAATGGCTTTGCTACCTTGGGTCACTTTTGCACTGTTTGATAGTAGCTGGATCTCGTTATTGGCTTTGCTATCTTCAATCGGCGGTTTTATAGCGGGTACATAAGGGTAGCACTGTTTAAAAAGTGTTAACTCTGCTAATTCAGACGTAGCGATAGAATCGTCAACGGTCCTTGATGTACCATCTTCGTTAGTGATAATGGTGGCTGCGCTAGCTGAGAATACGACACCGCTGAGTGTTGAAAATAAGGTGAAAAGGCGCATTTTAACAATCCATTTTGTCATCGATAATTTCATTAAAATTAAAAAATAGTTAAATATAATAATGCATATTACAGCGATAGACCATTTAATGACTGGTTTTATCCGGTAAACCTGTAAAAAGATGATGAGATTGATTGATTTGTTACATTTTAAACAGCCATAATACGATTCTTATATAAATATATGTCATTTTTGCTTGGTAGCTACTGTTATGAATATGTTGTTTTACATTTTATTATTCGCCATTGGTATGAAATTTGGTGGGTTTTTTGGGGCGATTTTCATGGTCTGGGTTGGCTCGATATTAAAGCGCCAATTTGGTCCTCGACTCGGTATTGATACTCGACCTGCCGCACATAAGCGTCAGGATATTTTCTTGCACACGTCATTTTCGGTGATGGGGCACATGGCAAAAGCGGACGGTCATGTGACCGAAGCGGAAATTCATGTGGCGACGCAGTTAATGGACCGCATGAAACTGACGGGGGAAACTCGTCGTGCAGCACAAGCGTCATTTAATCAAGGTAAAGAAGCTGATTTTCCGTTAGAGCAAACTGTGCGCGATTTTCGTCGTGTGAGTGTGTTACGTCGTGATCTGATTAAAATGTTCCTGGAAATACAAATTCAGGCCGCGTTTGCTGATCACGAATTATCAAATTCTGAGCGTGATATTCTTCATCGTATCGGTGCGATCTTAGGGGTGAACAGCCAAGATATGGACAATTTATTGCAGATGATGGAAGCTGAGATCCGCTCTCACCGTCATGGCAGTAAAGTGAGTAGTGAAGAAGCATTAATTAATGCTTATCAACAGCTTGGTGTAAGTGAGGACGATGATGATAAAACCATTAAACGTGCTTATCGTAAATTAATGAATGAACACCATCCAGATAAGTTAGTATCAAAAGGTTTACCAGAAGAAATGATGATTATTGCTAAAGAAAAAGCCCAAGATATTCAAGGTGCTTATGACGTAGTAAAAGAATCGAGAAAAATGCGTTAATACCAGCCTAGTTTGACCAACCAGCCATAAATCATTTGGCTGGTTGCAATCTGAGTTTCTACTTGCCCCGGTAAGCCAATCATTTCTATTTGTCTATAATTTCCCTTGTTAATACGCTTTGCTGCGGTATGCCTTTTTTTTGCTTCATCAATAACCGCTAAGCTATCGGTCTGCGCATATAAATCTAATATCGGCGCGTTGAGTTGGTGCATTTGACTAATGAACTGTTTGGCTAACTCGGACGTTGGACTATGGGCGCTGAGTAATACAATCGCATCGACGTAAATATCCGGGTTATTCACGAGTATATTTATTATCGCTTGGCAGTTTACGCCTTGTAGGATAAGTAAACGCTTACCACTTTGGCTGGCGAATTTATCTTGTAACGTGAGTAGTTGGGCTTGTAAACGTTGCTCGGCATGCTCTGATTTTAAGGGCTGACTTAATGGTGATACAGAATAGGTATGTAAGCCTTTATCACTGAGTTGATAGCGCAGCGTTTGAATTATATTTGGATTATTAGCTGAGGTATAGGTATCGGCAAATATCCAACTTGTACCGATGACTTTACCCGTAGTTTGTTCACGCCATAAAGTTAAAAAACGGTTATCGATATCACCTAACCAGGCCACTTCGTTGCTATCGCTATACTTGGTTAAGTCTTGATCAAACACGCGTTGTTGAGAAATGGGGAAGGTTATTGTTGGCTTATCCGACTCTTTATCCACTGCAGATTGTTCTATTGCTTGAGATGATAAGCTAACTAATAGTAATAATACCAGGGCCTTAAACATTCATGATTCCTACATAACTCGTTGTGCTTAATCAATTGAAAAAGGTGGTTTAACCTTAAATTCTATTCTTTCAGACGTTAGGGGATGGTCAATTTCTAACATAGCAGCATGCAGTTGTAAATGTTCAGCGGCTGCAACGCCTTGTGCTGACGCATATAATTCATCACCTAAAATGGGCGTACCCAATGCTAACATATGTACTCGCAATTGGTGCGATCGACCGGTCACAGGTTTAAGCAATACTGTTGCGCTCGCTTGCTGGTTGTTATTGTTATTGGCAGGTTGCTCTGCAATGACTTGCCAATGTGTCAACGCGGGTTTTCCGTCGATAAAGTCAATCATTTGCCTTGGCCTATTGGGCCAATCACAACGTAAAGGTAAATCAATGCTGCCAGACTTGGCCGTTGGGATCCCCTCTAAACGTGCATAGTAGTACTTTGCGGTTGAGCGTTGTTGAAATTGTCTGCTGATGTGGCTTTGCGCGGCTTTGCTCAGTGCCATTAAGATCACACCTGAGGTACACATATCCAACCGGTGCACAATTGTCGCAGTGGGAAACCGTTCTTGGACCCGACTGGCAATACTGTCGGTATGCTCGGGTAATCGCCCCGGAACGCTTAATAATCCACTCGGTTTGTTTAACACAATAATGGCATCGTCTTGATAAATAATATCTAATCTAGGGTGTTGCGGTGGAGCATAAATAAAATCGGACATAGGGCATATACAATATAGTGAAGTTTTTAGAAGGTAAGCTTTAAATTATCGCTTGTTAATAATAACAACTAATAACAAAGGGGTTAACCGAAATTAACCCCTTTGTTGCTCGTCATTAAAACGTGCTTTTAGTTAGCTTGGAGTAACCACAATAAAGCGTACTGCATCTAATTTAAGCTGAGCGTTATTAATGTGCGTGGTGAGTTCTGCTGTTTGTTTTTCAATAAACGCCAGTTCTTCATCACGTACATTAGGGTTAATCTTCTGCAATGCTTGTAGACGTTCAAGCTCGACACTCATATTTTGCTGCATTTTTGCCAGTGCAGCGTTAGTGATCGCTTGCTTTTGATCTTCAGCTACCGCGGTTGATTTACCAATAAGATCATGGATAATCGTTTGAGATGCTGAAACCAGTTTCGTCGCTACATGGCGGTTAATCGCATTAAGCTGACGATTGAAACTATCAAAATCTACTTTCCCGGCTAAGTTATTACTGTTTTTATCCAGTAATAAACGAATTGGTGTTGCCGGTAAGAAACGATTAATTTGACAATAAGGCGGTGCCGATGTTTCAACCACATAAAGTAGTTCTAATAAAATAGTGCCAGCAGGTAGCGCTGGATTTTTTAATAGTGAAACGGCGGTTGAGCCCGTATCAGACGTCATGATTAATTCAATGCATGCGCGTATTAATGGGTGTTCCCAAGTCAGGAAGTGTACGTCGTCACGAGACAATGCGGTGTCACGATCGAAGGTAACTGTAATGCCGTCTTCAGATAGATGTGGCAAACTTGGTATTAACATCTGATCTGTCGGTTTTAATATGAGCATGTTCTCGCCACGATCTTCTTGGTTTATACCAATAACATCGAATAAGCGTATCGCAAAAATAGGTAACGTAGGACTATCATCATTGGCTTTTAGCTGTGCAATAATGTCGTCTGATTTACCCAAACCGTTAGAGTTTAACTCCAGTAAACGGTCGCGGCCACTTTCCATTTTTGCTTTTAATGCATCGTATTGACTACGTGTATCAGTGATTAATGCGTCTGTTGCGGCGAGATCAATTTCTTTTGCGGCTAGCTGAGTCAGTAATTCATCTTTTACTTCTGCAAAAATATCGCCACCGATAGGGCAAGTATACTCAAACGCATTTAAGCCATTTTGATACCAGTTTTGTAATACATCCTGTGCGGTATTGGTAAAGAAAGGGACGTGAATACTGATGTCATTTTTCTGACCGATACGGTCTAAACGACCAATACGTTGCTCAAGTAAATCTGGGTTTAATGGTAAATCAAATAATACCAGATGTTGTGCAAATTGGAAGTTACGACCCTCTGAGCCGATTTCAGAACAAAGTAGAACTTGTGCTCCCGCATCCTCTTGGGCGAAGTAAGCACCGGCTTTATCTCGCGCAATTATCGACATGCCTTCATGGAATACTGTGCCCCGAATACCTTCACTCACACGTAGTGACTCTTCGATCGACATCGCTGTTTCAGCATTGGCTGCGATCACTAATACTTTTTCATTTTTATTGGCAAGTAAGAAGTCTTGTAACCATTCAACACGTGGATCAAAACTACACCAAGATGCGTCTTTGCCTTCGAATTGTAAAAAGATTTCTTCTGGGTATAAACCTCGACGCGCAGCTTCTGCATAACTTGCCGAGCCATTCATCATTTGTGCGACTTTTAATGACGTTTTATATTGGTCTGGTAGCGCTAATGGAATCGGTTTGTAGTAGCGGGTTGGGAAACCTTTAATTGCCGAACGTGTATTACGGAATAATAAACGCCCTGTGCCATGGCGATCTAATAATTGACTAATTATTGATTGTTTTGCTTTCTCGGCGTCTTCTGAACCGGGTGAAGTCTGGATTAAAGCCAGCTTGTCTGATATATCAGCTTCACTTAATAATTTAGTTAATGATGCTGCAGTCTCTGGTGACATGATGGGTGAATCTAATAGTTCTTGTGCTGCTTGTGCAATGACAGAATAACTATTTTCTTCAGCAACGAATGCGGCATAATCATAGAAACGGTTTGGATCTAATAACCGTAAACGGGCAAAGTGACTTTCATGGCCAAGCTGATCCGGTGTTGCAGTGAGTAGTAGTACACCTGGCGACTTTTGCGCTAATGCTTCTACAACCTGGTATTCACGACTTGGTTCTGTTTCGCTCCATCTAAGGTGATGCGCTTCATCAACAACCAATAAGTCCCAATCGGCACCCACCGCTTGCTCAAAACGACGACGTTTTTTGCGTAAGAAGTCCAGGCTACATAAGATCAATTGTTCAGTTTCAAATGGGTTATCTGCTTCAGCGAGTGATTCGATGCAACGCTCTTCATCAAAGATACTAAAGTGTAGATTGAAACGACGCATCATTTCTACTAACCATTGGTGTTGTAATGTTTCGGGTACCAAAATTAACACACGATTGGCAAGGCCTGCTGTCAGCTGCTGATGGATGATCAAACCCGCTTCAATGGTTTTACCTAAACCTACTTCATCAGCAAGTAAAACGCGAGGAGCATGGCGTTGACCCACTTCGGTGGCAATATGTAATTGATGTGGGATCAGACTGACACGTGGACCTTGAATGCCATTTAATGCAGATTGTTGTTGAGAAAACTGATGCTGTAATGTTTGATGGCGTAAAACAAAGCGATCCATGCGATCGATTTGGCCTGCAAATAGGCGATCTTGTGGTTTATTAAACTTGATGAAATTGTTCAGGAATGTTTCACGTAATGAAACTTCTTCACCGGTGTCTTGATGAATACCCATATAAGTAATGATACCTGAGCTTTCTGTTACTTCAGTAACGGTTAAACTCCAGTCTTCATGAGACAGTACCTGATCACCGACATTAAACATGACACGCGTGATTGGCGCTTCGTTACGAGCATATAAACGGTTTTCACCACTTGCAGGAAATAATAGCGTTAACATTCTGCCTTCTATGGCAACTATCGTTCCTAATCCTAATTCTGATTCCGTATCGCTGATCCAGCGCTGACCAAGTTGGAAGGGCATGTATATTCAAACTCCAAAACCGTAAAAAGGGCGCATGTTACCTAAACCAGAGAGTTAGGTCACGTATAAAGACAAATTAAATAATAGTTTAAATTGACCCAGTAAGTAAATTCTACCTATATAAGTAGATGAAAATAGAAATATTGAATAATTAAAACCTGAAATCATGATAAATCACCGAAGAGTTAGGCGAAAATAGATGGGTTAGATGAACTATCGTTTATTTTTAATTTGTTTTGTTTGAATTATGTTCGGTTTTTAAGGTTTATCTTTAAAATGGAATGAAATTTATAAAATTACTTGCCAATGTAACCCAGATCTCTATAATCGCTCCCACTGACACGGCAACAGTCGTTCAGTATGCTCTTTAACAATTTATTCAAGCAATCTGTGTGAGCACTTGCAGAGATATAATGACCAAATATTATATCAATGTAATTGTGAACATTAAATTAAATCGAAAGATTTGGTTTTATAAACAACAAACTTCGGTTTGTTGTTGAAGTACAGAATTCATTGAGCCGACTTAATTGCTTAGGCAATTAGTCAAAAACTTTTAATTGAAGAGTTTGATCATGGCTCAGATTGAACGCTGGCGGTAGGCTTAACACATGCAAGTCGAGCGGAAACGAAGAATAGCTTGCTATTCTGGCGTCGAGCGGCGGACGGGTGAGTAATGCTTGGGAATCTGCCTAGTCGAGGGGGACAACAGTTGGAAACGACTGCTAATACCGCATACGACCTACGGGTGAAAGGGGGCCTCTTCTTGAAAGCTCTCGCGACTAGATGAGCCCAAGTGGGATTAGCTTGTTGGTGAGGTAAGAGCTCACCAAGGCGACGATCCCTAGCTGGTCTGAGAGGATGATCAGCCACACTGGAACTGAGACACGGTCCAGACTCCTACGGGAGGCAGCAGTGGGGAATATTGCACAATGGAGGAAACTCTGATGCAGCCATACCGCGTGTATGAAGAAGGCCTTAGGGTTGTAAAGTACTTTCAGCGAGGAGGAAAGGTGGTAAATTAATACTTTATCACTGTGACGTTACTCGCAGAAGAAGCACCGGCTAACTCCGTGCCAGCAGCCGCGGTAATACGGAGGGTGCAAGCGTTAATCGGAATTACTGGGCGTAAAGCGCATGCAGGCGGTTTGTTAAGCGAGATGTGAAAGCCCCGGGCTCAACCTGGGAACTGCATTTCGAACTGGCAAACTAGAGTTCTTGAGAGGGTGGTAGAATTTCAGGTGTAGCGGTGAAATGCGTAGAGATCTGAAGGAATACCAGTGGCGAAGGCGGCCACCTGGCAAGTAACTGACGCTCAGATGCGAAAGCGTGGGTAGCAAACGGGATTAGATACCCCGGTAGTCCACGCCGTAAACGATGTCTACTCGGAGTTTGGTTCCTTGAGAACTGGGCTCTTAAGCTAACGCATTAAGTAGACCGCCTGGGGAGTACGGCCGCAAGGTTAAAACTCAAATGAATTGACGGGGGCCCGCACAAGCGGTGGAGCATGTGGTTTAATTCGATGCAACGCGAAGAACCTTACCTACTCTTGACATCCACAGAATCTGGTAGAGATACCTCAGTGCCTTCGGGAACTGTGAGACAGGTGCTGCATGGCTGTCGTCAGCTCGTGTTGTGAAATGTTGGGTTAAGTCCCGCAACGAGCGCAACCCTTATCCTTATTTGCCAGCACGTAATGGTGGGAACTCTAAGGAGACTGCCGGTGATAAACCGGAGGAAGGTGGGGACGACGTCAAGTCATCATGGCCCTTACGAGTAGGGCTACACACGTGCTACAATGGCGCATACAAAGGGCTGCAAACCAGCAATGGTAAGCGAATCCCATAAAGTGCGTCGTAGTCCGGATTGGGGTCTGCAACTCGACCCCATGAAGTCGGAATCGCTAGTAATCGTGAATCAGAATGTCACGGTGAATACGTTCCCGGGCCTTGTACACACCGCCCGTCACACCATGGGAGTGGGCTGCACCAGAAGTCATTAGCTTAACCTTCGGGAGGGCGATGACCACGGTGTGGTTCATGACTGGGGTGAAGTCGTAACAAGGTAGCCCTAGGGGAACCTGGGGCTGGATCACCTCCTTACGTAAAGTTGTTAATTTTTGTAAGTGCCCACACAAATTGCTTGAATAGAAAATTAAATTGCACGTCTTATGTAAATAAGACAACGGTTGGGATGAAATCCAAACGTAGAAAGTAAATAGTGTCCTGTTCGTCTAGAGGCCTAGGACACCGCCCTTTCACGGCGGTAACACGAGTTCAAATCTCGTACGGGATACCACTTTTCTTTCTGATTAAAAATCAAAGCTAAGCAGCTTAATGTTTATCTTTGCTTTTTAGCAAATTGCTCTTTAAAAATTTGGAAAGCTGAATAAATAAAGAAGTTCTTAAAACACGTTACGATTAAGTTCGTAACAATATAGTGTTCTTGAGTATTCTTGAGGCGAAAAAAACTAGATAATACCTAGTTATTTCAATTGTACGGTCGACTTTAGATTGTATGGTTAAGTGACTAAGCGTATACGGTGGATGCCTAGGCAGTCAGAGGCGATGAAGGACGTGTTAATCTGCGTTAAGCTGTGGGGAGTTGATAAAAAGCGTTAATCCACAGATTTCCGAATGGGGGAACCCACTCTACTTTGTAGAGTATCGTAACGTGAATACATAGCGTTGCGAAGCGAACCGGGAGAACTGAAACATCTAAGTACCCCGAGGAAAAGAAATCAATAGAGATACCCTTAGTAGCGGCGAGCGAACGGGGTCTAGCCCTTAAGCAGTTTGGAAGTTAATGGAAGGCTCTGGAAAGTGCCACGATACAGGGTGATAGTCCCGTACATGAAAACGACCTTATTGTGAAATCGAGTAGGACGGCACACGTGATATGCTGTTTGAATATGGGAGGACCATCTTCCAAGGCTAAATACTACTGACTGACCGATAGTGAACCAGTACCGTGAGGGAAAGGCGAAAAGAACCCCTGTGAGGGGAGTGAAATAGAACCTGAAACCGTATACGTACAAGCAGTGGGAGCCTACTTTGTTGGGTGACTGCGTACCTTTTGTATAATGGGTCAACGACTTAATTTCAGTAGCAAGGTTAAGCGAATAGCGGAGCCGTAGGGAAACCGAGTGTTAACTGCGCGAATAGTTGCTGGGATTAGACCCGAAACCCGGTGATCTAGCCATGGGCAGGTTGAAGGTTGAGTAACATCAACTGGAGGACCGAACCGACTAATGTTGAAAAATTAGCGGATGACTTGTGGCTGGGGGTGAAAGGCCAATCAAACCGGGAGATAGCTGGTTCTCCTCGAAAGCTATTTAGGTAGCGCCTCGCGTCTAACTATTGGGGGTAGAGCACTGTTAAGGCTAGGGGGTCATCCCGACTTACCAACCCTTTGCAAACTCCGAATACCAATAAGTTCAATCGCGGGAGACACACGGCGGGTGCTAACGTCCGTCGTGGAAAGGGAAACAACCCAGACCGTCAGCTAAGGTCCCAAAGTGTATGTTAAGTGGGAAACGATGTGGAAAGGCTCAGACAGCCAGGAAGTTGGCTTAGAAGCAGCCATCTTTTAAAGAAAGCGTAATAGCTCACTGGTCGAGTCGGTCTGCGCGGAAGATTTAACGGGGCTAAACATACCACCGAAGCTACGGATGCAAAGACTTGTTCTTTGCATGGTAGAGGAGCGTTCTGTAAGCCGTCGAAGGTGAGTTGAGAAGCTTGCTGGAGGTATCAGAAGTGCGAATGTTGACATGAGTAACGATAATGGGGGTGAAAAACCTCCACGCCGAAAGACCAAGGGTTCCTGTCCAACGTTAATCGGGGCAGGGTGAGTCGACTCCTAAGGCGAGGCCGAAAGGCGTAGTCGATGGGAAACAGGTTAATATTCCTGTACTCACTTATATTGCGATGGGGTGACGGAGAAGGTTAGGCTAGCATGGCGATGGTTGTCCATGTTTAAGGTTGTAGGCTGTGTGCTTAGGTAAATCCGGGCGCACATTAAGGCTGAGGACTGATGACGAGTCTCTACGGAGATGAAGTAGTTGATACCCGGCTTCCAGGAAAAACCTCTAAGCTTCAGATATAAGAGAATCGTACCCCAAACCGACACAGGTGGTTAGGTAGAGAATACTAAGGCGCTTGAGAGAACTCGGGTGAAGGAACTAGGCAAAATGGTACCGTAACTTCGGGAGAAGGTACGCCAATGATGGTGAAGGACTTGCTCCGTAAGCTATTGTTGGTCGCAGAGAAATGGTGGCTGCAACTGTTTATTAAAAACACAGCACTGTGCAAAATCGAAAGATGACGTATACGGTGTGACGCCTGCCCGGTGCCGGAAGGTTAATTGATTGGGTTAGACTTAGGTCGAAGCTCATGATCGAAGCCCCGGTAAACGGCGGCCGTAACTATAACGGTCCTAAGGTAGCGAAATTCCTTGTCGGGTAAGTTCCGACCTGCACGAATGGCGTAATGATGGCCACGCTGTCTCCACCCGAGACTCAGTGAAATTGAAATCGCTGTTAAGATGCAGTGTACCCGCGGCTAGACGGAAAGACCCCGTGAACCTTTACTATAGCTTGGCACTGAACATTGAACCTACATGTGTAGGATAGGTGGGAGACTATGAAGCATTGTCGCTAGATGATGTGGAGTCAACCTTGAAATACCACCCTTGTACGTTTGATGTTCTAACGTAGGTCCCTTATCGGGATTGCGGACAGTGTCTGGTGGGTAGTTTGACTGGGGCGGTCTCCTCCCAAAGAGTAACGGAGGAGCACGAAGGTTGGCTAAACATGGTTGGACATCATGTGGTTAGTGCAAAGGCATAAGCCAGCTTAACTGCGAGACAGACACGTCGAGCAGGTACGAAAGTAGGTCTTAGTGATCCGGTGGTTCTGAATGGAAGGGCCATCGCTCAACGGATAAAAGGTACTCCGGGGATAACAGGCTGATACCGCCCAAGAGTTCATATCGACGGCGGTGTTTGGCACCTCGATGTCGGCTCATCACATCCTGGGGCTGAAGTTGGTCCCAAGGGTATGGCTGTTCGCCATTTAAAGTGGTACGCGAGCTGGGTTTAGAACGTCGTGAGACAGTTCGGTCCCTATCTGCCGTGGGCGTTTGAGAATTGAGAGGAGCTGCTCCTAGTACGAGAGGACCGGAGTGGACGAACCACTGGTGTTCGGGTTGTCATGCCAATGGCATTGCCCGGTAGCTAAGTTCGGAACTGATAACCGCTGAAAGCATCTAAGCGGGAAGCAGGCCTCGAGATGAGTTCTCACTGGAGCTTTAAGCTCCCTGAAGGGCCGTTGGAGACTACAACGTTGATAGGCAAGGTGTGTAAGTGCTGTGAGGCATTGAGCTAACTTGTACTAATTACCCGTGAGGCTTAACCATACAAATTAAAGTATGATTAATTGAAATACGACTTAAGAATAGACAGAACACTTTAGGTTTTAAAGACTTCTTTATTTATAGCTTTTCAGATTTACAATAGAAATTAATTTTCTTATAGAAAGCAAACCAGATTTGCTTGGTGACCATAGTGTTGCGGTACCACCTGACTCCATTCCGAACTCAGTAGTGAAACGTAATAACGCCGATGGTAGTGTGGGGTTTCCCCATGTGAGAGTAGGGCATCGCCAAGCGCCAATTCCTATTTATTTAGACCTAGTCTGAGTAAGTATTATTTAAGACGTAGTCTTAAATAGAAAGTTTTAGGGGTGTAGCTCCAACGGCAGAGCAGCGGATTCCAAATCCGCGTGATGGGAGTTCGAATCTCTCCACCCCTGCCAATTTTATTAGTACTATCAAATCAAAGAAACAGATTTAACTTTAATGATAAATTAAGTTATAATCCTGTTCATCTTGTAGGGGTGTAGCTCCAACGGCAGAGCAGCGGATTCCAAATCCGCGTGATGGGAGTTCGAATCTCTCCACCCCTGCCAATTTCTTCTGTTAATCTTCATGATATGGTTATCCAATGAGTAATTTTTCACGTTATTACTTGCAGCAAATGGGTATCACATTGTGGCAATGTCATAAGCCTGAACAATTTCCTCATCTCGCTAGTCAAGCTGAGAAAATAGCATTACCAAAACATTGCCAAATTTTAATTATCGCGAACGATAAACTTGCCCCACATAGCCAATTTATTAAACAAATTTTACGTACGTTACAGCTTGAACTAAATCAAAGCCATATCATCACCGAAGAAGAGCTAAAGTATTATTACCAAACGCCGAAATGGATTTGGACTATTGGTTGTAAACAATCAGATCTTGCTGCAAAACAGCAACTATCATCACCTCATTTAGATGTACTGTTGCATTCTGCTCAAGCGAAAAAGCAGCTTTGGCAACAAATCGTCAGTTATATGCAATAACGAGTCTTTAATGCCAAAAATCATTCCGCTAACACTTGAACATTTACCCTTAGTCCAAAAAGTTGAAACTGCGAGCCATGCATTTCCTTGGTCAGATAAGATCTTAGCCAGTAATTTTGGTGCCCGATACTTTAATTTTCTATTAGTTAAAGATGAGCAAATACTAGGTTATTACTTTGCTAACCAAGTGGCTGGAGAAGCAAGTCTGCTTAATATCGCCGTTGCGCCTGAGCATCAAGGTAAGGGTTACGGTAAGCTGCTTATTAACCACCTAATTAAAGAATGCCAACAGCAAGAATTGTTTCAATTATGGTTAGAAGTGCGAGAATCTAATCACGGTGCTTACCAACTTTATTTAAACACTGGCTTTAATGAGGTCGATCGCCGTATTAACTATTATCCAGCGGCGAAAGGCAGAGAAGATGCCATTATGATGTGCTACATAGTCTAGAACAAGACAAGGTGATTCTTTAGTGTTTTTGTAATAGGGAACGTCTATTGCTTGTATACTTATTCCTGATTAATGATTACTATCCGTGATTATATACCCCGCATCTTGAAGTCGTTTGGGTATATCATGCGTTAATTCTACTTATGGATAATCAGGGAAGCTAATGACCCAACATTTAGTAAACAGTTTCAGATCTAAATTTTCAGCACGTAAAACAACAACCGCAATTCGTTTTAAAGAACACGGTGAATGGCAAGATATCACCTGGTCTACGTTACTCGATAACTCAGATCGCGTAGCTAAAGCATTGTTGTTTCTTGGCTGTGAAGTGCAAGCTAAAGTCGGTATCTTGGCAAATAATCGTCCGGAATGGAGCTTTGCTGATTTAGGTATTTTAGCTGCGCGTTGTGTTACTGTCCCTATCTATCCTACCAATACCACAGAGCAAACTCGCTATATTGTTAAAAACGCTGATATCGATTATCTATTTGTCGGTGGTCAAGAACAGTTCGATAAAGCCCTTGAACTATTAGCAACGGATGACTTAAAGCTGATCATTGCGCTGACGGATGTTATAGACTTAAAAGGCGAATCAAATGCAATGCACTTTTCTGCTTTCATCCAGCAAGGCAATCAAGCATCCGATGCAGAATTTGAACAACGATTGACTGATGCGAATATGGACGATCTGGTTACCCTTATTTATACATCTGGTACCACAGGACAACCAAAAGGTGTCATGCTCGATTATACTAACTTTGCTGCAGCCTTCGCGAGTCATGATAAGATGATTGATGTATCAGAAACGGATACTTCAATCGCCTTCTTGCCGTTAAGCCATGTGCTCGAGCGTACTTGGTCTTTTTATCTGATGCATAGTGGCGCGAAAAATGTGCATCTCGAAAATCCTAAATTGATTATCGATGTTATTGCTGAAGTTAAACCCACACTACTTGTTGCTGTGCCGCGTTTATATGAAAAAATATACAGCACTATTCATACACGCTTAGAATCTGCATCAGCAGTTAAAAAGGCGCTGTTTGGCTGGGCTACTAAAGTCGGCTTAGCACATTTCAAACTTGTTCATAGTAACCAACAGCCATCTTTTTGGTTAGCTAGCCAGCATAAACTCGCTGACCGACTTATCTTCTCTAAACTACGCGGCATTCTTGGTGGTAATACACGCTTTTTACCTTGTGGTGGCGCGAAAGTTGATCCAGATATAAACCAGTTCTTTCAGTCCATAGGCATTCAAATACAAGCTGGTTATGGTATGACAGAAACAACGGCGACAGTATGTTGTCATCGTGGTACAGGTTATGATTTTGGTTCAATTGGCTTACCACTACCTGATATGGAAGTGAAAATCGGTGATGATAACGAGATATTAGTACGCAGTGATACGGTAATGAAGGGTTATTATAAAATGCCTGAAGAAACCGAAAAGAACTTTATCGATGGTTGGCTGAAAACCGGTGATGCAGGTAAGATCTTAGCTAATGGTGAAGTCGTGATGACGGAACGTATTAAAGAGCTAATGAAAACATCAAACGGTAAATATATCGCACCACAGCTGGTTGAAGGCACATTAAATAAAGATCACTTTATTGATCAGGTCGCGATTTTTGCTGATTCTCGTCATTTTGTGAGTGCGTTAATCGTGCCATCATTTGATGCATTAGAAGAATACGCCAACTCGATTAATTTACAGTTTTCAAGCAAAGCCGAACTGCTGCGTCATAGTCATATCGTTACTATGTTTGAGAAACGTTTACAAGACCTACAAAGTGAATTGGCTAACTTTGAAAAAGTAAAAAAATTCAAACTACTTAATCGTGAATTTTGTATGAAAAAAGGTGAGATCACACCGACACTGAAGTTACGTCGTAAAGTCATTGAAAGTGAATACAAGAAAGACATTGATGAAATGTATAACAGTGATAAAAAGTAATAACTGTTAATATGAAATAGAAATAGAAATAGAAATAGAAAAGGGAGCTAATTAGCTCCCTTTTTAGTATTCACGCTACTGCATTATGCTAGCAGCTATCTATGCAGGCTTACTTAAACTGTGTTTGTAGCGGTGGTAATACTTGTTTTTTACGGCTTACAACATTTGGTAAGTCGATAAGTTCGTCAACGAAGGTACCGCCAAGTGTTTCTGCTACTAACGCACTTTCTTCACTTTCGATTAAAGCGACAGAGTTTAGGTTAGTAATATCGGTTAATAATACTAACGCGGTGTGGTAACCGTGCTCAGCTTTATATTTAACAAGTTCACTTTGTAATTCTGCTTTGCGTGACAGTGCGAGATCAATGTTAGTGATCTCTATTTGTGCAATTGAGAAGTCTTTGTTACCAATTGTGTAAACTTTAAGGTCACGTAAGATTAACTCTTCAGAAGGCACTGCTGCAATGTCTGATTTCGCTGCAAATTGTGCGGTAACGAATGCATCAATATCATCAATACCAGCAATTTTAGCCAGTTCGTGTGCTGCATCAATATCGATTTGTGTACAGGTCGGAGAGTTGAAGTGTACCGTGTCACTTAAGATTGCACCTAACATCATCACAGCAACTTTCTGGTCGATGTCGATGTTGTTGATCTTGTACATGTTGTAAACAATCGTATTTGAACAGCCGCAAGGCCAGATCCATGCTTCAAGTTGCTCATCTGTTTCGAAGTCACCAAGTTTGTGGTGATCAACGATACCGCGAATTGTAGCTTGGCGAGCATCTTTTGGTGCTTGGTTGAAGTCAGAGTAATCAATGATCCAAACTTCCTCACCAGCAATTGATGTACGGATTTCAGGGCACGCTAAACCAGCTTGTTCAAGCAGGAAAAGACCTTCTGCATTCGGTTCGCCTTGCATAATAGGTGTTACTGTTTTGCCATCGCGTTTTGTTAAAAATGCAGATAGAGAGATTGAGCCTGCTAAGCTGTCACAATCAGGGTTTGTGTGTCCTAGTACTAACATCATTGCTTCCAAATTAATTATAGGTTTATGGATTAACGAACATAATAGTGATCTCAGTTAAGCTGTGCAACCTTATCTGCTCGATCACGGCATTATTTCCACGGATTATTTACATTTTTCTATCGACTATTATTCAATATTTAAGTATAACATCGAATCTTTAATGTGATCATGAGCACGTATTGAGGCAATTAGTCGGTAATTCTGATGTGAATCAAGCAAACGACTATTTTGTCGTGAAATGACGTGACCTTGATTGTATCTGTTACTAAGACGATTATAATTGCGTGATCTAATTAACACTTTAAGGCGGTATAATGCAGCACAGGGCTCATCTTTTTTCGTTACGTATTGCCCATGCTTTACGTGAGTCGTTTAGTCGTTCTGATTATAACTCGGCTAAATTCGGAAAAGATTTATTAGCAGGTATCACAGTTGGTATCATTGCTATTCCTTTAGCGATGGCGCTTGCTATTGCGAGTGGTGTTGCACCTCAATATGGGCTTTATACGGCAATTATCGGTGGTATTGTGATTGCAATATCGGGTGGTAGTCGTTATAGCATTTCAGGACCCACTGCCGCTTTTGTTGTGATTCTCTATCCCATTGTTCAGCAGTATGGTTTTGGCGGTTTATTATTAGCAACGATAATGTCGGGGTTGATCTTAGTCATCATGGCGGTATTACGTCTTGGTCGTTTTATTGAGTATATCCCAGATGCTGTAACCCTCGGTTTTACCGGTGGTATTGCGGTGGTTATTGCAACATTGCAGTTTAAAGATTTTTTTGGTCTTCCTATCGAATCTTTACCGGAACATTATTGGGATAAACTGGCTGTATTAGCCAATGCATTGCCTTATTTACATTTACCGAGTTTTGCAGTCGCGGCGTTTACGCTTGTTATCATGCTGGTTTGGCCTAAATTAAAAACCGTGGTACCGGCTCATTTACCTGCAATTATCCTCGGCAGTTTATTGGCTATGGTATTAAATGACTGGGGGATGGATATTGCTACTATTGGTAGTCGCTTCCATTATTTATTACCTGATGGTACTCAAGGTGCGGGTATTCCACCATATTTACCTACTTTCGAGTGGCCGTGGTTACAAGCCGGTGTGAATGGACAACCACTAGAACTGAGCTGGAAGTTAATTTCTGATCTATTACCTGCGGCATTTGCGATTGCCATGTTAGGCGCAATCGAATCATTACTGTGTGCAGTGGTGCTGGATGGCATGACAGGTAAACGCCATAGTGCGAATAGTGAATTACTCGGTCAAGGTATTGGTAATATTGTGGTGCCATTTTTTGGTGGCATTACCGCGACTGCCGCGATTGCTCGCTCTGCTGCGAATGTAAAAGCCGGCGCGCAAACACCGATATCGGCTGTTATTCACGGTTTAGTGGTGTTGGCGAGTTTAGTGTTACTGGCACCATTATTGGCTTATTTACCTATGTCTTCGATGGCCGCGTTATTACTCGTTGTGGCTTGGAATATGAGTGAAGCGGGCAAAGCATTACACTTATTAAAGACCGCGCCGAAGAGTGACCTTTGGGTTTTCGCCATTTGTTTTTCGTTTACTATTGTGTTTGATATGGTATTAGCAATTACAGCGGGCATCTTGTTAGCAGCGGTATTGTTCATGAAAGAAATTGCAGAAATGGTTAAAGTCACCGATATTACCGATAATAAACGGCTTATAACCACTAAAATTCCGGCTGGTTGGCGGGTATTTAAAATTAACGGACCATTATTTTTTGCGGCTGCTGATCGCGTATTTTCAGAGTTAGCGGATAAAACCAATGAGGTTGATGGTTTTGTGCTGTATTTAGATGCGGTGCCATTACTCGATGCTGGCGGGCTAGCCGCTATGGAGCAATTCATTAATCAGTGTAAGATCTACAATACCCAAGTGATATTTTGTGATCTGCAATTTCAACCATTAAAAACGTTAGCCAGAGCGGGTGTGCAGCCTATTGGCGGCGTGACCTCTTTTAGTCCGACATTACATGAAGCATTAACTGAAATTGCCAATTATTAATTGCAGCTCGACCTTGTGTCTTACTGTGATTTCAGCGAAAATAGCGCCCATTAGATCTAACCCAATGAGAAGACTCATTCATGTCAAATAGCATTCTTGAGCAAGAGGTGTCGAAAAGACGTACTTTTGCGATTATCTCGCATCCCGATGCTGGTAAAACAACGATTACCGAAAAAGTATTATTATTCGGCAACGCATTACAAAAAGCCGGTACTGTGAAAGGTAAGAAATCGGGTCAGCACGCTAAATCTGACTGGATGGAAATGGAAAAAGAACGTGGTATTTCGGTAACAACATCGGTAATGCAGTTCCCATACCGTGACTGCCTGATTAACTTACTGGATACGCCTGGACATGAAGATTTCTCGGAAGATACTTACCGTACCTTAACCGCTGTCGACTCATGCTTAATGGTCATTGACTCGGCCAAAGGCGTAGAAACACGTACCGTAAAATTAATGGAAGTAACACGCTTGCGTGATACGCCAATTATTACCTTCATGAATAAAATTGACCGTGATATTCGCGATCCAATTGATTTGATGGATGAAGTTGAAGAAGTATTAAAAATTGCATGTGCACCCATTACTTGGCCGATCGGCATGGGTAAAGAACTAAAAGGTGTTTACCACATTTTACGTGATGAAGTGATCCTGTATAACTCTGGTCAGGGTCATATGATTCAAGACAGTCGTGTGATTAAAGGCATTAACAACCCAGAACTTGACGAAGCACTCGGCGATTACGCTGAGCAATTACGTGAAGAGATGGAGCTTGTTCAAGGCGCGGCAAATAAATTCGATTATGAATTATTTATGGCGGGCGAATTAACGCCGGTATACTTTGGTACCGCGCTCGGTAACTTTGGTGTTGATCATGTACTTGATGGTTTAATCGAGTGGGCACCTAAGCCGCAATCTCGTGTAACAGATCTGCGTACAGTCAAGCCAAATGAAGATAACTTCTCTGGTTTCATCTTTAAGATCCAAGCGAATATGGATCCAAAACACCGTGACCGTATTGCTTTCATGCGTGTTTGCTCTGGCAAATACAGCAAAGGCATGAAAATGAAGCATGTACGTTTAAATAAAGATGTCAGCATTTCCGATGCGGTCACCTTTATGGCGGGTGATCGTACTCAAACCGAAGAAGCATATCCGGGTGATATTATTGGTCTACACAACCATGGTACGATCCAAATTGGTGATACGTTTACCCAAGGTGAGTTATTGAAATTTACCGGAATCCCTAACTTTGCGCCCGAAATGTTCCGTCGTATTCGTTTGAAAGATCCACTAAAGCAAAAGCAATTGCAAAAAGGTCTGATCCAGCTGTCTGAAGAAGGTGCCGTGCAGGTGTTCCGTCCTCAACGCTCTAACGATTTGATCGTAGGCGCAGTTGGTGTGCTGCAGTTTGACGTGGTTGTGCATCGCTTACGTTCTGAATATAAAGTGGATGCGATTTATGAAGGCATCAGCGTGGCGACTGCACGTTGGGTTGATTGTGAAGATCCGCGTAAGTTAGAAGAGTTCAAAAAGAAAGCCTGGGACAATATAGCCCTAGATGGTGGTAATAACTTAACCTATATCGCGCCGACTATGGTTAATTTACGCCTTGCACAAGAGCGTTATCCTGATATTATTTTCCGTGAGACTCGCGAGCACTAAACGACAAATTTCACTGAATTTAGCAATAAACCTTACCTCTTTGGAGGTGAGGTTTTTTTTGAATAACATATTTATAATATTAACTCGCCTTCATTCTCAAGTTTTAAGTTGTTGATTTTCATTTGTTCTTTTTTAACAACTAGATATTTTTTGCTTTTTATGTGATTTAGATCGCATAAATTCTGATTTTAAATTTTAACTGTAGTATACTACGTCGGCCTTTTTATGTGGCTTCGCTCTTAAAAGAGTTTGAGCAAAAGACCACTAATTTTGCGCACGAAATACAATATGTGGAGCTATAATTGATATAGCTTTATTCAAAGACCCGTCTACCTGAGGCCCGTGAATGTCTGATACATCACCCGTAGTACAATTTACTGATTTAAATTTACCTGAACCAATTTTGCAAGTGTTGAATGATCTAGGTTATGAAGCACCTACACCAATTCAAGCTGAATGTATTCCGTTACTACAGAACGGTGGTGATGTGCTAGGTATGGCACAGACTGGTACGGGTAAAACTGCTGCGTTTGCACTACCATTATTGAGTAACATTGATACTGCATTGACTAAACCACAGATATTGGTGCTAGCACCAACTCGTGAGTTAGCGATTCAAGTTGCTGAAGCGTTCCAAACATACTCACGTCATATGCGTGGATTCCATGTGCTACCTATCTACGGTGGTCAAAGCTACCCTATTCAGCTAAAAGCACTTAAACGCAACCCACAAGTGATTGTTGGTACTCCTGGCCGTGTGATTGATCACATTAACCGTGGTACGCTTGATCTTTCTGGTATTAAAGCGTTAGTACTTGATGAAGCTGATGAAATGCTACGCATGGGCTTTATTGACGATGTAGAATCAATTCTGTCTAAAACACCTGCAGAACGTCAAATGGCGTTGTTCTCTGCAACTATGCCTGAAGAAATTCGTCGTATTACGAAACGTTTTATGACTAACCCAACTTCGGTTAAAATTGCAAATAAAACATCAACTGTTGAAAACATTGAACAAAAATGTTTAATCATTGGTGGTTTACAAGCAAAACTTGACGGCCTAACACGTATTCTTGAAACTGAAGACTACGATGGCGTGATCATCTTTGCTCGTACTAAAACAATGACTGTTGAACTTGCTGAGAAATTAGAAGCGCGCGGTTATTCTGCTGCTGCACTAAACGGTGACTTAAACCAAGCAATGCGTGAACGCACTGTAAGTCGTCTGAAAAGTGGCCAGTTAGATATTGTTATCGCAACTGACGTTGCGGCACGTGGTCTTGACGTTCCTCGTATTGACCTAGTTATTAACTACGATATCCCAACTGATACAGAATCATACGTTCACCGTATTGGCCGTACAGGCCGTGCTGGACGTAAAGGTACTGCAATCTTATTTGCAGCACCACGCGAACGTCGTTTATTAAAAGCGATTGAACGTGCTACACGTCAGCCATTAACTATGATGGATCTACCTTCACGTGATGATGTGACGAAAAAACGTATTTCATCATTCCGTGATCAGTTATCTGCACTTTCTTCTGGTAAAGAAAATCTAGATTTCTACAAAAACTTAGTTGGTCAACTTTCTGAAGAGTTAGAACTAAGCGAATTGGATCTTGCATCTGCGTTATTATTTATGGCCCAGAAAGAAAAACCATTAGTATTACCACCAGAAGCGCCACGTCGTGAACGTAGCTTCCGTGATGATGACCGTGGTGATCGTGGCCGTGATCGCAACGACCGTGGCGAACGCCGTGATCGTGGTGACCGTCCTGAACGTGGCGAACGTGGTGAGCGTCGTCCAGCTGCAGAAATGGAAGTTTTCCGTATTGAAGTTGGTCGTGCAGATGGTGTTCAAGTTAAGAACATCGTTGGCGCTATTGCTAATGAAGCGAATATCAACAGCCGTAACATCGGCGGTATCCGTCTACATGATGACTACTCAACAATTGAATTACCAAAAGGTATGCCAAGCGAGCAGTTACAACAACTACAACAAGTTTATGTTTGTAACAAAGCATTACGCATGAGCAAACTTGAAGGTGTTGCAGCTGAAGGTCGTCAAGAGCGTAGCCGTCCAGCACGTGATAACGATCGTCCAGCACGTGACAATGATCGCGGACATCGCGGTCAACGTCGTGAATCGACTGGTGGCGAAGAACGTCGTCCACGTCGTCCACGTCGTGACTAATTTTAGCTAGTTAATAGTTAAATATATGAAAAGGAGCGCTTGCGCTCCTTTTTTGCATCTGGGATATTAGTACTCATCATAATTCAGTTAATTTATAGGACTTCTTCTTGTGAAAATGGACCTCTCTACCACTGCGCCCGTCGCGATGAAACAAACGCATTCAATGACTATTCATCAGCATACACGTCAAGATGACTATTTTTGGTTACGCGACGATGAACGTAAAAACAAGCAAGTTTTAAGCTATTTAGAGCAAGAAAATAACTATACACAAGCGGTATTATCACCGTTAGTGTCATTACAAACCGAACTTTATGATGAAATGGTGGCGCGGGTAAAACAAGAAGATGCGTCAGTGCCGTATTTGAAGAAAGGTTATTGGTATCAAACCAGCTTTTCAGAAGGTAAGGAATATCCAGTATATAGTTGGCGTAAGGATAATACCGATGCCGAGTGGCAGGTATTACTCGATGCTAACGAACGTGCTAAAGGCCATGAGTATTATCAGTTAGGTGAATTAGCCATAAGCCCAAACCATCAAGTATTGGCTTTTTCTGAAGATACCGTGAGTCGTCGCCAATATCGTTTACGTTTCCTTAATCTTGATACCGGTAAAGCGTACCCGGAAGAAATCGAAGATACTGAATCTGTGGTGTGGGCGAATGACAGCAAAACGTTCTTTTATGTAAAAAAGCACCCAACAACCTTATTACCTTATCAGGTTTATCGTCATCAACTGGGTACCGATATCAGTACTGATGTATTGATATACGAAGAGTCTGACGATACCTTTTATACAGACATCTATAAATCAACCTCCGATGATTACATCATGTTGTCGCTAAGTAGTACCATGACGACAGAGGTGCACGCATTATCTGCAGATAAGCCCACTGAGGCATTTTCATTATTACGTGGTCGTGAGCGCGGACATGAATATAGTGTTGATCATTATCGTCAGCAATTTTATATTCGCAGTAATAAAACCGGTAAAAACTTTGCCTTGATGTCTGCAACATTAGCGACGATAGCGGATACGCAGCAATGGCAAACCATTATTCCTGCACGTGATGAAACATTATTAGAAAGTTATGAATTATTTCGTGACTGGCTAGTCGTTGAAGAGCGTGAGCAAGGTTTAACGTTTTTACGTCAAATTAACTGGCAAAGCAATGCAGAGAAAATCATTAAGTTTGATGATCCTACCTATACCGCTTGGTTAGGCACAAACCCGGATCCAGATACCGATAAACTACGTTATGGTTATTCAAGCCTAACCACACCAGCTACAACCTATCAATTAAACCTCGATAGCGATGAACGCGAAGTATTAAAACAGCAAACGGTTGTTGGTGATTTTTGTGCGCAAGAGTACCAGAGTGAACGCGTTTGGATAACGGCTGACGATGGCGTTAAGATCCCAGTATCTTTAGTATATAAAACTGCGTTATTTTCGAAAACCAACGCCAATCCAATACTGCAATACGCTTATGGCTCTTATGGCTCAAGTATTGACCCGTACTTTAGCGCGTCGCTACTGAGTTTACTCGACCGTGGTTTTGTTTATGCTATTGCCCATATCCGTGGTGGTGAAGAGTTAGGTCGTGATTGGTATGAAAACGGTAAACTACTGAAGAAAATGAATACCTTCACGGATTTTACCGCGGTAACCAAAGGTTTAATCGCACAAGGTTATGCCGATCCTAAGCGAGTCTATGCGATGGGCGGTTCGGCTGGCGGTCTATTGATGGGGACAGTCATCAACATAGCACCTGAGTTATATCATGGTGTTATTGCTGCTGTACCCTTTGTTGACGTAGTCAGCACTATGCTTGATGAATCAATACCACTGACTACCGGCGAATATGATGAATGGGGTAATCCCAATGAAGCGGAGTATTACCATTATATGTTGTCATACAGTCCTTATGATCAGGTCATCGCACAAGCTTATCCCCACCTGCTGGTGACAACAGGGTTACATGATTCTCAAGTGCAATATTGGGAGCCGGCTAAGTGGGTTGCTAAACTACGTGAATTAAAAACTGATGCCAATGTATTGTTGCTGCATACTGATATGGATACTGGCCATGGCGGTAAATCAGGTCGCTTCCAGCATTACCATGATACCGCGAAAGAATATGCTTTCATGCTGGATCTTGCTAAGAGTACTGAGTTGATTTAGTAAAGAGTACTGAGTTGATTTAGTAAAGAGTATAACGTTGTAAAATAAATAATGGGTAAGTGATCTAAGCCGCTATTCGTGGCTTTTACACTTGCTCTTCATTATCAACCAAGGGTATATTGCAGCCTTGACTTTATAGTTAAATTATTGAATTAAAACATTTAATTGTAATGTGTATATTTAATAAAATAGTTTATTTAAAGCTTTTTGTATTATGTCCTGAGGTTGAATTATGTCTAAATTAACGCTGTTACTGGCAGCTGTATTACTCTTGTCTGGTTGTAATAAAGAACTAGATACAGTCTCTGTTGAGCACCCTAAAGCAGTTAAATTCCAACGTGTTAATGAATCTACTGGCTCTATCTTTCGCGAAATATCGGGGCAGATCCGCAGCGCAGAACAATCGAGTCTAAGTTTTCGTGTTAATGGCGTACTGCAAGATATCTATGTCAATAAAGGTGACCGTGTTGTGACTGGACAACCGCTGGCCCAACTCGATGATTCAGACTTCTCGGTGGCATTAAACAAAACTCAAGCTTCATTAGGTTCATCTCGTGCTTCAGCAAAAGCCGCGAACGATCAATTGCAACGTGCGACTCGTTTACCTGAGGGCATCATCTCGTTGGCTGAGCTGGAACAACTCAGTAATAACGCTGAATCCGCACTGCAACAAGTGAAAGTGTTTGAAGCTGATTTAGCCCGCGCTAAACTGGAATTACAACGCACGATCTTACGTTCTCCATTTGACGGTCAAATTGCCGCGGTTAATGTGGATAATTTCTCTAAAGTGGCTAATGGTCAAGAGATAATAGAACTGATTGATGGCGATGCTTATGAAGTTGAAGTGTTATTACCTGAATCTATGATAGGTAACATTAATTACCAACAAGCGGTAACGGTGACAGTCTCGGCACTGCGAGATCTAGTGTTTGCTGGGGAAGTCAGTGAAATTGGCTCTCGAGTTGAAAATGGTAATGCTTTTCCCGTTACCATCCGTTTGCATCAAAGCAGTGACAAGTTACGCAATGGCATGTCTGGTTCGGTTAAGTTCACGGTAAACAACAGCAGTATCCCCGCTTATTTAGTCCCTTTAACAGCCTTAGACTTTACCTATTCTGCAACGGCCGAATCAGTCCAAGCTGCGTCGCTATACGTGATTAATGAGCAAACGATGTTATTAGAGCGGCGTAAAGTGAAAGTGGGTCATATCCGTGCTAATCGCATCGAAGTGTATTCCGGTATCTCTGAGAATGAAGCGATCGTCGTCGCTGGTATTCCATTTTTACGCGATGGTATGGCAGTTACTTTATGGCAAGCAAATTAGGAATTCGATATGGATAAGTTAACCCTATTTGCATTAAGAAATAATCGCTTTACTCAGTTATTATTAGTGCTGATTATCATTATCGGCAGTGCATCATTTTTAAATGCACCGAGTAAAGAAGATCCTGAGATCTTGGTGCGAACCGCGGTTATTGTGGCACAGCTCCCAGGCATGTCACCTGAGCGTATCGAACGTTTATTAACAAAACCCATAGAGCGTGAAGCAAAACAGATCCCAGAGGTCAGTGAACTAAAATCATTAGTCCGTACTGGTTATACCCAGATTAAAGTGACGGTTGCTGATAAGCATTTTAACTTACAGCCGATCTGGGATAATCTGCGTAATCGCATGAATGATCTGCAGTCATCATTACCAGAGGGCACGATTGGTCCTATCGTCAATGATGAATTCGGCCGCGTGGCGTCTGCAACGATTGCGCTTTATGGTGATGATTATTCGTTGCGTGAACTGGACCTGGTTTCGGAGTCAATTCAAGACCGCATTAGTGCCTTGTCGACAGTATCACAGGTGGATATCTACGGCGTTCAAGATGAACGTATTTGGTTAGAGCCAGATACCGACGCAATGAGTCGATTAGGGGTTTCGCCAGGAGTGTTAGTCGCGGCGTTACAAAATCAAAATATCGTCTTGCCTGGGGGTAAAATTAATACCGGTAAGTTAGAACTTACTATTGAACCAAGTGGTAATTTTGAAACGCTAGCGGATATTGAAAACTTGGTCATATTAGAGCCTGAAAGCGGGCAGAATATCTACCTAGGTGATTTACTCTCTGTGCGTCGCGGTTATGTGGAACCACAAAATACGCCAGTTTACTATAATGGTAAACCCAGTGTCGTGTTAGCTGTGTCTATGCTATCAGGGATCACCAGTGATAGTTTCGGCGCTGATATCAGTGAATTTGTGCGTCTAGAACAACAATTATTACCGGCAGGATTGCACTTTGAGCTGGCAACCTTCCAACCGGATAAAGTCGCGGCGGCAATTTCATCGGCGACGTCAAACTTATTTCAAACGGTTGCCATTGTATTAACTGTGGTGATGCTGTTTTTAGGTTTCCGTATGGGCATGATCGTGGGCACGATTGTACCGCTAACCATGATGTTGTCGTTTATTGGTATGCAAATATGGGATGTATCATTACAGCGTATGTCGATCGCCGCGATTATTGTCTCGCTGGGTTTGTTGGTCGATAACGGTATTGTGATCGCAGAGAATATTAATACCCGTATTATCCAAGGCATGAAACGCGAAGCGGCTGCGCTTGCGGCCAGTAAAACATTAGCTATTCCATTGTTAACCTCTTCATTAACCACCATTCTAGCCTTTATGCCGTTAATGCTAGCGCAGGATGTCGCGGGTGAGTATTTACGTTCATTATCACAAGTTATTATTATTGCGTTGATGTCATCTTGGTTGTTAAGTTTATTAGTCACCCCGTTAATGTGTGTGTGGTTTTTTTCAGCCAAAGCCACGCAGCAAACCGCAATGCCAACTTGGGTAATTGTGGTTAATCAATGGTACGGCCGTGTGTTAAAAATATTACTTAATTATCGTGTTAGCTTTATGGCGATGATGTTAGTGCTATTAATGCTGGCGGTGTATGGCTTTAAGTTTATTACCGTGCAATTTATGCCGGGCTCAGAGCGTAATCAGTATCTCGTTTATCTCAATCTACCCACAGGCACACCTACCTCGGAAACCGCTAAAGTCACCCAACGCTTTTTAACTTGGTTAAATGACGAGACTGAAAACCCGGATGTTACCAGCCATATTACTTATATCGGTGATGGTGGCCCCCGTTTCTTCCTCGCATTAGCGCCGGTAGATCGGGCATCGAATAAATCTTTTGTGGTGGTGAATACCCGTGATCTTGATTCTGCCTTGGTGATGATAGAAAAAACCAACAATTATATTCAGCAACAACTACCCGAAGCGTCAGGTCAAGCTAAACGTATGTGGCTAGGCGGCAGTGAGTTAGGCTTGGTTGAATATAAACTGCAAGGCCCAGATGGTGCGCTATTACAGCAAAAAGCCAAGCTGTTAATAGCTGCTTTTGCAGAGATTGATGGTGTTGTTGGTATCACTAATGATTGGGAAAATAACATTCCGAAGATCTTGGTGGAAGTGGATCAAGATCGAGCCCGCCGTGCTGGTATTAGCAGTCGTGATATTGCGTTGTCGTTAAATGGTTTCTTTGATGGTTACAAGGTGACTGATTTCCGTGACGGTGACCGGGTTATTCCTGTGTTGTTAAGGGGTAATCAATCACGTAATGATTTTGATAAGTTACGGAGTGTGGAAGTGACCTCAGGGCAGACTGGCGTGACGGTACCCTTGATCCAGGTTGCGGATTTTGGCGGTGAAAGCGAGCCTGCTATTATCCGTCGTGAGGATCAACAGCGTACTTTAGTGATAAGTGCGAAGCACCGACAGTTACAGGCCAGTGAGCTACATCAATTGATGCAACCAGAATTAGCGCAGCTTAATTTACCAAGTGGCTACCGTTTACGTTTAGGTGGTGAGTTACGTGGTGCAGATGAAGCGAGCAGTGCATTATTTGCCTATATGCCCCATTGTTTTGCGTTGATAACCTTGCTATTGGTACTGCAGTTAAATTCATTCCGCCGTCCCGCTATTATCTTAATGACGATCCCACTGTCCTTGATTGGTGCGGTATTGGGTTTGACAGTGACAGGGGCGTACTTCACTTTCCCGGCGATGTTGGGGATGTTTAGTTTAGCTGGGGTGATCATTAATAATGGTATTGTGCTTATCGATCAGATAGAAACTAATCGTAAGGCCAACATGTTGGTTAATGATGCGCTGATTGAAGCGGGTAAAGCGCGTTTACGACCGATTTTAATGACCACATTAACCACTATCCTTGGTCTTATTCCATTGGCTATTTGGGGTGGCGAATTCTGGTATTCGATGGCGATTGTGATGACCTTTGGTATGGCGGTGGGAACCGTGCTCACTTTAGGTGTGGTACCTGTGTTGTACAGTTTATTCTATCGTTCACAAGATATTCAGCAGCAAGCGAAATTGGTGATAAATATTTAGGTAATAGCAACGCGTTAACACTTCGTAATGCCTCTTCAAATTGAGAGGGGCATTGCTATTATATGATGTTTAATCAATAAAACTAACGTGGCATTGGCATGACCCGATTACGGCCAAGACGTTTTGCTTCATATAGCTGCAGATCGGCACGCGTTAGGATCTCATGACTGGTATCGCGCGGTTTATTCTCACTTACCCCGATAGAAACAGTAATGTTATCAATTACTTTACCCGTTCTTTTATCTCGAATACTTAAACGTTCAATCGCACGGCGAATAGATTCGGCATTCTGACGGGCAATGGTAAAGGTTTTATTTGGCAAGATAAGTACAAACTCTTCGCCACCATAGCGGAACACTTGCTCACCTTCTTGGCAACTGTCGGCAATACGTTTGGCGATGGCTTTTAATACTTGATCTCCGAGCTGGTGGCCGAAATCATCGTTAAAGGCTTTAAAGTTATCGATATCGACCATTAAGATCGAAAAATTACGGTTTAAAGTTGGGTTGCTGCAAAACGTTTCAATTTCTTTACTAAATACCCGGCGATTAAGCAGCCCTGTTAGGCTATCGTGCATGGCATCATGTTGCGTTTCTAATAAGGTTTCACGTAATTGTGCAATTTCGGCTTGGGCTTCGTGTAATTGGCTTTTGAAATGGCGTGTTGATGAGCGTACATCATGGGATTCTTTTACTAGCTCACGGACTGCAGATAATGTTTTTTCGATCGAAAATCCATCTTCTTCAACACAAGATAATTCGTTCAAACATTTGTTCAACATTCGATCAAATTCATTGGTATCATTCAGGGTATCGTGTAACGAGCTACTCAATTCATTGGTCATCGAATCGAGTTCACTGCGTAATTGGGTGAGCTCTTGTTCACGTTTATCAACAATAAAGCGTTGGTACAGTTCTTCACTCGCTGCCGGTGTACAAGTGCCGTGTCGGGCAATTTTCTCATCGAGCTGCTTTTTTAATGCACTATTATTATCAGAAACATAGTGATACCACAGCGCGTAGTTTGTTGGCGTCGTTGGAATCTGATACTGGATCATCAGCGGCATGGCTTTTTTGAAATATTGAGCAGATAAAGCAAAGAGTTTTTTCGACATGCAACTTTCCATAGAGGTTCTTAACGAATGATTAACCCTGCTATTAAATCAAATTATGCACCAAGTTACACTATCTCTTTATGTCACAATTTTTAATGAACTATTAAAGAAGGGCTGAATATATCGTGAAAGAGCTAATCGACAGTCACTGCCATTTAGATTTCGCCGACTTTAATACCGATCTAATAGAGGTCTTAGACCGAGCGAGGGATAAGGGGGTTCAACACTTTTTGGTGCCTGGTATTGGCGCGCATAATTGGCAGGCTGTCTTGGCGCTGGCCAATCAGCATGAGGGCGTTTATCCAGCGTTAGGTATCCATCCGTATTTTCTTGCTGACTTCGACGTCAATCATTTGCAATTACTTGATGAATATTTAGCAACAGAGAAAGATATTGTTGCTGTTGGTGAGTTTGGGCTCGATAAAGCGGTCGATTTTCCGTTCGAACAACAATTGCAAATTTGTAAGCAGCAACTATTGTTAGCTAAGCAATATGATTTACCGGTTATTTTACATTGCCGTAAAGCTCATAACGAATTGATTCAATTATTACAGCAGGTGAAATTACCCCGTGGTGGCGTGCTCCATGGTTTTAGTGGCAGCAGTCAATTGGGTATGCAATATATAAAACTCGGTTTTAAATTGGGGATTGGCGGGGTGATTACCTACCCAAGAGCGGCAAAAACGCGGCAAGCGGTCAGTGAATTACCGTTATCCTCATTATTGCTAGAAACAGACTCGCCAGATATGCCTATATCGGGTTATCAAGGAGGTCGAAATGAACCCGCTAACATTACAAAAGTGTTACAGACGTTGACAAAACTACGGCAAGAGCCGGAAGAATTAATTGCAAAAGCCAATCTTAGTTCATTTGTTGAGCTGTTTTTGTCTTAAATTGATTCAATCTGTAATAAAGCGTAATTTTTTGAAACTTTTTTTGGAGGTCTGATCTCAAGTATTTAACAAGTGGCTAATAACAGTTATAATCGCGCCAATTATTATAATCAATGATAAAATCGTAAATTTACTATTCATTACAATTCTATCTACTATTTTGATTGTGACATAAATACACAAAAACACTTCTGAAGCGAAACTTGGAGATTATTCCTGATGAATTTTGTAATGGGTATTGTAGGCGTTTTCGTTCTACTCGGCTTAGCTGTACTGTTATCTGATAACAGAAAAGCAATTAACCTTCGCACTGTTGGTGGCGCATTTGCTATCCAGGTTGCTATTGGTGCCTTTATTTTATACGTTCCTGTCGGTAAAGAGTTACTGCAAGGTCTTTCTACTGGTGTTGCTAACGTCATTGCTTATGGTAATGAAGGTATTCAATTCTTATTTGGTGACTTGGCGAAATTCAAACTTGGTTTCATTTTTGCAATCAACGTATTACCAGTAATCGTGTTCTTCTCATCATTAATCGCTGTTTTATACTATATCGGTGTAATGAGTGTGGTAATTAACTTTATCGGTGGTGGCTTACAGAAATTATTAGGAACAAGTCGTTCTGAATCACTTTCTGCAACAGCAAATATCTTTGTTGGTCAAACTGAAGCACCACTTGTTGTGCGTCCGTTTATTAAATCAATGACTAAATCAGAGCTATTCGCTGTGATGGTGGGTGGTCTTGCTTCTATCGCTGGTTCAGTGCTAGCGGGTTATGCTGGTCTTGGTATTAAAATTGAGTACTTGGTTGCTGCGTCATTCATGGCGGCCCCGGGTGGTCTATTAATGGCTAAAATCATTAAACCAGAAACAGAAACACCAAAATCGACGTTAGATGATCTTGATGATTCAGATGAAGAAAAACCAGCAAACGTACTAGACGCTGCTGCTGCAGGTGCATCTTCGGGTATGATGTTAGCACTTAACGTTGGTGCAATGTTAATCGCATTCGTTGGTCTAATCGCATTAGCAAATGGTATCACAGGTGGTATCGGTGCTTGGTTCGATATGCCAGAGCTAACAATCCAAATGATCTTAGGTTGGGTTTTCTCACCATTAGCATTCGTAATCGGTGTGCCATGGCACGAAGCGGTTGCGGCTGGTAGCTTCATCGGTCAAAAACTGGTTGTGAATGAGTTTGTTGCTTTCCTAGACTTCGTTAACTACATTAAAAATAACGAATTGTCTGAGCATACACAAATCATCATCTCATTTGCACTGTGTGGTTTTGCTAACTTCTCATCGATTGCAATCTTACTGGGTGGTTTAGGTAGCTTAGCGCCTACACGCCGTGCAGATATTGCAAGCATGGGTCTGAAAGCGGTACTTGCTGCTTCTCTTGCTAACTTAATGAGTGCTGCATTAGCTGGTCTGTTCTTGGCTTAATGTGCTTAGTTTAAAATAGTGATAATTTATACACTGTTGTCATGACGGTTATAAAATAATAGATGCCTCCAAATTGTTTAATAGACAGTTTGGGGGCATTTTTTTTGAGCGGCATAAATCATTATTTTTTATCATCCGCTTATTCTCCAGAACGTCATAAATAGGATGCTCAGACATACCTATCGTTAATAAGTTGCTTTGTTGTTATATATATTCTCGTTGTGAGAGGTAGGTCGTTTCTGCTGGGGGGTTATTGCTTGATTTTATTGTCGTTGGGCGTAACCTTAATTGAGTATTTAGACTAATTGTACACGACGTACTTTTGGTGTTTTTCGTTCGATACCACGGACTCTTTGACCTAGGATAGAGGTGATAGATAAGTGCTATTAGCGCGGTTATAGGGATGTTAATTGATAGTTATACCCAAGCTACTTCTGATATAGCATCTTGAAGTAATTTGGGTATATATCAAGTCTTCACGGAACCAAGTCCGCATAGTTATTCTTAATGGATATTGCCTTAAAAATAGTTATGTTGATAGTTAGATTAATTGTTGTATTAATCATTAGATTCATCACCAATTACCTGCAATTACGCACTTCTATTTATTAGAATAATTCCAGAATAGCTACCGCTAGCAATTAACATTAATTGCTATGATTTTACTATTGAAGAACGCTTTAACAGCGAAAATTGGAGATTGTTCCTAATGAATTTTATTATGGGTATTGTAGGCGTATTTGTCCTACTCGGTTTGGCGGTACTGTTATCTGATAACAGAAAAGCAATTAACCTTCGCACTGTTGGTGGCGCATTTGCTATCCAGGTCGTTATTGGTGCCTTTATTTTGTACGTTCCTTTCGGTAAAGAGTTACTGCAAGGTCTATCAACGGGTGTAGCAAACGTCATTGCTTATGGTAATGAAGGTATTCAATTCTTATTTGGTGACTTAGCCAGATTCAAACTTGGTTTCATCTTTGCGATTAACGTATTGCCCGTTATCGTGTTCTTCTCTTCATTGATTGCGGTATTATATTATATCGGTGTGATGAGCGTAGTGATCAACTTCGTTGGTGGCGGTCTACAAAAATTTCTCGGTACGAGCCGCTCAGAATCACTTTCTGCAACAGCAAATATCTTTGTTGGTCAAACTGAAGCGCCATTGGTTGTGCGTCCGTTCATTAAATCAATGACTAAATCAGAGCTATTTGCGGTGATGGTGGGTGGTCTGGCTTCAATTGCTGGTTCAGTATTAGCGGGTTACGCTGGTTTGGGTATTAAAATTGAGTACTTGGTAGCAGCGTCATTCATGGCTGCTCCGGGTGGTTTATTAATGGCTAAAATCATTAAACCAGAAACAGAAACACCAAAAGTATCGCTTGATGATCTTGATGATAGTGATGAAGACAAACCAGCAAACGTACTAGACGCTGCAGCTGCGGGTGCTTCTTCAGGTATGATGTTAGCGCTTAACGTAGGTGCCATGTTAATTGCATTCGTTGGTTTGATTGCATTAGCAAATGGTATCACAGGTGGTATCGGTGCTTGGTTCGATATGCCTGAATTAACGATTCAAATGATCTTAGGTTGGATCTTCTCACCATTAGCATTCGTCATCGGTGTGCCATGGCATGAAGCGGTTGCTGCGGGTAGTTTCATCGGTCAAAAACTGGTGGTGAATGAGTTTGTTGCTTTCCTAGACTTCGTTAGCTACATTAAAAACAACGAACTATCTGAGCATACCCAAATCATCATCTCATTTGCACTGTGTGGTTTTGCTAACTTCTCATCGATTGCCATTTTACTGGGTGGTTTAGGTAGCTTAGCACCTTCACGTCGTGCCGATATTGCCAGCATGGGTATAAAAGCGGTACTTGCGGCTTCTCTCGCTAACTTAATGAGTGCTGCACTAGCGGGTCTGTTCTTGGCTTAATAGGCTTCGTTTAAAATAGTGATAATTTGTAACCGTTGTCATGACGGTTATAAAATAATAGCAGCCTCCAGGTGATTTTACTGACAGCTGGGGGCATTTTTTGGATAGAATAAAAGATCATTTTTATAACCTTAGATTCAATAAAAGATAAGCTTAAATAGCCATACATTTAATATATTGTTTTATTGTTGTTTATTTACACGTTGTGAGAACTAGGTCGGTTATGATGGCATTTATTGCTTGATTTATTTGTCACTTAGCGTAACTTTGATTATGTAGTTTTAACTAATCGTACATGATGTACTTTTGGTGTTTTTCGTTAAATACTACTGACCTTTAAGCTTAGATATAGCATTGGTTAGTTGTATTAGCGCGGTTACAAGGATGTTAATTGATAGTCATATCAAGTCTTCACGGAACCAAGTCCGCATAGTTATTCTTCATGGATATTTGTCATAAAGATAGTTATGTTGATAGTTAGAGTAATAGTTAATACTGTTTTTTTACGGTAATAGTAAGTCTTACTCATTATACGTCATCCCTTTAGCTTAGGTCGTTACCTTAGGTTAAACACATCTTTATTAAAATTATTCCAGAATAGCTACCGCTAGCAATGACATTCATTGCTATGATTTACTATTGGTTTATAAAAAAATTAATGAGTTTGGAGACTTAATATGAGTAACTTTAAAGTAGCAGCGCAACGTGCATTAAGCATGATGGACCTAACTACACTTAATGATGATGATACCGATGCAAAAGTCATTGAACTGTGTCATAAAGCAAAGAGTGCAGCGGGTAATACTGCTGCTGTTTGTATTTATCCTCGCTTTGTTCCTATCGCCCGTAAAACGCTTAATGCAATTGGTGCTGAAACCGTAAAAATAGCCACAGTAACCAATTTCCCACACGGTAACGACGATGTTGCTATCGCAGTGGCAGAAACCAAAGCCGCTGTTGCCTACGGCGCAGATGAAGTTGACGTAGTATTCCCATACCGCGCCCTGATGGCTGGTAATGCCGAAGTTGGCTTTGAACTTGTTAAAGCCTGTAAAGCCGCATGTCCTGCTAACGTACAACTTAAAGTGATCGTTGAAACTGGTGAACTTAAGACTGAAGCACTCATCCGTCAAGCGAGTGAGATCTCGATTGATGCCGGTGCAGACTTCATTAAAACATCAACAGGTAAAGTGCCTGTTAATGCCACTCTCGAATTTGCTAAGATCATGCTTACTGTGATCAGCGAGAAAAATACCGATGTTGGTTTCAAACCAGCTGGTGGTGTTAAAAATGCTGAGCAAGCAGGTGAATACCTTGCACTCGCAGAATCAATTCTAGGTCAAGACTGGGTTTCTCCAGCAAAATTCCGTTTCGGTGCTTCAAGTTTACTTGCTAACTTATTAGCTGAACTTGAATTAGCGGACAAACCTGCAGATAGCAGCGGTTACTAATTATCTAGTTATCAGGCTCGACATAGCAATATCCACAAACAAAGTGTTTGCTATTGATTAAGACCCATATTGGTAATAACTGATAGGTTTAATCAATACAACATGTGCTTATTCGATCCTAACTTTCTGTATTTAAAGCTAAGATTTCCCCAATTAAAGGATTAGATAATTATGTTTATACCGCAAGAAATTATTCGCCGTAAACGTAATGGTGAAGAATTAAGTCGTGCTGAAATTGAATATTTTGTTAATGGTATTGCTGATAACAGTATCTCGGAAGGACAAATTGCCGCCTTTGCGATGGCAACGTATTTTAATGATATGACCATGGATGAACGTATTGCGATCACCACGGCAATGCGTGATTCAGGTGAAGTATTAAATTGGGATGCAATGCAACTTAATGGCCCAATCGTTGATAAACATTCAACGGGTGGCGTTGGTGATGTTATTTCACTGATGCTTGGTCCTATGGTTGCGGCATGTGGTGGTTTTGTGCCGATGATCTCAGGCCGTGGCCTAGGTCATACCGGTGGTACATTAGATAAACTGGATGCGATCCCGGGTTATCAAACAACCGTTGATAATGCGCAATTCCGTCAAGTAGTAAAAGACAGTGGGGTGGCGATTGTCGGTCAATCGGCAAACTTAGCCCCTGCAGATAAACGCTTCTACGGTATTCGCGATATTACTGCGACGGTAGAGTCTATCTCGCTGATCACCGCGTCAATTTTATCGAAGAAACTCGCTGCTGGTCTTGATGCATTAGTGATGGATGTTAAATCGGGCAGTGGCGCTTTCATGCCTACTCACGAGCAATCCGTTGAACTTGCTAAGAGCATTGTTTCTGTTGCTAATGGTGCAGGTTGTAAAACATCGGCATTGATTACCGATATGAATCAAGTATTGGCAAGCAGTGCCGGTAATGCAGTTGAAGTGCGTGAAGCGGTGCGATTCTTAACGGGTGAATACCGTAACCCACGTTTGCTTGCTGTAACGATGGCGCTGTGTGTTGAAATGTTAGTGTCAGCAAATCTGGCGACAAATGCGGATGATGCCCGTCATAAATTACAAGCGGTATTAGATAACGGTAAAGCCGCAGAATTATTTGGCTCTATGGTGACAGGTTTAGGCGGTCCAGCAGATTTTGTTGACAACTATGACCTACACTTACCAAAAACAGATATTATTCGCCCAGTATTTGCAACGCAAAGTGGCTATCTAACCGCAATGGATACCCGTGGTTTCGGTATGGCGGTGGTTGCTATGGGTGGTGGCCGTCGGGTGGCGACAGATCAAATCGATTATGCGGTGGGTTTATCTGCTATTGCTGCACTGGGCCAGCGTTTAGATGCACATACCCCAGTTGCTATGGTGCATGCTCGCAGTGAAGCACAATTTGATGCCGCACAAGCAGAGATCTTGAAAGCAATCCATATCGGCGATACACAACCTGCAGTAAGTGCAGATGTTTATCAACAAATTCGACTTTCTGATGTCTAACGTTTAGTGAATAGCTAACTGAGTTAATGGCGAATAGATAGAAATCGATAACGAACAGTACGGTTTATAACGAATAGTACTGTTTATAACGAATAGTAATTGAAATAGGTCAGAATGATGAAACGTACAATTATATTAATGCTGGATTCATTGGGCATTGGTGCTTCGGCCGATGCGGATAAATTTGGTGATGTAGGCAGCAATACCTTTGGTCACATCGCCCAGTGGTGTGCAGAGGGTAAAGCTAATGACGGTCGTGAAGGCCCGCTGCATATTCCTAATTTAACTAAACTTGGGCTTGCGCATGCATGTGCCGATAGTGTGGGTTCATTCCCAGCAGGCTTAGATGAAAGTGCAGAGGTTATTGGCGCATACGGTTACGCACAAGAGATCTCAAGTGGTAAAGATACGCCAAGTGGTCACTGGGAAATAGCGGGTGTACCAGTACTATTTGATTGGGGTTATTTTTCTGATAAGGAAAACAGCTTCCCACAAGAATTACTTGATCAATTAGTTGAGCAAGCAGACTTACCAGGTTATTTAGGTAACTGCCATTCTTCTGGTACTGAGATCTTAGATCTGTTGGGCGCAGAGCACATGGCGTCTGGCAAACCAATTTTCTATACCTCGGCAGACAGTGTATTCCAAATTGCTTGTCACGAAGAGAGCTTTGGTCTTGAGCGTTTACTTAAGTTATGCGAATTAGCCCGTGAACTATTAGAACCGTACAATATTGGTCGTGTTATTGCGCGTCCATTTATCGGTAATGATAAGAGTGATTTCGCCCGTACTGGTAATCGTCGAGATTATTCAGTGTTACCGCCAGCACCAACCTTACTTGATCGTATGGCTGAGTCGGGTGGTGAAGTGGTGAGTGTCGGTAAAATTGCTGACATTTATGCTCACCAAGGTATTACTAAAAAAGTCAAAGCAACGGGTCTGGAAGCGCTGTTTGACTTGACGTTAGAGCAAGTCAAACAAGCGGGTGATCAGACTATCGTATTCACTAACTTTGTTGATTTTGACTCATCATGGGGTCACCGTCGCGACGTCGCTGGTTATGCAAGAGGCTTAGAGTATTTTGATACGCGTTTACCTGAGTTATTAGCCATTCTAGATGAAGGTGATGTGCTGGTATTAACCGCCGATCACGGTTGTGATCCAACAGCGCCAGGTACGGACCATACCCGTGAACATATCCCTGTCATCTTTTATGGTCAGAATGTACCAAAAGGTCCACTGGGTTTACGTGAAACATTTGCCGATATTGGTCAATCAATTGCGGCGTATCACGGGTTACCAAAACTCGATTACGGTACCAGCTTTTTATAAATTGAGTGTATATTTAAGCGCTCGAACATATCGATAAATAACGTTGCTCAGCTACTTAATGTTGAGCATTACAAACAAATAAGAAGGTAAAAATAATGGCAACTCCACATATTAATGCAGAAAAAGGTGATTTCGCTGAAACGGTATTATTCCCAGGCGATCCACTACGTGCTAAATACATCGCAGAAACATTTTTAGAAGACGTGAAACAAGTCAATGACGTGCGTAACATGTTAGGTTTCACTGGCACTTACAAAGGTAAACGTATCTCTGTGATGGGTTCAGGTATGGGTATCCCATCTTGCTCTATCTATGCCAAAGAATTAATTACTGAATACGGTGTTAAAAACCTTATCCGTATTGGTAGCTGTGGCGCAATCAGCACTGACGTTAAAGTACGTGACGTCGTGATCGGCATGGGTGCATGTACCGATTCTGCTGTTAACCGTGCACGTTTTGACGGTTATGATTTCGCAGCAATCGCATCATGGGAACTGCTAAGCAAAGTAACCCGTGCTGCTAAAGCCTGTAAAATCGATGTGAAAGTAGGTAACATCTTCTCTGCAGATTTATTCTATACACCAAAACCAGAATTATTTGATTCAATGGAAAAATTAGGCATACTTGGCGTAGAAATGGAAGCGGCTGGTCTATACGGCGTTGCTGCTGAATTCGGCGCAAATGCTATCTGTATCTGTACTGTATCTGATCACATCCGTACTGGTGAAGTTACAACAGCTGAAGAACGTCAATTAACCTTCAATGACATGATCATCATGGCATTAGAGTCTGTGTTAATCGAAGATTAATACAAACTTATTGTTGAACAATGCCCACTAATGTAAATTGGTGGGCATTTTTATCTCTGCTTTACTCTGTACTTTGTGTTCTACATATAGTGCTGAATATCACTGCTCTCCTGTGTGGTGCTGATGAATACTTGTATCAACCGCATGCAAGGTTTACACTAATCCCACATTCCTTATTCCTTGTTAAAAGAGAACATAATGGCTGGTCCTCAGTTTATTTATTCGATGCATCGTGTTGGCAAAATTGTGCCCCCGAAGCGTCACATTCTTAAAGATATCTCACTTAGTTTTTATCCTGGTGCCAAGATCGGCGTATTGGGTCTAAACGGCTCTGGTAAATCAAGCCTGTTACGTATTATGGCTGGCGTAGATCAAGATTTTGAAGGTGAAGCGCGTCCACTCGCCGGTACTAAAATCGGTTACTTGCCGCAAGAACCAGTATTGGATCTAGAAAAGACAGTACGTGAAGTCGTTGAAGAAGCGATTTCAGAACTTAAAGATGCAATGGCCGGTCTTGACCAAGTTTACGCTGACTACGCAGAACCGGATGCAGATTTTGATAAGCTAGCGAAGAAACAAGAAAAATTCGAAGCTATCATTCAAGCACACGATGGTCACAACATCGAAAACCAACTTGAGCGTGCTGCGGATGCATTACGTTTACCAGACTGGGACAAAAAAATTAAACTGCTATCGGGTGGTGAACGTCGCCGTGTGGCTATCTGTCGTTTGTTGCTTGAAAAACCAGACATGTTACTCCTTGATGAACCAACCAACCATTTGGATGCAGAATCTGTGGCTTGGTTAGAACGCTTCCTCCATGATTATGAAGGCACTGTTGTTGCTATTACCCATGATAGATACTTCCTGGATAATGTCGCCGGTTGGATCTTAGAGCTTGACCGTGGTGAAGGTATTCCATGGGAAGGTAACTATTCTTCATGGTTAGAGCAAAAAGATGCCCGCTTAGCGCAAGAATCATCAAAAGAAAGTGCCCGCAAAAAATCGATTGAAAAAGAATTGGAATGGGTACGTTCAAATCCAAAGGGTCGTCAAGCGAAAAGCAAAGCGCGTATGGCGCGTTTTGAAGAACTTAACCAATCAGATTATCAACGTCGTAACGAAACCAATGAACTGTACATCCCACCGGGTGAGCGTTTAGGCGACAAAGTGATTGAAGTTGAAAACTTATGTAAAGCCTATGATGGCCGGGTGTTAATTGATAACTTATCATTCTCGATGCCAAAAGGCGCGATCGTCGGTATTATTGGTCCCAATGGTGCCGGTAAATCAACGCTATTCAAAATGCTAGATGGCAGCGAATCACCAGACTCAGGGTCTATCTCTGTGGGTGAAAGTGTGAAACTTGCCAGTGTTGATCAGTTCCGTGATCACATGAACGGCGATAACACCGTTTGGCAAGAATTATCCGATGGCCTGGATACGATCAAGATCGGTAACTTTGAAATGTCATCACGCGCTTATTGTAGCCGTTTTAACTTCAAAGGCACCGATCAGCAAAAACGTGTCGGTCAGCTCTCTGGTGGTGAACGTGGTCGTTTACATTTAGCTAAATTGCTACAGGCTGGTGGTAACGTATTACTGCTGGATGAGCCAACCAATGACTTGGATATCGAGACATTACGAGCACTTGAAGAAGCCATTCTCGAGTTCCCTGGTTGTGCCATGGTTATTTCCCATGACCGTTGGTTCCTTGATCGTATCGCTACCCATATCTTAGATTACCGTGATGAAGGTCAAGTGAACTTCTACGAAGGTAACTACACAGATTACGAAGCATGGTTGAAGAAAACGCTAGGGCCTGAAGCGATGCAACCACACCGTATTAAATACAAACGCATTAGCTAATATTGTCCTAAATGGGATACACATTCCAGACCAGACAAATTAAGGTTAAAAGCCTGTAATTATGATATTACAGGCTTTTTTTTGCTTGTTTCATTACCACCGATAATGGCTTTGTCTTTAAAGTGCGACAAAATGTCATCATTACTCTGGGTAGAAGTCGTTAATTAGTTGTTGCTAGGTCATTGTTCGCAATGAAATTTTGCTTTCGATTTAACAAGTTGGCAAAATAGCGACACACTATAAACAATGGATTGTTTTATTCCCAGTGACTTTAATTAAATACGCTATTTTTATCATCCTGCCGCTGTATTTCGGGATCATCTCTTTTGCAGTGCGAGCCGAGCATAATGTTGAGCATGTTCGTATTTTGTTGCCATCGACCACGATGGTCCAATCGGCTGGTTATTATATGGCTCTGCATAAAGGTTTTTTTAAGCAGCAAGGACTCGACGTTGATTTACGTTCCTCGCGCTCTCGCCAATCAATCACCCAAGCCGTGGATGACGGTGACGCTGAATACGGTGTCAGCAATGCCGATGTATTGATTGAAAAAGCCAAAGGTCGAGCATTGGTTGCAGTTGCGGTGCTATTTCAGCATTCTCCGGCGGCGCTATTGGTACTAAAAAACAAGGGTATTAATAAGTTAGCGGACTTAAATGATAAACGGGTATTGTTATTACCCGAATTTCAAGATATTGAAGTGATCAGTTTATTACGTAAATACCATATCCAATCCATTAATATCTCATCGCCTTCGGTGACGCGGGATATGACCACCTTGGTGAATAATCAATTCGACGCTTTAAGCATTAATTTAACCCGTGGACCTTATAATGCTGTTCGTCAGGGGGTTGATCCGATTATTTTTATGCCCAAAGAGTATGGCATCGATTTTTATAGTGGTTTCTTATTTACCAACGAACAAGAAGCCAACGCCAATCCTGAGCGTGTTGCTGCGGTGCGAGCGGCGGTATTACAAGGCTGGGAATATGCCTTAACCCATACTGAAGAGACGCTCGATGTGCTGCTCGGGTTAAGTCAGTTACCGTCCTCGTCATCGCGTAATAAAATGAAATACCAATTAATTACCATGCGGGATTTTATCTTGCCAGATTTTGTGCCGCTAGGGTATATCAATCAGCAGCATTTACGGGATATGCAACAGCAGTTGATTGATTTCGATTTAATTGCCAAAGGCAGTGATTTTAGTCAATTTATTTATATTCCACCACGGGCGAAAATAGACTGGCAGGTGTGGGGTGTCTGGGCAAAGGTGATTGTCGCGGCGTTGCTATTTAATGGCTTATGGTTATGTTATTTATTGATGATTAATCAACGCTTAAAACGCGAGGTACTGGAAAGAAAACGCGCGGAGCAACATGTACGGTATGCGGCAATGCATGATAATTTAACTGGGTTAGCGAACCGAGCGCTACTCATGGATACCCTAGAGCATATTTTGCCTTTGGCTAAAAAAGGTAAGATTAGTCCGGTATTATTGTTTATGGATCTGGATCGCTTTAAACAGGTCAACGATCGCTATGGTCATGCGGCAGGGGATGAACTATTAATTGCCGTTGCGCTGCGTATTTCTCGTTTACTCGGTGCGCCTGGTGAGCTACTAACACGTTTAGGCGGTGATGAGTTTGTGATCTTACTGCCGAATGCGGATCTGCAGTATGCTGCCCAGCTAAGTGACAAAATTGAACGCACTTTATTGCAATCATTTGCCTTATCCGTGTGTAATGTATCTATCGGTATTAGCATTGGTTATAGTGTTTATCACTCCAATATGAGTGCTGATGAGCTATTGACGGGGGCGGATAATGAAATGTACGCGATAAAAAGTGAGCACCATCAAAAAAGAAAGAAAATAGTCTGTTAAATGGCACTTATTTTGCTTGGTTAACGTTATTATCTATTTATTGACGGTTTGGCTATGCACTTTATCGTACTATCGCTAACCGTAATTGTATCCATTTTCAAATTTGAGCAGTGATCAACCGCATGGAATTATCTAATTACGCCGACGTAATTAAAAAATTAGCAACCTTGTATTATGAACCTGACTTTAACCGTTTGTTGGAACAGTTGACGGAAGGTGAAACTAAAAGTACCCGTTTTTTGATCAAGATGGAGGTCAAGCGTCTTTCTGTGCCCACACGACGTATTCTTGATTTTCGCCAACGTGTTAATAGTGATGTGATCGGTTATGAATGCGATGGTATTTTACATCACATGACCCCGACCGAAATTAAATTATTAGAAACCCTGCTAGGTCAGCACCAAGGTCATTATACCTTAGGCATCTACGAACAAGTATTAGCTTACCACCAAAGTGAACGCAGTAAACCCGCCGCTGAACGTGATGTTGCAGTGATGGACCCAGCCGCCCCATTTACCGTTGAACCCGTCCAGTATGCGTCTTATTTTATCCGTAATGAAGAACGTATGCATTATAGCTCGGGGATCAAACTACGGTTTGGTGATCGCCTTGTCGATGCAATGACGTCAGATATATCAACTAGTGGCATTAAAGTTAAAATTGAGAAAGACCATAATATTGCTGCTGGTAGTTTAATCAGTGTGAACTTTTTTAGTTTACGCCAAGAATATGCCAATCACTTGCTGCGCGACTTTTTTGCTTACAAGTTGATGGGGGTAGACGAAGAAGATAAATTTGATTATTTACGCTTAATGCGTATTGATGATAACAACGAATTGAATGTTTTTATTAGTAAGTTGATCGCGCAAAATAAGAGTAAATATAAAGTTAATGTGCGTTATCAGGAAGAGAATGTTGTTGTTAAAGGCTATGAACAATTCTTTTTACCGCGTATGTCTGGTTTGCCGTTATATGTAGCAAATGATGATAAACCAGTGTTGAGTCATTTATTAGTGAATGAAAATAACCGTGGTGTGTATGATTATTGGGTCAATGAAGAGTCTAAGAGTCAGTTAGAAGCATGTTGGCAAACCCCTTGGATGCAAGCCTTGCTACAAGCGAAGCAACGTATTGAAACGACGATCTACAGCTTTTATTATAGCCAAAATGGCCGCCTGTTTTTTTATGCGGCAGATGCGTTTAGTCTGGCCAAATCCGGTTCAAAAGCCTTGTTTTTATCGTTTGCCTGTCAACGTCCTAACTTTCGGGTATTTAAACTATCGTTAAACCCGTCTGTATTTGATGAAAAAAAACATTTGCTCGCAGCAGAAAGTCAGCAGCCACTCGGCACAAGAACGATCGAGGCATTACAACATATTCGTTGGGTTGGGTTACTGCAAGATATTACCAATGAAAACATTTTGAATGACTATAAGGCGTATACGCAGCAGGGCAGTGACTTTAATCAACTGCACCAATATCGCCTGCCTGTCGCAAAGCAAAGCGCAGTATTATCCCAGTTCAAATTTGTACAATTACGCAAAGAAGCACGATTCAGTTATAAAACCGCGATTATAGCCAGTAATTCCGAGCGTAGTATGAAAGGCTGGAGCAATGATTTTTCTACCGAAGGCTTACAGATCGAGTTAGAAGAACCTCTGGATGTACAGATAGGCCATCGTATTTACCTTGAATTACCTATGCTGCAAAAACTATCCAAGAAAGTGGCTCTGGTTGATTTACCCTACAGTGTGGTTGGTTGTAATAAAGCCAACACCGTGTTGCACCTGCAGATCGCCGGTGATAAAGACAATCATATTGGTTGTCAGTTTTTTAATTTGTTAATTAGCAGTAATAAAGATAAGTTAAAAAGTATGCCAGAGCCGAGTCAATCACCGGGTGTCACTGCGGTATTACGGAATATGTATTGCCATAATTTGGCGACCGTGCCCCTGTATATCCATAAGGTAAACAACAGCTATCAGGTAGATAGGATCGGCATTAGTCAGAATAAAAATAGCTTATTACCATTATTTGAACTATTTGGCCAACCCGAAGCGCCCTATAACCTTTATCCTTTGTTTGCTGACAGCAGTATTAAGCAGGTTTTTGATGAGGCATTATCAAGTTTAGAGTCTACTTATCGGCCTTGGCAGCAGGTACTTTATATCACCGTTGCGGCAAGTGACAGTGAGGTTAACACCCGATTTGAAAAAGACTTTAGTGATGACCATGAACGCCGCCAATTTATTAGCCATAGTTTACAAAAAGGCGCTTTTTTTGCTATTCAATTGATGTTGTCACGTACTGGACGACCGGATATGGAATACATTGAAAAAGAACTTAACTATGTCAGTCATTATGCCGTGCACAGAGCGCAAAAACTGGAAGATGAACTGTGGAGCGTACGGGGTGTGGTTGACTTGATTGACGTGTCAGAGGAGTTATTGTATCGACTTGGTCTGCGGCGCATGCGTTAAGGCGTTGTGATAACTGGTTCATGTTAAACAAGGCCCACGTTGTACTTAGCGTAATTTAAGTATCATTAACGTGGGCGTACACCATTTGCTATTAGTACTAGGCTCAAGTCATGAATAGTACTAAGGTCGATTTATTAGTAGAACTAAAAGCAAGTTATTAACAGTACTAAGACCAACTGGCTTCCACACAGTTTGCCGCCTGTAATAACCCGACCAAACCTTCTAAATCGTGATAATTCAATGCCACTTGAGCTTGTTGCTGGACAATCGGTTTAGCATGAATGGCTACCCCTAATGCCGCACTCTTAAGCATGATTAAATCATTGGCACCATCGCCAATTGCCACAGTTTGTTGTGGCGCTATCTGATATTGTTGTGCTAATGCTTGCAGCGTATCGGCTTTTACCTGTGCATCGACAATATCGCCAATGACCTTACCCGTTAAGATGCCATCGACTATCTCTAGTTCATTCGCATAAACGGCATCAAAACCTAAATCATCCTGTAGACGCTTAGCAAAGTAAGTAAAACCACCTGACGCAATCGCCACTTTCCAATTGGCTTGGTGTAAGGTGGCAATCAATAACTCTAGCCCTGGCATCAGAGGCATCGCATCTGCAACTTGCGTTAATACCGCTTCTGGGCAGTTAGTCAGTGTGGCAACACGTGAACGTAAGCTTTCTGAAAAATCTAACTCGCCATTCATGGCCTTTGCGGTCACTGCTGCAACTTGCTCGCCGACACCAGCTAGCTTGGCGATCTCATCAATACATTCAATCTGAATGGTGGTTGAATCCATATCCATTAATACCACGCCGGGTTGCTTTAAACTCGGTAATGTTTGACTAAGTGCATAATCAATGTGGTAATCGTTACTCCAGCTCGCTAGTGTATCGTTAAATTGCTGGCGCTGTTTATTTAAGAGCTTAGCTGAGAGTTCAGCTGAGCGTTCGGTGAATAACTCAGCAAAGCCTAAAACAACGATATCGCCCTGCGTACAGGCTTGAGTGTCCGCCGAAGCATCGTGGGTTAATGGGCTATTTTCTAATGAATAGGTCGCTGGTGGATAAATGATAATATCACCGCTGCTTTGCGCGGATACTTGTAGCTGACTTAATGCTGACAATAAATTGAGTAAGGCATCACTTGCTATAGTCGGGCCGATTAAGGTGAGATAATGACTATTACTCTCATTCATGACTTGCCGTTCTTGCGCAGAAATATTAAATTGACCCTGACAGTAAGTGACTTGTTTGATTTGGGTATTTTTTTGAGAACAGTGCAAGGTTAACAATTGTGGCCATGCTATTGGCGGGGTATTACTAAATAAAGTCTCAGCGAGTTGAGTCATTTTGCTACTAATCCTTGTAATCGATAGGTTACTACTAGCAAAGATAACGCATTCGACTTAAAATTGCGATTCGTAATTACGCTATTCAGGAAGGAGTTCGTTGTGGTTAAAAGTAAGAATAATGACAAGCCTACAGACACAGCGCTCGCTGGGCATGAACCGCACTTAGCAACGCATCAGATGAGCAAAGACAGTCCCGACACTGAGGATAATAAGTCTAATCGCCGGAATAAATTTCTGAAAGGTCAAACCTCATTACTGATCGCATTAAGTCTGAGCACATTTTTCATTTTCATTGCTATCTCGTTATATAACAATGTCACGGCTTCTCGTTATCAACAAGTCGATATGTTGGTGCATTCATTATTGGATTATCCGACTAAAATGGCGGCTAATCTGATTGTAGCGCGCAGCTCGACTGATCGTATTATCCGTATTAACAGTAAAAAACAGCTGCAACAGCTGGTGGATGAGGTTAGCGAAAATCAATATGTGACTAGCCTGCACATTTTTGCTGAAAATGGTAAATTATTAAGTTCTTCACAAGACGATTATGTCGAAGCGTTAATGGCGAACAAACACTATGTTGCGCCAGCGGGTGTACGGGTATATTTAAAGCCGATATTAGCGGACAACAAACCAGTGGGTTTTTTACAGTTGCATTTTGGTTATCAACAAATGCTTAAAACCTTCACTATTTTCCAGTTTGATGCCACTAAATCTATTTTAATCTTGTTTCTGTTGTTATTGCTGTTTGGTGTCATTATCGGTGTGACGATCAACCGCGTGCATCATAAATTTCGTTCAAAAAGGTGATCTGATGTCTAAACATATACATATTCTCGGGATTTGTGGCACTTTCATGGGTGGCATAGCGGTACTGGCTAAACAGCTTGGCTATAAAGTCACGGGGTCAGATGCCAATGTGTATCCGCCAATGAGCACCCAGTTAGCAGCGCAAGGTATCGAACTGATAGAAGGTTATGATCCCAGCCAGCTTGATCCGGCGCCAGATATGGTGATTGTCGGTAATGCCATGTCACGCGGTAATCCTTGTGTCGAATACATGTTAAACCGCAAGTTAGCGTATACCTCTGGACCACAGTGGTTATCGACACATTTATTACAACATCGCTATGTGATCGCGGCTTCTGGTACCCATGGCAAAACCACGACTGCGGCTATGGTGGCGTGGATCTTAGAATATGCCGGGTTAGAGCCGGGTTTCTTAATTGGCGGAGTGCCACAGAACTTTACTGAATCGGCTCGTTTGGGCGGTGGTTACTTCTTTGTTATCGAAGCGGATGAATACGATACCGCCTTTTTTGATAAGCGGTCTAAGTTTGTGCATTATCAGCCAAATACCTTGATCATGAATAACCTTGAATATGATCACGCCGATATCTTCCCTGATTTAGCCGCGATCCAGCGTCAATTCCATCACGTAGTAAGAACGGTGCCGAGTAATGGCCTGATCTTAATGCCAGACAATGTACCTGCATTGGATGAAGTCAAAGCCCAAGGTTGCTGGACGCCTGTGCAATGCTTAGGTGCCGAATATCGTGGTGTTGATGGCAGTCATTGGCAAGCGAAGAAATTACGTGCCGATGCCAGTCAATTTGAAGTTTACTGTAAAGGTGAATTAGCGGGTGTGGTTAAGTGGAATTTGATTGGCGAGCATAATTTACAAAATGGCATGATGGCGATCGCCGCTGCACATTATGCGGGCGTTGAATTAAGCCAAGCAATTACTGGGTTAGGGGAGTTCAAAACCCCAAAACGTCGTATGGAAGTCAAAGGTGAAGTGCAGGGTATCCGTGTTTATGATGACTTTGCTCATCACCCAACGGCGATCGCTACTACATTAGCGGGATTACGTGCAGCTGTCGGTAATGAACGTATTATTGCGGTATTAGAGCCCCGTTCGAATACCATGCGTATGGGCACGCATCAACAAGCGTTAGCACAATCGTTAACACTAGCTGATGATGTATTACTATATCAACCTGAAGGGTTAGATTGGGATCTACAGCCTGTTGCTGACGAATTGTGTGCTGAGCATAGTTTGAGACAGGGTGTTGATAACCGTGATAAAGCGGTTATTCATTCGCAGATTGATACATTGATTAGCGAGATCAGCAAGCGCGCGCATGCACGGAATGAACCTTGCCATGTATTAATTATGAGTAATGGTAGTTTTGCCGGTATTCATGATAAATTGTTAGCAACGCTATAACTTGAATGCTAGTTAAAAAAATAAAAAGATAATTAGATAATTAGATAATTAGATAATTAGATAATTAGATAATTAGATAATTAGATAATTAGATAATTAGATAATTAGATAATTAGATAATGATGAATTATAAGAACAAGGATCATGATGTCCATGCAAACTAAAGCGCACGAATTTAGTAAACGTATTACCTTAGGTATCAGTGGCGCGTCAGGCTCACAATATGCGATACGTTTATTAGAACTATTATTAGCGGCGGATGTACAAGTACATTTGTTGATGTCGGATGCAGCCAAGGTCGTCATGGCGACTGAAACCGATGAAAAGTGGCCTGCAGACAATAAATCACTGCAACTGTTTTTAACCGATAGATACCAAGCGAAAGCAGGGCAGTTATTTGTCCCTAGCAGTAAAGATTGGTTCTCGCCCGTGGCTTCGGGTTCTGGTGCGCCAAAACAGATGGTGATCTGCCCATGCAGTATGGGGACGGTAGCCGCCGTAGCGCAAGGTATGTCGACCAACTTATTACAACGCGCTGCTGACGTGGTATTAAAAGAGCGTGGGCAGTTAGTCTTGATCCCGCGGGAAACACCACTGTCGCCGATCCATTTAGAAAACATGCTGAAGTTATCGCGGTTAGGGGTAACTATCATGCCGGCTGCACCGGGTTTTTACCGTAAGCCGAAAACGCTGGATGATTTAATTGATTTGATGGTCGCCCGTATTCTTGACCACTTAGATGTAGAACAATCGATTTATGCCGGGTGGGGGCGTTGAACCCCACCCTAGCCCTCCCCTTGAAATAAAGGGAGGGGACTAAAATAGCACCAAGCTAAATTGGCAGCGAAGCCTTTCTCTTTCTCCTCCCCTACTTTCTACAATAAAAAGTTAGGGGGAGGTTGGGAGGGGGTCGTTCTTTGGCTAGGGTGGGGTCTTCTCCTCTCTATCCTTAAGCTTTAGCCAACGCCGACGTCACGTACTTCTCTAAAAACGCAATAATGCTTTCTCTGTCCATCGCTTGTGGCTGATTGACTAGCTGCAAGATCATGTAACCTTGATTGCATAGACTACGGGCAAACTCCGTGGTGGTTAAATAAGTATTTATTTCACCGGATGCGATCGCTGGTGCGATCTTGTTACTGATAATTGCAATGTTGCTATCGAGTAAAGTCAGATAACGTGGCCAAGTATCCTCACGAATAGACGAACTCCACTCCAACCAGATATAGGTAAATTGTGGGTTGTTGATCGCAGCATCAACAAAATCGGCTAAGTAATCATGAATGGCTTGATGAGCACTGTTGTTTTCTTGCCCGGTAATATCAATAAAGTTCTTACGCACCATGTGGCTGAAGAAGTCTTCAATCTGTATTAATACATGATCAACCAGTTGTTCTCTGCTGCTGAAGTAGTTAAATACCGTGGCGACTGAGACTTGCGCTAATTCTGCTATTTCAGCATGACCTGCACGGCCGAGGCCACGTTTAGAAAATACTTCGATTGCGCACTGCATTAATTGTTCACGACGTGCTTCGGGAGTGAGACGGGTACGCCGTCTGATTACTGCAGGCATTTCCATATGTGCATCCAAAAATAATAAATGATTAATAATAAACGATTAATAAAAAAGTTAAATGTTAATTTATTGTTAAGGTTATCATTAGGCTGACACTAAGTTCAACTGTAATGTGAAACTAATCACCTTTTTAAGGTGCAGCGTTGAGAGTGCGAATCACTACAAATTCAGTGGTTTTTAATGAAACTATTTCGGCTATCGCTATTTGGCTGTTAAACTATGCGCAATAAATAGCACTATGATTACAGTTTTTAAATATCGACTTTAAAGAGAACATTCTTTTTGGTGGACTATTTTTAGGCATACATTTTTAGAGATTAGTATTTTCCCGGTTATATATGCTGGTGGTACTGAAATCGTTTGGAGAAATTAACATGAAACACACTGTTGAAGTGATGATCACTGAAGCTGACATTCAAGCAAAAGTAAAAGAGTTAGCAAAGCAAATTGAAACGCATTATAAAGATACTGAGACGCTAATCATTGTTTGTTTATTACGTGGTTCGGTTATTTATATGTCGGATCTGTGTCGTCACATTAACTTACCGGTTGAATTAGATTTCATGACTGCATCAAGCTATGGTAACTCAATGGAAAGTAACCGTGATGTGCGTATCTTAAAAGACTTAGATAGCGACATTAAAGGTAAAGATGTACTTATCGTTGAAGACATCATTGATACTGGTTTCACGTTAAGCAAGATTAAAACAATGCTTGAACTGCGCGATCCTAAATCAATCACTATTACGACATTATTAGACAAACCGTCTCGTCGTGAAGTAAATGTACCAGTTGATTGGGTTGGTTTTGAGATCCCAGATGAATTCGTGGTTGGTTATGGTATCGATTACGGTCAAAAATACCGTAACTTACCTTACGTAGGTAAAGTAGTACCGTTAGAAGGTTAAGTTCTAATTCTAAGACCAGCCTGGTACTTGTTGGTCGAGTCGGTTAAAGATAGACCCCTCCCTAGCCCTCCCCTTAAAGTAAAGGGAGGGAACTAAAATAGCGCCAAGCTAAATCGGCAGCGAAGCCTTGCTCTTGCTCCTCCACCTTATTTTACGATAAAGAGCAAGGGGGAGGCTGGGAGGGGGTATGTATAGCATTTCTACACCATTCCAGTATAATTCATCTCCCATTCTTCACTGGATTTATTCATCACATGACGTTAGCACTTGAAATAAAAGGTTTACGTAAAGTCTATAAAGGCGGTGTTGAAGCCGTTAAACGTATAGATCTGACTGTAGCTAAAGGCGATTTTTATGCGCTATTAGGGCCTAACGGTGCGGGTAAGTCGACGACTATCGGGGTGATGAGCTCACTGGTCAATAAAACCGCCGGGCAAGTAAAGATCTTCGGGTATGATATTGATACAGACCTTGAAGCGGCAAAGAGCCATATTGGTTTAGTACCACAAGAGTTTAATTTTAATCCGTTTGAAAAGATTGAGAATATTATCGTCAATCAAGCGGGTTATTACGGTGTACCACGTAAAGAAGCCTTAATTCGTTGTGAAGCATTATTGAAACAACTGGAATTATGGGATAAACGCCATGAAGTAGCACGTAATTTGTCTGGTGGCATGAAACGTCGATTAATGATCGCGCGGGCGTTGGTACATAACCCACAACTGCTTATTCTAGATGAACCGACTGCGGGTGTTGATATTGAGTTACGTCGTACCATGTGGGAATTCTTGAAACGTAAAAATGAGCAGGGTATTACTATTATTCTGACCACCCATTATCTAGAAGAAGCAGAAATGCTGTGCCGTAATATTGGTATTATAGATAAAGGGCTGTTGATTGAGAATACCTCAATGAAAACGCTATTATCTAAGCTAAATAGTGAGACCTACCTGTTAGATATCAACAGCCAATTAGTTAAACCTGAGTTAGACGGGTACAGCTGTCGATTATTGGATGATCATACTTTAGAAGTGGATGTGACTAAGAGTCGTGGTTTGAATTCGTTATTTGCGCAATTAGCAACGATGAATATTCAAGTTCAAGGTATTCGTAATAAAGAGAATCGTTTAGAAGCGCTGTTTATGGATATAGTGGAGCAGGGAAGACTGGAGCAAGCTGGTTAATCGCATGTTCCGAGTTAAGTAAAGACGTCAACGCGCCGTAAACCCATCCATGGGGGCTTGCGTTGGCATCCATGCCAACAACAGTTGTCTTTCTTTATTTAACTATCCACTAATTTGTATCGCCGTTTGCACCATATTTGAGTAGGTTAGTTAAAATGAAACAAAATTATTTAATTGCGTTTAACAGTATTCTGAATAAAGAGATCACCCGTTTTACCCGTATCTGGGTACAGACCTTAGTACCGCCAGCGATCACCATGTCGTTATATTTTGTCATTTTCGGTAACCTGATCGGTTCTCGCGTCGGGCAGATGGAAGGCTTTAGCTATATGGCGTTTATTGTTCCTGGCCTGATCATGATGTCGGTGATCACTAACTCGTATTCGAATGTCGCCTCGTCGTTTTACAGCGCCAAGTTCCAGGGCAATATTGAAGAGTTATTGGTATCACCGGTACCGACTTATATCATTATTGCCGGTTATGTCGGTGGTGGTGTTACCCGTGGCTTACTGGTCGGTTTTATCGTTACTTGTGTATCATTGTTTTTTGTCCCTTTACAAATTCATAGCATATTAGTGATCGTGACTACGTTATTGCTTACGTCGATCTTATTTTCATTAGCAGGTTTATTAAATGCTATCTTTGCCAAAAGCTTTGATGATATTTCGATTATCCCCACGTTTGTATTAACGCCATTAACCTATTTAGGTGGGGTGTTTTATTCAACGTCATTATTACCACCGGTATGGGAAACTATTTCACACGCCAATCCAATCATCTATATGGTTAGTGCATTCCGTAATGGTTTCTTAGGTATCGAAAACATTCCATTATTCTATTCATTTACTGTCATCATTGGTTTTATCGCTGTGCTTTATGCATTGGTATACCGCTTGATCAGCAAAGGTGTGGGTTTAAGAAGTTAAGAGCTGTCATGACGGCTCAATTGACAAAGAAGACTTGCTCTTAGCTCCTCCCCCTTTTTTAAGGGGGAGGCTGGGAGGGGGTCATCACTAATATTTAAAATCGGTAATAAAAATGAACACTGAACAACAAGCAACACAAGACGAAGCCGCAGGCAATTCTCGCGAGATCACCACCAACCAAACAGGCTTGAACGAGCATTTGGATGAAGTGGTATTAAAACATCTGAAGCACAAATTCCGTAAACCTTACCGTCAACATACAGTTGAAGCATTTAAGCAGATGCAAGCGATTGTTGCGGCCGATCCGCGTCCAATCATCTTTGATTCTTGCTGCGGCGTGGGTGAAAGTACCGCGAAGATCGCGCAGCTGCACCCTGACTGTTTGGTGTTTGGTATGGATAAGTCGGCAGACCGATTAGATCGTAATGATCAACACCGTCATGCACACCAAGTCGATGGTCAGGTTTATCATTTATTCCAGGTCGATCTTAACGATTTATGGCGTTTAGCGGTTGATGCCGGCTGGCAGTTACACAAGCACTATATCTTGTATCCAAACCCTTGGCCAAAAGCCAAACATTTACAACGTCGCTGGCATGGCGCAGCAGTATTTCCGTCTATCTTAGCGCTGGGTGGTGAATTAGAGCTACGGAGTAACTGGCCGTTATACTTGCAAGAGTTTCAACGTGCCTTGGAATTAGCTAAGGTTGATAGTGAGCTACAGACTTATACGGCAGCAGAAGCCACAACACCGTTTGAACGTAAATATTGGGCGAGTGGTCAAACCTCATGGCAATTGTTGGCTAATTTATGAAAATGAGAGCCAAACTATGAAGTGGCTATATTTGTATTACTTACAAGTGCTTACATGTTTAATGTTGACGATCTTATAATATAAGTGATAGCTGTTTTTTACGCATAAGTTAAATTGAATTGTAATTAAATTGTAATTAAATCTGTGGTTTGATATTTATTTTCAATTTTATATATTATATTTTATAGTTGTGAGGGGTAACTAATAATGAGTATGGTTATGGCTTGCTCAACCCTATTATTTGTGCGAGTATTGCGCGAACTTTATAAGTTGCACTCAAAAAAAGTATTAGATAGAAATTTACACTATCTAATACTTTTTTACATTGGCTTAGAATGAATAGTTGGCGAAAAATATCGGTCTTGGGGTACTGCAACCCTAGGGCGGTAGCGTGCATTTTGTAACAATAATCTATTTATTCTTAGTTAAAAATTTACGCTTATAATCAGATGCACGCGCAAACATGGCCACCGATAATAACGCGAAGGCGATACCGTTCGCATAGGCTAGCTGTTCATTTTCAACTAATTGATAAACACTAACCAGCATGATTAATATCACTATCATTAAATTTATATTATGCAGCATAGGGTAGTTGTTAGTGAAAATGGCATAACGTCTGAACATAAACATTCCCTGTTCTGTGTTGTTGTAACATTGTTGAGTACCTCATTATTGTAGTTTTTATGCTTAACTATATAAGTTTAAGTGTAAGCTTGAGGCCGTTAATGCATATACGTAAATATGCATGTGGCTAACGTAACATATCTAATTAGAACAGAATAAAACAAAAGTAGAAATAGATACCTATAAATGTGACAAGTGTCTCGTTACTTTACTCACTTTAGTTATTTTCTCATCATCGCGGTATAATCCCGCAAATTTTAAAATTTAAAAAATTAAAAATGGATCATATGAAGCATTATAAAAAATTGCTGGTGGCGGTTGCCTTACCGGTAATCTTGGCTGGCTGTACAGTTCCAGGCGCTTACTTAAATTTAGACGATACGAATGATTCTGCAAATAATACTGAAACGGTGGATATTTTAGAACGGGTTAATGTATATCCATTAACGGCCGACAAGATGGCAAGTTATAAAACCCCACGTTTAAGTGCGCGGATTAATCCTGAATTAGATGCCAAATTAGCTGCTTATGAATACCGGGTTGGTGCGGGTGATATTTTAAATGTGACAATTTGGGACCACCCTGAATTAACTATTCCAGCAGGGTCTTACCGTAGTGCCAGTGAATCGGGTAACTGGGTACATGCAGACGGTACTATTTTCTATCCCTATATTGGTTTTGTGCCAGTAGCAGGTAAAACAGTCGTTGAAATTCGTGCGATATTAACGACAAAATTAGCCAAGTATATTGAAACCCCTCAGGTTGACGTTAACGTTGCTGCATTCCGCTCGAAAAAAACCTACATCACCGGTGAAATCAATAAGCCTGGTCAGCAATTTATTACTAATGTGCCATTAACATTACTTGATGCGGTCAACAATGCCGGTGGCTTAGCAGAAGATGCAGACTGGCGTAATGTTACCTTAACCCGTCAAGGTGTTGAACAAAAATTGTCTTTACATGCCTTGATGCAACGTGGTGATTTAACTCAAAACCGTTTGTTAGTCCCGGGTGATATTGTGCATGTGCCACGTAACGATGGCCAAAAAGTGTTTGTAATGGGTGAAGTGAACGAGCCTAAATTATTAAAAATTGACCGTGCGGGCATGAGTCTTACCGAAGCATTAAGTAGCGTAGGTGGTATTAATCAACTGGCTGCGGATGCGACTGGTATCTTTGTGGTCCGTGCTAACCGTACTGCTGAAACAGCGACTGTAGCAACAGACAGCGCTGAAACTGGTCAGGTTAAAAAGAATACCATTGCCGACATTTATCAATTAGACATCAGTAATGCGGCTGCGCTGGTTATCGGTACTGAATTTGAATTACAGCCTTATGACATTGTTTATGTGACTGCGGCACCCATTACCCGTTGGAACCGTGTGATTGGTCAGATATTACCAACTATCTCAGGGTTTAATAACCTGACTGAAGGCATTAACCGTGTTCGAACTTGGTAATTTATGGATCCTGAATTGAAGAATTAATCGAAAGGTTGTGGTTATGTTTAATAATATTTTAGTGGTGTGCGTGGGTAATATTTGCCGCTCACCATCAGGCGAGTATTTACTTAAGTCGTTATTACCGAATAAAAATGTGGAATCTGCCGGTGTTGGCGCTCTGGTGGGGAAATCGGCAGATAAACTTGCTTGCCAGGTTGCAGAGGAACACGGTATTAGTTTAGCGGGTCATCAAGGCCGTCAGTTAACCTCGGCATTGTGTCGTGAATTTGATTTGATCTTAGTGATGGAACAAGGTCATATCAACGCGGTAACCAACATTGCCCCAGAAGCGCGTGGTAAAACCATGTTGTTTAGTCAGTGGCTGCAAAAGCAAGATATCCCGGATCCGTACCGTCAGCGTAAAGAAGCGTTTGACCATGCTTACAAGCTAATTGAAGCCTCGGCTAAAGCTTGGGCTCTCAAACTAGGCTAAGAGTAGTTAGGTTAATAGCAGCTAGGTTAAAAGCAATTAGATTAATACAAGATATGTTAGTAAAGCGAGATTGCTCAACAATCTCGCTTTTTAGCGCTTAAATTTAAACATTGGAATTAGATTATAATTATGAGCAGTAATACTCTCAATCAGAGCAACAAACCGCAGTCGTCACCAAACGGTGATGCGGACGAAATCGATTTAGGTAAGTTATTCGGGATATTACTCGATGCACGTTGGAGCATTATTGCGGTTACCATTATCTTTGCTGTGTTTGGTATCGCTTATGCGTTATTAGCGACACCGGTTTATAAAGCCGATGCCTTGATCCAAGTTGAACAAAAAAGTAGTGGTATGTCTGCCCTTGTTGGTGACATGGGTGATTTGTTTTCCAGTGAGTCTTCTGCGACTACCGAAGTTGAGATCATTAAGTCACGTATGATCTTAAGCCAAACCGTTGAAAAACTAAATTTAACCACGCTTGCTGCGCCTAAATACCTGCCTGTTGTCGGTAGAGGGTTCGCACGTATTAGCGGTCAACAGAATGACATCGTCATTAGCCGTTTTGAAATTCCAAGTTATGCTTCACCAGCATTTAGTTTGATTATTGATGATGCCAGTAAAGGCGCTTATTCATTGTATGACGGTAATGAGCGCAAGGTTTTATCCGGTGTTGTGGGTGTATTAGCACAAAGCAATGACTATCGTTTATTTGTGCAAGCATTAGTGGGTAACAATACAGATGAGTTTTCGGTCGCTAAACAATCACAACTCGATGCTATTCAGTGGTTACAACAGAACTTATCGGTGAGTGAACGTGGTAAACAAACCGGTATTTTACAGTTAACATTCAGTGATGAAGATAAAGCTCTAATTGAAGACATTCTTAATGACGTCAGCCAAAATTACTTCTTACAAAATGTTAAACGTAACTCGGCAGAAGCTGAAAAAAGCTTGGCGTTTTTACAAGGCCATTTACCAAACATTAAAATCGAATTAACCGCTGCTGAAGATAGGCTTAATCGTTTTCGTCAAGCCAATGACTCAATCGATTTAGGCTTGGAAGCGGAATCAACGTTAAAAGTAATGGTGGCGTTAGAATCGCAGTTAAATGAATTAACCTTTAAAGAAAGTGAAATAAGCCAACGTTTTACCAAGGACCATCCGGCTTATAAATCGCTATTAGATAAACGCCAAGTGTTATTAGCCAAGCAAGATGAGTTGAATGCACAAGTTCAACAATTACCAAAAACTCAGCGTGACGTATTACGCATGAAGCGTGATGTTGAAGTCAATCAACAGATTTATATTCAGTTATTAAACAAGGTGCAAGAGCTGAACATTTTGAAAGCCGGTACGGTAGGTAATGTACGTATCCTCGATACAGCGCAAGCTTATAGCAAAGCGGTTAAACCGAAGAAATCGCTGATTGTAGTATTAGCGACGTTACTGGGTGGCATGTTAGCTGTAGCTGTTGTGCTCGTTCGCGCTGCACTGCATAAAGGGGTAGAAAACCCGGATGAAATTGAAGCATTAGGGTTACCAGTTTATGCCAGTATCCCGATGTCAGATTGGCAAGCAGAGATGGACGTTAAGGTTAAGCACAATAAGCGTAAAAAGAATTTTGAATTACATGAAACCTTGTTAGCAGAATCAAACCCCGCGGATCTTGCGATTGAAGCATTACGTGGCCTACGTACCAGCATGCATTTTGCCATGATGGAAGCGAAGAACAACGTAGTGATGATCTCGGGGCCGGCGCCGGGCATTGGTAAATCGTTTGTATCCGTTAACTTTGCAGCTGTGATTGCCAAAACAGGGCAAAAAGTACTGCTTGTCGATGGTGACATGCGTAAAGGTTACCTACAGCGCCACTTCAACCTAGCCTGGGATAACGGTTTATCAGAAATGCTGTCGGGTAAATTAGAAACCAAAGACGTAATTAAAGCTTCGGGTATTGAAAACCTCGATATTATTACTCGTGGTCAAATTCCACCAAACCCGTCTGAACTGTTAATGCATCCACGCTTTGCTGATTTTATCACATGGGCATCAAGCGAATATGACTTAGTACTAATTGATACACCACCAGTACTTGCGGTAACAGACCCAAGCATCGTAGGCGCATTAGCAGGTACAACATTAATGGTCGGCCGCTTTGGCCAAAACACTGTGAAAGAAATTGAAGTTGCACGTCATCGTTTTGAAATGGCTGGGATTGAAGTGAAAGGCTTTATTCTAAATGCGGTTGAGAAGAAAGCGAGTGCATCTTATGGGTATTATAACTATAGCTATGAGAGTGATAAGGCATAACCTATTGGGGCCGTTGTGTAAAACATAACAAATCAAGCAATTACAGATAGTTAATCATCGCTATGTGTCTCATTATGAATATAAACTGGCTCAGTGATGCTTATATTGCTGAGCTTTATTGTTGAAGTATTTCCATTCTTAGTTATTAAATCTTAGCTATTAACTTTTAAATAAACGTAGGTCTATCATGTCAAAAAAGAAAGTCTTGACCGTCTTCGGTACGCGTCCTGAAGCGATTAAAATGGCGCCGCTTGTGCATGCGCTCGCTGCGGATGAGCGATTTGAAGCGAAATGTTGTGTGACAGCCCAGCATCGTGAAATGTTAGACCAAGTACTTGAGCTATTTGAAATTACACCAGACTATGATTTAAACATCATGAAAGCGGGACAAACGCTTAATGATGTGACTGCACGTATTTTACTTGAGCTAAAACCAATTCTGCAAGAATTTAAGCCAGATGTGGTATTAGTGCATGGTGATACAGCGACAACATTCGCAGCAAGTTTAGCAGCCTATTATGAACAAATCGATGTTGGTCATGTTGAAGCCGGTTTGCGTACCGGCAATATTTATTCGCCTTGGCCTGAAGAAGGTAACCGTAAGTTAACGGGTGCTTTGACTAAGTATCACTTTGCCCCTACTGAAACGTCGAAAGAAAACTTACTTAAAGAAAATTTCAACCCTGATAATATTTCAGTGACAGGTAATACCGTTATCGATGCATTGTTAATGATGAAAGATAAGGTCGATAATGATTCTGATTTGAATCTTACCTTGTCAGCATCGTTCCCATTTTTAGATGAAAATAAAAAGTTGATCCTAGTGACAGGCCATCGTCGTGAAAGCTTTGGTGGCGGTTTTGAGCGTATTTGCGAAGCGTTAGCGATAACAGCAAAAGCACATCCTGAAACGCAGATTGTATATCCAATGCATCTAAACCCTAATGTACGCGAACCGGTTAACCGCATCCTTGCAGGCATTGATAATATCTTCTTGATTGAACCGCAGCAGTATTTACCATTTATTTATTTAATGGGTCGTGCAAATATCATTCTAACTGATTCTGGTGGTATTCAAGAAGAAGCGCCTTCGCTAGGTAAACCTGTACTGGTTATGCGAGATACAACAGAGCGTCCAGAGGCCGTTGAAGCGGGTACTGTTAAATTAGTCGGTACTGAAGTTGATGCATTAGTTTCAAATTTAAATGAACTACTGACAAATGACGAAGCTTATAAAGCGATGAGCTATGCCCATAACCCTTATGGTGACGGAAAAGCATGCGAACGTATTTTAAATGAATTAGCAAATAAATAAGGTTATATAATGTCTTTTGAAACAATTTCAGTCGTAGGGCTTGGTTATATTGGCTTACCAACCGCAGCCATGTTTGCATCACGTAAAAAACAAGTGATTGGCGTTGATGTAAATCAACACGCTGTTGATACAATTAATCGCGGTGAGATTCACATTGTAGAACCTGAGCTAGATATGATTGTTCATGCTACAGTAACAGAAGGTTACCTAAAAGCGGTTACATCACCAGAACCTGCAGATGCATTTTTAATCGCAGTACCTACACCATTTAAGGTTTGCGCTGAAGGTGAGATCCCTGAACCTGATTTACGCTATATTGAAGCGGCAAGTAAAGCTATTGCCCTAGTGTTGAAAAAAGGTGATTTGGTTATTCTTGAATCGACGTCACCAGTTGGTGCAACGGAACAAATGGCCGAATGGCTTGCTGAGATCCGCCCAGACTTATCATTTCCACAACAAAGCGGTGAAAATGCGGATGTGAATGTCGCTCATTGTCCTGAACGTGTTTTACCTGGTCATGTTGTACGTGAATTAGTGGAAAATGACCGCGTTATTGGTGGTATGTCAAAACGTTGTTCTGAGCGTTCTGTTGAGCTTTACAAAATATTTGTACAAGGTGATTGTGTTATTACCAATGCTCGCACAGCGGAAATGGCTAAATTAACAGAAAACAGTTGCCGAGATGTACAAATTGCGTTTGCAAATGAATTATCAATGATTTGCGATAAGTTAGACATTGATGTATGGGAACTGATTTCTTTAGCTAATCGTCATCCGCGTATTAATATCCTTCAGCCAGGTCCAGGTGTAGGTGGTCACTGTATTGCTGTTGACCCGTGGTTTATTGTATCTAAAACGCCTGAAGAAGCTCGAATGATTCATACAGCTCGTAAAGTCAATGATAGTAAACCTGGTTGGGTTATTAATAAGGTTAAAATAGCTATAGCGGATTTTTTACAGGAGAACCCTGAAAAGACAGCTAAAGATGTGACAATTGCTTGTTATGGTTTAGCATTTAAGCCTGATATTGATGATTTACGTGAAAGCCCAGCTCTTGATATCACAAAAAATATAGCGAAAATGCATTGCGGTCAAGTAATATCTATTGAACCCAATATTAATATGTTACCAAGCGAATTATCGAATGTTCAATTGGTATGTTTTGATATAGCTTCTGCTGAAGCTGATATTCACATTTTACTTGTAGATCATAACGAGTTTAAGACAAAGAAGCCTAAATCAGGTGTTTTAATTGATACCAAAGGTATTTGGAACTAAAAAAATAGTTCCTAATACTATGGTGTAGTAACTTATATACATATCATCCCCTCTTTCCACAATGTCCAATGTTGAGATGTAAAATTGAAAATTCTATTTGTAGCGCCCCCATATATTAATCTCGATAGTAAATCTGGTGGTGTTTTTAACGAAATGAAAGCTAGAGAAAAAGCATTAGGTGAAGTAGGCGTTGATGTTGAATACTTAGAGTTAGGTGTTTCTCCAGATTGGGACAATATTGATTTGTGCCATCTTTTTATGGCTAATGAAGGGAGTTACGGATTATCCTTAAAATTAAAAGAAAAAAAGCCTCTTGTTGTTAGTCCTATTATAGATAGGGTTGAAAGCAACCTCCTATTGAGAGTATCTTTAGCCTGTATGAAAAAGGTTCCATCAATGTATAGTAACTTGGTAAGAAGTTTCGATATATGCAACTTAGCTGATGGGATTTTAGTTCGAAGTCTAGAAGAAAAAAGAAGAATTGAAAATGCATATAGAATTAAAAAACCAACAAAAATAGTCAAAATTCCATTTAAATTTGAATCTGGCATTGTAGCTAAAGCTAAAAGTCAGGTTTTATTTTTAGGTGACATCGGTAATAGTCGAAAAAATGTTATAAATCTGATTCGAGCATGTGATGATATACAAGTGAAATTGGTTTTAGCTGGTATTCGATCTAGCGGTAAATATGGAGAGGACGTTTTAAGAGCTATTAAGGATAAGAGTAATGTTCAATATCTAGGGAAAGTAAGTGAGGAAGATAAAATTAGGTTAATGAGAGAGTCTAAAGTATTTTGTCTCCCGTCTCAAATGGAAGGTGTTGGTATTTCTGGACTCGAAGCTATTTCATATGGGTGCAATCTAGTAGTCACTAAAAACGGTGGTGTGAAAGATTACTTTGATAAAAACACATGGTTTATCGATCCGACAGATGTGAACAGTATTTCTAAAGCTATTAGAGCTGCATTAAATACAGAATTTAAGCTCAGTAGTAATAATGACTTAGATTATAAAAAAATTGGAAGTGAAATGATTTTTTTCTATGAGGAAGTTATTAATGCATAAACAGATAGTTGTTATTGGCCATCATCTTGTTGTCGAATCATATCAAGAATTAATTCAGGAATTATCAAATAAACTTAAAAATAAGTCAATTGAATTAACATTAATAACGCCTGAAGTTTATAAAGAAAAGGTAATTACGCACGCCGTAACTATGAAGGGGGCAAGTTTTAATCATATAAAAATTAAAACTATGTTCGGAAAAAGTGGTAGGCAACATGCTCACTTTTATTTAGGTATAGCTAAAGTACTTAAGAATATCAAACCCAGCTTAATATATTGTATGGAAGAACCTAATTCAATAGTTTCTGTTCAAATCGCATATTTAGCTAAGAAAATTAAATCACCTGTTATATTTTGGTCAGCCTTAAATCAGAATAGGAACTATTCTGATTTACCATTGGTTGATATCAGAAGATACCTGTACCCATGGTGTATTAATTATACTTTTAATGGCAGTGTCGCAATAAATGCGTTAGATCATAAAGTAGATAAGGTGATAAAGGAAAGAGAATATAATCATAAAGTCTTCATTCAAAATACATTTGGTGTAAATGATAAGTTTTTTAATGCGAAAATAAAAAAAAGTAATGGTATATTAAAAGTCATTTATGTTGGGCTTTTAGAGGAGTATAAAGGTGTTAAGTTTCTAATTGAATCAGTAAATAAGTTAGAGGGCGTATCTTTAGATATAGTTGGTGATGGCTCGCAATTGCATTATTTAAAAAGTATAAGTTCAGAAAGTATTGAATTCCATGGATACTTGGAATATTCAAAAGCTCTTGAACTGATGAAGAAGTCTGATGTATTGGTCTTACCATCTATACCATGTAACGGATATCTAGAGCAGTTCGGTAGAGTACTTATTGAAGCTATGGCTTCAGGTCTTTGTGTTATAGGTTCTAATATTGGTGGTATTGGTAATGTAGTCAATAATGCTGGTTTTTTAGTTGAACACTCCTCAAGTAAAGAACTAAGAGATGTTTTAAAAATGCTGAAGCAGGATGAATCTCTACTTTATGAAATGAAAACAAAAGCATATCAAAGGGCCATTACTTGCTATTCATATAAAGCAGTCTCTAATCAGTTAGCGGATAAACTTATTGAGTTTATCAATGAATGATTTTTTAAAATATAAAATTAATATAATTAGTTTAGCTGGTTTCAAAGGTATACAGATTTTATCAACACTAATTCTTACTCATATTTTGATATCCTCATTTGGTAAAAATGATTATGCTATATTTGTAGTAATTCTGTCTTTTGGTCAACTAGTTATGATCGATACTGGTGCTAGCGAAGCAGTAAAAAAAAATTTATTAATGTCTAAAGACTATCCGCATGATAAAGTTATTTTTAATGGTTTGATAATAACCACGTTATCATCAGTAATTACAATAACATTGTTTTACGTATTGATCTTTTTATCGGACCCTGAAACTATAAACGGATATGATTATGAATTATGGATGGTATTATTCATATCCACATTAATCATGCCATTGAAAATATCAAGAGAAGTTTTTACTGCATACCATGAGACATATAAGCATTCTTTATTAATGATTGCTTGTATATGTACTTCAATAATCTATTCCGTACTTCTTGGCGTGGATGATTTTATTGAGGCAATCATGATCCAACATGGAGTATTATTGATTGGTAATGGATTGTCGATACTATATCTTTATAAAGATAAAGGTTTGCAATTTAGATTACAGCTTTTTGATATTGATGTAATTAAAAAATTAATGCCAGATACGGTTAAGTTTTTATTGCTTGGACTGTCATTAATGCTCATTAATGGCGCTGATATAGTATTACTTTCAAGTCTGGGGATTGATAATGAAGAACTTACTGAGTTTTCTTTAGTCCTAAGAATATATATATATATTCATACTGTTTTTATGTTGTTAATTTATCCAAGCTTGCCTTTATTATCAAGTTTGTACCAAAGTGATTATTCTAAGTATTTGATATTTAGAGGACGGTTATCGTTTGCTATTGTTTTCGGTTCTGGTTTAACATTATTTATATTTTGTTTACTATTGCCTAATATAATTTCTATTTGGGTAGGTATTGTACTTACAATACCCTATAAATCTGTGATTTTTATTGCGATGTTCACTTATTTTAGATTACTATCTGATTATTTTGATTATTTATTGAGAAGTGAAAACATTGTTAATAAACAAGTCTTTTTTACATTGATTGAAGCCATTCTTCATATAATGCTTTCTATTTTGGGCTGGAACTGGGATGGGTTAATCGGATTTAGTCTTGGTATTCTAGTTGCTACTTTATTTTCCCGTACTTTACCATTTCTTTTTTTTATTGTCAGAAACACGAAAAATAAGTCAATATCTTTATGAGCATACACAATAACGAAATAACTTTTTTTAATCTATCAAAATTATCTATTTTATTTATATCGGTTATTTACCCTCTATTTGTAAGAGATGTTTTTTTTAATATAAAAATTCAATATATTCTCAATGGTGTATTGTTTTTTTTGTTTTTTATACTTATTTTAAATAATAAAGTTAGATTGAATAGAAGTTTTTACTATATTTTACCTTTTATATTTTGGGCTGTATTCGTTTTGGCTTATGGGATGCTTACATCTTTTCAAGATGGTAACAGTAATCTTATTATGCAACCATTTTTTGCTATTTCTACGGATGGAGACTTAGCCAAAAATTTTTTTAATGTAGGTAATGTGGGATTGAATTTTAGCTACATGATGAGGATGATTATTTTTATACCGCTAGGCTTGCTTTTAGGTGCTTCAGTTAATGTGATTAACTCAACCTTTATTCGAAAGTGCATATGGTTGTTCACTATAATTTCCTTAATTTACCTTATAGTTGATTTTTATTTTAATTCTGGAATGAGGCATAGTGGTATATATAGTAACCCTCAAGATATGAGTGCTATACTTTTATTTAATATAGTTATATTTTATTGTTTTAGGGGGCGCTCAAGTGTTGAATTGATATTGTTTTTTATAATTAGTGGTATCGGGATATTATTAACAGGAACTCGAAGTAGCTTATTTATTTTCATGGCCTTAATTGTTCTTAGGAATAGGCAATCGTTACTTCTATTTTTTAGTGTTATTATGTCGTTGTTGATTACAATTATACTGCCTTTGTATATGAATTATGTCGTTAACATTGATTTTACATCCGTTTCATCTTCAATTATTAGATTTAAATTATGGTCTGATTATTTTTGGCCAAATATCTTAGATAATTTTTTTCTTGGTGTAGGTACTGTCCCCATAGTTACTGAAAGTTTGATTATATTTTTTCTTTTTGTTTATGGTTTTGTTGGACTATCATTGTTTTTTTATTATGTTTATATTATGTGCACGAAAATTACATATAATAAAGGTAGCATTAAATTACTTTTTGGCGTGGTTATATTTCAATCAGTATACTTTATGGGACTCCTTTCTCTTGATAATATTGCGATGACTTTTTTTTGGTTAGGATATTTGTCTCAAAATGATGATAATGTTGATTTTATATATGAGCGAAGATCTAAGATTTGATTTGTATAATTTTAAATGACATCTAATATTTAAATGAAAATTGATATTTAAATGAAAATTGATATTTAAATGAAAATTGATATTTAGTTGGATTCTTTTTGTCTATGTTAGTCATTTCTGAAGGAAATGGTTCTTTGTGAGTTGTTTTTATGTTTTATTCAGTAAATTTTTTACGGGCCGTTGCTGCATCATTAGTTGTATTCCTTCATTTTAGTATACAATATAGTAATCATTTCGACGCGGAATTTGATCTTTCTATTCTAGGGGTTAGTCTGGAGAAGCTTGGGTCAATTGGAGTTGATATATTTTTCATCATAAGTGGCTTTGTTATATACACAAGCTCAATGAAGAAAAAAAATATAGGTATAGTTTCATTTCTTCGGTCCAGATTAAAAAGAATAATGCCTTTATATCTTATATTTACTTTGATTTACATCGTAATTTCAGCTGCCACATCCTTATCAAAATATAATTTTGATACATTTCATTTTATTTCATCTCTATTTCTATTCCCTGCTAAGAATGCAGATGGCTTATATGCACCTATTCTTTATGTTGCTTGGACATTGAGTTACGAAATTTATTTTTATATTACCTATGTATTTGCAATGAAAGCATTTGGGGGGTCACTGAAATTATACATCTCAGCTTTGGTTACTCCGATTGTTTTATTCGCAATGTTTTATGATTTAGATGGATTCATTCAGACTAGAGATGTTATTTTTAATCCAATGTTACTTGAATTTATCATGGGGATTTTGATTGCAAAATATGTATATTTAATTAGGAGTGTTAATTGGAAAGTAGGTGTTATTTTATTTTCAATGTCAATTGTAATAGGAATTGTCTTTTCATATTTTGATTCAAATGATTACTACCGTTTCTTATTTTATGGTATTCCATCAACACTTCTGATTATATCTTTTTTGATTTTAGATGATAGTCGTATTTTTAGATCTAAGTTATTTTGCTTACTTGGGAATTCATCATATTCATTGTATCTATCGCATGTTTTTACATTGCCTTTTTTTATAAAAATCATAGTAATTTTAGATTTTGATGAGTTTTATTTAACATCTATCTTAAGTGTTATTTTTTGTTATGTTTTCGCAGTTATATCATATAAATATATTGAGTTAAGGTTTATACCAGCCATCTTTGAAATAAACAGAAAGATAAAATCAACTTCATATTAATTATTAAATAAAGAGTTTTAGAATGAAAAATGAACACAATCAAACATGTGTTGTAATTTCAGGTTGTTGGCCTGGAAATAAAAAAGGTTATGAAATCGCCTGTAATTCAACTTTATCATTTATAGTCTCAAAATATAAACGAGTTGTTTATTTAGGGCCTGAAGATGAGACTTTTGACGCAGAGTTTAGAAATAATTTTTTAAGTGTTGAGTTTATAGCTGTCGACTTCTTTAGGAGTAGTAAAGCGCTACGGTTTTTAGAGTCACTATTTTCTAAATATCCTGCGATCTGTATGAGATTCAAGCGAAGCGTGGGTGATGTTAGAACTATCTTAGATGAACTAGGTGTGAATGGATGTGATTTTTTTTACGAAGATATTCCTGCTGCTTATTTTCTAAATGAATTCAAGTCTGCTTTTAATAACTCTTATCATATTGTTAGAAGTCACAATGCCGTTTATAAAGGCTTTTTTGGAATGAAACATAAAGGAAATATAATATCTAGGCTTGCTTGGACGTTTGAATTAATTAAAATTAAAAAATTTGAACAATGTATTGCAAAAAAATCGGATTACTTTATTGCCATTTCAGATGATGATAAAGAGTATTACAATCAAATTAATGTTCATGTTAATTCAGTCTTAAGCGTCTATTTCGAACCGGTTGAAGATACGGTTGAAACTGTAAACTCCAAAAATTTAATTCATATTGGAACATCCGATATGAGGAAGGGAGCCTCACTTAGAAAGTTTATTTATACTGTATGGCCAAAGATATTTGAAGAATTCCCTAACTCCCAATTTTTTATTGCAGGTAAAGGAACTGAAATATTTGACGATAAAAAGAATGGTGTTATTGCATTGGGCTTTATTGATAATGAGAGTCAGTTATTTAATAAAGGACGTATTTTTATCAATCCTCAGGAAGAGGGGGCTGGAATAAAAATTAAAAGCTTAGTTGCTTTGAGAAATAAATCAGCTCTAGTTACTACGAGTGTTGGAGTTGAAGGGATAAATGTTTCTCATGGGAAATCAGCACTTGTATCAGCAAGTATTGGAGGTATGGAAGAGCATATTAGAACATTGTTAAGCAGTGAAGATGAAATTTTAAAGATATCGACAGAAGGTTTTAATTTTTTTCATAAAAATTATTCTCAGAATAGTTTTTTTTCTCAGGCTGAATATATTTGGAGTCATAGGTAATATTTACCTTTATTTATGAAGAATATAAATAATTTCATTTTGTCATTTCATGGTATGAGAGGCATCGCATCTTTGATGGTTTTCTTTACGCATATTATTAATGGTTATGTAATACATGTCGATAGTGGCATAGGGGGGGCGTGGTCTAAAGTTTTATCTAACATAGGTGTTTTTGGTGTGGAAATATTCTTTTTTCTTAGTGGTTTTGTTATTTATAAAGCCTCTTTAAGAAGTTCTGTGAAGAGTTTTTTTATGCACAGATTTTGGCGTATTTATCCATTATTCCTACTGTTTACTTTGTTTTATTTTATATCTAATGAGTTATTTGTAATCGACGAAAATAAACTAGGTTATGTGAACCTTATATCAAATTTACTTTTTTTAGATTTATTTTTGAGTACTAAGTCTCTAACACCAAATGCATGGTCTCTAACATTTGAAGTTTGGTATTATATAGTGACCTTTTTTATTGTTTCTTACCTTAATAGCAAAAAACATTATGTTTTATTTTTGTTTAGCTTGGCGATTTCAATATACCTTTTATTATTTTATCCAATTTCTATGTACTTTGCTTTAGGCGTGGCCTTATCCATTTGTGATAAAAGAGTAAAGAGTAAAGTGTTAAGTATTAATCTTTATTTATTGAATTTCGTTCAATTATCATTATTGATTTTCTTGGTTTTTTTTGTGTCAACTGGTAATAAGTTCTCTTGGGTGTTAACTTTTGACAATTTGTATGGCTTATTTATTCCTGTGTTACTATTTTCTTTTATGGTTACATTGTTGTCTTCAAAAACTTTGATTAGTAGATTTTTATCTTTAAAACAGTTTGTGTTTTTTGGTAATATCAGTTTTGCTCTGTATTTATTACATCCCTATTCTTATTTGATATCACGTAATATAATTTCTAAGTATTTAGTTGGTGCTACGTCCAATGTAATGGTGTTTTTGTTTTATCTAGTATTAACTAGTGTGTTAACATTGATATTGACTATGATAATAAGTAAATATTTCGAAAACGTTGTATATAATAAAATGACAAATAAAAACATTTATTTAGGAGTGCGGAAATAATAAATATACTCATAAAATAACATCGTATGATACCAAGTTGTCAATAAGGAACTAGGATAGATAACTATCTTTTTTGGAAATATGAAAATAGCAATTTACTTTCACACCGTAAAACACCTAAAAACAACACAAATTATTAATCGCATCCTAAAAAAAATCCTTCATCCTAAGTTTAATGCAATAACAAGTTCATTAACTGAGATATCAGGTCAGTGGATTACTTATGGTCTGTATAATCGAAAGATATTCGATTATGATCAAGTTATTTTTTTAAATCATCGCGCTGATATTAAAGACAAAGCAAGTTGGAATAACGATAATGAGGCTAAATTATGGTTATACAATTTGCACTACTTCGATGATTTATGTGCATTGGATAGTAATAAGCGTACTGCTAGTCAGCTTAAATTTATTCAACGTTGGATCGATGAAAACCCACCTGCTGTTGGTAATGGTTGGGAACCTTATCCGACATCATTACGTATTGTTAACTGGATAAAATCTTTTTTAGGGCACATATCACCAGAACAACATATTTTAGATAGCCTAGCGCAACAAGCAGATTTTTTATCCCAAGATCTAGAAACTCATATCTTAGGTAATCACCTTTTTGTTAATGCAAAAGCACTTATATTTTCAGGGTTGTATTTTGATTGTGGCAATGCCAAATCATGGTTAAATACCGGTTTAGCTATTTACAATCGAGAGCTAAAAGAGCAAGTATTAAATGATGGTGGTAATTTTGAATTAACACCTATGTATCACGCTATAATGCTTGTTGACTTACTCGATTTAATTAATATTTTTAAGACATATCCTAATAAAGTATCCCAGCAAGTTATCAAAAACACACATTCAGCTATTTTAAAAATGCTGCAATGGTTAAAAGTGATGAGTCATAACGATGGTGAAATTAGTTTCTTTAATGATTCAGTATTCGGTATTGCACCAAGCAACAATACTATTTACGGTTATGCAAGTGTATTAGGCTTTAAGACATTAACTCAAAAATATGAAGTAAATAATATTAAATTAATTGATTTAACAGATTCTGGTTACGTAATTGTTAAATCAAAGGATATGTCATTAATAGCCGACTTAGCTGCTATTGGTCCAGATTATATCCCCGGTCATGCACATGCTGATACCCTGTCTTTTGAGTTATCACTTGGCACCCAACGTATCTTCGTTAACTCAGGTATATCTGGGTATGGATTAAGTGAAGAGCGTTTACGACAGCGTCAAACAAAAGCTCATAATACAGTATCTGTGGATGACTTAAACTCCTCACAAGTATGGAGTGGTTTTCGCGTAGCTAAACGAGCGACATTGAGAAATCGTGTAGTTGGTGAGGTTAATCGTAATGCTGTGTCATTTTCAGCAGAGCATGACGGCTTTAAAAAGCAAGGTGTTAACTGTATACATAATCGTAAGTGGACCGTTACTTATAATTCGCTTGATATTATTGATCATTTGGAAGGTACATTTGAACAAGCTGAGAGTTATTTACACCTACACCCAGATGTTACAGTATTAAATATTACTAATAGTACAATTTATTTAGTAACAAATAATTACATCATTAATATTACAGTAGAAAAGGCCCAAGTTTCAATTGTTGATACAACTTGGCATCCTGAGTTTGGTATTTCGATTCCAAGTAAAAAATTATGCTTCAAATTTACGGATAATTTGATGCAAGTATCATGTATATGGAGTAAGAAATAGTGCATATTTTATTTTTAACCGATAATTTTCCACCAGAAGGAAATGCACCTGCTACGCGTACTTATGAACACGCAGTTCGTTGGGTACAAGCGGGGCACAAGGTTACAGTAATTACCTGCGCACCTAATTTTCCTGAAGGTAGGGTATTTGACGGTTATAAAAATACGTTATATCAAAAAAGTGATTTAGACGGTATTAATGTAATTCGAGTCAAAACTTATATTACGGCAAATGAAGGGTTTGTTAAGCGAATTCTTGATTATATGTCATTCATGGTCATGGGGTTTATTGCAGGACTATTTCAAACGAAACCTGATGTAATCGTTGCAACATCCCCACAATTTTTCTGTGCCTGTGCCGGTTGGGTTCTATCGGTAGTAAGACGTAAGCCATTTGTATTTGAGTTGCGCGATATATGGCCGGCATCTATTACTGCTGTTGGCGCAATGAAAGACAGTAATGTTATCCGCTTATTGGAAAAACTCGAGTTATTTTTATATCGCCGTGCTGATTCTATTATCACTGTTACTCATTCTTTTAAAAAAGAATTAATTGAGCGTGGTATTGATGGAAATAAAATAGATGTTGTTTTAAATGGTGTCGATTTGTCTAAATATGAGCCAGCACTAGAAAAAGATAAAAAACTAGCTAAAAAATATGACTTAGAGGGTAAGTTTGTAGCTGGTTATATCGGTACTCACGGTATGGCTCATGGCTTAGAAAATATTGTAGCTGTAGCGGAAAAATTACAATCAGAATCCGATATTCGTATTGTTTTTGCTGGGGGCGGTGCAGCAAGACAAAAAGTGGTAGATCTAGTTAAAAATAAAAAATTAAATAATGTAGTACTTATAGACCGTCAACCTAAAGATATGATGCCTAGAGTATGGTCGTTATGCGATGTATCTTTAGTACCACTTAAAAATAGTGATCTATTTAAAACTGTTATTCCCTCAAAGATATTTGAATGTATGGGGATGGGAATTCCAACAATTATGAGTGTTCCTGAAGGTGAAGCAACCGCTATTATTAAAAACACAAACTCAGGAATAACCGTTCAACCAGAGAATGTAAATGAAATCGTTAACGGTATTTTAAAGTTGAAAAATGAATCAAGGCTATATACAGAGTTAAAAAATGACAGTATTAAATCTGCTTCAGAATTTAGTCGAGATTTAATGGCCGAAAAAATGTTGAATATATTTAAAAAATTAAAATAAGGTAATCTATGTTAATTCCTGTAATTATGGCTGGCGGCACTGGCAGTCGTTTATGGCCGCTTTCTCGAGAGCTTTACCCTAAACAGTTTTTAACTGTGACTGGTGAATTATCTATGTTGCAGCAAACTGTTGCACGTCTTTCTGGTATTGAACATCAAGCACCACTATTAATTTGTAATGAAGAGCACCGCTTTATTGCTGCAGAGCAATTGCGTTTAGGTGGTTTTGAGCATAGTGGTATTATATTAGAGCCTGTTGGCCGTAATACAGCACCTGCTATTGCTTTGGCTGCATTACAAGCATTAAAGACTGCGAAACAAGACGAAGATCCTGTTTTATTAGTACTCGCAGCAGACCATTTAATTGAAGATACTGCAGCATTTCAGTCATCAGTTGAAAAAGCATTACCTTTTGCTCTAGACGGTAAATTAGTTACATTCGGTATCGTACCTACTTCACCAGAAACCGGCTATGGTTATATCAATGCGGGTGAAGCTAAAGGTGCCGCATTTAGTGTAAATCAGTTTGTAGAAAAACCAGATTTAGGAACTGCACAACGTTATCTTGATAGTGGTGATTATTACTGGAACAGTGGTATGTTCTTGTTTAAAGCCTCACGTTATATTGAAGAATTAAAAATTCATCATCCAGAAATTATTGCCGCGTGTGTAAATGCAATGTCTGAAACTAATTCAGATATGGGTTTTATTCGTGTTGATAAAGCTGCATTTGAATTATGTCCTGACGATTCGATTGATTATGCAGTAATGGAGAAAAGTGCTGATGTAATGGTTGTACCAATGGATGCCGGTTGGAGTGATGTTGGTTCATGGTCTGCATTATGGGATGTTTCTGTAAAAGATGAAAATAACAATGTCACCAAAGGTGATGTAATTAGTATTGATTCTTCAAATGGTTACTTTTACTCTGAGAATAAGCTTATAGCAACTGTGGGTATTGATAATATTGTTGTTGTTGAAACAAAAGATGCGATTTTAGTTGCCAATAAAGACCGAGTTCAAGATGTAAAGAAAATTGTTAATCACCTCAAACAAGCTGGACGAACAGAGCATAAGATACACCGAGAAGTATACCGTCCTTGGGGGAAGTATGACTCACTTGATTTTGGTGACCGCGATCAAGTTAAACGTATTACAGTAAAACCGGGTGCGAAATTATCAATTCAAATGCATCACCACCGCGCAGAACACTGGATCGTGGTATCGGGTACTGCAAAAGTAACGAATGGTGATAAAACATTCTTAGTAACAGAAAATGAATCGACATATATCCCTCTGGGTCAAATTCACGCATTAGAAAATCCTGGCGTATTACCTCTTGAACTGATTGAAGTGCAAACAGGTTCTTACCTTGGTGAAGATGATATTGTGCGTTTCGATGACAAATACGGGAGAGTATAATGTTAATTAGTTCTAACGAAATAATAAAATCAGGCATTCAATTTGGTACTAGTGGTGCGCGTGGGTTAGTTACTCAATTTACAGATAATGCTTGCGCTGCATTTACTCATGCTTTTATTAGCTGTATAAAAAAGCAATTTACATTTAAGCAAGTAGCAATCGCGATTGATAATCGTCCTAGCAGTCCTGCGATGGCACAAGCATGCATTAAAGCATTAGAGCAACTTGGTATTGAAGCTATCTATTATGGCGTTGTACCAACACCCGCTTTAGCTTATATTTCAATGCAAGATAACATACCGTGTATCATGGTCACTGGTAGTCATATTCCTTTTGATCGTAATGGCCTTAAATTTTATCGTCCCGACGGTGAGATCAGTAAAGCTGATGAACAAGGTATTTTAAATGCAACTGCTGAATTTGAAGCTATTTCTGACCTTCCTGAATTAGTAACAAATACTAAAGCTGCTGTAGCCTATGTTGAGCGATATACCTCTTTATTTGATAGCACATTACTTGCTGGTAAACGTGTTGGTATTTACGAGCATTCTAGTGCTGGTCGTGATCTGTATGCAGATATGTTTATTGCGCTTGGTGCAGATGTGATTGCGCTAGAGCGTAGCGATGTGTTTGTCCCTATCGATACTGAAGCAGTATCGGAAGCAGATAAACTAAAAGCGAAAAATTGGTCTGCACAATATGATCTTGATTTTATTTTCTCTACCGATGGTGATGGTGATCGCCCGTTAGTTGCAGATGAAAATGGTGATTGGCTACGTGGCGATGTATTGGGTTTATTGTGTGCGAATGCAATGAAGATTGAGGCATTAGCCGTACCAGTGAGTTGTAATACTGCGATTGAAAGCTGTGAGTTATTTAGCCATGTTACGCGTACTAAAATCGGTTCACCGTATGTCATCGCTGAATTTGAACAATTAGCTAAAGATTACGATTCAGTCGCGGGTTTTGAGGCTAATGGTGGTTTCTTATTAGGTTCTGATGTTGTTGTTAATAATAAAATCGTTAAAGCATTACCAACGCGTGATGCGGTATTACCTGCGTTAATGTTGTTAGCCGCAGCAAGTGAAAATAATATTTCAGCGTTAGTTAACACATTGCCGCAGCGTATGACTCACAGTGATCGTATTCAAAATTTTGCAACCGAAAAAAGTTTAGCCATTTTAAAAGTAGCTAAAGAACAACCTGAGTATTTCTTAACTCAATTAGGTTTCTCTGAGTTTGTTGTCGCTGGAATCGATACGACTGATGGTTTGCGTATGACATTAATGAATGGTGATATTATTCATTTCCGTCCGTCGGGTAATGCACCTGAACTACGTTGCTACGCGGAATCAAATTCAATAGAACAAGCTCAGGATTTAGTGAATCAAGCATTGCAGCAGATTCAATTCATTAAATCGTAAATTGATTCATACATAATAGTCAGTTTTATTGGGGGATTATTAAATAGCATCTTAATTTCAATTTGTTATATTCCATGAAAATTATTTTGAGACAGTGATGAGACAGAAAATTTTCTGTTTTATTCCTGTTTTTTGAGATATTAGATCCGCTAAGATAAAACTAAAAAATAAGATCCCTACGGTTAACATAAACAATATTAGGCCAATTCCATTATGAAAAATGCCTCTTTCCTGCAGCCTGTTACGGTACGCGCTTTCTGCCTGCAACTAAATCAATGTCAATATAAACAAGCCACTGATTGAATCCCCCAGTGTCAGAATAGTTGCAATGTTAACTTAAATAAGAGTGCAGCGAGCGTGGTACTACCATTTGCATTAGGGTACGTTGTCCAGATATACCCATTAATTTCTGATATACTCTCTCGAATTAATTTGAGTATAGTTATTTATTTTTAAATGGATGAAAGTCCAAATCCATATCAATATTCTGATCGACACCATACTACGTATTCCTACCATTATTCAAACTAATCAAGGTTATAAAAAGCATGTTCATTGAACTCGGTTTTGTTTTCTTTTTCTCTTTAACTACGTTATTCACCATGCGTAAAATAGCCAAAGAAATTGGTTTAGTTGATAAACCAAATGAACGTAAACACCATGATGGTGCTATCCCCTTGGTTGGTGGTATTACTATCTGTATTTCGTTCATGTATTTCTTATTCAATAATCCAGATCTGCTGCCGAACTACCGCCTGTACATGCTGTCTATTTTTATCCTTACCTTGGTTGGGGCATTGGATGATAAATACGATCTGAGTTTTAAAACTCGCTTTGTTGTACAGGCCGGATTATCAGTTGTTATGATGTTTGTTGCCGATATCCAGTTGCATACCTTGGGTAATATGCTTGGCTTTGGTGATATTAACCTAGGGGTAGTGGGTTATCTTGTGACTGTGATCGCGGTTGTCGGGGCGATTAATGCCTTTAATATGGTCGATGGTATTGACGGTCTACTGGGGGGGTTATCTATAGTAACCCTGGGTGGCTTAGGTTTTGTGCTTAGCATTGACAAACAAAGTAACTTGGCTTACTTATGTCTTGTTCTTATTGTCATCATCCTGCCTTATGTACTGTTCAACTTAGGTTTATTAGGCCGTGAGCGTAAAGTATTTATGGGGGACGCGGGCAGTATGTTGATTGGCTTTACGGTGATCTGGTTCCTATTACTATCATCACAAAAAGGCGACGCGCTATTACGTCCGGTAACGGCACTGTGGTTAATAGCGGTACCGTTAATGGATATGGCCGCTATTATGATCCGCCGTATACGCCGTGGCGACTCTCCGTTTAAACCCGATCGTGAACATTTGCATCATATCTTCCAGCGTCTAGGATTAAACAACACGCAAAACTTATGTGCTATCTGCTCTATCGCAATCGCCTACGCTGCGTTTGGTATTTATGCTGAAATCGTCGGCATTCCAGAATATATCATGCTGGCGCTGTTCTTAGTGTGTTTCTTTATTTATCAATTATTGCTATCGAAAGTATGGGTGATTACCGCAAAGCTTCGTGCTTGGCGTGCTAGCTAGAATGAACAACGGGTTATTATTACTTTTAGACACATACATTTATACAATACAAATAACAGGAATAGTTTCATGACAATATTAGTCACAGGCGGCGCGGGTTATATCGGCAGTCATACCGTATTGGAGTTATTAAACAGTAATCAAGACGTGGTTGTGATTGATAACTTGTGTAATTCAAGTGAAGAATCATTAAAGCGCGTGAAAGCAATCACAGGTAAATCAGTAAGCTTTTATTGTGGTGATGTACTGGATAGTGAATTATTAAACCGTATTTTTACTGAGCATGATATTAACGCGGTGATCCACTTTGCTGGTCTAAAAGCGGTAGGGGAGTCGAATCAGATCCCATTAACCTATTACCGTAATAATATTGCGACGACAATTAACATCTTAGAAGTGATGGACGCGCACAATGTGAAGAACTTTGTGTTTAGTTCGTCGGCAACTGTGTATGGCGATCCGGCTTCTGTGCCAATTGATGAAAGCTTCCCAACGTCGGCAACCAATCCTTATGGCCGTTCTAAGTTAATGGTCGAAGAGATCCTTGCCGATCTGTATAAGTCTGATAGCAGCTGGAACATTGCCCGTTTACGTTATTTCAATCCAGTGGGTTCACACGAGAGTGGCTTGATTGGTGAAGATCCAAATGACATCCCTAACAACCTCATGCCATATATCTCACAAGTAGCCGTGGGTAAACTAAAGCAATTAAGCGTGTTTGGTGATGATTATGCCACGGTTGATGGTACTGGTGTACGTGATTATATCCATGTAGTTGATCTAGCTTTAGGGCATTTAAAAGCGCTAGATAAGCTAATGACCAATCCAGGTTTGGTGACGTATAACTTAGGCACAGGTCAGGGTTACAGCGTATTAGAGATGGTTAAAGCCTTTGAGCAAGCATCGGGTAAAACGGTGGCTTATCAAATATCGCCACGTCGTGAAGGCGATATTGCGCAGTGTTATGCTGCCACCGAACTTGCCGAACGCGAATTAGGCTGGAAAGCAGAGCGTAGTATTAGTGATATGACCGCTGATACATGGCGCTGGCAATCAAATAACCCTGATGGTTATTAAAGCGTAAGTCGTTAAGCTTGGCGATATAAATCGCTCAGCTTGGCTTTTAGTTAAAGTCATACCTAAATCAGCATCACGACCTATTACCTTCTTGGATTAAGTATTTTAAACTAAACGTTATATTTATCGTTTAACTTGCTTTCCAAGGACGGAAACAATGCGTATTTTACATCACGGTGCGGTCAATGGCGTGACCGGATCTTGCCATCAGCTGTATATGAATGACTACAATTCAGTACTGATTGATTGTGGCTTATTTCAAGGTTCAGAAGCCGCGGGTAAGAATAATAAAAACCAACTCTCTATCGACTTTAATATCCGCACCATTAAAGCGCTCATCGTCACCCACTGCCATATTGACCATGTCGGTCGCATACCGTATTTATTAGCCGCAGGATTCACAGGTCCGATATACGCGACCGAAGCCACTGCTGCACTGCTTCCCCTTGTTATTGAAGATGCCCTTAAAGTTGGTGTCACCCGCGATAAAAAACTCATCCAAGCTTGCCTCTCCCTATTACAAAACCAACTCATCTCCGTACCCTATCAAAAATGGCAAACGATTGAGGTACTGAAAATCCCTAAAGAGGATATAAAACCGGATGAAGTCTGCTATCAACGCCAGAAAATCCGGTTTTGTCCTGCAGGACATATCCTTGGTTCCGCCTATGTCGAAATTGAACTATCCACCGATAAACCCATTCGCCGTCACCGTGTCGTTTTTTCAGGCGATTTGGGTGCTTCGTACAGCCCGCTATTATCCTCACCCCGATCGCCATATCGCGCCGATACGTTAATCATCGAAAGTACTTATGGTGATAAACGACACGAACATCGCAATCAACGTAGCCAAAAGTTACAAGCGGTGATTGAACACGCGGTGAGTGATAATGGGGTGGTACTGATCCCAGCATTCAGTATTGGTCGTACTCAGGAATTACTCTACGAAATCGAACAGTTTATTCATACAGCACCAGACAATAGCTTATGGAAGCATATCGAAATCATCGTCGATTCGCCAATGGCCGCCAATTTCACCAGTAAATACCGCGACTTCAAAGCGCTGTGGGACAAAGAAGCGTTAGGCAAACTCAAACAGGGTCGCCATCCGCTGGATTTTGACCAGCTGTATACTATCGACAGCCACCAAGATCACCTGACCGTTGTTAAGTACCTGTCCCAACGTGATAAGCCGGCTATTGTCATTGCTGCCAGTGGCATGTGCAGTGGTGGTCGTATCGTCAATTACCTGACGCAATTTTTACCGGACGCCAAAGCGGATGTTATCTTTGTCGGTTATCAAGCCCAAGGTACCCCCGGTCGAGAAATCCAACGCTATGGCCCTAAGGGGGGTTATGTGGATCTTAACGGTAAACGCATCACCATTAATGCCGGTATTCATACCATCAGTGGTTATTCAGCCCATGCTGATCAGCTAGATTTAATCAATTTTGTTAAACACATCAAACATAAACCACGCGAGATACGCATTGTCCATGGTGATGAAGGCGCAAAGGCGGTGTTTGCTGAAAAACTCGGGAAATTAGTGCCAGATGCGCGGATATTACGGCCCGATGCATGAGTGATAGATGCGAATATGAGACGTTAATGAGGTATCGCTCCTATCGATGAATAAGGTTCTTTGCTGAAATTAACAGATACGGTAATATTTTGATATACTGCTGGCATCACTGAATGATGATGTAATCAGCTCAGTCACCCTACTATATTGTTACCTTAAGGAATCAATTGATAATGGCATCGATCTTATCTCTTATCGGTCGTGAGAACGCACTTTTCACAACCGATATTCAGCAACACGAAATACAACTGCAACAAGCTGTCTCTGGATCTCGTTTCTTAGTTTTAGGCGGTGCAGGATCTATTGGTCAAGCGGTGACAAAAGAGATCTTCAAACGTCAGCCAAAAAAACTCCATGTTGTGGATATTAGCGAAAATAATATGGTTGAACTGGTGCGAGATATTCGTAGTTCGATTGGTTATATCGATGGTGATTTCCAAACGTTTGCATTAGATATTGGCTCATTAGAATATGACGCGTTTATTAAAGCCGATGGTCAATATGATTACGTCTTAAACTTATCAGCATTGAAACATGTACGCAGTGAAAAAGACCCGTATACCTTAATGCGCATGATTGATGTGAATGTATTTAATACTGAAAAAACCATGCAACAAGCCGCCGCTGCTGGTGTTAAAAAGTATTTCTGCGTATCGACAGATAAAGCCGCTAATCCGGTGAATATGATGGGTGCTTCTAAGCGTATTATGGAAATGTTCTTAATGCGCCGCAGTGCCGATATTACTATTTCAACAGCCCGCTTTGCGAATGTCGCGTTTTCTGATGGTTCGTTATTACACGGATTCAATCAGCGCATTCAAAAGCGTCAGCCTATCGTTGCTCCACAAGATATTAAACGTTATTTTGTAACACCAAAAGAGTCGGGCGAGTTATGTTTAATGTCATGTATCTTTGGTGAAAACCGCGATATCTTTTTCCCTAAATTAAGTGAATCATTACACTTGATCTCGTTTGCCGATATCGCCGTCAAATATCTACAGCAATTAGGTTATGAACCGCATTTATGTAAAGACGAAGATGAAGCACGTGCATTGGTTGATACGCTGCCAGAGCAAGGTAAATGGCCGTGTCTATTTACTGACAGTGATACCACGGGTGAAAAAGACTTTGAAGAGTTTTTTACTGACAATGAAACATTAGATATGCAACGTTTTAATCATCTGGGAGTCATTAAAAATGATGCATTATTTGATGCTGAATTAGTCACCTTATTTGAAAATACCATCGCTGAAATGAAAACGGATTGTGCTTGGACGAAAGAACAAATCGTTGAATTGTTCTTTACTATGATCCCAGATTTTGGCCATAAAGAAACTGGTAAATACTTAGACGGAAAAATGTAGGAATAGACAAATGCATAACAAATTAATTAAGTTTGTCCGCGATACTTATGCCACAGATGACTTTATACCATTACATGTGCCGACATTTAATGGTAATGAAAAAGCCTATGTGAATCACACTATCGACAGTACGTTTGTATCGAGTGTGGGTCAGTATGTGAATGACTTTGAACAACATATCGAACGCTATACCGGTGCTGGTAAAGCCGTCGCAACTGTTAATGGCACAGCTGCTTTGCATACGGCGTTGTATATGGCTGGCGTACAAGCTGGTGATCTTGTTATTACGCAAGCGCTGACGTTCGTTGCGACCTGTAATGCGTTATTTCATATGGGCGCACAACCTATTTTTGTTGATGTCTCAAAAGTCAGCCTGGGTTTATGCCCGCAAGCGATGGCTAAATATTTACAACAGTTTGCTAAGTTGAATGCCCAAGGCGAATGTATACACAAAACGACTGGTCAGCGTATTCGTGCGGTGATCCCGATGCATACCTTTGGTCACCCCGTCGAAATGGATGAACTCATTGCAGAATGTTTGCGTTGGAATCTGGTCTTGGTCGAAGATGCCGCTGAAAGCCTTGGCTCATTTTACAAAGGTAAACACACTGGTAGCTTAGGTGAATTTGCTGCGATTAGCTTCAACGGTAATAAAGTCATTACCACCGGTGGCGGCGGTATGGTGTTGTGTCGTGATCCCGATGTTGGCTTACACACTAAACATGTGACAACGACAGCGAAAGTGCCGCACCCGTATGAGTTCTATCATGATGAGGCTGGATTTAATTACCGTATGCCAAATCTGAATGCGGCATTAGGCTGTGCGCAGATGGAAGTATTACCGACCTTTCTCGCACAAAAACGTGGGTTAGCAGCGCGTTACGCGGAATTCTTTGCCGATAGTGATTTTCACTTTGTGCAAGAGCCTGAATACGCGAAATCAAATTATTGGTTAAATGCCATTATCTGTCCGGACGTTGCTAGCCGTAACTTAATGTTAGAAAAAACCAACGCAAGCGGTGTGATGACTCGACCTATTTGGCAGTTAATGCATCGCTTACCTATGTTCAAAGATGCCTTACGCGGAGATTTGAGTGTCTCTGAATGGGTAGAAGCACACCTGATTAATTTACCGAGTAGCCCAGTTGGAGTAAGTGTTTAATATGAAAAAAAATGTTGCTGTATTTACCGGTACAAGAGCTGAGTATGGTTTGCTGTATTGGCTTTTGAAAGACATCCAGGCAGATCCTGAGTTCGTATTACAGTTACTTGTATCTGGTATGCACTTATCACCAGAGTTTGGGCACACTTATCAGCAGATCGAGCAAGATGGTTTTGTTATTGATGAAAAAATTGAAATATTATTATCATCAGATAGTGCTGTGGGAGTCGCTAAGAGTATGGGGCTAGGTGTGCTGGGGTTTGCTGATGCCCTTAGTCGTTTACAACCCGATGTATTGGTTATTCTCGGAGATCGCTTTGAAGCGCTCGCTGCGGCTCAGACTGCGATGATCTTGCGTATTCCTGTCGTTCATTTACATGGCGGTGAATTAACTGAAGGTGCTTATGATGATGCAATTAGGCATGCTATTACTAAATTAAGTTATTTGCATTGCACTTCTACTGAAGAATATCGCCAGCGAGTAATACAGCTAGGTGAGGAACCTGAAAGAGTAAAGAACGTAGGTGCTATTGGTTTAGACCATCTCCAGCGAGCTAATTTCATGAGTGTTCCTGAGTTATCAGAGTCATTAAATTTCACATTAAATAAACCTTTTTTTGTTGTTACTTATCATCCTGTTACTTTGGGCGATGAAGCGCCAAAAGCTAGCTTCGAATCATTATTAAGGGCTTTGGATGAATACCCTGATTATCAAATAATTATTACTTATCCAAATGCGGATGATGGTGGACGGCGCCTAATCCCAATACTTGAAGAATACGCACGTAAAAATCCAATTCGAGTATTGGCTATTCCTTCATTAGGCCAAGTTCGCTACCTAAGTTCAGTCATGCATGCGGCGGCTGTCATTGGTAACTCTTCGAGTGGTATAATTGAAGTTCCAGCGTTTGATGTGCCAACGGTGAACATAGGTTCGAGACAAAAAGGTCGCTTGGCTGCAAAAAGCGTATTAAACGTAGAATCTAATCAGCAATCGATCTCTGATGCAATACTGGTTGCCGTTAATCGAACCTATAAACAAGTTGATGAAAAAATATTCAATCCATATGGACAGGGTGATTCGAGCAGTAAAGTAATGGAGATGATTAAATCATTGACGTTTAACCCAAGAAAAGCCTTTTACGATATAAATTTTGATGATATTGAGTGAGAAGATAATGACTTTAATTATTGCTGAAGCAGGTGTTAACCATAATGGTGATGAACAATTAGCTTTTAAACTTGTTGATGCTGCCCACCAAGCTGGCGCAGACATTGTTAAATTTCAAACTTTTAAAGCTAAAAATTTGGTAACTGCTGATGCTAAACAAGCTGATTATCAAGTAACAAATACACAAAAAAAAGAATCACAACTAGCGATGTTAAGCAGACTAGAACTTTCTTATGATGCCCATCATCAACTTGTTAAGCATTGTGAATTATTGGGCATTGAATTCTTATCAACGGCTTTTGATTTCGAGAGCTTGGATTTTTTAGTTAATGATTTAGGATTAACGCGTTTAAAAATCCCTTCAGGTGAAATCACTAATGCACCATTAGTATTGGAACATGCTCGCACTGGCTGTGATTTAATTGTTTCGACTGGAATGGCGACACTCTCAGACGTTGAAGCGGTATTAGGTGTTATTGCATTTGGTTATATTGCGGATAAGAATGCAGCGCCAAGTGAATTCGCATTCCAACAAGCGTATGCATCAGAGCTTGGTCAAAAAACACTAAAACAAAAAGTCACGATATTGCATTGCACAACGGAATATCCGGCCCCAATGGCTGAAATAAATCTGAAAGCAATGGAGACCCTTGGCCATGCATTTAAATTACCAGCGGGCTATTCTGATCATAGTGAGGGGATCATAATTCCAATAGCAGCCGTAGCGCGTGGTGCAGTGTTAATTGAAAAGCACTTCACGTTAGACAAAAACATGGACGGACCGGATCATAAAGCGTCTTTAGAACCTCAAGAGCTCGCTGCTATGGTGGAGGCAATCCGTCAGGTGGAAGTTGCTTTAGGGGGGGGAGTGAAAAGCCCTACAGTATCAGAAATTAAGAATAAAGCTGTGGCTCGTAAGAGTTTAGTTGCGTCTAGAGTAATTAAAGAAGGTGACCTTATCACCGAAGATAATCTAACGATTAAACGTCCAGGTTCAGGCATGTCACCATATCATTACTGGACGCTACTGAATACATTTGCGAGTAAAAGCTACCAAGTAGGGGATTTGATTGTTGAGTAACCAAGAGTTACTGCCTCTTGTTGTTATTGGTGGTGGAGGGCATGCTGGCGTATTAGTTGATATATTACGCTTACAACAACGTGAGATATTGGCTATTGTTAGCCCTGAAGACATTAGCCAGCGCGGTGTTTTTTATGATATTTCGCATCTTAAAAATGATGATGATGTATTAATGTTTTCAACAGAACGAGTAAGACTTGTTAATGGGATTGGAATGTTACCCAGATCGGGTTTAAAGCGTAAGTTAAATGACTATTTCTTATCTCTTGGATATCAATTTGAAACGATAGTCTCTGATGTTGCTCAAGTCTCTCCATTTGCAGTCCTAGAGCAAGGGGTTCAGGTTTTTCCGGGGGCTATTATCCAGGCCGGGACTGTGATTGAAGCACATAGCATTATCAATAGTGGCGTCATTGTTGAGCATGATTGTCGGGTTGGCCAATATAACCATATTGCCCCTAGAGCGACTTTATGCGGGCAGGTGACGACACTAAATGATGTGTATATCGGCGCTAGTGCCACGATTATTCAAAATATTATGCTTGAGCAACATTCAATTGTAGCCGCTGGTGCTATAGTGACCCAAAATATATCTTCGGGACAAATCTGTTATCCAAGCAGAGCTGTAATCAAAAATGCTATATAGTTTAAAATATAATAAGGTTAATCATGAGTGATTCTTGGAAGAACGTATTTATTAAATCAACCAGTACAGTATGGGATGCATTAGAAATTATTAATCAAGAAGCACTCCGAGTTGCGCTAGTCGTTGATGATAAGGAATGTTTGCAAGGTATTGTTACTGATGGTGATATTCGTCGTGGTTTGTTGAGTAATCTTGCATTGACGGCTGATATAACTGAAGTCATGAATACCAATCCAATAACCGCAGATGTTAATACGCCACGTGAAGATTTAATTGAACTAATGGAAAGAACAGAAATTTTGTCTATCCCGTTACTCGATAATGGTAAGGTGGTTGGGCTTGAAACATTACATCATTTGTTTGAAAAAATAATTCACCAAAACCCGGTGTTTTTGATGGCTGGAGGATTTGGTACTCGCTTACGTCCTTTAACGGATACTTGTCCCAAACCTATGCTTAAAATTGGTAATAAACCAATTTTAGAAACCGTTATTCGTAGCTTTATTAAAGCGGGTTTTGTGAATTTTTATATATCTACTCACTATATGGCAGAGCAAATTCAGCAACACTTTGGAGATGGGTCTGAGTTAGGTGTGAAGATTAACTATGTTCATGAGAACTCTCCGTTAGGCACCGGTGGGGCTCTAGGTTTACTGCCTGCTGATTTACCAAAAGATTTACCACTAATTATGATGAATGGTGATGTTCTTACTAAAGTTGATTTTGAACGCCTATTAGATTTTCATATAGAAAACAAAGCAGATGCGACAATGTGTGTTCGTGAATACGACTATCAAATCCCTTATGGCGTAATTAATGGCAAAGGAAATAAAATAACCAGTATGGTTGAGAAGCCAATTCAACGTTTTTTTGTTAATGCTGGTATTTATGTCGTATCCCCTCGAGTGATTCAATCAGTCCCTGTAAATCATCATATTGATATGCCGACATTGCTTGAGCAGCACATGAATGAGCGTGATAACCTTTTGATGTTTCCTATTCATGAATATTGGTTGGACATTGGCCGTATGGATGATTTTAATCGTGCACAAGCAGACATACATATGCTAGGGCTCGATTAATTATGAATAAAGTTGCTGTCATTGGTTTAGGTAATATTGCTACGCGTCATCGTCGTAATATAAAGTTTTTATTTCCAAACGTTGAATTACTGGTTATGTCTGCGAGTGGACGTACACTTAATGAAAAGATCAGCGATAGTGATGGTGTTGTTACTAGCATTGAAGCACTCATTGACGCGGAAGTGGAATTAGTGATTGTTGCATCTCCTGCGCCTTTTCATGCGCAGCATTCGATCCCTTTCATTGAAGCTGGTATTCCAACTTTGATCGAAAAACCAGTCACAACGACGAACGAAGATGCAAATGCCATTCAAAGAGCAATCGAGTTGTATGGTACTCCTGTTGCCATCGGCTATTGTTTACGATATTTACCTTCTGCTCAAAGACTGAAAATACTACTAGATGAAGGTAAAATTGGTACTTTATATAATGTGCATATTGAGATCGGTCAATATCTTCCTGATTGGCGTCCAAGTAAAGATTACAGAGACAGCGTCTCTGCAAATGAAAATCTTGGTGGTGGAGCCTTATTTGAGCTTAGTCATGAGTTAGATTACGCCCAATGGTTATTAGGGCCTTTAGACCTACAATATGCAATTTTACGTTCATCAGATGAATTGGATCTTGATGTCGAAGACATCGCCGATATATTCACTCTCACAGAATCGGGTGCAGTGGCTGCCATACATTTGGATTTTTTACAGCGTCAAGCTCACCGAAAATGCAGTTTCATTGGCAAGGAAGGGCGTATAGATTGGGATTTAATTCAGAACCAACTGACGCTTACAACAGCAACAAATACGTCAGTTCTTTATAGCGAACCTCTGTGGGATAAGAACCAAATGTACCTAGCGATGCTCACAGACTTTATTCAAATGATTAAAGGTCAGTCTCATCGTTGTACTAACGTTATAGAAGCGACACTAACCGTAGCTTTAATTGATAAAATTAAACAACAAGCTTGCAAGAATAGAGAAATATAATGAAGAACTTTGCATTCATTTTTGCCCGTGGAGGCTCAAAAGGGCTACCGGGTAAAAACATAAAGCCTTTAGCGGGGAAACCGTTATTACAATATTCGATTGATACTGCGATCGCATCACCGTCTATTGAATACGTATTTGTATCAACGGATGATGACGATATTGCTAGAGTTGCGATCGAATCTGGTGCCGTCTTGATCGAAAGACCTGCTGAGCTTGCTACAGATTTAAGTCCTGAATGGCTTTCTTGGCGTCATGCGATTGAATGGGCTGAATCGAATTACGGTCAATTTGATGGTTTTGTTAGCTTACCCGCCACAAGCCCACTTCGAGGTATTATTGATGTTGAAGCTGCAATTAAACAACGAAAGGACGCAAATGCTGATATCTGTATATCGGTAACACCTGCTAGTCGCAGTCCATATTTTAATATGGTTAAGCACACATCAGATGATTTGATTGAATTGGTGATTAAACCTGAATCAGAGGTTACTCGCCGTCAAGATGCTCCAGAAGTTTTCGATATAACCACCGTCGTTTATGCCTCAACACCACAGTTTATACTCAATAATTACGGCCTGTTCTCAGGAAAAGTGACAAGTATTGAAGTACCTAAAGCACGAGCTGTGGACATTGATGATATTTATGATTTTAGAATGGCTGAAGCAATTTTACAGGGGGAGGAATAATGGATAGATTATTAGAAAAAAAAACGATCCTCATTGCTGGTGCTGGTGGTTTATTGGGTACTCGTTTAGTGCCTGCAATTCTTGCTCAGGGCGGTTATGTTATTGCTGCAGACATTAATGTAGAAGCAATGGAAGAACGATTAAGTTCCTTAGGTGTAAATACCAATGATGAACATTTAATCTTAACGACACTTGATGTGACGAGTAAAGAGAGTGTTAATGCATTATTTTCGATGTGCTCGAATATTGATGGTGCTGTAAATTCTACCTACCCAAGAAATAAAAGTTACGGAGCTCATTTTTTTGATGTTTCATTAGACAGCTTCAACGAAAATTTATCTCTTCACTTAGGGAGTGCGTTTTTATTTACTCAACAATGCGCTGCATATTTTCAAGATAAGTTACAGCCATTCTCGTTAGTGAATATCTCATCTATTTATGGTGTTATAGCTCCCAAATTTGATGTTTATGACAATACTCCAATGACGATGCCTGTTGAGTATGCGGCAATTAAATCTGCAATTTTGCATTTAAACAAGTATGCAGTGGCTTATGTGAATGACAGTCGATTTCGTATTAACTGTGTGAGCCCTGGAGGGATTTTTGATGGTCAACCGGATGTGTTTTTAGACGCATATAAAAATAATACTCACGGCGCCGGGATGTTGGACGTTGAAGATGTGGTAGGTTCAGTTTTATTCTTATTGTCCGAACAGTCGCGTTACGTGACAGGGCAGAACATAATTGTAGACGATGGATTTAGCTTGTAATTGATAAGTTCTTAATGGTAAGGATATTATTTTTTGATGTCGTGAGATTTAGCGTTTAATGTATATCTTTGTCAAAATAGACATACTTTTAGTGGTTTAAACCTGTATTATATGGGCATTAATAAATAGGTTGTAATTTATAATATACCTCAATAAAAAATAAATCGATTTTTTACTTGAGGTATATTAGGTTGATGTAATTAATAGGTCAATGGTTTTTATGTCTAATAGAGTGTTTATTAGCAGTTGTAATGTTCTATGGACTGTTATTTATGTGTTTGTTGTTTACATTAAAAATTAAACAGATGTTTACTGTTCCAATCGGAAATTGGTTAAAAGACAAATTGAAGGATATGGTTTCAGACCTTCTATTTAGTGAAGGCTCAACACAACGCGGTTTATTCAATAATGAATATGTAAAAGATTTATATAAATCTCATTGTCGTAATAAGTAAAATAATACCAGTGATATACGCGCTCTTATGGCCGTTGAATTATAGTTTAGAGCGTTTATTGATATCTAAATTGAAAAGTAGACAGCATATAAAATAGTATTTTGTTTTTTATTAAGGTAAGTATGTTTTTTGAAAACACAAGATAATAACTTAATATAAAACCGAATTACTTACCATAAAACAGCCCAAATTTAAATGGAAGGGCTGTTTTAGTGATCATAGAATATAATAATTTTAAATTGAGAGTAAGTATGAAATATAATGAGAAGAACAAAATTCTTCATATTGTTCACTGTATTGATACAGAAGGCCCTTTAACAGAAGATTTGATCGATACATTTCAGCGTGTGAATGATGTTTATGGTAAGGCTGTAAGTGATATTGAAGCAACCAAAGAAAATTTAAAAAAACTACAAGATAAAGAATTTGATTTAGGTGGTTATGAGAGCAGTGTTAGTAAGATGCTAGCTCCTAAGTTATTAGAATATAATAATAACTGGGAGCAAATTAATAATATGCTTGATGATGCTCTATCGACGTCATTCAGAAAATCTACAGTAGATGATTTTGGTAATGGTTGGACATATAGTTGGCACTGTATGGACCATATTGGGTATACCGATAACCCAAGACGGAAAGATATTGGATTTGGTAATATTTTTCGTTTTTATAAGCAGAAGCTTAAAGAGCTTGGTAATCATAATGATGAAATCAATTGGCATTATCACCCGTTATCCTTCAGTCGAAATCCACTTCAGTGTGCAACAAATTATGTAAATTCGTTTGACGTATTACTCGAGATTTTGTGCAGACGTATTATAGATGAAAACTGGTTTCCGACAACAAACCGTCCAGGTTTTCATACTGAACGTCAAGATATTCATATGTTTTTAGAACAATGGATCCCATTTGATTATGCTAACCAAAATTATGATATAGACGATGGTCAACTGGATCTGGTAGCTGGGCGTTTTGGAGATTGGAGAAGAGCATCTTCATCTTGGATTGGTTATAATCCTAGTCATGATGATTACCAAGTGCCTGGAAATTGTCGTCGATCTATCTATCGATGCTTAAATGTAGGTACACGCTTTAATGAGTTAAAAAAACACCATGTAGAATCAGCATTTTCGGAAGCGAGTGAAAATGGATCTGCTATTCTTGCATTCGCGGATCATGATTATCGTGATATCAGACCAAATGTGGACTATGTAAGAAGTTTAGTTGAAGATATTAGGGGCAACTTTCCTGATGTTTGCATTAAATTTTCAGGGGCTGAGGCTGCTGCAATTGAACACAATAATATTATCTCTGATTCTGGCGATGTGTCGAGCTTGACTCTAGCAATAGAACTCGAATTGAATAAGCTAAAGGTCAGAGTCGAAAGTGGTCAATTATTTGGCCCTCAGCCTTTCTTAGCCATAAGAACACATGACGGTAAATATTATCATGATAACTTTGATGTACAAATCCCAGGGAAAGAATATACCTATACATTTGATTCAAACACTCTGCCTTTAAAAGCAATAAAATCTATTGGTGTTGCATCATCAGGTCGATTTGGTGGATATGATGTTAAAAAATTGAATATCATATAAACGTGACATAATATATTAGATGTTAATTGATTAATTGTAAGGCAATATATATTTATGACAACAAGCAGCAATTTTAATGTAAATGATTTTTTAGACACTAATGAGAATCCACACTCATATTACAATATATTACCTAGTAGTTTTGAAAAAAAATATGACTTTATATTTAATGATATTGATTTTAATTTAGCTCTAAATGAATTTTTGAAATCCTCGGTAGAGGAAATTGAATTTTATAATATTGATTATATTCTCGTGTGCTTACTTAATTTAAAAAATGAATTAATTAATGATAGCTTGCTTCATAGTGTTGCTGAAAAAGCCTCAGAGATTTATTCATCTCTGCTAAACAAAGGTGAAAACACCAGAAGTTTTAGAATGAGATTGCAAAGGCTGAATTATTTCATTCGAGATATACTGTCAAATCATTTGGTTTTTGAGCATTACAATACTGATGTTAAAGGTAGCGATGAACTATTAGATGGATGCTGTCCTTGGGATTCAATTGAAGTAAATAATGAATCACTGACTATATTTTCTGGTTTCAATGGACTCGAAATAAAAAATAAAGAAAATACCAAAAGGTATGATAAAGGCTTATCAACTCAACTAGATTTGTTAAGTGATGGGAAAGTTAGTATTGGCTCATATTATTCTAAAGGCAGTTTTTTATATACAGGATGTAAGATTATTCATATAGATCATGATGAGCCAATTCTTATCGTATTTACGTACCAACAACAAACATATGCTCTAGACAGTAAAGGTCGGTTGTTTTTACTCAATAACGGGGAAGTTTCGTTATTAATATTAGATCTTTCTGAAAGTAGTTTGAATAAAGCTCGAGTTTTTGGTTGTTATATTTATTTTTTTGATTGGTCGAAGCCTTATAAAGGAGGTCGGCTAAATCTTGATACAATGAAAATAGAATATTTTAATACTAGTCCAGTTATTATTTCAAATGATATATGCGTTTGTGATGACTTTTTATATATTATTGATAAACAGAAAGGAAGTGTTTTTAAGTTTGATCAAAAATTTAAATATATAGAGTCAAAATTAGATTTTGGCATTGGTGATATGCAATTATATGACCCAATAAGTATTAGGATTAGGCAGGATAAACTCTCTATTATTAGTTGGGTGAATGCTAAGCAAACAATGACAAGTATATTTTAGGTAAAACATGAAAGTTTTAACAGTATGTTATGGTGGTGGTCATGCCACAATGGTTATCCCAGTTGTAAAAAAACTCTTAGAAAAAGGCATTGATGTATCTTCTTTAGCTTTAACTACATCAATTAGAAACTTCGAACGGGAAGGCATATCATATAATAAGGTCATCGATTATGTGAATATGCGTTGTCCAAAAATATTACGCTATGGTGAATTCCTCTCCAGTAAGCATCATACAGATGGCAAGGGAATTACAATTGAAGACTCGATTGCGTATCTAGGAACATCTTTAAATGAATTGGTTAAAAGTGTTGGGGAAGATGCCGCATTAGAAGAATATGAAAAAAAAGGTTTAAATGCATTCAATGCCGTCCAATTTATGGAGAGAGTAATAGATATTGAACGTCCAGATATTGTTGTAACTACTTCTTCACCTCGAATGGAAAAAGCAGCGCTTCAGGCTGCCTATAAAAAAGGAATACCTAGTATATGTATGGTAGACCTCTTTGCTCTGATGGAGGTAGAGTGGCTTAAAAACCATAATAATGGTGATGTTTTGGCTGTATTTAGTGAGCCTGTTAAAAATAGGTTAGTATCTGCAGGTCGTTTATCTAGCTCCGTTTTTGTAACGGGTAATCCAGCTTTTGATGTTTTGGCTGATCCACTTATTCATTTGAATGGGAAAGAATATAGAAAAAATAAAGAAATCTCTGAAGATGAGTTTGTTGTTTTTTGGGCTGAGCAGCCAGAACCGGGAAATCCTAATCTACCTCGAGAAATTAGAGCGTTGCTAAGTAGAATATGTGAAAATTTAGGCATCACTTTTATTATTAGATTGCACCCGTCAAGCACTGATATAACAAAAGAAAAATTGCCTGACTACGCATTAAATAGTGATTTTTCTGAAAGTTTACAAAGTGTAATATCAGCTTCAGATCTAATCATCACATTGACTTCTACAGTTGCAATGGAAGGCCTTCTTTTAGATAAGGATGTACTTATTTTAGAAATGTCAGCTTATTCTCATCTCGTTGACTACAGTGAAGATATTGGAGCTATGAAGCTAAATGATAAGCAAGATATTGAAAAAGCGATAGTAAGCTTTATATATGATAATAAGTTAAAAAATAAAATGAAGACTAAAAGAAAAAATCTTCCTACTGCTGGAATGGCGACTAATAAAATTGTGGATTTGATTTTGAAAATGGGAAGTGTAGATGACATTAAATAATTATTTAAATAAAGGCTCTCCAAATAGACTGTTCCTTTTTATTTTATTTGGTTTTACATTATTGCCTATGGTTCCTATTTGGACATCATGTATTTTCTTTCTAAGTCTAATGATTGTTAATCAAAACTTTTGTATATTTAGTCGTGTGAACTCACATCTAAAAGTAGTTAATGCAACTCAAGTCATATTACTTTTATTTGTTTTAATTAATACTTTATACGTTTTTTTTGTCCATCCAAAACAATTAGCGTTTGCTTTTTTTAACATAAATGGTATTTCTTTTGAATTGATACCGAGTGTTGTCTTGGTGACGATATTGCTAATTCAATTTATATTATTAGTATCTATAGTTATAAAATTAGCGGATCGTAAATTTAAGTTTTTTATTTCTGGTTTTATCTTGTTTACTTTTATCTTAGTCAGCAAGCTTTTATTTGGTTCAATGATTTCTGATGATGTATACATTGATATCTTTGATGGTGTATCCCGTTGGCTTGTTTATTTGAATTTATTTTTATGTTGTTTAATTATTTTACTTAGAGGTTTTGGTGACCATTTCATATTGAAAGTAATAACACTTTCAGTTTTAACACAATCAATAATTATTTGTGCACAACATTTCTTTGGTGATTATTCATATATAAAAGAGAGTGTTAACTATAGTGAATATTTCTATAGAGTGAAAGGGACTTATTTTTATCATGCATCTGCATCTATGTTTATTGGATTAGGTTTTTTTATAACACTGTATAATTTTAGATCTATTTCAAATGTTTATGGTTGGTTGATCCCTGTAGTTGTATTATTAGCTCTTTATCTTAATAGTACTAGAGCTATTAGTTTAGCTATGACTTGTTCTTCATTCTTGGCTTTTTTTCTTATTATGTTCGATGGGATTAAACATAAAGATGAAAAGTTTAAATTTAAATTTGAAGTCGTAGTTCTTTTAATATCAATGCTGGTGTTTTCTTTAAGTATTTTCTATGAAAAAAATAACCAAGGTGCAGTTAAGACTGAAGCAGTCGGCATAGAAGAAATGGCAGAGTCTAATTCTGCAAGAATGGAACTATTAAGCTCCATTGTAAGTGGTTTAGATGATAATGTTTTTCTCGGCCAAGGCATGGGCGGTGTAAAGGTTGAATTGAATGGGAATAACTTAGGTGGAGAATTGGAAACATATTCATCTCATTCTATTTTTGTAGATGTTTTTTTAGCTACAGGCATATTAGGTGGTTCTCTTTTTCTATTTTTTTATTTGGCGCCTCTGTTCATTTTATTCATCTTGGTCTGTAGGAGAAGATTTTTTAATATAAAAAGTGTTTATTTACTTTCAACTCTCACGTATTTCTTTATTACTGGTTTTTTCTTTCCTCAAGAAAGAAATATGACAATTATGTTTAGTATGATTCTAGTTTTAATTACGATGTATGATTTATATCATAATGAAAAAAAATGGCGTTAATGTGAAAATTATCAAAAAATATATATATTTAGTTATTATTTTTATCTCTGTGCTGTGGTCATTACTTACAAGTGCTAGCTATTTAATGCCCGCAACTGAATTCTTCTTTAGATATTTATATAATAATCCGAACCAAGAGGATAATGTTGAAGTCGTTTATGTGAATTCTCCTCGTATCGTGCAGTTGTTGAATTTTTATGTGGCTGTTTTTAATGTGCAAAGAGTGGATATAACAAAATTAGACGGTGTCAATCAAATAGACAAAAAAGGTAACTATTGGTTGGTCTGGGATAAGAAATATGATTCTGAGTATGACGACGTTAGGGATAAATTCGGCTTTGCTTATTCGAAAGGGTATCGAACAGAGCCGAGTTTTAATGTTTCTAATAGAGCTTATGTTCTACACAACTTCCAGTCTGTAGTTGCATTTATTAGATATGGTGAATTTGAAATTTTAAAGCCTTTAGAGGAACTTGCGGTTGTAGACCATAATGTGATTAAAAATAAAGGGACCTTAACTACAAGCATTGTCGCTGATTTTAATGGTGAAATATCTAGATTAGATACAATCCAAATTTATTTTCCAGCTAAATCTGAGTACGACGTAAATGTAAAAGGTATATATGCCGATGATGAAGTATTTAATATCTCTAAATTTTTTAGTTTTAATAAAGATGCTACAGCATCGTTATCTATTAATAATGAACGGTTATTATCTGGTCTTAATATATCAATAACCTCTAAAGTAGAAGAACCTCAATATAAAATATATATAGGTCAATTGAGTTATCCTGATGTGACTTATGGAACAAAGGTGCTGATTAATGGTCGAGTATCAAACTATTTGACTGACGATAGATTGAGCTCAACCAATATTTTTGATCCTTCTATAGTGAATGAAATTTTAATAAATGATGAAAACTATGGAAAATATAGTTCTGATGACACGCCTATTGCTTCATATAGCTTTTCTTCGATAGCCTACCGAGACTTTGTTGGCAGTAATAGTTTTTCTTGGTCACTATATGGAAGTTATGATGGATTAGAGTGGCAGTTGATGGATGAACGTACTAGTGAAAAAGTATCTATATCTCCCGAGTATTCTACATATTTCGTAAAGAGGCCAAACAGATTTTCGTATTACAAATTTATTTTTGATACTCAGAAGGAAAAGTTTGGTCTGTCCGAAATTAAACTGACACCAATAAAAATGACGTATAAGAATAGACAATAGCAAGAACGAATAAAACTCATACATACATGTACTGTTGTCTTTTATTTTGCTGATTACCACTAATGCTCAGCCCTCGTAAACTATACTTAAATAAGTGTAGTGATGAGGTTTAGGTCATGGCTAGAAATAAAATACAGTTTCAAAAAGGCATTTCGATTCATCAACTTATTGAAAAATACGGCACTGAAATTCAGTGCCACAATAACTTATTCGATATGCGTTGGCCAAGGTCACAGCTTATTCGAGATGGTGACATTGCACTGTGTTATGCAGTCTGCGAATTCCTACTTAAATAAGCAAATTGACCTATTACCTTCCTTGGAACATCACTTTAAAATTAACGCTTAATTTGCTTTCTAAGGACGGAAACAATGCGTATTTTACATCACGGCGCGGTTAATGGTGTGACTGGCTCTTGCCATCAACTGTACATGGACGACTATAACTCAGTATTAATTGATTGCGGGTTATTCCAAGGTACTGAAGCCGCGGGTCACAACAATAAAGACCAACTCTCCATTGAATCTAATGTCCGCACTGTGAAAACGCTCACCCTACCGTGCATATACCTTAATTATAGAAAGCACCTATGGCGATAAAAGGCATGAACACCGCAACCAACGTAGCCAAACGTTATGGAAAGACACGAAATTATCGTCGATTCGCCGATGGCCGCTAATTTCACCAATAAATACCGTGACTCTAAGGGACTTTGGGATAAAGAAGCGTTAGGCAAACTCAAGGACGGCCGCCACCCATTTAATTTTGATCAGCTTTATACCCTCGACAGTCATCAAGACCATCTGAATTTTTACCCGATGCCAAAGCCGACGTTATTTTTGTCGGTTATCAAGCGTAAGGTACCCCTGGTCGTGATATTCAGCAATACAGTCCGACTGGTGGTTATGTTGCTAAAGCTGTGTTGGCTGAGACATTACGCTATATGGTTGAAGGTGTCGCAATCATCATTCCACACAACTGAAAAAAGCCAGCTTTAGATATATGCTAAAAAATAACCTAGTTGGCATTGGTTATGCTACGTATTGAGAGATATTTACTGATGAGTGTTGAGAAAATAACACTATAATGGTAACTTATTCCGCTATTTTTAAAGATAAAATGCTATTATTACCCGTTTTAGACTAGGGCTTAATTGATAGGATTCATTTATTTGTTATTAACAAATTCATTATCATTCATAGACCCTATTTTCACTAGGAAATTCATGCAAGTGCAGCGTATATTACGGATATTTGACTTATCAAAACCGATAAAAATTAGCATTAAATTAACATTTGATTTCTGCTGTTTATTATTTTGCTTTTGGGCCGCTTTTTTTACCCGTACTGATGCCAGTGCTGAATTTTATGATCCCATATATTGGCTGTGGGTCACGGGCATTGCACTATGCTCATTATGTTATTTTGTCCGCGTTGGTATGTATAAGGTGGTTTTTCGCTATATTGGTGGTGGTTTTATCCGCACTATAGTACAAGCTATCTTGGCCGCTGCGTTATTCCTTGTGTTAGGTTTTTACATTAATGGCTTGATGTTACCACGTTCACTACCATTTATTTATATCGCTTATTCAATGCTTATTATCGGTGGTTCTCGCCTATTATACCGTAACTTATTTAATGATCTGACCACGTTTAAACGTGGTGTTCCGATCATTATTTATGGCGTTGGCGGGGCCGGCCGACAATTGCACTCGGCTCTCGCATACAGTAAAGAATTTAGACCTGTGGCTTTTATTGATGATAATCAACAACTGCATGGAAAAACGGTGAATGGTTTAAATGTATTCGCGCTATCAGAGTTAAATGAGTTAATTGATAATTATGATGTTGAAAAAATATTATTAGCGATACCGAGTGCGACATCGGGTGAACGCCAAAAAGTATTAACAGCACTAGAAAAATTTGAGATTAAAGTATTAACAGTGCCTGGCATGGCTGACCTTGTTAATGGTGAATATCAGATTGATCAGATAAAACAAGTTGATATAGCTGATTTACTTGGTCGAGATTCCGTGCAAGCCGATCCTGCACTAATGAGTGAAAATATTAAAGATAAAGTGGTAATGGTTACTGGCGCCGGTGGTTCGATTGGTTCTGAGCTTTGCCGCCAAATTCTATTACAAAAACCTGCAAAATTAATCGTTTTTGATGCCTCTGAATTTAATTTATATTCCATTGAAAAGGAGCTTCGAGAGACGATATTACGGGCTAACTTAGAGGTCGAACTTTATCCTTTACTGGGGTCTGTCCAACTTGAATCACGATTAGTTTCGATTATGCAAGCATTCAGAGTAGAGACAATTTATCATGCCGCTGCATATAAGCATGTCCCACTAGTTGAATATAACGTCAGTGAAGGTGTTTGTAATAACGTGTTTGGGACTTTAAATACAGCGCGAGCCGCTATTCGTGCTGGAGTGAGTGATTTTGTATTGATTTCGACCGATAAAGCGGTCCGCCCGACAAATGTTATGGGGGCAAGTAAACGTATGGCTGAGCTCGTATTACAAGCGCTGGCTAAAGAGCAAAGTAACACCCGTTTTTGTATGGTTAGATTTGGTAATGTACTTGGATCTTCTGGATCTGTGGTACCTTTATTCAAAAAACAAATTCAAGCGGGTGGTCCTATCACATTAACAGACAAAGACATTATTCGTTATTTTATGACCATACCTGAGGCTGCACAGTTAGTTATTCAGGCGGGGTCGATGGGTCAAGGTGGCGATGTATTTGTACTGGATATGGGCGAGCCAATTAAAATATATGATCTTGCCACTAAAATGATTCACCTAAGTGGTTATTCGATTAAAGATGATAACAATAAACACGGCGATATCGAAATTACGGTGACAGGTCTACGACCTGGTGAAAAATTGTATGAAGAATTATTGATTGGCGATAATGTCGCTAAAACGAGTCATCAGCGGATCATGACCGCCCACGAAGAATGCCTCTCGTGGTCTGAAATAGAAGTGGTATTAGCTAAATTGGAAGCGGCTTGCTTTGATTTCGATAATCAAGCTATTCGTGGCGTACTGCTTTCGGCACCTACGGGTTTTAAGCCTAAAGATGGTATATGCGATTTGGTTTGGTTAGAAAATCAAAAATAAAACCCTTAATAATATAATGAAAAGAATAGTGTTATGCGTAATTTATTAGTATCTAGTTTATTTGTTTCTGTCGGGCTTTTTATTGGTCGCTTGTCTGGTTTTGTACGAGAAACCTTTATTGCTTCTAACTTTGGCGCGTCCGAGCAAACAGATTTGATCATCGTGTTTCTGTCAACCCCTGATATATTAGTTAATTTATTGGTTGGTGGTGCGCTTGGTATGGCGTTAATACCAGAGTTCAAACGCTTAGATAAAGGCGCTGCTAAAGTACTTTATCAACAGGTGATGATGTTATTGCTCGGTATTTTTTGCTTATTCAGTATATGTGCTTATTTCTTTGCAAGTGATATTTTGAATGGATTTGCACCAGGATTAAGTAATACGACAATCCAACAATATAGTAGCGCCTTTGCTGTTACTTTTATAGCTGTCCCTTTGACCGTATCCGCAGGGATCACTACCGCATTTTTACACTATAATGGTAAATTTCTGATCCCAGCATTAGGTACTTTAATCTTTAATTTAGTGTTAATCGCTAGCTTATATTTAACGAGCTTGTTTGATGCAGAATATATATTGTTCGTTATTTCTATTGGGGTTTGTGTCGCAGCGTTAGTACGATGGGGTAGTCAAGTCATCAATTCTCGGGTTATGCCTTTTAGTTTCAATATTTTTAACGATAACTTAGTTTCAGGCACTTTACTGAGACGCTATGTTTATGGTGTGCTAACCGGCGGTATTATTTTTCTAATGCCGGTAGTTACTCGTGCGATTGCTTCTGAAGGTGGGCCAGGGGAATTATCGTTGGTTAACTATGCGATTAAGCTGGTTGAATTTCCGTTGGGCGTGGTTTTAACTGTGTTTGCAATCGTGTTTTTTCCTCGTTTTTCTGGATTATTCGCAGAAGGCAATGAACGTGATTTTTTAACCACACTTAAGCGTGTAATACTCTCTGTTATTGCTATTTCTTTTGCTGTATTTGTACCTTTACAGCATTTTTCTTCTTCCGTTGTAACGCTTATTTATGACTGGAATCAGTTGAGTCTTGAGCAACTTGATAAGATATCTGCTTATTTTTATAGTGCTATTCGAACGTTACCTTTTCAAGGTGTAAATGCATTATTAATTGCTGTGTTAGCGTCAAGGAAAGATACCTTAAGTGCATTACTTTGTTCAACTTGCTTGGCGATCTTATTTTTCACTGTGGGTTATGGTGTTGTTAGCAATATCGATGAGTTATTTGATTTAATGGTATTAACGTATGGATTACTTAGCTTATCATTATTTTTGATCATTATAATTAAACATAGAGTTAACCTATGTAATCGATGGTTTATTGCTGACTTTATTAAGTTGGTTGCGGCGGCGATGATTTATTACTTGTTACTCTCTCAACTTACATTAGACCACCAAAGCGTATGGTTAGATATGTTGATAGCAAGTATTTCTTGTATTGTATTTTTAGTTGTGTGTGTCTTGATGAGTAAAGATATTCGACAATTAATTAAGTTTAAAAAAGGGTAGTAAATGTTTAATTTAATGCTAATTACAAATGATATAGATTTAGCTAAACACGCCGTGGATGCGGGCGTATCAAGAATATTTGTTGATTTAGAAGTGAACGGTAAGTTTGAACGACAAGGCCATTTAGATACCTTGATCAGTAAGCATTCTATGCAAGACGCGCGTAATATCCGTAATGTCATCGCGGATAATGAGTTATTGATCCGTTTAAACCCTTTATATGACGGCTCTGCGCTTGAGGTTGAACAGGCGATTAGCGCGGGTGCAGATTTACTTATGTTGCCGATGTTTAACTCTGCGGATGAAGTAAATACCTTTTGTCGTTTGATCGCTGGTCGCGCAAAATGTATACCGTTAGTGGAAACTGCAGCGGCGGCTTCCTGTTTAGCTGAGGTGGTCAAAGTTGAAGGGGTTAGTGAAATTTATATTGGTTTAAATGATCTGCACTTAGATTTAAAGCTTAACTTCATGTTTGAACCGTTAGCAAATGGTTTACTTGAGTCCTTGATTACCATCGTGAAACAAGCCTGTTTACCGTTTGGTTTTGGTGGCTTGGCTCGAATTGGCGAAGGGGATTTACCTGCAGAATTGATTTTAGCCGAGCATGTTCGCTTAGGTTCTTCTTGTGTTATTTTATCGCGCGCTTTTCACCGCAAAAGTGAATCATTAATAGCGTTAAAAAGCGTGATGAACCTAGAGACTGAGGTGAAAAAAATTCTCGATACTCGCACTCAATTATTACAGCGAAATGCCACTGAACAGTTAGCAGATAAGACTAAAGTTGTTGATATAATTAATCGCATAGTAATGAGTAAAGCATAATGAAAAGACTTTTTGATATATTATCCTCCCTAGTTGTACTGCTGTGTGTTTTGCCACTGTTTTTGATTGTTGCAATCATTATCGCCTTTGATAACTTCGGGCCTGTTTTTTATACCCAAAAGCGTATTGGCTTAAATGGCAAAGAGTTTGCGATGTATAAATTTCGTAGTATGCGCGTTGATGCGGATAAAATTGGACCTTACTTTACTTCTACCAACGATCCTCGAATCACCCGTGCTGGTAGATGGTTGAGACGAACGAGTATTGATGAACTACCACAGTTACTTAATGTATTGTTAGGTTCGATGAGTGTCGTTGGACCTAGGCCTAATGTCGCACAGCAACAAGAACTCTATACGCCTGAAATGTGGTACAAACGAAATACGGTCAAACCGGGCATTACCGGTTTAGCTCAAGCGACAAAACGTTCTGCTGCGACAGTAGAAGAGCGAGACTCGTTAGATTTGGAATATGTGGATAAGCATAATGTTATGTTTGATTTGAAAATTATTTTTATGACAATAAAGCAAGTCGTAGTAAAAGGCGGTAACTAGTTATGTGTGGTATTTTTGGCTATTTTGACCAACAAGGTCGCAGTTTGACGTCTGCACAATTACAAACCATGGGCGATGTGATTAATTACCGTGGTCCTGATGGCCAAGGTGTATTTTCCGAACCTGGACTTGCTTTAGGTAATCAACGCCTGGCGATTTTAGACGTTGAGCATGGTCAGCAACCATTCGTATCTGACGACAAACAAATTGTAGTGGTACAAAATGGTGAAATATTTAATCATGTTGAGCTAGCGGATGAGCTTAAAGGCAGTAGATTTGAGTGTCAAACGCATTGTGATACCGAAGTCTTATTGCGTTTATATCAACAACACGGTATTGATTTTGTTTCTAAATTAAATGGAATGTTTGCAATTGCGATATGGGATAACAATCAAAAAGCACTTTATTTAATTCGCGATCGAGTCGGCGAAAAACCATTACATTATCATTATGTTGATGAGCGTCTGACATTTGGCTCAGAAATCAAATCAATATTGGCCGCAGGCATCGATAAAAAGTTAGATCATAATGCTTTAGACTCTTTTCTGAGCTTTAATTATGTCGTGCCACCGTCAACCTTATTCAGTGGTGTTAAACATGTTATGCCTGGTACCTATATTAAAGCAACAGCCCAAGGCATTGAAGAAGTACGCTGGTGGGATCTAGCAAGTATTGAATTACAGCAAAAAACAGAAACACAGTGGATTAATGAGTTTAACGACATATTAGACGATGCAGTGCGCATTCGCTTAAGAGCCGATGTTCCGTTCGGCGCCTTTTTATCTGGAGGTGTAGATTCTAGCTCTGTTGTTGGCTTGATGAGTAAACATATGAGTCAACCAGTTAAAACATTTACCATCGGTTTTCATGATGAAAAATTCGATGAATCGCCTTTTGCGGCACTCGCGGCAACTCGTTTTGGCACTGAACATGTGGTTGAAAAAGTCGAGGCTAATTTACTTGACTTATGGCCTAAAGCTACCTATCACTGCGATCAACCCCATGGTGATGTTTCGTTTTTACCCATGTATCGTGTCGCTGAACTTGCTTCTCGTAAAGTAAAAATGGTTTTAACCGGTGATGGAGCTGATGAACTTTTTGCTGGTTATGATAAATATAAATCATTTTTTGCAGATGATTATGCGCAAAGCATGAGTGAGAGTGAGTTTAGAACGCGTTATCTAGATAATATTTCTTTATTTAAACCCGATGCTAAATCGGCACTTTATAGTGAAAACTTAAAGCAGCACGTTGCGAAAGATAATGCTGCTTCTTATGTCGCGCCTTTATTCGTCAAAAGCCAACATATGGATCGCTTAAATCAAGCGCTTTACATAGATACTATGTTGCTATTACCGGGAAATAATTTAGTCAAACCCGATCGTATGGGAATGGCTGTGTCGATAGAAAATAGAGCGCCATTTTTAGATTATCGAATGGTTGAACTCGCATTTTCTATGCCGGGTGAATTGAAATTACAGCAAGGTGAAACTAAGTATATTTATAAAAAAGCCGTCGCAGATCTAATTGGCACAGATTTAACTTATCGTAAGAAGCAGATGTTTACAGTACCTATTTCTGAATGGCTCAAACATGACATGAAAGAGATGGTGCTTGATTTGTTGTTATCTGAAAAAACCATGGCTCGAGAGCTATTTAATAAAGAATATGTATCAACTTTGTACGCTGACCATTGCAATGGTAGTGCCAATAATACACGAGAAATCAGAGCTCTGATGGCTTTGGAAATTTGGTTCAGGGAGTTTAAAGTTTAAAGTTAATCCATTATTAATTTTATTCTTCAAAAATATGAGTAATCATAAATATAGCTCTTATAACTGCAAGAGGTGAGTCTAAAGGCCAGGGTGAGATCGTGAACTTTTTTTGGATAAAACAAGATCAATTCGACGATCTCATTACCTGTGATTTTATACTATCTTTTAAGGGAGTCCAGTATGCACATCGACAATTTCAAAGAACACTTCAAAGCCATTGTTGACCAACGCCAAAGTGCGTACTTCCTGCTATTATGCTACTCGCAGCGGCAGGTGAGGGGGTTATCTCTACATTAGTGAAAGCGCTGCCACAACGTTTTACGCACAGTGATCGTATTCAAAGTTTTGCCACTGAAAAAAGCCAAATGATGATCGCAGAAGGCAAAAGCGATCTTGCAAATTTATTAACGCTATTAGGCTTTGATAATGTTGAAATTAAAAGTGTTGATGAAACCGATGGTTTAAGAATTACATTATCAGATCAACGTATTGTTCATTTACGACCATCAGGTAATGCGCCAGAACTACGTTGTTATGTCGAGGCTGATAGTTATGAAAATTCAAAAGATTGTGTTGAACGTAGTTTAAGATATGTGCAGTCATTATAATGAACCTATCAGATACTATGTTCAAACCTAATATATGCACATTATTAATGAGTGTTTAATCAAATTAAGGATTGGCTAATGTCAATAATTGCTTTCATCCCTGCTAGGGGGGGGTCCAAAGGTGTGCCTCAAAAAAACATCAAGTTATTAGCTGGTAAACCATTAATCGCGTGGAGTATTGAACAGGCTTTAGCTTCAAAGCTGATTGATCGTGTCGTTGTTTCTACTGATTGCCCCGAAATTGCAAAGGTGGCTCAAGCGTACGGTGCTGAGGTGCCTTTTTTAAGGCCAGATTCAATATCAGGAGATAAAGCAACTACAGAGTCTGCAATGCTGCATTGTTGCGATTATTTAGAAGAAAGAAATGAATTACCTGAGCTATTTATACTTGTGCAAGCAACTTCCCCTCTTCGGTCTGAAAATCAATTTGATAATGCGATCTTAGCTTTTAAAAAAAGTAATTATGATAGTTTGTTAACGGTTTCTCGTTCACATCGTTTTACATGGAAAAATTCGTTAAGTCCTTCTGCGTCATATGATTATATGAATCGTCCTCGTCGCCAAGATATAAAAGAAGAAGATCAAGAATATTTGGAAACAGGCTCTTTTTACATTACTAAGACTAAGTTACTAAGACAATCAAAAAATCGGCTCGTCGGGAAGGTTGGAATGTTTGAAGTACCGGAAGATGAAAGTTATGAAATTGATAGTTTAGTCGACTTTAAAGTGTGCGAAGAAATCTTTAAATTAAAAAATAATATAGAGTAAAAAATGTTACTAACTAAAAAAATTCAACAATACATTTGTTTTTCAGAATCTAATCTCATAGATGTTTTAAAGAAAATTAATGAGAATAAAGCCCGCGTTATTTTTGTTGTTTCAGAGCATGGAAAGCTACTAGGAAGTATTTCGGATGGCGATGTTCGACGTTGGCTAACCGAAACTAAAGAGCTTGACTTAAATGTATTTGCTAAAACAGTCATGAACGAAAGCGTTCAAAAGTTTAATGTAGGTACTGATAAGGCGATAATCGATAAAACCTTTGATAATGGAGTTGATTGTGTTCCATTAATTGATGACGCTGGACACTTAGTTCAACTAGCTTTTCAAAAAAAGAGTGGGTTCTTTGTAAAAGATAGAGAAATTTCTGAAGCGTCAGCTAGTTTCATTATTGCAGAGATAGGCAATAATCACCAAGGTGATATCAATTTGGCGAAAGAGTTAGTTGATCATGCTATATCTGCTGGAGTAGACTGCGTTAAGTTTCAAATGCGAAATATGAAAAACCTTTATAAAGACTCTGGTAAAAACGATATATCTGCGGATTTAGGCGCTCAATACACATTAGATTTGTTATCCAAATTCCAATTGTCTAATGATGAACTAATCGAAGTATTTGACTACGCTAAATCAAAAGGTATTTTACCTTTATGTACCCCTTGGGATCTTGAGTCTTTAAAAACACTTGAAAGCTATGGTATGGCAGCTTATAAAGTCGCTTCTGCTGACTTTACAAATTTCGAACTGTTAGAAGCAATCGCTAAAACAGGTAAGCCTTTTTTCTGTTCTACAGGTATGTCAAGTGAAACCGAAATCAAAGAGACGGTAGCATTTTTAGGTGAGCTAGGTGCGAATTTTGTACTGCTTCACTGTAACTCAACCTACCCAACCCCATTTAAAGATGTAAATCTAAAATACATAACAAGATTAAAAGAAATAACTGGCGCCCTTGTTGGTTACTCTGGACATGAACGTGGAATATGCGTTCCAATAGCCTCTATTGCACTTGGTGCAACGGTTATTGAGAAACACCTAACGATTGATACTACATTAGAAGGTACTGACCACAAAGTAAGTTTGCTTCCAAATGAACTCAAGGAAATGGTTAAACAAATACGTCAAGTTGAAGAAGGGCTGGGTTGTGACAAAACACCGAGGGAGATTACTCAGGGTGAACTAATGAATCGTGAAAATTTGGCGAAAAGTTTAGTTGCAATAAGACATATTAAACCAGGTGAGATCATCACTCGAGATATGGTTGAAATTAAAAGCCCTGGACAAGGTCTGCAACCAAATCGTTTAAACGATTTGATAGGAAAAAAAGTAGATAGAGATATTGAACGTGGTGGTTTTTTCTATATGAGTGATATATTAGGTCAGATTAAAAAACGAAATTATCAATTCAATCGTCCATTTGGCGTGCCTGTTCGATATCATGATTTTAGACAAATAT
>NZ_ABCQ01000002.1 GCF_000170855.1 Moritella sp. PE36 | reverse complement strand
TAGTATTCCTTGTTGGCTATCACATGCTGCAAGGCAAAAGTTCGAAGTTACATACAGCAGAAGACAATAATGATTCAGATGTGGCTGTATCACCGCTTGCTGTGCCTCTGCTGGCTGGACCTGGCACGATTGCCACCGCGATGAACTATTCATCAGCAGGTGGATGGGGTGAAATTATTATTACAATATCTGCGTTTGCTATTTTATGTCTTATCACCTTTGTTTGTTTTATTTTTTCGTCAAAGATCATATCGGCAATCGGTGAGAGTGGGCTTAGTATTGTTACCCGCCTTATGGGACTGATCTTGGCTGTTATCGGTGTGGAAATGCTGATTGGTGGCGTAACTGATGTTATCAGTACGATGGGCTAACAAGACTGGTCATGGTGTCTTTCTAATTAAGGGGTAAGTTTTGGTCAACATTGATGCTCCCGTTCATAATGCTATCTCCATAACGTCATCAGGATTCTTTAAGTAAAGTAAGCACAGCGTAGTGGTATTTTCCTCTTAGCTTATGGCAACATTAGCGATACCACTACACAGTTTCAGTAATAGATTATTTACCTTGGCTGAATAACCAGAGGTGCAAAGGTCGCCCTTGCATTACCACCTGCGCCATAGTGATCTGTGTATGTTTCACCTTCTTGTAAGGTGTAATACGCATCCACAAAATCATCGTCATTAGTAAACCATGAATCAGGTAACGCTTTGATTATTCCGTTAGTAATCGTGGCGAGAATAGCAAAGCCTTGTACTTCAGGATCTGGGATCGCTTTTAAAATTGTCTCGGCAGCAGAGACAAGCAGCGTAGCAAGCTCTTTGTAATTAGTACCGTCATCATGCTCCATCAATATAATATCTGCCGCAGCCCAACGATAGCGCTCCCAATGAATGACGACTTGATTTGGGTAGTATTCTTTCTCTGCATAATCAAGATAAGGCATTTCAATGATATCAAGCACTGGCTCATCACGGGTTGGGTTAACGCCATTCACTATCGCGTATACCTCAGCAGCACCGGATATCCAAGGTTCTTGATCATCTTGTAAACTTATCTGTTTAATGACAGTTGTCGATATGGCTTGAGCTCCAGATTTTGAAGCGCTTCGCTGAGGATAGGCAGACTTGAGTTGTTTTCTTGAATCTGTGCTTTGAGCTAAGATCTCGCGCATTACCGCTAGCCCTTCACGTATCGTTTGTTGTTTATCTAATCCAACCACGATGACCGGTCTGTCTGGCAGCTGGTACACATCGAGCAGATGTATATCACCATTTACATCATAGGCTTCAATATTAGCCCAATCTTTATCATTGCCTTCTGGCTCGAAGGCAAATAACGGTGATACGCCTTGCTGCCAGTCGCTTAGCATACTCGCGTCGGCGAGACGAAATTGAACTAAGTCAGGATGTTTAACGCCCTTAAAAACCGATTTATTCGCCGCTGTAGTCGCTAAGCCTTTTGCCGAACGAATAGCCAGCTCACTTTTATGTAATGCCTGAGTTGCAACACCACTAGACTGCAACACTTGATCCGCATTGACAGTTAAATTATATCGGTTAATGCCAGATTGCAGAGCCGGTAAGACTTGAGTGTATTGTCGACTCAGTGCCAATGCTATTTCACGTTTAGCACTCGCAACACTGATACCGTATTCAGGTTGCTTTTGAACTATTTGCTTTGTATCGTCAGATTTAGCTGCAGAAACAAAGGAGGAATTAATTAAAGCTAAAGGACCTACTAGGATCAGCATAGCTAAAGTCATTTTTTTCATATAATGTCCTTATTAATTGTTACTCGTTTAACCACTATTGAGTTCAATATGAATCGTATTGATAACTATTCTCACTGTCAAAGACATTGTTTCAACTATGCTGATCTAGATTGTTTTTTCTGTATTTGGGGATTTTTAGTGTTAAGAAGATCACTATACACTTGTGGATATAAGACCACCTTCTCGGGGGCTTGGGGTAAAGTTCATATATGCGGTCTATTGAACATAAAAGTGATAATATACACACGCTAATCTAGGGGATGAGTTGCAGCCAAACTCGCTTAATTGTGTAATGTGCATCGCATTTACGGCCATGTTCGTCATTTAACGCTGTTGAAATGGATTAAAAAGGTGACTCGTAAAACGGTCACCTTTTATTTATAACGACGGATTAAAAAGTCGTGAGTTGCAGCATTTTATGTAATCGCTCTAAGGCAATCGGGCTGGCTTTTAATGTTATGCGAATACCATTTTCATGATATTCCTCTTCGAGGACCTGCATTTTACTGTGAATTTCACCCATCACACCACTGGCTGTGTAGGGGATGTCAAAGCAAGCTGGGCACATTTTCTTTTCCAGTATGTTTTGAATTTCCCGATGTACGAACGCGACATCAGCTTTGTCATGGGCACTGATTTGTAGCGCATCTGGATAGCGTTCCAGCAGGTCTAACTGTTGCTCTTCGCTTAAACAGTCGACTTTATTCAGCAATAATACCTTGTTATTCAAATCGATATCTAATTGCCCTAATACATGGTCAACAATGGCTAATTGCGAAATGAAATTTTCGTCTGATGCATCAACCACGTAAAGCAATAAGTCGGCATTTTTTGCTTCTTCCAAGGTTGAATGAAATGATGCCACTAAATCATGAGGTAACTTTTGGATAAAACCAACGGTGTCGGAGATTAAAATACGCGGTTTTGTCGGCGGCTGTAGTGTACGTACCGTGGTATCTAAAGTAGCAAACAGTTTATCTTCAACTAATACTTCAGAGCCTGTTAGAGCACGCATTAAAGATGATTTACCGGCATTGGTATAACCCACTAACGCCACGGTTAACTGTTCGATACGACCACTGCTTCGACCTTGCATCTCGCGTTGTACCTTGGTCAGTTCTCGTCGTAGTTCAGCTATTTTAGTACGAACACGGCGACGACTAATCTCAAACACAGTTTCACTGATTGAACGGCCTTTTTGGCGTTCGCGATCGCCACTGCTTTCATCACGTAATCGCGGTGTTAAGTAATTAAGTCGCGCGATCTCTACTTGCAGCTTCGCAGTACGAGTACGTGCGTGTTTACTAAAAATTTCGATAATAACGCGGGTACGATCGTAAACTTCTACGCCGAGTGCCGCTTCAACATTACTTAATTGATTCGGGCTTAGTTCGCAATCGAATACCACAACGTTGGCTTGGCATGTAACATCTGTTGTTGCTAATAATTGGCTTAACTCGTCTTGGTCTAATTCAATCTGCACTTCATCTTCATAAAATGTGCTTTCACCTGTTAACGTGGCTAACTCTTCCAGTTTACCAGTGCCTAATACAGTTAGCTGTTTGGTCGATTTTTGGCGTTGGGTTCTAGTCCCAACCACAGAAAAGCCGAGGGTATTAACTAAACGGCTTAATTCAGATAATGATTCGTCCACGTCCTGTTGCGAAATACAAGGGGTGCGAATAGCGATTAATAAGGCGCGGGTAGCGGTGTCTTCTGTTGTTGCGATCGACATGTCGGTCTCATAGCTTTAAGTAATATGAGGTGCATCCTACCCGTTTGTGCCGCGGTTATATACGCATTTCTAATTTCTATTGTTAACGATGTTATAAATCGTAACTATATCAATGCATAAACAAAATTTTTATAGGGCTTTGATTGTTATATGAGAGGCTAAATAGAGGCGATGATTTGTTTTCATGTATCCTCGTTACATGGCTTTATTAATGCTACGGCCTTAACTGTTAATTTTATATCCCAAGAAGGAAAAAATATGTCAACCGTCAGTCTGTTCACATTATTCGGCACCATGCTGCTGCTTGCTATTGTACCTGGTCCCGGCGTATTCGCTATTATCGCACGTTCGTTTTCATCTGGTTTTTCGCGTGGTGTATATATGGTGATTGGGATGGTGTTAGCTGACTATGTCTTTATCGTTCTGGCTTTATTTGGGCTATCAGCGCTTGCTGAAATAATGGGTACGGCATTTTTTATCATTAAATATATTAGTGCTGCTTATTTAATTTGGCTTGGTTATAAATTGTTGAAGACCAAAGCGACGGCTGTTGATATTGAAGCGACGCAAGAGTCATCATTATTGTCTAATTTGATGGCTGGACTGCTAGTGACCTTGGGTAATCCTAAAGCTATTTTGTTTTATGTGGGATTCTTCCCTGCTTTTGTCAATGTTGGCGATGTCTCTTATTATGATGTTGCTTCAATAATGTTGGCGGCGACGGTTGCTTTTGGCAGTGTGAATATTGGTTATGCTTTTCTTGCTGTGAAGGCGAGAAAGGTATTTAAATCGCCCAATGCATCGAATGTAATCAACAAAACGGCGGGGACAGTCATGGTTTCCATGGGTGCTTTAGTCGCGATCAGGTCGTAATTTCACCCATCTTACGCGTTATCTACAAAGTTAATGTTTCTATATATATCAAGTGCATAAAAACTATTTTGTTGATAATGTAGAGTGCTAAGTTTAAACTTACGTTACAAATTTTTAACAAGTGGTAGTTGTAATGAAACGTATTTTAGTGATTTTACTTTATGTTTGTTCTGTAAATACAGTGCAGGCGTTTGACCTTTCGATGGAATCTTACGATAAGCAACAATTGCAAACAGTGGGCGCTGTTAAAAACAGTACAGATCCAGCGGTGCTTTATGCTGCCGCTAACGTACTTTGGTATGACAGTGATTTTCAAGAAAATGTTGAGCAAGGTACCTTGTATATGGAACAGGCTGCTGATGCCGGCTTTTTACAAGCGATTGAGGCGATGGGTGACTTTTATTATGAAGATAGTCTGATCGATGCTGACAATAAAAAGTCTATTCACTGGTTTGAAAAATCGGCCGCGAAAAGTAGTGCTTATGGTTATTATTCACTAGCTACTATCTATTATGAGGGCGGTGCTGGTGTGGATGCTGATTATAAAAAAGCGTTTGATAATTTTCTAAAAAGTGCTGAACTTGGTAATGACAGTGCTATGTATGATCTTGCTTTCCAATATATGTTGGGAGAAGGGGTTAAAAAAGATAATAAAAAGGCACTTTATTGGTTTGAAAAATCAGCTGAACTTGGCGATGTTCGCTCGACTTATCAAGTTGGTTACGCTCACCAGTTTGGTCACGGCGTTGAGCAAGATTGCGCTAAGGCGATCGCGATATATCAAAAAACGTTTGATGAAGATGAGTATATCCGTTCTGCTGTGGCGCTAGCGGATATCTATTATGATAACCGAGTGCAATGTGCTGAAAAAAGATCTGATTACAAAAAGTCATTCAGCTTTTATAAATTTGCAGCCTATAACGGTAATACCTACAGCAAGTATCAATTAGGGTATGCTTACCGTAATGGCCATGGCGTATATAGTGATGTTGTACAGTCTTTAGCTTGGTACTCTCTTGCTGATGAAGACGGCTATGATGGCGCCGCTGATGCTATTAGAGAAGTCAAAACGAATATGAGATCAGAACAAATTGCAAAAGCTGACAAGCTTAAAATAGAACTGGAAGAAGAGGTTTATTAAATGCGTGAACAGGCGCCGATTAATTGGTATGACGTTTAATCAACATTGTCGGTGGGAGTGAGTTCGCTAGCTGTTGTTGTACGATACTAGTCTAGCGAACACGCTTAGACTCTATTCATATTCAGAAGAATAAGTCTCTTCGTAAGTGTGTGAATAAAGCTCAAATAAGTTACCAAACGGGTCTTCTAGGTAAACCATTTTGTAAGGGCGGCTGTCGTCTTCAGGGTGATAACGCATGATGTCCATTCTTACTTTGCCGCCTAACTTTTCAGTCTTTGCAATCACACCTTCAAAGTCGTCAGTTTGCAGACAAAAGTGGAAGATACCAAGGCGAGAGAAATCAACATCGTGGCGTTCTGCACGTTCTTTCATTTCAAATAGCTCAACACCAATGCCATCGGTTGTTACCATGTGAGCGATGTTAAAGCCTTTAAAACCTTCACCAAACACAGCAATACACATTTTGCCGATTGCAGTTTGGCGTTCTTCTTCGATTTTAGTGTTTCCCATGATAAGTCTAAGACCCAGGGCTTGAGTATAAAACTCAATTGCTTTGTCCATGTCACCGACGAATAATCCGATATGATTCATTTTCATAATATGCTCCAAGACGTTAACTAATTAATGCGTTGTTTGTTTTGATGAAGCAAGTATATGGCGTGTTTTTAATTATATAAAATTATCATTTTTAATGTAAATGATAATTTATTGTAATGATGAGTTAAGGTCAGTTCTTATAATGGTAGGCCAGTTCTTATGATGGTAGGTCAAAGCTTGGTTTCTTTATGCCCCCACAAACGAAGCGCCGCTACCTTGGTGCGAACAGGTTCACTAACGCCATAAAATCGGGCTGCTGTAAACGATTAGCCGCTAACGTTATCCCAACTTGACGCTCCATTTGTTCTATCCCGGTTATGTTGGAAATTGGGATTGCGGTATAGTTTTCATGTTCAAGTTGCTCGGTCGTTAGTGGGGCGAGTAGAAGCCCTATTTGCTGCTCTACCAATGCCAGAGCCCATTCTTCGGTATCAACCGATGCTACGCGCTCTATCTGCAATTCACGCATGTAATCCATCAATAGGCTCATTTTTTTACACTGCCGACGTTCAATCATCGCGACACCGTGCAGTTGCTCTAATGTGACATGAGTTTTAAAAGCCAGCGCATGATTGTTTGGAATAATGAGATAGTACTGATCACGCCACAAGGGGCGGAATGTCGTTACACTGTTCTTGTTGTCGTTGCCTAAATTAATGTCTTGGCAATCGCTGCCTAAATAAATATCGGCGGTACTATCGCTGGTTAAATGTAACAGCCATTGTGGACAATGCTGTTGCAGTTGAGACATGAGCCGTTTTAAATAGACCAAACTTATATCTGCTTGCACTGCGATAGTGACGGTTTGCCGAGATTGCTGTGGATTAAAATAATCGAACATCGACCCCGCTTGATTTAACAAGGCTTTACTGTGTTGATAAAACTGTTGTCCGGCAGACGTCGGCGTCACCCCCTTTTTATGGCGCGTTAACAGCACAGTATCAAATTCCGCCTCCAGTTTATTAATGGCGATAGTGATAGACGGCTGAGCCACAAAGCACTGTTTTGATGCCCCTGTGATGCTACCTGAGTCGACTGCTGCAACAAAATATTTCAACGATTTTAAATCCACCGAAAACCTCTTTTTACGACGTGTGAACCTAATTAAAAGAGCTCACATTAAAAATTTAGGATAGCGCGGCAACGTTGCTGCTACTATTTCATCATGCGCTGGAACAATAACTAACTTTTTATTTTCTATGCTCAACTGGTGCAATTTTTCAACCAGATTATCAGACTGTTGCTGATCGTAATTGAGATCCACTAACCATTTCACTAATGCGCTGCGGCCAACATTATTGTTCACGCCTGCAATTGACCATGTGCTATCGCCAATAAACAGATATTCGTTATTAACCAGCACACCTAGCTGACCATGGGTGTGACCAGACATATCGATTAAGATGACCGAACCATCATCAAAAACATCTAAGCTGGCTGCAAAGCCTAATGTATTGGTGCTATTTAATTCGATGAAATGCCAGTTTATCGCTGGATCATCAAATTGGCTTTGAATAAAGGCTGGTGGAGCATGTTTCTTTGCGGTTTCCAGTTCATTTTCCTGCACCCATACCGGTGTATTTAAGGCTTTGAAATCTTCAATGCCAGAGGCATGATCCCAGTGTAAATGGGTTGGTATAATGGCTTTTAAGCGGTTAAAGTCATAACCCTGTTGCTGCAATTGATCGATCACAGGCTCGGTCTTTGTGTAAGCAAATAACTGCTGGTTAAGCCAGCTCATGGCCGCAACTTGTTGTTCGACTTCTCTGCCAAGGCCCGTATCAATTAATAAATCGCCTTGTTCATGTTGAATGAGTATCGCATTGTGCACCAGCTGACGTTTTTTAAACCAGTCCCCACCCGAGACAATAAGCCCTTCAGAACTACCTGCCGATTGTCCGGTATTGATGACCGAGAAATTTGCTTTGGCGGCTGCGTTGAAACTGCAAACCAGCGTACTTGCCATCATTAAAACAACACCAATATTTCGCATTATTATTACTCCTTAGAAAGAAAGAGTAAGTGTATGTAGGCTCTGCCTATATGTAAAATATACTATATTTATGGTTGTGGCATATTTTTCTTATGGATAGGTGTTGTGAGGCATAGTTGGCCCCAAACGTAAACGCGATTTTACTTGCCAATAAATGTAAGTTCCTGTCTACATTTTTTAGTGATCTTACTGTCTAACAATATGGATGTAGCTATTCACGATATATTTTCACTAGGTATCTATCTCTTTGGTACAGTTTGTACGCTACACGATAACGAATATAGGATTTACATCTACTTATCAGATGTAAGATCTTATTTTAATAGTAAATTTATGTAAATATTGGTATTAGTATCTAAATGCATTGTGTGATGTAGTGTTTTGTTATATCAGAGGCGTAATAATGAGAGAAGTTAACTTTAGAACCATAGATAAGCTGTTCATAAAGATGAATATTACTGATAAATTTTGGCTGTTGTTCATTATAATATCAGCGACTTTAATTGGTTTTTCTGGCAGTCATTATTACGCGACCATAGCGCAAAGCAATGCTGCAAACCATCTGCAGGCACAAACCAGACTCGTGTCTACGGTGAATACGTTGAAAGGGGTTGGTTTAAATAAAGATGATTTACAAACATCCCTTCTACAGCAGAATATTCGCGTGGTCAGCCAGCCTCCAAAATCGGCAGCACGCGATACTGAAATAACAGTGTCGATACCGTTGGGCAAGGGCTATGCTGTGCTCACTCATTCCGTGGATAACACAGAAGTGGAGAAACAGGCGTTCTTTAAGTTTTTACTTTCTCTACTGCCACTTGCGCTAATTGGACTATTTAGTTACTGGCTTGCAACACACTTAGGCGGTGCCCTGTGGGTTATGCATCAAGCGACCTGCCGTATTGCCAATGGCGATTTGACTTCGCGCCTTGGCTTTCATGTGGGACGTGATGAGTTTGGTGTGATCGGTTACGAACTTGATCGTTCAATGGACACCATCAGTGAATTAGTCGAAAGTGTTAAAACCAGTACCGTTACTTTCCATCGGACCACAACGGCATTTGAAAAAGATGCCCGAGATTCAGAAAACCAGGTTAATCAACAGTATGCCTCGGTTGATTCTGTGGCGACAGCAATGGAAGAGATGTCGGCTACGGTGAAAGAGATCGCAGGTTTGGGTCTACAAGCATCCCAGCAAGCGGATAACGAAACCAGCAAGATCCTGCAGAGTAATGAAAGAGTCCGGGATGCGATTGTCATGGTGACTGAATTGTCTGAGCACACCAATGCAGCGTCAGTCTCTGTGGTTAGTTTGAATGAGAAAGTGACTGAAATTGACAATGTTATTATTACTATTAATGCGATTTCCGAGCAGACCAACCTGCTGGCACTGAACGCGGCGATTGAAGCTGCCAGAGCGGGTGAGCAGGGCCGCGGTTTTGCTGTTGTCGCTGACGAAGTACGGACTCTTGCCGGGCGTACGCAACAGGCGACCGTTGAAATTAGGGATATGATTGACAAGTTGCAAGCTGAAACACAGGGGATTTCAAAAATCACGGCTGAAACCTTAGAGCAAGCGAATAAAAGTCGAGACATAATTACTGAAATTGGTGCTGATGTGAATGATATTGCTGAATCAGCGCAGTCTGTGATGGATGTGAGTACTCAGATTGCGACCGCCGCCGAACAGCAAACGTCGGTCGTTAATAATATTGCAACTGACCTTAGTGATATTCGCTCGCAATCAAGCGTGCTACTTGCTTCAACACAGGCGTCAGTTACCGGTATTCAAGAGCTTGTGGATGCATCACAGTCATTGGGTAGTATCTTAGAGAGGTATCGTACCTAACATTAAACAATGAGTTTTTCTAAACCGATAGACTCACAGATTATGCGTTTTTCATTTTCATTTCCGGTTTCTAACACTTTTATAATGTAATAAACTTGATGCTGTTCTATATCGTTGAGTAATAGAAATTCTTTGATTATACGCTCTATGTTTTCGATCATGTTTTGCTCCTTGTTATTGCAGAGGAGCTTTCTTGGCTGATATGGCTTGGCATAAATAATATTATATTCATAAGACGGTTCCTTCCATGCTTCATATTGTTATGTAGTCTAAAAGTTTTTCTGCTAAATCTTTTGCTTGGGATAATGTATCAGAAGTCATTTTATTGACTAAAAAGTCCTGACTTTTATGCGCATTTTCATAACCATTAATGAGCGCTAGTGAGACCCAAGCATAAGCATGCTTATCACAACGAGGGACACCATGCCCTTTGTAATACATAACACTTAGGCAATATTGTGCCTTGGCATTACCTTGTTCACCGGCTTTTCTAAACCAGTAGGCTGCTAACTCATCGTTTTTGAGTATGCCTATTCCTTTGCTATACATGTAGCCAAGATTAGACTGTGCTTTAGCATAACCTTGTTCACTGGCTTTTTTAAACCAGCTAACTGCGATCTTATAACTCTGAGTCACGCCTTTCCCTTTCGTATACATAAAGCCTAGGTTATATTGGGCTCTTGCATAATTTTGTTCCGCTGCTTTTCGGCACCACAGCACAGCCTCGTTATCATTCTGAGCAACACCTCGACCATTGACATACATGACACTAAGCATTAATTGCGCTAAAGCAATATTTTGTTCCGCTGCTTTATGACACCATATTGCGGCTTCTTGATCACTTTGATATGTACCTTTCCCACTACCATACATATAAGCCAGAGTGGATTGTGCTATTGCACACCCTTGTTCAGCCGATTTTCGATACCAGCTTACCGCTTTATGATTATTTTTAAGAAAACCGCTTCCATTGGCATACATAAAACCTAGATTGTATTGTGCCTGACTATTGCCATGTTTAGCTGCGATGAATGTTTCAATATATTTGGAGGCGACAGAATATGAACCTATTAGCGTTGATTTTGATAATCTATCAGCAGGTATAATATGTTTAATGTTCATGATCATAACTCTCTACAGCTCAGTATGATGAATATTAATCCTTAAGCGAAATTGGCGTCCCTGATTCAATTTAATCACTAAGATATAAATAGAATTGTACGCTTACAATTTAGAAAGTTTTATCTAACAACTAAGGTCTATAGATATTATTATCAAGGATTTATATATTCGGAACATCATGCACATCTAGGTTGGAAGTATAAGTTCGTAATCTATTTGGTGATGATTGGTTTCAGATATGTTGTAGGAGGGGGCATGTCAAAACGTACGCATAAAAAATGCAAGAAGAGAGCAGCTCTTATCAATAAAGAGCATCGCCGCTCGCCATGCTATTCCGATGAAAATCGAAAAGGTATTATAGTTTAATATCGAGTAGGGTGACGTTTATGCTAACTCTGGCCCTAAACGTAGACGCGCTTCATAGTCGTCGTAGTAATCTCTTTCTGCTAATAACACAGTTAACTGTTCTAATGTGAATTCTTGATTGCTCATACCATTTGCTAAACGTTGTAAACAATGACCAATCGCTGTTTGCTCGTCTTGCGCTAAATATTCACGGCAAAAGTACAGTGGCGGCAGGCCATAAGCAAATGAGGTTAATTGGGCAATGTGCATTGCATCGAGTGGTTGTGCTAATTGTGCGAGAGAAATGTTGGCAATTGACTGATCTTGACCGGTATTAGACATTGAAAGCGCTCATATAAGAAAGACCCTAAATATACTACAGTAAAACTATTTTTATTACTGGGCTTATTCGATATAAATTCGATGCTTTCTGGTGCGGAATTGCTGTGGTGTCATAGCAAAACGTGCTTTAAAGGCTTTGATATAAGATGAATCATTTTGATAACCCACTTGATGTGCCACGCTTTGTATTGAAAGCTCGGACTCCAACAGAGACAGTGACTGGATCAGACGTAAATGCTGTCGCCACAACGCAAACGATGTATTGAACTCTTTTGCAAATATCCGCGACAATGTGCGTTCAGATGCCCCGACTATTCCCCCCCATTTGGACAAGGTGAAATCAAGTTCTGGCTGTGCTGTTAGGCGCTCAAAGATCACTTTAATTCTTCTATCCTCTGGAATTAATAGTTTGAATTTGAACGATTCACTAGTATGGATTTGGTCATACAACACCTCAAGTAAGCGCAAGGTATTGTCGTGTGAAAGTGCTGGCTCTAATTGAGATTGTTGTTTAATCATCAATATCAGCTCTTTGAGAAAAGGTGTCATGGAAACTTGTTTAAGTTGTTGTCCTGCGTTGCGGGTATAACAGCGACCATAGTCGGGATTGATGTATAGACCAATGAAAGTGGTGTCGGTGATGGCGATTGATTCGTGATTGACGCCAGCCGGAATAAAAATCGCGGTGGTGTGGGGGACAAGGAACTGATATCCATCCGCTTCTGTTTGTATCAACCCTCGAATTGGAAATATCAGCTGATGCCAGTGGTGCTGGTGCAACTTGTCAATAAAACCCTTATGCATCTCGATGGTATTGATTAACGCTGGCGCATGCTGATTTTGTGCTATTAACGTATTTGCGGATAAGGTTTGGCTAGTTGGCATGGTTTAATGTCTCGATGGCCTTATTCAGTCATTGTGGGTAAGTGTAACATAAAGCCAATAGCCAAATAATATGACAGGGGAAATATGAGAATCCATTTTATTGTGCACGAATCTTATGAAGGGCCAGGGTATTTTACTGAGTGGGCGGGCCTGAATGATTATCAAGTCAGCTTCACTAGAGTGTACTTGAATGAAGCATTACCTTGTGAGGTGGATGCGTTTGACCTGCTAGTTATATTAGGCGGGCCGCAGAATCCACATACCCGACAAGAGGAATGTGTATATTTTGATAGTCTTGGTGAGCAAACATTTATTAAACAAGCGATAGTGAGGAATAAAGCCGTTGTTGGTGTTTGTTTGGGCGCGCAGTTGATTGGTGAAGCCTTGGGGTCAACATACCAAGTCAGTCCATACCAAGAGATTGGCTACTTTCCTATCGCGCTTACAGAGAGTGGCAATGTCGATCCTAAGTTAGATGAGTTTGATTTAGCAGAGGTTGTCGGCCATTGGCATAACGATATGCCGGGACTGACAAGTGATAGTAGGGTATTGGCGGTCAGTGAGGGATGCCCACGGCAAATTGTTCGATATTCGCCGTTAGTATATGGCTTGCAGTGTCATCTTGAGTTTATCAGCGAGCAATTAGCGCCTTTGATTACACACGACCAGCCAGCGTTTAATACAAAGAGTAGGGGCAAGTATGTTCAGGACCCGAGTGTGATCATTAAACATGACACCACACGAATGAATCTATTGCTTGCTGGGTTTATGGATAAATTAGTACAAGCTTATCGGGATTACTGACCCTGTCCTAAATCTATCCTCTCTTTGTTGTGTCCACTATGCTGCCACTATCTAGCCATTGCTGGTTTGGGATATAGTTGTGTAACCAATTTGGGATATCAGATGCTGGCATGGGCCGGGCAATGCCATAACCTTGTGCCGCATAGCAACCCATTGAGAGCAACATCAAGCCGTGCTCTGTTGTTTCAACACCTTCCGCAATGACTTCACGATTAAAGGAGTCTGCTAGCGCAAGCACGCCCTTGATAATGGCATAATCATCAGGATCGTCGAGCATGTTTTTTACAAAGTTCTGATCAATTTTGATGGTATTAGCAGGCAAGTTCTTGAGGTGGGTAAGCGAGGAATAACCCGTACCAAAATCATCCAGAGCGATATTCACGCCTAATACATCCCGACAGGTATTGAGAATATTACGGATGGTATTGAGATCACCCAATGCGCTGCTTTCTAATATTTCTAATTGTAAATATTGGGCATCTAAATTGGGGTGACTTGCCAACGCACTTTCAAGCAGGGTTAAAAATTTTGCTGACAGCAAGTGATAGGACGCGATATTAACACTCACTTCCATAAAAATACCCAGCTTTTGCCATTCCACAATTTGTTTCAATGCTTGGTTAATAACCCAGTCACCGATCTGGTTTTCTAGCTCTGAGCCCTCAATAATAGGTAAAAAATCAAGTGGCGGGATCAATCCTTTCTCCGGGTGAAACCAACGAATTAACGCTTCTGCACCAAATACCTTGCCGGTCTTCATATTGATTTTAGGTTGGTAATACAAAGCAAATTCGTTATTTGATAAGGCTTGCTTTATCTCATCAAGTTGCTGGTGTTTTTGGATCTTTTGTTGATCTCGCTCTGGATTAAACAGATGGAAACGATTTTTACCGGTTAATTTTGCTTGATACATCGAATAATCAGCGTGACGTAATAAGGTATCCAGATCGGCATCATCATCTGGATATAGCGTTACCCCAATTGAGACACTGATATTAAAAGTATGCCCCGCAATAATATAAGGTTGGGCAAGAAAGTAATTAATCCGTTGCAGTGTTTCGTCACAGTGAGCAAGTGATTTTATATCACCCAGCAGCAGGACAAATTCATCGCCACCCTGGCGTGATGCGGTATCTTCATCTCTGATATTGCTTTTGAGACGTTGGGCTACGGCGATGAGTAACTGATCACCTACGTCATGGCCGTAGCTATCATTGACGGGTTTGAAATTATCCAAATCGAGAAAACAAACACCCAGCATAGTGTCAGTTTGCTGACTATGGGCAATGCCTGATTTAAAACGGTCAGCAAGCAGTGAGCGGTTGGGTAACTTGGTGAGCATGTCATAATGCGCCATCATTTCCAGCTTTTGTTGCTGTTGCTTAATCTGAGTTATATCAGAGAATAAACCCACGTAGTGCAAGTTTTCACCATCATCATTGGTGAGTGACGAAATAGAAAGTCGCGCCGCAAACAGTTCGCCGTTTTTCTTTTTATTCCAGACCTCCCCATGCCAGTAGCCTTGCTCCATGAGGCTTTGCCACATTTCAATAAAGAAAGCCGGACTCTGTTTGTCGGAAGCGAGGATACTGGGTTTTTGACCTAATACTTCGCTACGGCTGTAACCGGTAGCTCGGGTGAAAGCAGGGTTGACATCAATAATTTTCCCCGTCACATCTGTGATCATTAGTCCTTCATTAGTATCGCTGAATACCCGGGAAGAAAGCCGAAGTTTTTCATCTGACAAATATCGTTCAATCGCTATCACACTGAGTTGCACGGCGAATTCGAGCAATTTGAAATCGTCATCAGTTGGCGTACTCGGTTGACGATGATAAATTGCAAAGGTGCCAAGCAGTTGCTTTTTTGAACCGATAATCGGCTCGGACCAACAAGAGGCTAGCTGCGCGTTGGCTGCTAGTTCTTTAAACTGATCCCAATAGGGATGAGTTTGAATATCCTCAACAATCACTCTTTTTTTGGTGAAGGCCGAGGTGCCACAACTGCCCACGCCATCGCCAATTTCAATGCCATCAACTGCTTCATTATAATAATCAGGAATGCCTGATGATGAAAATCCAGAGTTAAGATGGGTGCCTTGTGCATTGATCAGTAGCACGGAACACAGTGCCCCCGTTTGTTCTTGTTCGATAAAGTTAACGATGTGTTCCAAAATTATTTTTAATGGGTCGCCTTTTAATAATTTCTCTAATACCGCGTTGCGGGCATTATCACGCAGCTCTATCTGCTTGCGCTGGGTGATATCGGTATGAACGCCGGTGCACCAGATTGGTTTATGATGCGCATCCCATGCTGTAAATTCACAGGCTGTGTGGATCCATAACCAGTTTCCATCTTTGGTTTTTCGCCGATATTCAAGTTCAAATGGCATGCCTGACACCAAGGATTTTTTATATCGATTGGAGGCTGATTCAAAGTCATCGGGATGAATTTTTTCTAACCATTGTTCAAAGATCGTTTGAATATCGGATGGATTGACATCCGTCAGCTGTTCGTTTTTGCCGCCAAATGAAACTTCACCGCTCTGTATGTTGAGTTCAAACCACACTTGACCGGTTGACGTTAGCGCCATATTTAAGCGTGTTAAATTATCGCCCAATTCCCTAGTGCGTGTCGCGACAATATTTTCAAGCGACTTTTGGTTGTCCTTTATCCGCATGATTAAGATGGCGGAAAAGGTGGTCAAAATCGTAAACGTCATACTGAGCAGAGACATTGCTAGAAGCGAAATGTAGTGAACCCAGCCATTGATGGGGGACATTTTTAACATCCAAGTCACGTTGGCTATTTCTATACTATTTGCTACAGGGTTAACTAACAATGGTGCTGATGAGTTTGATAAAACTTGAATTTGTCCAGTGTCTGGATTAATGCGTGATAACTGATATGCGACCCCTGCTTCTACCAGAGCCGGTAGTTTTACAGCGTCGAGTACTTGTGGAAAACGTATTAAAACAGTCACGAAGCCCCAAAAAGACTGCTCATCGCTTGGGCGATCCAAATAGATAGGTAACCGTCCAACGGCGCCATAGCCTCCTTGGACTAAATGAAAAGGGCCTGCCAGGGTTAATTTTCCGCTATCCCAGGCTGCAAAAGCCTCTTTACTCCGGCTCGGAGAGGTAAGCAAGTTATGGCCAATTGCCTTTTCATTTCCTGCTAATGGCGCAATATATTGGACAATACCATTAGGAGCGAGTTGCAGTGCCGAGACTCCTGGATAGAAAGGCAACATTTCAGTTGCGAATCGGGTAAAGCTAGCCTCATCAAGGTGTTGATTTTGGACTAAGGCTGCAAGTGGGAATGTGGCCGATAATGCCTGATTGATATTACTCTCAATGAGGTTGACATAACTGCGAGATAAGTTTTGAATCGCTAAGCGCTGTTGCTGATGTTTGTAACTATCAATGGCGTAAATCGTAATAGCAGATAGCGCGATTGAGATGGCAAAGATAAGTTGTATGGTTATTGATGTTTTTAATTCTTTCAACATTTAATTCTTCAAGGCAGCCATGCCAGTCCTTGCTCTATGGTTACGGGTAATTATGCTCCTTTCCCTGCCGACTTTATTCGAAGCGTTCTAGGTTTTCGTCATACTTGCTTGTCGAATTTTATTGGAGATAGCCTGTTATTAGTACCATGATGCCGCTTAGCGGTATATAAGCATTAAGTGTAATTAAGTATGATTAAGAATCTCTACGCAACATTTTTAGTTTAAAACCGTTTTGTGTCATTTGTTTAGCGGTTGGTATTTTTAACTCATGTTTTTTTATCACGCTACAACAAAAAAATTGATTAGATGTTCGTAATAAAACTAAACTATCAACTCTTATTCATAATGTACGTCACATTAATACTTAATAGTGATTGGTTTCAAGCGTTAAAGTTGATCTGAAACCGAAGGAATCGTGGCGATGTGTGCTTTAATTACGAGATGTCGTAAAGTTACACTCGAACTTGCCGATAAAAGTATATCTTCTCCATTTCTTATTAGAAGTAACATTTATGAAATTAAAAACACAATCTTATTTGCTTGCTGGCCTTATATTGTCTGCACTCGTCGCGATTACAGTAGTGGGACTTTGGACGCTAAAGGCATCCAGCTCGGCGGATAATAAATCACGCGTCACCGAAGTTTTTCAAACCACTTACAATTTCATTAATGAGATGGAGAAGATGGTAGCAGCTGGCGAATTAGAAGAAGCTAAAGCCAAACAGATCGCCATCCAGGTATTGAGAAATAATATCTATAAAGACAATGAATACGTGTACGTTGCAGATGAAAACCTTACCTTCCTGGCCGCGCCACTCGATCCACAATTACATGGCACCAGCTTTAATGATTTTAAAGACAGTAAAGGTCAAAGTGTCGGCCAGATCTTAATGAATGCGGTGGCTCGCCAGCCGAATCAAATTGCAGATTATGTTTGGACGCTGCGATTACCTGATGGTTCGGTTGAAGAAAAGCACTCGATTGCCGAAAAAACAGCTCGTTGGGGTTGGATCGTTGGTACTGGTATTGGTGAGAATGAAGTAAATGCCCGTTTTTGGTCTAGTGCTAAGTGGCAGTTCGGTTTATGTTTTTTGGTCGCGAGCTTGCTCTTCGGACTACTACTGACGGCGATTAAACGTATGATTGCGATCCTCGGTGGTGAGCCGAGTGATGTATTAGCAGCGATACAGGCTGTTGCAGATGGTAAAATCAGTACATCATTTAACGAGTCTGCGCCAAGAGACAGTATTTATGGTGCAGTACAAACAATGAGTATGTCGTTGGGTGAGTTGGTTCAGCACCTTGGTCAAGCGATGAATGCGTTAAGTACAGAATTAATCGAAGTTGATTCACGTTCTAAACGGATGAGTGAACTGACGGAAACACAACAACAGTCCACTGCGATGATTGCGACGGCAATGACAGAAATGGCGTCGTCAGCCAATGGTGTTGCAGATTCTGCACAAGCTACGGCGCAGAATACTCTCGATGCCGATAAACAAAGTGTCGATACACATAATTTAATCAACTCGACGGTTAACAATATTCAAGGCCTTTCTGATCAGCTTAATACGGCCAGTTCAGCGGTCTCGGCATTGGATGATGACGTGAATAACATTACCAAGATCTTAGATGTGATTGGTGATATTGCCGAGCAAACTAATTTGCTTGCATTGAATGCTGCGATTGAAGCTGCACGTGCGGGTGAACAAGGTCGTGGCTTTGCGGTGGTTGCTGATGAAGTGCGTAACCTAGCAGGGCGAACACAAAACTGTACTAAAGAAATTCAGCTGATGGTCACGAACCTGCAAATGGGTTCACGCAATGCCATTTCAACCATGGATATTTGTGCTGAAACCAGTGCTAGCACTGTGACTGAATCACAACATGCATCCGAAGCGTTAGCGCAGATTGTAACGGCACTAGAAACAATATCATCAATGAGTCATGAGATAGCGACCGCCGCCGCTGAGCAAAAAGTAGTGGGCGAAGATATTGCAATGCAGGTTAACATGATTGAAGAGAGCAGTTGCAAGCTATCAAACACCGTGTCTAGCGGCGCAGAAAGTTCGCAAACCTTGGTGAGATTAACGGATGATTTAGCCCATTGGTTGAATAAATTCCAAGTTAAATAAGAAACGGTTAAATGAGAGTTGGCTTAAAGTAGAACCGATCACAATGCTAAAATAGATGTAATAAATAATGCGGTTAATATAAGGAGGGAGACGACCACTACATAAAAAATCATACAGTGGTCGTAGCTTATTGCTTATCCTACATCTATCATTTGAAATCCATTCGTGATGTTATCCTTGCTCCCAACATAGCAATAGGCTACACCCACACTGCGCTCAAGCAGTCCACCGGTTTTTATACCGTAACACACCTCTTGAAGATTAAATGTGGGCATATTGAAATCGATATTTAGATCAAACGAGACGGACGTGACTCCGCTTAATGGACCACGATTAAAACCTACAACGTAATCCACTGTAGTTCCACCAACATCCACGGGGCGATTACGGTTAAATCCGAACCAAAGGCCACCACTGACACCAGCATGGAAACCTATACCAGCACCAACTTCAATAATCCATCGGCATTCACTGAAATCAATTGAGAACGCGATTCCATAGCTGACCCCTATAACTTCGCCAGCAATCTGTGAGACATCGATCTCACCTCCCATCAGGAATGTTCCGTATTGTTTTTTTCTGTACTCGGCAATAATACCTTTAAGCGGATTCAATAACTCGACAAGTGCAGCTAAATCACCCCCAAGTAGGGGTTCAAGCCCTTCCTCTCCGGCCATCATTCTCGCCTTCGTAGTTAAGACATCAGTAAGTACTGCATGAGCGCCATTTGCCATTAATTCGGGCAATTTCGACATGGCAAGACTGTCCAATTCAGCATCCGATGGTTCTCTCCGCGCCATTACCTCTTCATGAGTTAATTTACGCTGATCACGAGATATGTCTTTTGCAATTGTGAGCTCTTTATCTAGATGGGGCGCAATGCTAAATTTTAACTCGTATTTAGCTGAAAATGTTTCAAATATCAACATACTCCAAGCATGTTTAGGGTTGATAATCACAGTACCGAGGTCATCGTCAGAAGTGATCATATCTTCATTAATAAGACGAACCTCAGCTTTATCTATAAATATAAGTTCGTAGTTTAATGGGGTATGTAATCCAGTATTTAAACTGCCTTCATGAAATTTAGTCCACGGACCGTTATCGAGTCTAGATTCGAGTCTGTAATTGTCGTAACCCACATAATTATCGGTGTGGATACATTTTAACTCTGTAAGGTGTATCAGATTTGCTTTAGGCATTTATTCATCCAAATTGTAGTTAAAGTGGGGGGGATAATATCTTTTACTTAACACTAGAAAATAAAATCATCCCCTTTAGTTAAACTGAGGCTCAGCGACAATCATATATAATGAGTCAAAGCCGCGTGTGTTGTAGCTACGGTGTTATCATTATGTTAACGATATGTTACATGAGTGAGGGGTGAATGCAACCTCTCCTATATAAAATAGGGTAGATTCGTTTAACTGAAGAAGGCCTTAATTATTTAAATGATGGTGGTAGTCTGACTCTGACTTCGGGGATTACGTCTGATTTCCCTATTCGATTCGGTACAAGTGCGACGACTGATAGGTGGTGTTATCGAGTTCTTTGCTAAGTCGGCAGGATTAGAAGCGCACGTGGTATTAGAATTAATGTAGTGAGTCCGATGGGATTAGAAAACGGTCAGACATTTAAATGTTTCGGTGGCAATCGTTAACCAAATGCGAAAGATATTTTAATTAACCTTACTGAATATTTCAGCCTTGTTACACCTATTATCGACTAACAGGTTCGGCTTCTTCTACAACGCCTCATAAATTCGATGATTTCTTAAGCGAAACTGCTGTGGTGTTAGGCCAAAGCGGTCTTTAAATGCTTTTATATAAGAGGAATCATTTTGATAGCCCACCTGATGCGCTATGTTTTGTATTGAAATTCCAGACTCTAATAAAGACAGTGGATGGATAAGGCGTAAATGTTGTCGGCACAAAGCAAACGAGGTATTGAACTCTTTAGAAAATATGCGAGACAGCGTTCGTTCCGATGCTCCAACTATACCTAGTAGGGCGAACGCAAGACTGCACCAAAGAAATTCAACAAATGGTGACGAACCTGCAAACGGGTTCTCGTAATGCCATTGCAACCATGGATATTTGTGCGGAAACCAGTGCTAGCACTGTGACTGAATCACAACATGCATCCGAAGCTTTAGCACAGATTGTCACTGCGTTAGAAACGATTTCATCAATGAGTCATGAGATCGCGACCGCTGAGCTGAATAGGCGTGATGGTGCTTGATATCACCTTAAGTAACACGCCTTAGCTACTGCAGTTTAAGCCATGAGCCTCGCAATATTAAAGTACTTTTGCGATGGCTGATTCGGCGCATTGCACATCGAGATGACCGCCCGGAGCACCACCCACACCGATTGCCCCAATGACGGTATTATTGGCTGTTAACGGTAGGCCTCCTGCTAACAGCAGCAGATTATCATCCATATCTTTTAATGGTTGCAGAAATGGCTTGTCAGCGATCATTTTCATCAGCTTTGCGGTTGGTTGTTTCATGCTTGCCGCTGTAAATGCTTTCTGGCGAGAGCTTTCTAAAGTATGTCTGCCAGCATTATCGGCGCGTAGCTGTGCAATCACATTACCTGTTACATCAACAACCGTTGCAGTCACCTGGTAACCTTTCTGTTCACATTGTTGTACGGCTTCTTTTGCCAGTTCAAATGCTGATTGCGACGATATCTGTATTACTGAAATAGTTTTAGGACTATTGCCCGATGCTGCTGCAGCAAAAGAGGACGCCATTAGGCCTGCAATCGCGAGAGTCATTACACTGTGTTTAAGCGTTTTCATGTTGTGCTCCATTATACTTGTCGGTAGTGAGTTGAGCTTAGATTAACGCAAACACCATTGCGCAATACTTTCACAAACATTACACGATTGTAATGTTTGTGAAACCCAGATAAAAAACTGCTAGAGTGACAATGTTTTTCGCTGCAAGATTGAGGGGGTTACGTGAACGTTTTATTGATTGAAGATGATCTCCATATTACCCGTTTTCTGACACAGGGCTTCCGCCAAGAGGGCTATACTGTGATGCATGCTGGCGATGGTATTGATGGTCTTCATTTGGCGACGACAGAACATTACGATGTCATTGTTCTGGATATCATGTTGCCAAAAAAAGACGGACTCGCAGTATTATCTGAATTGAGAGGACGAGGGTACACCACGCCTGTCATCATTCTCAGTGCCAAACATTCGGTCGAAGAGCGCGTTTTCGGGCTTAAATCCGGGGCCGATGATTATCTGGTAAAACCATTTTCTTTTTCTGAATTGTCTGCCCGCTGCCAGATCTTAACCCGTAGGGATAGATCGCAGGCTACGCCGGTTCACCAGCTTTGTTATCATGATCTGAAATTGGATCTGCTAAAGCGCACGCTGCACCGCTCAAATCAATTGCTCAATCTTAACCAACGTGAGTTTGTGCTGATCCAGTTGTTACTGCAAAATGCCGAAACGGTATTATCCAAAACCGCTATTCTGGAACAGGTTTGGGGTTATCAGTTTGATCCGCAAACGAATGTCGTGGATGTGCTGGTATGCCGTTTGCGGAGTAAGGTAGATAAGGATTTTGAACTGCCACTGATCCATACCATAAGAGGGGTGGGTTATGTCCTTAAATCAGCATGTTGAACAGGCTTTACTGAGCACTCAGCGTCATCTTTTTTTCAGGTTCATGGCAATACTGCTACTGTGTCTTGTGCTGATTGAAGTTATTGTGGGGGCCCTTTTCTTTTATGATCTTTACCATGTTGAGAAAAAGATCCTCAACACGTTATCGGTAGAGTATCAACGTATCCTCAAGTTTGAGTCTGATGATAAATTGATCCACGTACTGACCGCCAATCCACAACGGCTGATTGAAAACAATATCGCGGCATTTTCTGTTACCGCGTCTCAGCCCGCGCAGTTTATTGCGGGAGACAGTGAGCTGCCTTCTGATCTTAACTTTCACGCATACTTACCCAATGACAAGTTCTGGTTTACTGCGTTCATATTTGAGCCGTACATGGCGATAAAAATGCAAGGTAGCGTCCAGGACTTTGGACTGGTGCTGGATAATCAGGCTCGATATCCGAGCGCGATACGGCAATGGCTGATGACCTTCTTTGCGTTGATCATACTGGTACTTGTTACTTCTGTGTTTATCCGGCGTTTAATTAAAAATACTATGTCACCCTTGGTTACCTTAGGGGAGCAACTGGATAAACTGAGTCAAGGTGCGCTGGATTCGTTTTCAGAACCCCGTGAGCATGAAAAGAAAGACGGGCTGGACGTTATTAATCACAGTGTGCATCTGGCGATATCCAGATTACATCATGTCATCGCGACGATGGATACAACTGTAGATGCCATTGCCCATGATATAAGAACGCCATTATCGCGCATCACCCTTGCCTCGGAAAGCGCCTTACTCAGCGCTCATCAAGGTAACGAAAAGGTGGATATGGAGAGTGCGCTAAGTGATTGCGCCGAGTATGCCGAGCAGGCGAGCAATATGCTGACTGCGCTAATGAAGTTGAATGATGAATTAGCAGGTAAACGCCAGATACAATGCATACCGACTGATGTTAATGACGTTATTACACGTGTTGCACATTGGTATGAGGGTATTGCCGAGGAAAAATCCATTACCATGCGTTGTGTCACTCAGCCAGGCACTATAGTCAATTCCGATGCCGATAAGCTGACTCAAATTCTGGTGAATCTGGTCGATAATGCGCTCAAGTATACTGACTCTGGTGGCGAGATCACGCTTACATCTTCGGTGCATAACGATGGCCATGTGGAAATACATGTCGTTGATACGGGTATCGGTATTGCCAGCGAACACCAGGATCTCGTCTTCAAACGCCTGTACCGAGTAGATCCCAGCCGCAGTAATATCGACGGTTATGGACTGGGACTTTCACTGGCGTCGGCGATGCTAAATAATATCGGCGGGACGCTATTACTTGAGTCAGAGCCTGGCAAAGGCAGCACCTTCACAATTCGGTTGAATGTTAATCCATGAGTACAAGCTGTCTCAACGTCGTGCATGATTTTATTGATATAGGGCTTCATACTATCAAGGTTAACATTATTGAGATGAAGCAAAGCCAAGAAAAATAGAGACTTTGATTGGGTGCTGATGTGTTTTTGTATTGCGGGCAGTGCAGACACTGCTCAAGCGTCGCTTTATGCGGTAACTCATGTGCAGGAAAGAGAGGGCACTCAAGTGCCCAAATATGATTTATCTTGTGTCACGAACATAGGGTGTATTATTTACAACCGCACAATTATTAATACCACTACGTATTAGTAATTTAAAAATTTATCTCTGAGTAAGTTGATCATGGTTTTGGTTTTTTTCGGTAAAAATTGTCGCGAAGAATAAATCAAGGTCATGGCGATCTCTGACTGATAAATATCAGGTAAAACATGAATTAATTCCCCTTGTTTAAGTTGCTGTTGGACTAAAATCATCGGGAGTAATGCAATACCATGTCCCGATTGCGCCATCCGGTTAACTAACCCCAAATCTTCTGAGATCAAACGTATATTCAATCCTTCTGGCAGTATGCTGGAATCATAATGACTGGTTAAAATTGCATGTTCAAACAGATCATTAAGACAGTGCGGCATCTTATGGCTTTGTAAGTAATGAGGTGAACAAAACAGGCCTTTTTTAGACGGGAAAAAGACTTGTTGCACGTAATCTTCATTAATGATTTTGATCACATCTGGCAGCAGTTGCAGGTCTATATTTTCACGTTTTAAATCGACACTTTCGTGACGATGAATAATTTCCAAGGTGATGTCTGGAAACTGTCGTGCATAGTCATCTAACAATTCTGCAAACAAGGTTGAGGCAATAAACGCGGCAGGTACGGCAATACGCAATACGCCTTGCAGGCTTTGTTGTTGGTTTTTAAGTACAGAGATAGCTTGATTTACATCGCTTAATGGCTGATTAATCTGTTGATACAACAAGCGCCCATGCTCGGTCAGTTCAATCTGCCGCGTGGTGCGGATAAGCAGTTGGCAGCCGAGTGCTTTTTCTAATTCTTGTAACCGTCTGCTCACTTTAGAGCGTTGCAATCCATGCGCTTGTGCCGCGGCACTGATACCGCCATGCCTGACTGTTAATATGAATAAGTACAGATCATCCATCGATGCTTTCATTGCTTGTCCTATTTATGAGACGTAAGTGCCATATTAATCATTGTATTTAATCAAATGAAATATTTCTATAATCCTGTACAGTTTTATTCTAATCGGAAATTTATATGCCTCATACACAATCCATCTTTCGTCGTTGGATGCGCAGCCTTATTGTCTTGTTCATTGTTTTCATGGCTTACATTATTGTGGCCGATAGATACGCGCCGCTGACAACCGAGAGCCGGGTTTATGGTTATGTGGTGCAACTCGCACCCGAAGTATCAGGGCCGATCATCGATGTCGCGATCGGTAATAATCAGCATGTTGAGAAAGGACAGCTGTTGTTTACCATTAATAATAGTAAATACACCCTTGCGGTTAACAAGGCGAAAGTGGCGTTACAGCAAGCATATGAGCAAGAAAAATCGCTTTATGCTCAGGTCGAAGCCGCCATCGCGAACACGGCAAGCAGTAACGCCAATTACAATAATGCCACCGCGGAGTATCAGCGTATCAGCAAGCTGGCGAAAAATAATTTAGTCTCTACGTCGATGCGCGATAGTGCGTATGCCAATTACCAAGCAGCGCGTTCGACACTGCATGCCTATAAGCAACAAACACTCGCGATTAAAGCCAAGTTAGGAGAAAGCGGTGGTGATAGTTCGCTGGTGATGGCGGCTAAAAATAATCTTGCACAAGCGGCGTTAGATTTATCCCATACCCAAGTTTTTGCACCCAACAAAGGGGTTATCACTAATCTGCAACTTGAAGTGGGTGCGATGGCAACGGCTAATCAACCTATGCTCACCTTTATTCCGATCGATTCGTTGTGGGTTGCCGCCGATTTTAGAGAAAAAGCCACTGCGCTGATCAGTAAAACATCCGCCGCGTATGTCACCTATGATGCCTTGCCGGGGCAAGTTTTTAACTTTACTGTCGCCAGCCGTGATTTTGGCGTGGCTGCAGCGCAGCAAACCGCGAGTGGCCAATTAACCTCGGTTGAAGTCAGTAATCGTTGGGTGCGAGATGCACAGCGGATCAGGGTAAACCTATCCAGTGAACAGGCTATTCCTGAACAACTCTTTGTGGGCTCTCGCGCGACAGTGGTGCTTTACCCTGTTGATAATGTCTGGTGGAAAACTTTGGCCAGTATGCAAATTAATCTTGCTGGTCTACTGCACTATGTTTATTAATTCGGTTTATTAAGATATTTTGGCGCGATTAAGTTCACCTAGGTTTATCTGGTGCTATTGAGTTTCTTGGGGTTAGTATGATGAAAACGATGCGAATTTGGTTTGCTTGTGTGTTTGGCTTGGCGTTAAGTATGGTGTTTGGTTGGTCGTATGGATTTTTTGCGGTGTTATTACCCGCGTTTATTATCGCCCGTGCGGATGATTGGCATTGTAGCTTAGTCAACCAAATGGTTTTCGGTATTATTTGGGTGACGCTGGAAGTGAATTTTATTTCCGGGTTCTTGCAACCTTACCCTTTTTTGATGACTGTTGCTGTGGCGATGTTATTTCTCAGTAAATGCATCGCTATGACCAAACCAAGCGGTTATCTGTTTGGGTTTACGGGCTTGCTGGTGGGGTCTATTACCCTTAATTTTATCAGTTATCCGAGTTTTGATATTGAAGAGTTCACGCTGACATTGTGGGTCAGTGCGTTTGCTATCTATCCTATTTGTGCGCTGGCGTATTATTTATTTCCCGAACCTGTGCCCGAAGCAGAGGATAGGGCCTCACACATCAGTAATGGCGTAGTACAACACGATCATATTGGCTTGTTACGACAAACCGCAATGGGCTGGATCATATCCATGTTGGCGTTTCTGATTTTTCAGTTTGGTGATCTGAGTGATTCTTTATCTGCGCAAGCGTCTATTTTTATTGTCCTCACGCCAATGACCTTTATTGGTTCAATGGCAGCGGCTAAAATTCGAATAAGCGGCACATTTTTAGGTTGTTTGACCGGTATGGTGATTCAATTAGGCTTATCAAGTTGGGCTAATAATGGGCTGTTATTTTTAATGGCGTATGCAATTTTCGCTGGTTTATTTGCCCGGTTATTATCATTAGGTGGGGTTAAATCTGGCCTTGGTTTCTCGGCGCTGGCCGCGTTATCTGTGCCTCTTACCACCGCTTTCCAGCCGGGACAGAAAGATGCTTTCTTTTCGATTATTTATCGTTTTAGCTCGATTACCTTGGCCGTTATCCTGACGTCGTTGGCGATATGGCTAACTCATAGTGTTTTAGTTCGAGTGATTAAATCACCGGCTGAATGTCGTTAAGTTTGGCTGACGATGGCCATATTATTTATGGCGATATATATTTCGATATTTATGGAAATAGTTTGACATGATTTATTGATAGGTTTATATTTCGAACATTCCAGAAATATAGAGATAAAAATAATGTTCAACATTACACAAGCAATGGTGATGGATACCTTAGGTATGTTTGCTTTTTTAGCCGCAGAGTTAACGGTGCTTTTTTTACTGATTAGTTATCTAGTCGGTGTGCTGCAAGAGTATATCCCGCCAGCCAAGATCCAAAGTATCCTGAGTGGTAAAAACGGTAAAGGTTATATCGTTGCCGGTTTGTTAGGGGCGATCACACCGTTCTGTTCATGCTCTACAATTCCTTTCCTGAAAGGTTTGTTACGCGCCAAAGCAGGGTTCGGTCCTATGATGGTGTTCTTGTTTGCCAGCCCGCTATTAAACCCCATTATCATCGGGTTGTTTGCCGTTACCTTTGGTATGAAGATAACAGTGTTTTACTTTACTATTGCAATGAGCGTATCAGTTATCGCTGGTTATACCTTAGAAAAACTGGGTTTTGAAAAATACGTCAAACCACAAGCGTATATTGAACCAGAAGCCAAAGGGTGTGCATCTGCGTGTGGCGGTAAACAAGCACCGGTAAGCAAGTGGATGAAGATCTGGCACAGTACCTGGGCTGACTTTAAAAAAGTGTTACCTTATTTAATCGGTGGTATTGCGCTGGGCTCAATGATTTACGGTTTTATGCCAACGGAATTTGTTGCGCGTATCGCGAGTGAAGATAACCCGTTCGCTATTCCGGTTGCTGCAGTCATTGGGATCCCACTTTATATTCGAGCAGAAGCAGTGATCCCATTAAGTGCAGCGTTAGCGGCAAAAGGTATGAGTCTTGGCGCAGTCATGGCATTAATCATTGGCAGTGCAGGCGCGAGTTTAACAGAAGTTATTTTGCTTAAATCTATCTTTAAAAACCAAATGATCGCCGCGTTCTTGTTCGTTATCTTAGGGATGGCTGTAGGTGCTGGTTTTCTATATCAGTTCATTTTCTAAGCGATATTTTTAGTTAAGAAAGCGTGACATCGCTATCGGTGTGGCGCTTTTTTATTTTTGCTTAAAGAAATCAGGCTATTATTAATCACATAGTAAAATAGTTAAAGATGAATTAATTATTTTGTAATTAACATATGGTACTAAGTATTTTATGGGGCATACTGTTGCAAATTTCTAACAGAGAGTACAAATCTCTAACAGAGAGCACAAACGTTTAACAGAGAGAGAAAATGGACTTTACTGCGTCTAAAAAGAATAAGGGTTTTACGCTAATTGAATTGGTTATTACTATTATTGTGCTTGGTGTGCTTACGGCAACGGCTGTACCACGTTTTATTGATTTAAAAGATGATGCAAAAAAAGAAACGGTTGAAAATTTTCACGGTAGCCTGAGGGCGACTGTGCGATTGCTGCATATGAAATCCCAAATCGACAATCTATTGGGTGATGATGTCACCATCGCAACCGACTATGGGGATTATCAGTTTTATCGTGGCTATCCAGAAACGAAAAGTGAAGCCCTAACGCCAAATACCTACTTTATTGAGACCTTCCTAGAATTAGGCGCCCCACTGGATGTGATTAAAAATAATATCTCTCGAACCGCGACTTATTCTGAAATTACCGTTTTCGAAGATAATGGCTACTCGCGTATTGGTTATGGCACAGGGGATTTGAGCAACGATTTATGTTACGCCGAATATCACCATACCAGCGAGACTCAAGAATTTACTGTTGAAACAGCTGGCTGCTGATTTGTTTATCGCGACTAAAGGACAAATAATGAAAAACAGATGTACTTGGTGTGGGGAAGACCCATTATACGTAGCTTATCATGATGAAGAGTGGGGCCTGCCAGTTCATGACGAACAACGCTTATTTGAATTTCTGATCTTAGAAGGTGCGCAAGCCGGACTCAGCTGGATCACCATATTAAGAAAACGTGAAAACTATCGAAACGCTTTTCATCAGTTTGATTATACGATTATCGCCAATTACACCGAAGACGATGTTAAGCGCCTACTTGCTAATGAGGGGATTGTCCGTAATACCTTAAAGATAAGATCAGCGATAAAAAATGCCAAGGGCTTTTTGAATATTCAAGCCGAGTTTGGTTCGTTTGATGCTTATATTTGGGCTTTTGTTAACGGTGTTACCCTGCAAAACGATTTACCCTCACAGGCTGGAATACCCGCTAAAACTGAACTCTCAGAAGCCATGAGTAAAGATTTGAAGAAGCGGGGTTTTAACTTTGTCGGGCCCACGATCTGTTATGCCTTTATGCAAGCAATCGGCATGGTTAACGATCACACCACCGATTGCTTCCGTCATCACGAGTTGAAATAATTAGCTAAAGTTCATTGATCACTGGATTACTCGTTTGCTCGCTTGGTAGATTATCCGATGGATTGAGCTGGTGGGTAATGACCGCTGATCTGCCTGCCTTCACCGCTAAGCTTGCCCATATAATACTGATACCAGCAGTGATGATTAAGGGCATATCCCAACTACCTGTTGTTTCATGCAGTGAACCAAAAATAATCGGCCCCGTTGCTGCAAATAGATAACCTATGCATTGTGCCATCCCTGACAATGCGGCTGCTTGGTGTGCGTTATGAGTACGCAGGCCGACAAAGGATAATCCGAGAATAAAACCACCCCCACAGCTAAAACCAAGCATCATCACCCAGGCGACCGCGTGTTGGGGCATCATGAGTAACCCGGTGATCCCAATGAATGCCAGTATTGTCATTATTAAGCTAAGTACACGTTTATCTTTTACCTTTGCCATGAGTGGAATTAATACGATAGCCGGTGCTGCAGAGGCGAGTTGTAGAATCCCATGGATGTAACCCGCTTGATGTTCTGAATAACCATTGCTCACTAAGATACTCGGTAACCAAGCAATAAAGGCGTACATAATAAATGAGTTTAACGCCAAGAACCCAGAGACTTGCCAAGCGGCTGCAGAACGCCACATATAACTATGGCTATCAATGTCGGCAGTGTCCGTAGCCGGTTTTGTGTGATGGCTTGTTTGTGGTAGCCAAACTAGCATCGTGATAAGAGGCAGGACGAGCGTAGTGGCTAATGCGAATGCCCAATCTGGGATCGCCGTAACATTAAGCGAATTAGCCAGGTTAAGCATCGGGATTGTGGTGCTTGAACTAATGGTTGCGCCAACCCCCATCATTAATACATAAATAGCGGTCAATGTCGGTACTTTGTTGGGAAAGTCGCGTTTTAGCAAGCTGGGTAAGAGTACATTGCCTATCGCAATACCGATGCCGATGATACAAGTGCCTAAGTACAGGGTTAGTGTTGAGCCTGCAGAGCGGATAACAATACCGCTAGTGATAGCAAGCAGTGCCAACATTAATGATGGTTCAAGGCCGATCTTACGAGCTAGTCCCGATGAAAGAGGTGAAAAAATAGCAAAGGCGAGCAGTGGTAGTGTGGTTAACATACCGGCTTGCGTGGCTGACAAATTAAGATCGTCAGAGATGAATGCTAAGATTGGTCCTATGCCTGTTATAGGACCTCGGAGATTACTGGCTATAAGTAAAATGCCGATAATAACCAGTGCGGGCTGAACAATGTTGCGTGCAGAATTGTGTGACATATTTGCGTCCTCTTGAAGCTATGCCACTATATTATCCATATCCGATTATACTGAATTTGTGTATATTGACATTTTATTGCTAAATACGGACAGTGTATGACGTTACCTAATATTGCTTTAGATTTTGATTCGGATGAGTACGTCGAAAGTGTTAATGCATTACGTACGTCGAGTCTTGAACGTGGTCTGGAAATGCCTGTTCATCAACACGTGAAGTGTCAATTAGTGATGCCGTTAACAGGTTTTGTCCGTTGTTCAATTGCGGATGCCATATGGATGGTGCCGGCAAATTGTGCGGTATGGATCCCAAGCCAAGTGTCACACAGCAATCATATTTCGTTAAGTTCAGATGTCTGTATGTTATTTGTTGATCCTGATATTCCCGGCATACCCGATAAAAGTTGCACATTATCAATCTCGCCTTTACTGCGTGAACTCATTATTAGTTTAGCAAGTAAGAAGCAGGACTATGCATCTGATGACGCGACAGTGAGACTCGCGCAAGTATTGATTGATGAGCTGATCCGTATGCCGAAAGAGCACTTTGATTTTCCTATCCCTGCAGAACCGAGACTCAATAAGATTGCTCATTTGTTATTGGCTAATCCAGCCGACCGCAAAACAGTCGGGGAGTGGGCGTCGTTATTTGCGATGAGTGAAAGAACATTTTCTCGATTGGTGAAGCAAGAGGTGGGGATGACATTTGGTCGTTGGCGTGGGCAACTACACTTGGTAATGGCATTGCAAAAACTGTCATCAAATGAATCGGTACAACGAGTATCAGAAGATTTAGGTTATGAGTCGGTCAGTGCTTTTATTACCTTTTTTAAGAAGACGTTAGGCAGACCACCGAAACAATATATGAAACAGTCAGTTTAAATATGAGGGGCTGGAAAAGGGTGAACCGCTATTTCAAAGGCCGCTAATCGCAATAGTTGGATTGCAGAGTTAAAGAATAATGAATTAAGGCGGTCATTACGGTTCGACATACCGGTATCTACATTTGCTACTGGTACTTTAACTTCAAATTAACCACCTTCATCCAAGCTGCTTGTTAGCGCACTGATGGTTGCTAGTTTAACCACCAATTATTTTTTAATCGTCGCTATATTTATGCGCTGAGTGTTGTTGCCAATTTGTCTTTATTCATTAAATGAGCATGGCTAGCGAATAATTTCTTTAATTTAGGGGTGATGATGTTTTCACAAAATGGCCGTTGTGGATCGCTGTAATAATAGTTTTGCATGGATCCATCTGACGGTTTAAATTGATTAAATGCATAAGCGCGGGTGATCAAAGGCAGTTCAAATTCATCTTGTAATAATGCTAGATTATGTTTTATTTCAGTGTTCTGATAAGGATCCATGGCATAGACGGCGCTGCGATATTTATCGCGCATGGAATGGGCTTTGGCACAGCTATGAGTGTGTAAATGAATGGATATGATATTTTTTAAACTAATCACGTCGGGCATGAACGTGACAATAATACCTTCTGAAAACCAATCATCGTCAGCAAAAGAAGATAACCAGCCTTGTTCTACTTTCGTCACACCGCGCAGCGATAAAAAGATAGCCTCGGTACACCAATAGCAGGAGCCACTGAGTCCGATTTTTTTGACTGTATTGTCCATTGCTGATCCTTGCGGGTAAGTGAACGCGAAGTAACGCTTCAATCAATTTAATTATGGACGATAGAAATGGCTGGTAATTGGGTTTAGCTAAAATTTTATTAAAATGGGCAGGTTTACGATTTTTTTTTGGGCTATTGCTGTAATACTAGATCATTAGGTACTAATCTAGAAAATTGTTTGGTAATTGAAATTTTATTCTGTTTCGTAAATACAATCCGCTCAGCATTAAGGTGTTGCTTCGTATCATTAAATGAAAGTTCTCGAGTGTTAAAATGAACTCCGTCTATAACACCTCTTGCTTGCTCCATATAAAAAACACCTCGATAGTAATAAGCTAATTTAAAATGGATTTCTACATTCGCAAATGAAAGGCTACCGGATTTATATTGAAGCACTTGCTTAGCAGTATTTTTTTTCGAACTTAGCTTAAGTGTTTGTTTGTTTTTAGTATTAATTCGCTCTTTAGTTTTTATCTTATAATAAACTTTATATACACCTTTAGTATGCAAGCTGTACTGTGTCTCTGTGGCATTATCCATAATAAAAACACCATCAAGGGCATTTGCCAATGATGGTGTTAATATTATTATACAAAGTAAAAATCTAAGCATAATAAGCGTTAAGTGAAGTGTTATTCTTCAACGCAACTTACTTTTTCTTCAGTATCTTCATCAATACCACACCAAACAACATCAAGAATTGTTGAGTTATTTGATTCTGTTATATTTACTTCAAAATCAGCATCTACGGCAGGGATGAAAGTTGTAATCGAAGAATCTTCAGTGTAGGTGTTGTTTATAACTTTAATAACATCCCAGTTGGTATATTCATTCCCCCACAAATCAATCATTTTATAATTTGCTTGGTGTGAGCATGTCGGTTCTGAAAATATTTTAGAAAGGGCAATATCATATTGTGCCTGATTATTGCCAAGATCTGATGTATCACATGTATAGCTATTTGTTGTTATATTAAAATCAGAGCTGTCGATACCGGTTTGAGTGTTGTAGAACGCATGAAGATTAATATATGTTAACTCACCATCTTCATCGATAGATAGAGATGAAGATGGATTATCTAAATGGTTATCGAGATCTGAAATAATTTTTGCAATTTCTTCAACATCTTCTTCGTCCACAAAGCTTGATAAATTAATAAGTTTAGAAACCGTTACTGCATTAGTAAGTGCTGATTTTGCTGATGTTAATAGTTGAGCAGCATTTTTTCTATAACTAAATAATGATGAATCGGCATAGTAACCACTAGGGTCATATGAATATAAATCAAACTCAGCATCAATATCTAGTTGAACATCGTCCCAACTAATAGGAGGGTTTTCATTCCAAGTGTATGTTTCATTTACCGCATCAATATCTTTAAATGTTTCTGATTGAGGAAGGTAATAAGTATCATCACCCGCGCTATAAGCTGAAAGCGTATATAATACATTCGCTGCGCCAAGAGCTGCAGTTCGGATGACAAGAGAGTCTTGATAAGTTAAAGCTTCATCAGATTCTTCAGAATAAGGTAATACATAACCTTCGCCAGGCATTGCTGCAGCAAGTCTTTCACTTGCATGTACTAAGCGATTAGCAGCTTCAGTAAGAATTTTAGATACGTCTTCTGTTGTACCAATAGGCGTTTCGATTAATTCGATGATTACATCAGGGGTGAATGAAGACTCAATGACTGTTGATAGCATTTCTGAATAATCGGAACCTGTGATATCTACGCGAGCAGCCACTTCTTCCATGTTCGCTATTTCCGCAATTTCTAAGATGGCATCAAATGCTTTTTGGTGGTAGCCATTACTACTATCTGAACTTTCAAGCAATGTTCTGTATTCATTTAGTTTAGCTTCAATATCAACAGTTGTTATGTTGCCTGTTAATAAGTCCTGAAGATCTAAAACTATTTGCGCTATATTTTCACTGGTATATTGATTATTTAGATCATCTTTTGCTTCTGAAGGCGCTTTAATATTTTCTGTTGGAAGAGGAACGACAGTTGGTTTACCATCAACTTCAACCTCAACTTCAACAGTGATTAGAGCTGCTTCAAATGTCATATCATCAATAGCCGCTAGAGGTTCAGCTTCAATTAAGCTTTCACCAACAACATCACTCGTATCAAGTTTGTCATCTGTTTGGATTACATCGATAGACTGAAGAAGAGCTGAAATGTTTGCTGCGTACTGCTCTGGAGTTGGAGCTACAGTGTTCAAAGTAGCGACACGTTGATCAGTTTGAGCATCTAGTGAGTAAGCTGTGATCTGATTATTTTTACTCGTAATCCCTTCGCGGTTAGAGCCGATAGCATAACCATCTAATTCAAAGTCGCAAATCGCACCTTCAGTAACAGTAAATTGACCTAATTCAGATGTAGAACCTGTATCACCAGTATCACAATTGTAATCAGCCCCCATTACTGGTTGAACATCCATGAATAAAGCTATTACTTGCCCATTTGATGGTGGATTCGTGGGTGTATCCGTCGATGAATCAGAATCTGAACCACAGCCAACAAGTATTGAACTAACGCATAACGCAAGAAGAGTTTTTTTCATATTAACCTTATTTAGAGTATGGGGATATGAGTTTTTGCAGCATCATACTTTAAATAGGTCGGTTGTCTATTGCTTAAGAAGTAAATGTTATCATTAGAATGAAAACAATAAAATACTTTATATCTTGTTGTTTTTATTAGTTAAACTGTATGTAAGTATGTTTATTCTAATTGGTTGTCAGAAATTAAAGTGCAATTTACTCCTTATTTATCTGTGTTTATTTAGATGTTGTAAACCTGCACTTTTATCTAACGTTTAAATTTATTTACTTACTTTTTATAAATCTGCTTGGTTTTTATCATTCCCAAAGGAAACAGTTTTCGCACGCCTTGACGCAACGCATTATCAGCTTGTAAAGCCACATCTCTGACGCCCTGATCGGGTCTGCCGCGAAATGAAGTGACATGGAATTGATCTGTGGGTTTGAGCGCAGTATCTGAAAAGTAATAATTTGATACACAGGTTCTATTTTTATCGGCGGTGATAGGGCTAACGGAGTGCCATGATTTGTCATGTGTGGCCATGACGATGAGTCGATTGAATGAGCTATCTATGGTGAGCTGTTTGTTTTCGATGCCATCGGGCCAGAGTTCTAAATTACCGCCGTTGGCCTGCTGCCAATCTGGTGTTACATAATATAAGAGGTTGAGAACACGCCATTGTTTGCGGTCTTTTTCATGTGAATTGTCTAAATGCGGGTTGAGGAACTGGCCTTGGTGCATCAATGAAATCCCCCCCGCATACAGATTTTCATCGGGATAGAGGCTATCAATACCACAAATATTTTTAACTAAGGCAAGAATACGATGATCTTGAAATGCAAAAATAGTTTCTTCTAATAGTGGATGGTGATCATTCATTTGTGCGGTGACGTATTTGTATTCTCTGAGGTTATATTTGCCACCAATGAGCATCATGTCGTTATAGCTGGGAAATACATCGTATATTTTTGTGGCTAAATCAACGGGAAGGAAGTTATCAATATAGAAGTAACCAATATTACTGACAGAGCTCTCATACATATCTTTGACTGTTTCAGCTTGCTCAGTTATTTTATCGATAATTAAGTCTGCGATATCGAGTCTGTTCATCGTTCACCTACTTTCACACTGTTTGCTCAGTTGATATCAATTTTAGCACATGAAAAAAGACTAATAAGCGGCGTTCCAGCTAGCTAAATCGCAATATCATTATTTAATGAGCAAGGTCAGATAGTTAACTTTTAAAATCACGACAAGAAAATTTACGTTATTATGGCTAACTGATTCTTTTGTATGGCGAGTGCTGCTTTGAATAACTACAAATTATTACCGGCGTTAATTTCGATATTACAAACCCGTAATTTGACCGAGTCGGCACGACAACTCAATGTCACGCAGTCGGCGATAAGTAAAACCCTAACGCAAATTCGCGCTGCATTTCATGACAAGATCGTGATCCGAGAGGGCAACCACTTTGTACTGACACGTAAGGGCGAAGAATTAAAAACGCAGTTACCGATATTGATGCGAACCTTGGATAATTTGTATTTGCCGAGTGTGATGGATCTAAGTTTGTGCCAACGCCAATTTACACTTGCCTCGAGTGATTATGTTGCGCAAGCTATCTTACCGTCAATATGCTGTGAGTTGGCTGTCGATGCATCTAATGCCAGCGTTGAATTCCAACTTTGGCATAAAGACAAGTTAACTGAGCTAGCTGACATGTCGTTAGATCTAGTCAGTACTATTACCGATGTTGTGCCTGAAAATTTACATGGCAAGAGTATCGGTGAAGATCAGCTGGTGGTCGTGTGCCGCCGTCAACATCCTTTGTGTCAGGGTGATGATTTATCGGTGGCGGAATATATTAATGCCAAACATGTCCTGATCAGCGGTGGTGGTGATAAAGATAGCACCGTGGATCTGGCATTATCAGCGCTTGGCCAACAGCGCCAAGTCTTTGCATCGGTACCGTTTTTTCAGTCTGCGATTGAACTGTTATTAAAGACCGATACCTTGTTGACGACACCATTGCATATCGCGGCAGACTTTGCCCAGACATACAATCTTCGGATCATAGCACTGCCGATCGAATTAAAACCACAGCAGTATTACTTGTTGTGGCATGCAAAACACCATCAAGATCCAGAACACACTTGGTTTAGAGAGTTGTGTCATCCATTCCTAAAAAATCATCTTGAACGTACTAAAACACTGGGTATGAAATTACTTCATACCGATAAGTAGTAAATACAGTTTTTACTCATGCTTTGGCTGCGTTAATATGAGGGAAATTAATTAAACTGATATAAAATAAATGAGGGGTTAGGTATGGAATTCACTGCATGGCTGTCTTTAGCACTGATTTGCATGATGGGCGCGATGACACCGGGTCCGAGTCTGGCGGTGGTATTAAAGCATACTATTTCAGGTGGTCGGGTTAACGGTGTTGCAGCCAGTATTGCCCACGGTGTAGGAGTTGGTGTGTATGCGACGTTAACTGTGGTTGGTTTAGCTATTGTGATCCAACAAACGCCTTGGTTATTTAATGTCATTAAATATGCTGGTGTGGCGATGTTATTACGCTTGGCTTATAAGGCGTTAACGTCAAAACCGGCGTTAGGGGATGTTGCTCAACAGCAAGAAGTGGTGACCCTAAAAGACAGTATCGTACAAGGTTTTATGATCGCGTTTCTGAATCCTAAATTAGCGATATTCTTTTTAGCGTTATTTGGTCAATTTGTCGAAGCGGATGCTGGCTGGTTACAAAATCTGATCATGGTGGCAACGGTATTTACGTTTGATACCTTGTGGTATTGCCTTATTGCAGTGGTGTTATCACAGTCGTCGATGTTGGATAAATTAAGAAATAATGTGCATAAGATTGATAAGGTAACTGGCGTGATATTGCTGGCGGTTGCTGCGCGTGTAGCGATGTAGTCTTAGCTTAATAAAAAAGCACCACCGCGACGGTTATCTACAGTCGCAGTGGTGCTTTTAAATTATTCTGGATCTTAAAACAGTCAGGGTCTTAAAACAGTGCAGATAATTACGCTGTTAACGTCACTTTACCTATCGCTTTACCTGAGCCTAGGTGATCGTGTGCTTGTGCTACTTCCCAGATAGAGAAGTTGCTGTCATCAATGATTGGTGTGATCTTACCTGCATCAACAAGTGCGGCAATTTCAGTTAAGATAAGGCCGTGTGACTCGTGGTTAATGCCGTGACATAATGGAATTAGCATTAATATACTGTGGAACGACAAGCTTTTTAGTGCCACTTGTAGTACGTTTTCAATCGGCAGAATTGTTGCTACGTGACCATTGAATTTCGCTGCTTCAAATGATTTTTGAATGTTGTCGCCAGCCACAGTATCAAAGATCTTATCAAAACCAGTACCGCCAGTGTGCGCTTGCACATAGTCAGCCACTGTTTCTGTGCTGAAATCGACTAAGTTATCTGCACCTACCGTTTTTGCTAATTCTGCGTTCGCGGTTGAGTGAGTTGCAGTTACGGTTGCGCCAAGTACTTTTGCAAGTTGTACTGCGATGTGACCTACGCCACCCGTTGCGCCATGAATAAGTACGTTATCACCGGCTTGTACATTCATTTTGTGTACTAGCGCTTCGTATGACGTGATAGCAACAAGCGGTAATGCAGCTGCTTGTTTCATGGTTAGTGTTTTCGGCTTTTGCGCCATTAAACGAGCATCTACTAACATGAACTCTGCGAGTGCACCGTCAACACCGTTAATACCGCCTGCCATACCGTAAACTTCGTCACCAACGTTGAAGTTGGTAACGTCTTCGCTTACTTCAACCACGATACCGGCAACATCACCGTGTAATACTTCTGGTAAGTTTGCAGACCAAGGCAGGTCAATTGAACGTAACATAGTATCAAGTGGGTTTACGCTGGTTGCTTTTACTTCAACAACCATGTGGCCTGATTTTAATGTTGGTTTTGCTTTTTCTACTAATTGAAAAACGTCGCTTGAACCGATTTCTTTGATGATCATTGCTTTCATGGTTGATGCCTTTTATAGAATTGTTTGGGACTTGCTTAACAAGATGGGGCAATTCTATGCTTTGTTTCCTCCGCCAACAATAACCCTATAAGCAAACTACTTTTGCTTTTTAGGCAAAGGTGGTGATAACGGGGGGAGTATCGCGACGAGATACAAATCTCAGCGCAAAGACCAACGCCACCATGAGAGTATGAATGATGCTTGTTGCGGTTAATACCGTCCACCATCCACCGACTTGCCAGCAGTAGATAAGGATAAAGCCCCCGACACTACCACCCGAATAATACATCACTAGGTATAGCGCGGTTGCAGTTGATTTACCTTGCGTTGCACTGCGGCCAATATGACTGTAAGCGAGAGCATGAATAAAGAATGCCCCTGCGCTTAATACTAATAAACCAATAATGATCGTGAGCATAGTTTGCAGTGATAGGATGATGAGCCCGACCAGACTAATGCCGATGCCGAGTAATAGCCCGCTGAATAAGGAATTGTTATGCAGCCAGCGGCCACTGAACTTTGCTGACAATGTACCGCTGAGGTAACACAGGAATACCAGTGACAATAAGCTGGCAGGTAAGGAGATAGGTGCGGCAGATAACTTAAATCCCATCACTGAAAAGATATTAATGAACACGGAAAAATTGAGCCCACCAATCAACATCGCAAAAAACAGCGTGGGTGTTTTGATATGTTTGATGATTTGTTTTCCGTGTGTACGCAATCGTCCTTGCTGGGCAGTAAAATGGCGTTGTTTTAATATCAGTGGAAATATGATTAATAGTGCAATACCACTGATCACCGACATTGCTAGAATAGTCCACTGTAGTCCTATCGCATCTGTCATCACTCCGCCATATATCCGACCAATAATGCCACCTAAGGTATTGGCACTGATGTAACCGCCCACTGCGATCAACAATGCGGGTGGCGCGAACTCTTCTGCCATATACGCCACTGCCACGGCAATGAATCCCGCGAGCGCAATACCGAGTAATGCACGCAATAAAATTAACGTGTGTAAATCAGGGCTAATAAACATTAAAAAATTGATGCAGGGAATAAGCACTAAGCTGCAGCGCATGATGGGGCGGCGGCCAATCACTTCAGATAAGATGGCCCAAGGCAGTAAGGATATCGCGATGGCTAAGGTGGTGCTAGAGAATAACCAGTTAACTTGTAATTCAGTGGCGTTAAACTTAACCATGAAATACGGCAGTAGCGGCTGAAAATAATATAAATTGCAAAACACCAGAAATGAGCCGAGACCAAGCCCCAGTGTTACTTTTTTATAATCTTGAGAATGTAGCGCAATCATTTATCCGTCCTGCTGATAACTAAGGTAAATAGTTGAGGGAATAGCATGATCTACTTTTTTAGGCTCATGCGGTACTAACAATGCTTATAGAGTAGTGGAGTAGTGCTAATATGAAAAATATATAAATATCATAGAAGGTATCTATTTTAGTTATGCTTAATTCTAAAATACTGCATTATTTTGCCACGATTGTTGCACAGGGCAGTTATACCAAGGCGGCCGAGCATCTTGGAATTGCCCAATCGGCGCTGAGTATTGCCATGCGTAAATTTGAACAGCAAATAGGTATGCCGTTATTGATCCGCAGCAGCAAAGGCGTGGTTGTCACCAAAGAAGGTGAAGTATTACTGGTTCACAGCAAGGATATTCTGGCTCGTATCGTGGATGCTGAAATGGCATTAAACGATTTACGCGACCTCGAACAAGGTGAGGTCAGAATTGGTATTCCGGGGATGATGGGATCGTACTTTTTTCCTGAGATCTTAATGGCCTTTAAGTTTAAGTACCCTAATTTAAACCTGAGTATTGTCGAAGCTGGTACGCAAACTATTAAAGAAAAATTACTCTCTGGTGAATTAGATCTCGGGGTTATTGTCGATGATCATGTGCCTGAAAGCTTACAAGTTCAGCGCTTAATTCGTCCCCAGATGGTGGCTGCTGTTGGTAAGAATCATGCTTTGGCAGAGGCTGAATCGGTGACTTATGCAGATTTTTTCACCCATGAATTAGTGATGTTTAAGGCTGGTTATTTTCATCGCGAAGTGATTGATGGTTTGTGTAAAGCAAATAATATGACCGCGAATTATTCCTTTGAAACAAACTTGATCACCATGATCCTTAATATCGTGAAGAATGAATTTGCCATTACCGCATTATTGGAGTTAGTCACAGATCAAGAAGCGGACGTTAAAGGAATTCCGTTTGATCCGCCTATTTATTTGAATCTGGCACTTGCGTGGCGTAAAGATGGGTATTTGTCTTTGGCTAATCGACGTTTTGTTAAATTTACTCTGGCGCAGGTGAATTAATATAAAGGCCACTTTAGCCAATATACCTTCAAAAATATGAGCAATATTGTACTATAAAATAACGCTTTAATAGGATGAGTAAGAAGATGCCTCACATCAGCAAGGAAAAAGCTGAATTCAAAATTGTAGATGCCTTTAACGGGTTGGAAATTGTCGATGCTGACTATCAAGAACAGACATTTTCTAAACACGTACATGAAGGTTATACGATAGGTGTTATCGATAAAGGCGCACAACGGTTTGAACGCAGTGGCAGTACCCATATTGCCGATGAAAATTCGATTATTTTCGTCAATGCCGACGATGTCCATACGGGGGAGTCGGCGACACAAGACGGTTGGCGGTATCGGGCGATGTATCCGCATCCGTCACATTTTGAGAGTATGACGAATGATCTCTATGATGGTCAGTTTAACGCACCTTATTTTAATCATGCCGTGGTTAAAGACCCACAGTTATCAGCGCAATTAAGATTACTCTTTGCTCAGATCGATAGTAATGCCTCAAAGTTACTCATTGAAACGATCTTATACAGCATCATGATGCATATGACCCTGCGCCATTCATCGATGAAAAACACACCTAGTGATATATCGGGTAGCAAGCAGAGATTATTGTTAGTGAAAGAATATCTTGATGCGTATCCTGAAGAGGATGTGTCATTAATAACGCTGGCGGCGATGGCTGGACTCAGTCAGTTTCATTTCATCCGTCAATTTAAAAAAGTGTTCTATATTGCCCCGCATAGTTATCAGATACAGATGCGATTAAAGAAGGCTAAAACATTGTTAATGCTCGGTGTTAAACCCGTGCAAGTGGCCGCCGATTGTGGTTTTCACGACCAGAGTCATTTCAATCGACATTTTAAAAAAGCGATGGGTACATCACCGAGTAAATTTCAAAAACAAGCAGTTTTGTACAAGATGCTTTAGCACTTTAACTTTAAGCTACTTCTAAATATTGAAGGAGTTTACTTATGCTAAATGAAACTGATGTCGCTTACAGCCCTATAACAAGCGATGTGAAAACAATTAATCGTGCGGTGATAGATATTATGCCGCTGGCACTGGCAACGGTACCGTGGGGGATCTTATGCGGTTCGCTAGCAATTAACATAGGACTTACCGCGATCCAGGCTCAGTTAATGTCGTTATTGGTTTTTGCTGGAGCGGCACAGCTCGCCAGTATTACTATTTTGGGCGCTGCGGGAGCCATCTCATCTATTTTTTCATCTACCTTTGTGATCAGTTCTCGCCATCTTTTATATTCAGCGGTATTTAGAGAGCATGTTCGGCAGCGATCTTTTTTATCACGCAGTTGTATTGCCTTTTTTCTCACTGATGAAATGTTTGCTGTCACTTGTGCTTACATCGAGAAACATAAGACCTTCTCGGCGTTATATGCGATAAGCGCTGGTATTACATTTTATGTCGTTTGGAATGTCTCAACGTTTGCTGGCATTGTAGCGGGGCAATACATTCCTAATCTGGAAAGTTTAGGGCTAGAGTTTGCGATAGCGGCGACCTTTATTGCTATTGTGATCCCGTCAATCAAAGATATATCCATACTTATTGCTGTCATTGTGAGTGGCTTTAGTGCCTTAGTATTATCTATTTACATCCCTGATTCTGCGCTGATTATTGCAACTATCACTGGCATGTTAGCGGGCTATTTCACCCCAATTAAGGAATAACATGATGGATAATTTTTGGCTAGTATTAGGTGGGATGGCATGCATTACGTTTTCATGTCGGTATTTGTTTTTATCTCGAGTTGTTTCATTTGAATTAAGTCCGAGAATAAAGCGGGCATTGAGCTTTACAGCCCCCGCTGTATTAACCGCAATGTGGGTGCCTATTGTATTTTTAGGACATCAAAGCAGTGAGGCCGGGTTTTTTAATAGTCCGTTTTTATATGCAGGTGTATTGACTGTGTTATTAAGTTTAAAGATAAAGAATACCTTAGCTGTGGTGTTTATAGGTATGTGTGCTTTTATGGTATTTAGGTTCTCTCTATAAAAGCGGTGCTTAGATTTACTTCATAAAATAGTTACTTAGGTTTACTTTGTAAAAATACAATTTGAAATATATGATACTGCGATAATTGTTTAGGCTGTTAAATCACATGATGTGGTAAAGGAAGTAATATGCTGATCACGACCTCGCGCTTAAGTATGCGTCAAATAACGGCACAAGATTGGCCGTTGTTTTTACGGTTACATACCGAATCGCGTGTGATTGAAAAATGTTTTGATCAACCAAGTGACGATGATATTCGCGCTAAATTTGAATCGCGTTTACCTCACTGGTCTGTCACTTCTGGTGCTTGGCTGTGTTTGCTGATCACCGATGTTGAAACCAATACGGCGGTTGGCATCACGGGGTTCGATTATGATGGCCGATCTGCAGAAGTCGGTTATCTGTTATTACCGGAATATTTTGGTCAGGGTTATGCGACTGAATCATTACAGGGACTTATCAATTGGGCAATGCGCGTGCACCTTATCTCGGTATTTCAAGGTATTGTTACTGAAGGTAATAGTGCTTCAGAAAAGGTATTGGCGAAGTGTGGATTTAAGCTTAATGAAGTGATACCGCAAGCGTATAACATAGGCGGCATATTATATGCCGATCGCATTTATAAACTGAATACAAATTCACAAGCTTAATGTTGTGAACTTGTACCTAGCTGTTGATTATGTTCTTAGGCTGCTTGTTCGTTTTGCATTATTGGATTTACCAGCCAAGGCGCTAAATTTGTCGCCATCTCTACTTCAGTGTCATCTAGCCATTGGTATCGCTTCGTGTACATTTTTCGTTTGGTTTTTTTCAATGTTAGCGGATCTTTTCGTGGGGTAAACACTGACAAGCCAAACATGTATGGGTCGAGTTTTGTCGCTTCAAACTCGTCCCACAAACCATCGTAATCAAAGGTCACTGAGTTTCGTTTTGAGCCAATATAACGTATAGCTTGATAAATATGGCCTTTGTTAGAAATCGCTTTTACTTCACTGATCCCTAAAATACGGGACAGCATTAACGCCATTTCAACCAATAATGATTTAGTGCGTAAACCGTGCAGTGATTTGGTTAATTCTTTAATCAGCGCATGGCGATTTTCTACTGAATCACGAGGACCTTGTAACATACCAATATGCATTGTTTTAGTATGTGTACCGGAGATATTACATGCTAAAGCATAGACACTTTGGTCCTTATCGTTAACTAAACGAATACCAATACCACCTTCTCGGCTTGTGCCTCGATGTAGCTGAATTCGATATGTTTGTTCGCTTAAACTTTTGAACGCTAAGATGGTCACACCATCATCAGAAACAATAGTACTCGCGTGTTTCCCAAAAGTATCATCAATAAACTGGTAATGTTGTGTTAAGTGCTCAACACGTTCCGTACTTGACCAGTTAACACAAAGATAAGGTTTTAGCGGCTTTTCTATTACCTCTGGGGTGTTTTTTAATATTGGCTTTAAATTTTCACGGGAAAAAAGAGTCACCATCGCATTGACAGCTTTACTGTTTGTTACCGCCCAAAAATAGAAGCGCCCTTTCTTTTGTATTTTTCTCATCCCTTTTGCATTAGGGTAAATCTGATCGGCGAAGTCAAAGATGTTAGTTGTAGACATCAGTTTGTTATTCCTAGTAAAAAGAGCGTTAATGGTTGGTATTTCAACTGTACTGTATTTAATATTTCTGCACTGTCCGATCGGTGACAATTCGGAGTTTGAGTAAGACCGTCATGCTTGGTTTATGTTTGTTTGGGTATCTTTATTCAATTGTGTAAATTTATAGCAAATAGTTATTTTTAACTAAGAATATTTTGTATGCGTTTGTAAGAGGTCTGGGGTAATGCCAATCAGATCATGGTAGTTGTATACTATTGGCATTACTCATCGTGAATTAGATACAAATTCCTTTCATCAATATCTTGTTATTCCAACTTAGAAAACCATGGTCCGTTGAATATTGAGTGCTTTAATGCCATCCTGCCTTTGTCAGGACATCTAATCGTGACGCCTTCTATGTATCCGAAAAACAGATGGAAACTAACTTTTAGTTATGGTTTTTAGCTATAGAATAGCCGTCATAATAAATATTTATAAAAGTATGATTACGACAATTGTTGTGACATGCAGATTGATGATGTGGAGAACAACAGATGAGAACAAGATTAGACCGTATTAGACACGCTATTTTATTTGAAATAATTGGTTTAGTGGCGATCATGGGTATATTAAGTCAATTAGGTTTTGAGCTTGGTCATGTTGGAGCTATGGGCGTATTGTTCTCGGTTGTGGCGACGGGCTGGAATTATGTTTACAACATTGGTTTTGATAAATACATGTTGAAAAAAATGGGGACCGTGACGAAAACCACCCTGATCCGTATTGTGCACAGCTTAGGGTTTGAAGGCGGTTTACTGTTTTTAACTATTCCGTTTATGGCGTGGTTCTTAGATCTGAGTTTATGGAATGCGTTTGTGCTTGATATCGGTATGGTTGTTTTCTATTTGTTTTACGCTTATGGCTATAACTTAGCGTATGACAAGATATTTCCAGTGCCTGCGGTGACTGCTCAATAGGCCAATTTATAAAGCGGTGGCTAAATGTAGTCACCGTTTTTGTTTACTCTTTTCCAACCTTAAATAGCGTTTATACATAAATATTAGCGCAATGCAGTTTTCTGTTGATACAATAACTATCTCTTATCTTTATAGTTGAAATCATCATGACACAACCAACCACCATGACCTTTTTCGAACGTTTTGAAACTGACATTCTTTCTGGTAAAAAAACCATTACCATTCGTGATGAATCTGAAAATAATTATGTCCCGGGTTCGACTGTGACGGTTTCTACGTTAGAAGGTGGCCGTGAGTTTTGCCAACTATCCATCCTCGCTGTAGAGCCTATTTTATTTACTGAGCTGTCTAACTTTCATGCCGAGCAAGAAAACATGACATTAGCCGTACTGAAAGACGTGATCCAAGATATTTACCCGGGTATTGAACAGTTATATGTGGTGTCTTATAAGCTTGTCGGTTGAACTTAAGCGATAACTGTCGCTCGATTTTTCCACGTGCGCGCTGTAACTCATTGAGTGCATGCGCTTGCTTAGCATCTTCTAATGGAAACACTCTATCTATGTGTACGCTCATCTGGCCATTGTCGATGAGTGTGGCAATGCTTTGCAAATCGGTCGCGTTCGGTGTTACCCACCAACACTGAGTATTGATGTTGTCAATATGTTAAATTACACTGGTTGTTATCTGTTACTTAATAAAAACAATGATATGGCAAATGTAGATCTAAATTTGATGGTTATTTTTGATGCCATCATGCAAGAGCAATCCATTACGCTTGCTGCACAACGGTTATCGATGACACAGCCATCTGTGTCTAATGCTGTTTCTCGTATGCGCCATGTTTGGCAGGACCCATTATTTGTTAAAAAAGGGCGGGGGATACGGCCAACTCCTTTTGCCGAAACGATGTGGCGAGATATTGAAGCGCCGTTACATTCGATCAAAAACGCGACTCAGCAGCAGGTATTTGATATTCGTGGTATCAAGCGCACTTTTCGTATTGCGCTGACAGATTGGATGGTTGATATATTTTGGCTGCCATTACGAAAATTGATTGAGGAGCAAGCGCCTGATATCAATATTCATGCCGTGCCCTATGTTGTAAATGGTGAACGATTATTATTGGATGCAGATGTTGATATGGTGCTCGATTATTACGAAGGCAGTAATGAGAGAGTGAAGACGCAATGGCTGTTTGATAACCATTTTGTCTGCGTAATGCGGCCCGAACATCCGTTGGTCAATCAAACCTTAGACTTAACCACATTTGCGCAAGCGGAGCACTTATTGATGTCATTGTCGGGCGATGCATCCGGTGGTGTTGATACCATATTAAGCAAACATGGCCTTGAACGACGTATCGCGATGACGGTTAATCATTGCTATAACTTACCTAAGTTACTGGAGAACTCGGACTTGATCACAACTATTCCATTACCGGTGATCTTAGACAGTGTTAAAGCTGGTCGGTTAGTTGTCCGCAAGTTACCTTTTGACTTAGCACCTGGTCCGGTATCAATGTCTTGGCATTTACGTAATGACCGAGATCCGGCCTTACAATGGTTAAGAAAGAAGGTATTAGAAGTGTTACAGACGCACTTACATCCCCGGTTAGAATCGGTATTGTAGCGATTTTTAAACGAGTTAAGGTTTTATAATTATTATAAAAATCTTTATACTTTTAGTTTTCATTCCATTTAGCCTGAATGGCTGTGTTGAATTAATTTATAATGCTTATTTTTTATTTTTTTCAAATACTTATTCTGATTTAACTGTGTTTTATGTTTTCGCCTTTAAATTGACGGCAATGAAAAAAATGTGTAGCTTCCTCGCTTGTTCTTCTGGTGCTGAGTTTTTACTTAAATTCAGCAGGGAAGTTGGTGTGAATCCAACGCTGCCCCCGCAACGGTAATTGAATGTTTTATTATTCATAAGTCCGGAGACCGACCTTAAGAATTTAAGAATAACGTGAACAAGCGGAGGGCTTGGGCAAGTGGTTATTAGCTACATATTTTAGTTATATTTTACTTATTCTAGTTATATTGTTCATATGCTAGTTATAGTTGACCCCTGTCGTCGTTCTTTCGTATTTTATTATATTTTAAATTACGAGGAAAAGTTATGCATATTGAACCAGGAATGGTTGAAGCAAGTAAAGTTGGACTGTCTTATATTTCTGCTGGTGCAGCGATTGGATTAAGTGCCAAATTTACATGGGAACATATTAAAGACCAGGGGATGACGTCTTTATTATTCAAGTCGTTACTCGCCATTATTTGTGTCTTTCTGTCTTTTGAAGTGTTGCCACATGAAGCTGTTGGGGTATCGGAAGTACATCTCATTATGGGGTCGACATTACTCCTTATCTTTGGGATTGCGCCTGCTGCCATTGGTCTCATTATGGGCTTGTTAATTCAGGGCGTATTTTTTGCACCGTTTGATTTACCTCAGTTTGGCATGAATGTAACGACGTTAATTATGCCGTTAGTTGTTATGTCTTATCTGGCTAAAAAGATCATTGATCCTAAAACCGCTTATAAAGACCTGTCTTATTCACAAGCATTTAAACTGTCTACTGCTTACCAAGGTGGTATCGTTTCTTGGGTTGGTTTTTGGGCGTTCTATGGCCAAGGTTTTGGCGCTGAAAATGTCGCCTCTATCTCTTCTTTTGGATTAGCATACATGACGGTCATTATTGTCGAACCATTCGTTGATTTGGCTGTATTAGCGCTTGCCAAGCAGTTCCCTAAACTTGCCAACACGCCATTCATTGCAAACCGTGTGTTTAGTGCAGCAAGCTAAATATAATAAATCCGATTGCGGTTAATATCACTTGCCCTCTCTATAAATATTAGAGAGGGCAAGCAGATTAATTATTTTACTTAATCATGAGAACACGGATAATAGCGGTCTTTATCTGATTATAGAATTCTGTTAATGCGTCTTGATAAGTTTGTTTGTAAAAGTACCGAGTTAACCCGAGTCGACGCAACCGCTATGATCACTGGCGGCTGTGTATCGGTTAATCACGATGTCATTTTAGATGTTGCTACACAAGTACATGAAAACAACCACATCAGTTTTAATGGCGAGGTGCTCACCGCAAGGCCGTCCCGTTATATCCTCTTGCACAAACCTGCGGATACTATTTGCTCTAATATTGATGAAGCTTACCCGTCATTATTTAATTATATCGATGTTGAAAATGCATCAGAATTACATGTTGCCGGACGATTGGATGCCGATACTACCGGACTAGTATTAGTGACAGATGATGGCCGTTGGTCATTTAATATTATTACCCCAACCAAACATTGTCAGAAAGTTTATCGTGTTGGCTTATCGCGCCCTATTGGCGATGATGTCGTGGCTAAATTTGCCCATGGCGTGCAATTACAAGGCGAACAGCAATTAACCCGTCCGGCAATCTTAGAGGTTGTCTCATCGAAAGAAGTATTACTGACTATCACTGAAGGTAAATTCCATCAGGTAAAACGCATGTTTTCGGCTGTGGGGAATCGAGTTGTGAGTCTACACCGTGAAAAAATTGGTGCAATACAGTTGGATGTTGAAGTCGGGCAGTGGCGTTATTTAACCGATAGAGAAGTAAATTCATTTGGAGCATAAACGTAATGATTAATCCTGTTTTACTTCGTAGTTTTTGTACGCTAGTGGAAGTCGGCCATTTTACCCGTAGTGCAGATCGCCTCAACATGACCCAATCGGGTATTAGCCAGCATATCCGAAAATTGGAAACGCAGTTAGGCCAAGACTTACTGATCCGTGAAGGTAAGCAGTTCACCCTCACTGATGCGGGTCAGCGCTTATACGTGGAAGGTAAACAGATCATTAACTCATTATCTGAGCTCGAGCAACGAGTGACGACCGACCCTGATTTTGAAGGTCTGGTCAGAGTTATGTCACCCGGTAGTATTGGTTTGAAGTTATATCGTTATTTACTGACGTTGCAAGCTGAGCACCCGAAATTGGTGATTGATTATCGCTTTGCGCCGAATGCCGCGATAGAAAAAGCCATTGCCGAACACAGTGTTGATATTGGCTTTATGACTCGCGCATCGACATTAGCAGAAGTGAGCCTGAAACCAGTTGCTGAAGAAGCGTTATTGTTAGTGACGCCTGCCGATGTAGTTGATCCAAGTTGGCAAGTATTAACGCAATTAGGCTTTATTGATCATCCTGATGGTGCTTACCATTCGAGCTTGCTATTAGGGGTTAATTATCCAGAGTTTAAACATTATAATCAGTTTAAAAAAACGGGGTTTTCTAATCAGATAAATCTGATCTTAGAACCTGTGAGTATGGGACTTGGTTTTACGGTATTGCCTGCACATGCGGTCGCTGCTTTCCCTTCACCAGAAAAGGTGACGATCCACCATCTCGCAATACCTGTTGCTGAAACCTTGTATCTTGGGGGGCACTTAAATAAGTTTATACCGAGTCGCGTGAAAACAGTTATTGCTGCGACGAAGCAATGTTTGCTGTCATAAGCGAATTTTAAATCGAGCCCTGTATGAATGCTTATTATTTAAAGGGCGATATAATACGCCATTTGTCATTGTAAGTGAGATGCATTACTATTGGTGGTCGCTATTATTAGGGTGTTATATGTTTACTTTTTCTCAACTATCTTCTCCATCAGTACCTGTATTCAAAAATTATAAACGCAGTTGTATCAGTGCCGTACTTGTTTCCATACTTGCTGGTTGCACAATCAATCCCTCCTTGGGAGTGGTGGATAAAACGTTCATCTCATCGGAAGTGACTACTTACTATGACTATGATTTACAGTCGCCATCGGGTCAGGATATTAACTTAAAAGACTTTGTTGCAGACATTCAAAATGCCGATGTGGTGCTGGTGGGTGAGTGGCATACTCATGCTGGTATTCATCGCTTTCAAACTGAATTATTACAAGCCATGATTGCGGCTAACGGCAATGTGACCCTATCAATGGAGCAGTTTACTCGCGATAAACAAGCGATTGTGAATGCTTACTTAGCGGGTGAAATAGGGGAAGGGACGCTAATAAAACAAGCGAATACTTGGCCAAATTATAACAGTGATTATCGTCCGCTTGTTGAGCTAGCAAAGACCAAGGAAATAGATATTATCGCTGCCAATGCACCGAAAAATATCATCCGTTGTATCGGCAAAGAAGGTATTAGCTATGTGGACAAATTACCTGCGGATGAACGCACGTGGTTAGCGGCGAATATCAATACCCAAGACTCACCGTACAAAACCCATTTTATGGCGTCGATGCATCATGGTGATGAAAGCCAAAATGAGCATAAATTTGCTTCGCAAGTGACGTGGGATGAAACCATGGCTGAAAGTATTGTTAACTATTTGGCGACTAACCCCCATAAACAAGTCATGCATATTGCCGGTAAATTCCATACCGAGAATGGCTTGGGGACGGCGGCCAGTATTTTGGCGCGCGCACCCGAGTTGAACGTGGTTATTGTTACGCCTGTAAACGTGAATAGCGCGATGACGTCAACTGCAACGTCATCAAGCGACTATCGCCTTCAGGTGATTACGCCACCTAAGAAGTTCGTGAAAGAAGCCAACATGATGGCATCATTTAAGGGCTTATCTAAGCGTAATGACAAGTTAACTTGTATTGAGTAAACTCGTTTAAGAAACCTTTTCAATTGGTTTATTGGTCGAGCAGGAAGGAGATTTTTGCTCGATAAAACGCGCTAATATTGCAATAACAATAAAACCAAACAGCAAACGCCCCCATAAAACAGACATCAAGTCAGCACCTAATAATAAGATCAAAATAGTATCTTCAATAATGCTGTGGGTTAATCCTAAAAAGCATACCGCGAGGAAAATATCACGCTTACTGATTTTACCTGTACGCGCCTCATCAATTAATAATCCGGCACCAAAACTTAAGCCCAAAACTAAACCAATCACACAGACATTGGTGGTTTCTTTACCTATGGTTAAGGCTTTTAAAAACGGCGATAGCAGGGCTTGGATCAGTTTTTCGATACCACACCATTTTAATAACCGCAGTAATATCATCAATGCGGCAATGATAAAAAAGATAGAGGCCAACATGGTTAATTGCGCTATTCCCCAATCAAACAAACTTGATGAGGCGGGGGTCGGTTGCCAAACGATCTCGGCAGGTTGCTGCTGCCAGTTTCCCAGTAGATACACTTGATTGGTGATCATACCCAGTATAAAACCGCCGCCAATGCGTAGTGGTAAGGTTACGCGCCAAGAGATACCCGATAGTTTAGCGACAGCACCTTCAATAGGTAATGCATGTGCGAGTAGCATCATGATGCCAAGGACTGATACTTGGGCGACGGTGAGTGGATTGTCGCCAGCTAAATCAAAAAATACCGCCATTCCCGTATAGATATTGGTGAGCATAGCAGTTGCCCATACCAAGCCCATCGCTTCGGGTAAACCAACCAAGCTCATCAGCGGCGCTAACAGCTTTCCTAACCACACAGTACCGCCAATCATATCTAATACTTTAACGATAATAAGCGCGGGTACCATGACTTTAAGCAGTGTGAGATAAACACGCCCGACGTCGAGAAATAAAGATTTTAAGCTTGTTAGCATGTGACTGTTTCCATGTCTGTGAGGTTAATTAATGTTTTATGGCGTCTATTATATGCAAGCTGCTAGAAATTATTTCAATAATCAGGTACAAATGTTTCTATATATTTCTTATTTACCAAGGTTAAGTTAATTATGTTTCTCGATCGGATTGATAAAGCCATTTTGCGCCAGTTACAGCAAGATGCCTCGGTGAGTAATCTCCAACTTGCTTCTCTGATTGGTTTATCGCCTCCGGCTTGTTTTAAGCGTGTGAAGAAGTTAAAAAGTGAAGGTATTATAGCCAGCCAGGTGGTATTGCTAAACCAAGACAAACTCGGTGCGTGTTTACACATGATTGTAAATGTGGAAATGGAACGAGATAGATTAGATCTGAATGATGGTTTTATTAAACATATCCGCTTGGCCAGCGAAGTCAGAGAATGTTATCAAGTCACGGGTGACGTGGATTTTGTGTTATTGGTGACAGTTGAAAATATGCAGCAGTATGATGATTTTTGCCTACGTCACTTATACAGTGAACCGAATATGAAGAATTTTAAAACCCAGATTTCGATGAACCGAGTCAAATACGATACCTGTGCGATTATCCCCGATTAGCGATAGGACATATTGAGTATTTCATTTTGACCTCTGCCAATTGTTGTACCAGAATTAACTTGGTTTCACTATTTCCTGTGGAGCATACAGGTGAAAAATACAGGTGGAAAATATGAAAATTATTGCGTTCGCGGCAACCAATCATAGCAAATCTATTAACAGGCAACTGGTTGAGTACAGCGCCAGCTTATTGAAAAATGTACAGGTTGAAATATTAGACCTCAATGATTATGAATTACCTTTGTACGGTCAGGATAAAGAAGAAGAGATCGGTCATCCACAACTGGCTAAAGATTTTTTGGCTAAAATAGCGGGAAGTTGCGGCATTCTTATTGCCTTTGCGGAACATAATGGCTCTTATACTGTGGCTTATAAAAACATTTTTGACTGGTGCTCGCGTATCGAACCGAAAGTTTTTCAAAACAAACCCATGGTGCTGTTATCAACATCACCAGGTTCGATGGGTGGTACGTCAGTATTAGCGACCGCAGTACAATCGGCCCCTTATTTTAGTGGGGTTGTTAAAGCTAGCCTGGCTATTCCCAGTTTTTATGACAATTTCGATAGCGAGAAAAAAATATTGAAACATGCAGAACTTAATGAGCAACTGCAAGACGCTGTCAGTCATTTGGATCATTTGAAGTAATAGCGGTTACGGGCCCATTGCCTTAGTTACAGCAATGGGCTTTATCAACTATTGGCTGTTATTGTTGTAATCTATATTACTGTTATCGTTGCAAGTTATATTGAAGTAACCGCTCGGTATTAATCATACTAAACATAAAAGTATCAATCGACTGATCAAGAGTCCCTAACCCAGTATAGTGGCCATTCAATGAACAATTACGCACAGTCATAAAAACTTGATAGATGTTGATGTTTGGATCTGGGATCTCGACATCACCTTCATATTCACAATCATTGTTATCGGAGCCGCTGATAATACCCATATCATCAATGACCATTAAACCACCTATATCCCGTATTAAATAAGTCCCATCTAACAGCGCAAAGCTTGCACTATCATTCGATGTCGAGGAGGTTAACAGGAACAGTTTATCTTCACTATTATTAGCGTCTGTAATGGTCAGCTCAAAGGTCGTATTCATGTCGGTATGAGTAAATGAACCTGAAATAGTAATCTCACTGAATGTATCGTTATTACTGTCATACTTACGCCCGTGACCAGTGACGTGTCTAGTGGTCACATCAGAATTATTGCCGGTTGAGCTTAATCTTGATACGGTAAAGTTAATCTCCAACTGGGAATCATCCGTTGCTAATACATGTGCAGTATTGTCCCACACTAATACGACGGTATCTTCTCCCGCTAATACACCATTAAATACCCCATTAGGTACTCGTTCGCTTGAGATGTTATCGCTGCCACAGGAAATAAGCAGTGCCATCAGTGCCGAGACAATTAAACCGTATATTATTTTAATCATAATGTTAAACCGCCATGAAGGACTAACAAAGCCAAATCACAGGTGCAATAAAAACACCGATCCTATTTAACTAACATTAGCACTTTCACCTTAGAAGCCAATAAAGTGGGGATTAATATTCCTCAGTTAGCTAATCATCTCTCCTATTTCTTATTTCTTCTTTTTCCAGGCATTGTGGTCAATGTCGAGACCTGAGAATTGATTTGGTCGGATAGGGATGCTCTCCCCTCAACGTTGGATACGGTAGTATCGTGTTAAAGCAGTGCTTTTTTGATGAACTCGGCCATGCTGATGATGGTTTTCTGCAGGTGTGCTTGATGGGTAAAACCACTTTTTACTCTTGGTTTTAAATCATGATCGCCATCTTCTAGCCATAGCCATTCAATATTATCTGGTAAGCCATAACTCGCCACGTCTTCTTTGGACCCTAATTTGTCTCGCTCACCTTGAGCAATAAAAACCGCTTGTTTAATCAAGGGGAAGTGCTCGGTGCGTAATGTTTCGGGTTTATTGGCGGGATGAAAAGGAAAACCTAAACAGGCGATGCCTTTTATTTTTGAATTAACGGATAACTCATCTGTGGTTGGATCGGATGCCACTAGACTGGCCATGCGTCCACCCATTGATTTGCCACCAATCACCATAGGTTGGTCAATGCTGGCAATAAGCTGTTGGTACTGCGCGATTAGTTTCGGCGCACGCTCTGGTGGTCGGCGAGTACCATTATCAACACGTTGCTGCATATAAGGAAAATTGAAACGTGCGACGCGTATTCCCTGTAAGGCTAATCCTTTGGCGATGGTTTCCATAAAGTCAGCACTCGCAGGCGCGCCAGCACCGTGAGCAAATACAAATAATGGGCCATCAACAGGGCCGTTATAAATGAGTTCCATGATCTTCCTATACCGTGAATAGTATCTATGCGCAAGGACGCATTAAAAGGTCATTATAAGTGATTGTTAGACTATTTACACGATTGCTAGGCTATTTACGCGATTGCTAATGGCAGCGTAATGACATCATCAAATTAGCACCATAGACGGTTAAAATAATAAGTGCTAGGGTTATCAAGTTTCAACTTTACTTTAATTTTAAGTAATCTAACTCTTACTATAAAAGGCGTTTGTAATGGAAATGTATGATTCAGTCAATGTATTTGGCGAAGCGTTGGAATTATGTGGCGATGATCCTATGACTGGTTTTTATCGTGATGGTGCCTGTAATACCTGCAGCCAAGATGCGGGTTCACATACGGTGTGCATTGAAGTGTCGGCTGAATTTTTAGAATACTCTCGTTTTAAAGGTAATGATTTATCAACCCCAGTGCCAGAATCTGGTTTTCACGGTTTGCGAGCGGGTGATCGTTGGTGCTTGTGTGCCGCGCGCTGGTTACAAGCGTTAGAAGATAAGATGGCGCCGAGAGTGTATTTAAAAAGAACCCATATACGTGCATTAGAGATCGTGCCAATGGAATTACTTAAACGCTATACCATGGATTTGAGTTAATCAATTAAGGATATTACCTTAGTATTTTCACTGTAAATGCCTTTGAGACTGTAAGTGTATTGACATACGCTTACAGTCTTTTTATTTCCGATTAGGTATTTTGAGTGTATATATGGCCACTAATTTAGAGTAGTAAAGTCATTTCCCCTGCTTAGTCGTGTGCTAATTTTTGTTGTAATCAAATTTAGCCGCGAAACTAAAAACCGTAGTTGGTGTGATGGAACTTAAATATTTTATGAGTAGTGTCCATAATTAAGGTATCAAGAATGCACAGTAAAAGTATCCGAGAGTTAAGTTGGCTTGCCTACCCAGATTCGAGCGAGAATCAGTGTTCTAATTTAAAACAGAAGCAGAAAAGCTATCGTTCTAAATTTGTATTGCGCGCAAGAATTTATTATCCGTATTTTCGTCAGTTTCAGCGTGGTATTGATTCTTCTTTTCTCCAGTTATTATTACAGCAAGATGTGCGTTTTTTGGGGAAAATATTTCGTCCTTATCTTCATATGGGTAATGGGATTGCACGTCGCACTAAATTAGTGGTTGGGCATTATCGCTTTATTAGTCAATGTTTACCTGCGCACACTGGACTTGCTATTTATGAAAAAAGTCAGGGAATCGAAGTAACCAAATTTACTGTTGGAGAAGATGAATACCGTGTGACGCTTGGCTATTATGCACCAAATCACAAAGAGGGGGACTTGTGCATGAAGTTGCTGGATACGAATGGTAATCTTTTTTACTCTATTACTTTCAGCATTTTTGATGATGCAGTGACTGGTCGAACGATTACGGTTGGCGGTATCCAGGGACCGAAAAGCGGGCTTGAAGTTAACGATAAAATTAAGTATTTTACGAAACAACATTTTGGTCAGAGACCTAAAGATCTGATGGTTAAAATACTGACTATTATTGCTAATGTTTGGGATGTTAACCAGCTTCTACTTGTCACTAGTGAAGCGCATATGTACACAGCAAAACGTTATAGTGGTAATGATAAAGTTAAAACAAATTATAACAATCATTGGGAGTCGCTAGGTGCGACTAAATATAACAGAAATCTGTATCAACTCGATTTGCTTGAAGTGAGAAAATCACCGGAAGATCTTAAACGTAGCAAACGTGCAATGTATCGTAAACGTTATGAGTGGCTTGATGAATTAAAGCAAGAAATCAGTGAAAAACTGGTTTTGAAAGTAACCGGTAATACAAGTATCACTAATCGTACGGATTAATTCGTCTGTTGTTATCTCGTTAACTATTGGTGCTGTGAATATGTTTCTGCTAGTATCGAAATATATGTTGTTAGCGGATATGGTGGAGATATAATAATGGATATTGATGTAATTGCGAAAGCGCTGAAAGAACTGGGGCATCCAACACGATTAGCTATTTTTAAAAGTATTATTCGTGCCGGATATCAAGGTATTGCTGTGGGTGGTTTGCAATCACAATTATCCATTCCAGGGTCGACGTTATCACACCATATTTCTAGCTTAGCGTCTGCAGGATTACTGTCACAGCGCCGTGAAGGACGTACCTTGTACTGTGTGGCTGAATATGACAAATTACAATCTGTGATTGGTTTTTTACAAGATGAATGTTGTATTGATGAAGTGAAGAACACTATTTGCAATGACAGCAACGACAGCATTGGTAACGAAAAGCAGTGTTAGTACATTTTTAACTGTTTTTTAAATGATGGTTTTAACTATTGTTTTTATTAAGCTTTTACACCACCTATTCTGAGTGGTGTTTTTAATTCCTTGTCTTTTTTGTGTTTCATATAGTTCTGCATTTATGGAAATATATTTGACAGTTAAAATTAGTTGATCTATATTTCTAGTTTCATGGAAATAGTTGGCGTCGCTTATTCGTGGTGCTTTAACATTGTTTGCAATAGGGTCGACAGTATGAAGAATGTAGAAATAGCGGTTACCGATAGTGTTGAATGGGCATTAGCGCACTCGTTAGTGTTCAAGCAAAGTAATGCCAGTAGTTTGCATTGTCCGTTTACCTTAACGCCAAGCAGTATCGATAAAGTACGTTTTGAGGCGCTGCAGCAGGCGGCTAGATTATTTGGTCAATTATTACATGCTATTTCCAAAGATGACGACTTTATTCAACACGCTATAGCACCTATTGCCGATACCGATCCTTTATTTTCGGCATTATTAACATTACATAATAAGTTATCGTTAACCCAATCTCGTCGAGCGACGCCTTTACTGATCATGAGAACTGACTTTATGGATGATCAGCAATTAGGCCCTAAGTTGATTGAGTTTAATGGCATTGCTGCTGGTATGGGGCCTTTTGGTCAACGTGCATCTGAATTGCATCGTTATATTGCGGCGCAGCATGCGGATTTATTTCAAACTTATACAGAGCATCATCATTCACAATGCCAACCTAGCGCACAAATTCCGCCTGAATTTATCGCTAATGATGCAATTGAAAAACTCGCTGATGGTATCGCTAAGTCTGCACGTATGATTAAACAAAAACACAAGGATGCGGGTAAACCGACGTTTGTCATGGTAGTGCAAGCGCATGAAGATAATGTCTATGACCAGCATTTATTAGAATATGCGTTACATGCAAAAGGTATTCGTACGTTAAGGAAAACATTTACCGAGTTACACGGCCAATTGTCGACTGGCGATAACCATCGTCTGTTATTAAATGATGAGCCAATTGATGTGGTCTATCTGCGTGCCGGTTATCAGCAGTGTGATTATTATGATAAAACCATTATCGAAAAGTATTGCTGCAAAACCTTGATGTCGGTGCGCATGATGCTCGAGCAGCATGATATTGCCATGAATGCGACCATCGCTCAGCAACTGGCATCGAGTAAACGGGTACAAATGTTGTTATCTAATTTGCCTGCACAAGCGCTGATGAAACTTGGGTTAACTGAGCAAGAAGCATTGACCATTAAACCCTTTTTTGGTGAGATGCTGCCATTGCATGCTGATTCAATGGCGCATTTGATGACAACCGGACTCGATAATTGGGTGTTAAAAAATCAGGGCGAAGGCGGTGGTCATTGTGTGTTTGGTGAGGATATTGTGACTAAACTAAGAACACTTGATGAAGTTGAGTATGAGTCTTGGTCGTTGATGCGCAAAATCATGCCCCTGCCTCGTTCGCACCCGACCATGATTATTCGCAATGGTGAAGCGAGCATGATTGGCGATATGATCAGTGAAATCGGTATTTTTACCGTCAACATTGATGGTGTTGCTATTGATGATGCTGTGGCGGGGTATTTAGTGCGGAGTAAACCGGCGAACGTTATGGAAGGCGGGGTTCATAGTGGACAGGGAGCAGTCGATTCACTGGTTTATCGTTAGTACTTATCGCGGAAGGAATTAAACCGCGCGCAATATTAATCATCACGCGTGGTTTATGTTCTTGCTAAGGAGTCGTGTATAGGGGCTTATTCACAAGAGCCTATTAATACCCAACCTGAGTACTGGGTATCCGGTGTTCTGCCTACATCCGTCCAACGCTCTGCACGGTAAACATTACCTTGGTATGAAACTTCATTACCTGGTTGGTATTGCTTGCTGATATCAATTGCTTGAATATCTTGGCAGTCACCCGGAATGTCAGCGGCAAGGATTTTGAAGTTATTTGATTCTTGCAGTGATAGGTTGCTGTTATCGTTTGAGTTGGCAATTGAGACCAGTTTAAAGATACCTGCGGTTGCATTGTTGAGTGATATTGTAAAGTGCTCAACCGTGTCATTCACATTTTTAGACTCTGAGGCGATGGCGTTATTATTGGCATCAAAGATAGTATTGGTGACATTTAAGTTACCAACCGCTTCAATACTAAAGGTAATATCTACCGCATTATTGTCGATGACATATTCATCTTTTAGGCCTAAAACGCTAATACTGTCATCAACAGGGACTTCAGCTTTAATAATGTCAACTTCAACAGAGCTAAGGTTAGAGTCCGTTTTTAAGTAGATAGGGTTGTTACCGTAAACAGGGGTAAACATATCGTTGTCACTTTTGGAACCCGCTTGCGCATCGGTTTGATTGGCATTAATCGCAGTGGCGAGGTTGTAAGACCAAGTATTCTTTTGACCATTGGCAGCAGAGTTAATTTCAATGGTCGTTTCGCGAGTAAATGAGCCAACTGAGGAATCAAAGAAGCGGGCTTTGACTTTATCGCCAACGACTAAGTCTGCTTGTGGGGTAATTGTGGTGCTTTGCTGCCAGACATCGGGTAGTGGCGGTGGCGTTACACCGTCCTCAAATTCTACATCGATAACATTATAGAACGCATTCGCAGTATCATCGATGGTCCAAACGGAAAGAATAACTTGATAACCACTGCGCGCTGGCACGTTGCAGCTATGTGGGTTACCTAAATTTTTCAGTGGTTGTTGACCGTCCATATCAATGACACAGAAAGGATTGGCTAAATCAAAAGATGCGCGGGTTAGTGGCGCGTTTTGGTCCCAGTCAGGCTTGGTGATGTAATAAACGTAATCGGTGGTTTTATGGTTCGCTGTGCTAAACCAGTGAAAATCATTCAAACCCGCTTGGATCTTAGTTTTATACCATTGGTTTGATGATTGCAGATCAAGCACATCAAAGGACCCGCCTTTTTGTGCCGATGCGATCTTTCCATCAACAGGACCCGTCGCTGGAAAGCCTTTCGGCGCCTCTAAGCTTTGTCTATCGTATGACGCGCTCGCACAATCGTTTTTAGAGCCATTGTCTGAATGACATAAATTAACGCGTGAAGGAAACTGGCCTGCAACATAGCCGTGTGCAATCGCGACTGTCGGTACTAAAGCGGCAGACACCGCCAAAGCACTGAGTGACGTTAATATTATTTTTTTCATATCATAAACTCCATGTTCATTATAATTTTTGATGTGCTGACACAGCGCGTGGTGCTCCATTGTGGTGATGGAAATCATAACGAGTAGTCACATTTGACGCTAGAGTAATACTTTATGGATATGTGTAACTATCTGCCTAGTCGTTGAGATAATGGTGATATTGTTTAGCATGTAGGCATTTTTTTTAAAAAAGTTAAAGTTATTACTGTGGAACTAGTGCATGTATAAACATATATTTGATTTTTTATTGATTGGTAGTGTTTTTGTTTCAAACTTAGTGTTTAATGTCGTTGAGTAATGACAGTGATTAGGTTAGTGATAAGGGCATTAGATATAATTGGAAGCGAAGATGGGATACAAAAAATACTCTTATCAAAAAACAATAATAATGAGGGTATTCTCAAGTTTTTTAAGAAAAATACGCACAGAGCATAACCTTTCACAAGAAGGGTTACGGGCGTTATTAAATGAAAGAAGTCATTCTTTTGATAGCTTAGATACGATCTCAATTAGTCGTTGGGAACGTGGTATTAACACACCGTCTTTAACAAAACAGTCAGAAATAGCCGAAGTGTTTGGTGATGATCTGTTTAATATCTATAGTTCAGATATTGATTTTGTCAAAGAAAGCTTATACGCCATTCAGCTTTCTGGTAGCGAGAAAAATGACAAAGCAGCACATCCTTATTATAAAAATGATCAATACCATACCAAGTCAATGCTGCCTGACCACATTAATTTTGCATCGATGTTAAAACTTTGCTTAATGTATGAAGGTAACCCGCGTTTATTTCCTACACACCAAGAAGTGACCTCAACAGCATTACTAAAACCGCTTAATTTAGTCTCGGCATTTTGCAATTTTAGCCAATTAGTAGGGCATTGCCTTTTTTGTAAAGTAAATACCAAAGCATTATTTGAGTTCATGAATTGCAGTATCGGTATTATGGAACTACTGAACGTTGCGAAACAAGATCGCGCGAATGTGTTGGTGGTACTTTCTTCGTTTGGTGTTTCCCCTGCAATTGATAATCATATGATGTCTGTCTACCTTAATCAGTTAGCAACAGATAAAGCGATTGAATATTTAAGTTTTAGTACTTGTGATAGCAAATTGAAACAAAAATTAATGCAGATGAAGATCCCCATGTTTAAAGTTAAACCAATTGAACACCAATCTAAAATCATTCAGAACTATTCGTTTATTATGAGTCGTTCTGAAGTCATGGCAAACCGAAATATGCTGATGCTTTCTGTTATACCTACACGAGAATTGCAGCCTACGAATGTCGGTATATAGCGGAGTAATTATGAATATTTTGATTATCGATGACCAAAAATTTGTCCGAGAAGCGATTAAAGCCGATCTTATCGAGAGTACCTTCGAACATGATTTTAAGACGTTTGAAGCTGAGGATGCAAATCAAGGTATTGAAGCGATTGTGGCTATAGAAGGTAATATTGATTTACTGATCTTGGATTTAAAAATGGATCACTGTGATGGCATGGAGGTGATTAATTTTTTATCTGAGCACCCGAGTTATGCCGATATTCCCTTAGCTGTGATTAGTTCTTCGGATAAACGTACTTTGGCGCTAGTGGGTAGTATTGCTAGTAGTTTGAAACTGAACCTAGTCGGCGTTTTTGAAAAACCGATTAATATGGACTTTATATTAGCGGAAGCAGCCCGTTTGCAACGTCAGCATGACCATGAAATGGTCGTTAAATCACCCGAAAATGTCTCTGATTATGACATAAACCAGCTGCTTGACGATGAACAAGTATTACTTTGCTTTCAACCTCAAGTTGATATGAAAAGTAACAGTATCATCGGCTTTGAAGTGTTAGCTAGAATGTACGATGAAAATGGTTATATTTATCCCGATACGTTTTTACCTTTGATTGATAAAGCAGGACTGAATGTTGATTTCACTAAGATAATTGTCGCGAAAGCATTCAAATTCTGGGCTTATGAAAAGACGTTATCAAGTTATACATTATCGATTAATGTTACCGCAGAAGACTTAGGCTGCGATAACTTGATTGACTATATAATCCGCCATAAACAAGCACATGCTGGTATCAAATTAACTTTAGAACTGACCGAATCACAAGCAATCATTAATCAAGCCAGTGTATTGAATTCTATCGCCCGACTGATTATTAATGACATCGGTATTTCACTGGATGATTTTGGTAAAAGCTATTCGACTTATGAACGCTTAGATATCATTCCTTTTAATGAAATTAAAATTGATCGCTCTTTTGTCTGTGATATTGATACCAATGAACAACATCACCTCATTGTTGAGTCGACGATCGCCTTAGCTAAAAAAATGTCGGTGAGTGTCGTTGCCGAAGGTATTGAGACTGAAAACGTGCTTAATATTTTAGCTGAACTAGGTTGTGATATCGCGCAAGGGTATGTATATAGTCCGCCGATTGAAGGCCGCTATTTAACAGCCTGGGTTAATCGTTATGTGCATAAGGACATTGCCGCAAATGTTCATTGATATCAGTGATAACGTGCGTCATTTTTTCTGGCATTATAGTCAAGAAAGGCGGTTACCTTTATACCAAGCATTAGTCGGGGAGCTTGTTAACATTAGCTCTGAAACTGGATTAGTTGAAAATATTGACCAGCTTAATGCGCTAAAACATCAGCTTAAAGGGATATGCCGTTATTTATCTCTTGAGTTTGATGCACAGATTGAGGTGATAACAAGGCGTCAACAATTACATTGTATGGTTGAGCATATTCACGGGCAAGTGGTAGCGATTGCTGATGAATTATAAATTTAATCTGCGCAGTTATGTTTGCATTTGTCTGCTTGTTACTACTGTGATTGTTGTTGTATTTACCAGTCATGGTTTGAATAAATTTAACTATAATCATGACAAAAAAGTATCGATGCTAATGGCATTTAACCAAGAAAACTATTTTCAGCACAAGCTCATTATGAATGCGATGCAATCTTTTTTTAAATCATCTAAAAGCGTAAAAAGAGCAGAGTTTGAAATATTTACTCGGGAGTTGCTAGATGAAAGAGCTGCGTTACTCTTTACATTAACACCCGAATTGGCGTTAGGTTATATCTCGGACCGTACATTTATCCCACAATTAGATACGTTAGTAACAAGCCGAGATAAGCATGGCCGCTTGAATGGCTTATTACCTCATTATCGATTAATTGTACTCGATATTGATGAGCCAAACATGCCGTATTTATTTTATGCTATCCCACTCGAGAGCTTGTTATTTAACATCAATAAATTAAAAGATACGTGCTTACAATACTCATCATTGAAATTATTTGTTGAGAATAATTACTGTACGATGCAGTCAATTAATATGATGCCAGATTTTCTTCGTTACCGCACAGACTTAGATATCAGTATTCCAGAGTATAATTTTTATTATACTCTGGGTATTGAGTCTCAAGTATCCTCGACAAGATTGATTGAATTTATCTGCGTGCTGTTAGCCATCTTGTTTATTTGTGCTCTGATCGCTGTATTGCTGTATTTTAAATTGGTCAATAAGCATTTATTTAACCGTATTGAGCGAGAGAATAAATTCAATGTCGCGATGGTATCGAGCATTAATCATGAGATCAGAACACCGATTAATGCGTTATTAGGCTACAGCCAGATGCTGAGAGATATGCCTAAGATCAGTGATGAACACAGTGTTATTATTGATAAGATGCTGTGGTCGGCTAATTTGCTGTATTCGGTGGCAGAAAACACCCTGAATTACAGTAAATCCACCACGAGTACGTTAGTGTTAAATAATGCGCCGATTAATACCTTGAAATACATAGGTAACATCCAAGATTATTATAATAAGTTGAGTATTCCGGCCGGGAAAATATTAGATTTTCATGTCAGTGACAAGTTACCTGCAGTCATCAGTGTGGATAGCTCTAAGTTATTTCAAGTCATTACTAACATGATCAATAATGCATTGAAGTACAGTACGGGTCAGACTGTACGTTGCCATATTGATATGTGTCAGCGCCCTGCGTTTAACAAGGAATCAATCATCCGGGGTTATTACTTACGTATTTTGATCCAAGACTCTGGATTCGGTATGTCAAAATCAACCAAGGAGTTGTTAATTAACCCTTTCTCGGTCGATGCTGAGTCGAAGCAAAAAAAAGTCTCGAGTATTGGTTTAGGGCTTTATACTTGTAACCAATTATTGACCCAGATTGGCGGTAAGTTAAGGTTGCACAGTGTGAAAAATGAAGGCACTAAAATTATGTTTCACTTCCCCTGTCAGTTTGATCCATCAAGGTTATCACCACAATTAAACCCCGTTAATGATGGTGATATGCGTATTTTAATTGTCGACGATAACAGTTTTAACCTCGAAGTATGCAGCGCGATGCTGGCAGAACAGCAGTTTAATACGGTTTGCGCGAATAACTCGAACGTTGCGTTAACCCAATTGGTTAATACCGAACCCGATGTTGTGATTGTTGATTATCAGTTAGATGAGATGAATGGCTTGGAATTAATTGCCAAAATGAAATGTATTCAAGCTAATACGCAAACCCAATATGTTATTTTGTCGGCTAATGATAAAAATGAGATAGCAGGTAGTGAATGTCATTCTGATATTGTCTTTATGCAAAAGCCGTTTAATATCGCGATATTTTTAAGTTGCTTGGGCAGCGGTAATTAATTTGTCCTTGCAGGGTGATGTTTTACATCTTTCCACAAGCACTCGTCATCGGTATTATACGGTGTTATTGATCGTATTAATTTCTGATTATCCCTAGGTGAAGCAATGGCCAAATACAAACCCGTCACTAAAATGCAAACATATGGCATCCATTCTCAGTGGCAGAGTAAATCAAAAGACTTACCGAGTATTGAAAAGTTCACCACCGACATTCCGGCTGAAATTGATATTGAGTTTGGTTTTATCGTGAATATTAAAAAAGCCCGTGGTGCTAAGATCCGTTTTTGTATTGCTCATCCTGGTATTTTAGATGCAGAGGGTAATGTGCGGGCGCCATTTACTGGCGAAGTACATGTGACGAATAACGATTGGCAATTTTATTTAGGTGATACGGTGTGGTCTCCCATTGCGGATAAATGTGGTGACTGGCGTATGACGATTGAACTTGATAACAAAATTTTAGCGGATAAAACTTTTAATATATCGCTGGAACACTGTTAAAATCCAATTCTCATTATCGTATTTACCCAAATATCTTGAAGTAACATGGGTATAACCAACAAAGGCAGCAACTGTGGACGCTTTTATTTCCAAAAAAATTGATAACTCAGCGTTAAGATCTCACCCGTGGACTAGCATGGTATCGGATGAGTCGAGTGTATATATGGATTTTAAACTACAGCCTCAGTTGATCCGTAGTGCATTAGAAGATCTGTTACCGTTTAAAAAGTGGGATTTTGTTGAACAGTTTTATAGCTTAATTGAATGGGTGAATGGTGCCAGCTCGTTATTGGAAAGTAACGATTGTGTGTTTAATGCAGCTGAAGATAATACCGACCAGCAGTACCCGTATGCGAAAAAATGCAGTGCGCGATTAATGATCTTGTTCCGCGATATTCCTGAAAATTGTCAGGACAAAAGTATCCATTGGTTAATGAATAATATTCAATCAATGGCATCGTCGATGAAACCGAGCTTTAACGCTGGCGCGATTGGCTTGTCGCAATCACCAACTTGCTATTTGGCGTTGGGAGATAAACCGGATACCGGCGGTATGGGTTATCAAGTGACGTTAAACTTTTTTGCTTATGGTAAGAGTGAGCAAGCTTGTTATGAGAGCATGAAAGACGTTTTGACTGTAGCCCAACATGCTCTACTACGGGTGAATATGCGTATTAAAAATGGCGAAATTGATGCGCTTTATCGTTAATGTTCACGGTTAAACGTTACGGCATATTATTTCGGCAACTGAGTTAAATCAACACGCAATAAACAGTTAAATTCTTTACCAAAATCAACCGATACTCGGGCGTGTACAGCGCCTTGTTTATCGGCGAATTCTTGTTCTCCTGCAATTGCAAATACCCCTTCGTGCCAAATATCGGCATGGATATAGGCACCGCGCTCACCACTGAAATAGAAACACACAAAATCTTGTGGTTTCACATCATCACCCGGTAAGGCTAATGGTAATAAGAATGGCTGATTGTTTTTGGGGTAAAACATCTGACCACCATCGGGGTGATAGTTAGCATGCCATAAGAGCAGTTGGCTTGGTTTGTCATTATGGGTATCGACAGCGATTTCTGGGCGCTGGTTATAACCGATAATATAATGCCCGTCGACGGCTTTATTGCGACCAAACAGATAATCCCCTTTCCAAGTACTAATAAAGGTGCCTTCAGTCACGCCACCTTCATCTCCTGTATCTTCATCTACTTGTCGCCAACCTCGTGCTGGCCAGCGGGTGATCTCAATGTCAAACGTTTCAGGATCGTCAACAAAGTAGCCATAACCTTTTAGGCTTTCTGGTGTTGCTTCGATAATAGGGATGTCGAATAAAGCCAGATCAGCGGCGATATCAGGGTTTAGATAGTTAGGTACTGTATTTGTAACCGTGTGAGGTACAGTATTTAAAAGGGTGGTGGTAACGTTAGATGTCATGTTCGTACTCTATTTTGGCTGAATGCACTTATAAACTAGCATCTGATTGTTTAACTTTAATGACACAATTTAATCTTAGCGAAATAATAACGGCATAAAACTGTCATATATCCAGCCTAGAATGTGCACCATAAATACTTATCTAATGTTTAGATAGTTATCGATTAATTTATCAATTTATTTATCAATCAGGATGTTATTGATGCACATGTTTAAACAGTCACTACTTGCTACGGCCATTATTTTTGCCGCTTCTTCTAACGCGTTCGCGAAAGAGGATCTGATCGTTTATACCTCTTTTGAAACTGACCTGTTAGCCTTATTCAAAAATACCTTTGAAGAGAGCTACCCTGATATCGATATTAAATGGGTGCGTGATTCTACGGGGGTGATGACGGCAAAGTTATTAGCAGAAGGTAAAAATTCGAAAGCGGATGTGGTGTGGGGACTGGCTGGTTCATCATTAGCATTGTTGAAAGATAGCGGTATTGTGAAGCCTTATACGCCAGCAAATCTTGATGATATAAAAACGAACATGATTGATCCAGAAGAAAACAAAGCCTGGTTTGGTAATGACGCGTTCTTCAATACTGTTTGTTTCAATACCATTGTTGCCAAACAGCTTGGTTTACCAAAGCCTAAGACCTGGGAAGATCTATTAGATCCCGTTTATAAAGGTCACATTGTGATGCCGAACCCAGGTTCATCGGGTACCGGTTATATCCAAGTAACAGCATGGTTACAAGGGATGGGTGAGCAACAAGGTTGGCAGTATATGGAGCAATTGGATAAAAATATTGCTCACTATACCCATTCAGGCTCTAAACCTTGCGTACAGTCTGCGATGGGGGAAACTGTGATTGGTATTTCTGTGGCGATCCGTGGTTCGAAATTAAAATCAAAAGGCGCGCCGATTGACCTGATTTTACCTAAGGGTATTGGTTGGGATACGGAATCTGTTGGCTTAGTAAATAACAACTCAGACGCGGCTAAAAAGCTGGTGGATTGGTCGTTATCAGTGGATGCCAACAAGATGTACAACACTATTTATCCAGTTGTTGGTCATAAAGACGTAAGTGGCGCAGTGGCACACTATCCAAATGTAGAAGATGCCATCGTGGATATGGACTTTGGTAAAATGGCCAATGACCGTAGCGCGGTATTAACTAAGTGGTCTGATAAATTTAATAGCAAATCAGAATCAAAAGGTTAATTAACACTACTATTTGAGCAATTAATTCAACGCTCTCTTGGCGTTAATCTGGTGCAGTAAGGGATCATGATGACCTTGCTGCATTGGTGTTTTTGAATACAAGGATCTGTTTATGTTTACACTACGTTCTTCTCATCTTATTTATAATAATCAAGCATTCCATTATTTTTGGTTAAAAGATAATTGCCGTTGCAGCGAATGCTTGCACTCTTCTGGCCAACGCTTGCAAGAGATCCTCGATTTAGATTTAACCATTCAGCCAGAAGTGGTGACAATTGAAGAAGGGGACTTAGTGATCACGTGGCAAGATGGTCATCAAAGCCGTTACAGCCAAACTTTTTTAGATAGCATGCAGGCAGACGCTAATGATGCGCCAGCGCTTAATCAGCAAGTATTATGGGATGGGCAGTTAAACACGTCAGCAATTACCTTTCATTACCCAGACGTACTAAGTAGTAAGGAAAAAAAACGCGATTGGTTAGGTGCTGTGAAGCGATTTGGTTTGGCATTTTTACACGACGTGCCGAATGTTGATAAGCAGTTATTTAAAGTCGTCGAGCAATTTGGTTTTGTGCGTGATACCAATTACGGCAGTCACTTTGAAGTGATCTCGGAAGAAAACCCGGTTAATTTAGCGTATACCCCAAAGCCATTAAGTTTGCATACCGATAATGCTTATCGCCATCCAGTGCCGACATTACAGCTGTTACATTGTTTAATCAGTGCAGAGCAAGGCGGGATCACGGCGTTAACCGATGGTTTCTATGCCGCGCAATTATTACAGCAACGTTTTCCGCAGCAATATCAGTTATTAACCTCGACGCCAGTGATGTATCGTTTTAAAAATGCCGATACCCATCTTGAACATACCGGTTATATCATTGAGTTAAACAATCGTGGTGAACTCGAGCGTATCCGTTTAAATAATCGCGCCATCCAAGCGATTAAATTACCGTTTGCTGAGATGGCTGCATTTTATGACGCGTATCAAAACTTTAGCCGAATCTTGCACAGTGACGAATGTAAGTTCTTGTGTACCTTGCAACCGGGTGAACTGATGATCTTTAATAATGAGCGTATTTTACATGGCCGAGAAGTGGCAGCAGAAGGCGCACGACATCTACAAGGTTGTTATGCCGATATTGATTCTTTAAAAAGCACCTTAGCCGTACTAGAGACTAAGTTTGAGGCTAAGTTAGAGACGAAATCACAGGGTAACGTGGAGATTAAATAATGGATATTATTGGGTTTATTAAACAGCAGTTCGAAGACAATGGTCACGTTGCTTATGGCGAACACATTTCCATGGGTGAGCATATGCTGCAGACAGCCTATTACGCTGAGCAAAAAAATAGCAGTGATGCGATCATTACCGCGGCGTTATTACATGATTTTGGCCATTTGATCTTAGAATTGCCTGAAGATATTACCGAGCATGGTATTGATGGCTATCACGAAGATGTGGGGGCTAAATTTCTAGCACCGTATTTTCCCAAACAAATCATTGATGGCATTGGCCTGCATGTGCAAGCCAAGCGTTATATGTGTGCGGTAAAGCCGAAATACCATAGTCAACTGAGTCAAGCATCTCAAGATACCCTTGCGGTACAAGGGGGGCCTATGAATGCGCAAGAGATTGCCGCGTTCGAACAACAAGCGTTTTATAAAGATGCATTACAAGTACGCTTATTTGATGATCTTGGTAAGCATGTTGAATTAGCGCATCCCGACTTAGCGCATTACTTACGTATTGCGGCGCAGTTTGTCGTGTAAGTGTGTTGTATAACTGTGTTGTATAACTGTGTTGTATAACTGTGTTGTGTAAGCGTGTCGTATAAGAGAATTCTGACATCAATAAACGCACTAAATCATTGTGTGATCACTTTGAACGCCGCTTTAAACTGCTCAATCGCATAGCGTTGCACTTTACCGGTATTTTGATGGTTACGGGTGAGTAATATCAAACTCCAACGGCCATCATTCGTCATAAAGTTAATATTGAGTTTACAGATCGCATCGACATACGAAGACGAACTAACAAAGTGGTTAGGTAGTAATGCCCAGCCACCTTGTTTGAGTAATGACAGAATAATATCCATATTGCTGATCGTGGCAATACGTCCTGAGATCTTGGTATTGTTACCGAGATCCACTTCCATGTAGTTTTCTGCGGTGTATTGTTGCTGCTTTTCTAGATCGTCTAAGTTACAACTTGTTTGTTGCGCTAATACACTGTCTTTATGGGCAAAGAAAGAAAATGGCAGATAACCGAGATTAGTAAAGGTGAGCCCTTTGCTTGGTAGTACACCGGAACCTTTGCTCAATACAATGGCAATATTAGCGTGTTGCTCTGCAAGAGCGTCCATGGATTCTGCACGCCCGCGATGGATCCAGTGCAGTTGGGTTTGTGGGTATTGCTGGTGGACGGCGAATTGTACTTGTTCTATGACCGAGATAGGTAACGATATATCGTGATAGATCGTTAGGCTTTCTTCTAACCCCTCAGCCAAACTATCACCACTATTTTGTAATACTTGAGCGTGATAAAGAATATGTCGAGCTTGGGTTAATAAGCTATTGCCTTCAAACGTGATTTTCGGAAATTTCCCACTGCGATCAAATAAGGTGATGCCTAAATCAATCTCTAAATTGCCGACGTGTTGGTGCAAGGTCGAACGGTCTTTCCCCAGTGACAGCGCAGCTTTACTAAATGAGCCTTTTTCAGCCACAGCCACGAATGACGCCAGCTGTTCGAAACTAAATCTAAGCATGTATTATCCCCTTGTAGTGTGTTTGCTTTTTGTTAGGGAATGCCCAACACAACTGAGATTACCTGTGAGATTAAACCTTTATTATGGCTGTATGTAAATACTCGAGATCCAGAAACATTCCATTGCTGGAATAACATCTTATAAGGTAGGTTAAGCATGGCTTTATTAGCAAAAAAATCATTGGTTAAGATCGCGGTTGGCGCGGCACTATTCACATCTGCTATTTCTGCGGTGCAAGCATGCTCGCGTTTGATTTGGGATACTGAGGAACACGGGGTATTTGTGTCTCGTACCATGGACTGGATGGTTGAAACACACCCAACGATTGATGTGCGTGCCAAAGGTATCAGTTACCGAGGTGCTGAGTCAGGTGAAAAAATAATGACGTGGACATCTAAGTATTCATCTATTCTGACGACGTTTTATGGCAAAGCAGGTATAGATGGTTTTAATGAAGCTGGATTAGCGGCGAATGCCTTGTATCTTGGTGAAGAAAGCACTGGTGAATACAATGCCGATAAAGTGCAGTTAGAAAACTCGCGCGTGATCCCGTATTTTTTAGATAACTTTAGCAGCGTAAAAGCAGCGTTAGTGGGCATTGAAGATATTCAAATACAGCTGTTTTCACATGGTGGCGCTAAGTTAAAAGGCCATTATTCATTGCAAGACACCAGTGGTGATTCTGCTATTTTAGAATTCATTGATGGCAAGTGGAACATTTACCACGGTGCGCAATATGACGTATTAACCAATAGCCCTGAGTTTAATGAACATTTAAATAATTGGGATGCGAAAAAACCGACCCAACAAGCGCAATTTTCCAGTGACTATCCACTCGACGGTAACGTAGGGGCTCCAGAACGTTTTGTGTGGAATAAATACATGTTATCCCAACTGCAAGAACCAAGCAGTATTATTAACGGTTTAGCAAAAATTGACAGCTCGACCTATAAAGTGCCACTGGATGCGGCTAATAGACTCATTGGCGGTGAAATGACAGGTTATGCAACACAATATACCCTGACTTATAATCTAGAGCAGAAAGAGCTTAATATGCGTTATCAGTATGGTGATGTGTATACCCAGTTTAAAGTTGATTTTAATAAACTTAACGATGGTAAAAACTACACCTTAAAAGCTGATGAGCAAAGCAATGTTGGTGACATGACCAGTCAATTTAAACAGCAAGATGGTGTGATGGCGCAATATAGAGTAAATAGTACGAATTGATCATTCGTTAGCGGCGAAGTATGAAACGATGCGGGTTGGTATTGATGGGATGAATTGATACTGACTAGCGTTTTTTTTACCGGTTAAATAATAGTTTTTATAATATCTTCTTGATCCTGACAAACTTTACACTAGTTGACCCTAATCTCCTCATTTCCTCCATATTTCCCTGCCTATTTTGCGGTATTATACGGTATCAAAATTTTAGATTTGCTATTCATGGACGAAGGCAGACACGCTCATTTTTATAGAAGAGACATAATGCATAAACGTACCTCCCTTGCGATCATTAGCGCACTGATGTTTAGTTTTTCTAGTTACACCATACCGGTCCAGGCCAAAGGCGCGAAAGGTGGACAAGGCCCTGATCGTGTTGTTTCTGTCTATACCGATACCGTGCAATACCACGAAGTTTCACAATCTATTTCGTTAATTGGTAAGTTACAGTCAGTACAATTTGTCAGCGTGGCACCAGAAGTCGCAGGTAAGGTTGATAGTATCAAGATTACAGCCAATCAAACGGTGACAGCAGGGCAGTTATTAGTGCAGCTTGATGACAGTAAAGCACAAGCGGCCTTGATGGAGGCAAACGCTTATTTTACCGATGAGCAGCGTAAGCTTAATGAATATGCAACGCTGGTAAAAAGTAATGCAATTACCCAAACCGAAGTGTTCGCACAAACTGCGTTAGTGGATATTGCCAAGGCGCGTTTAGCGGCTGCACAAGCAAATATGGATGATCATTATTTAACCGCGCCTTTTGCTGGCACGGTTGGTTTATTAGATTTCAGTCGCGGTAAAATGGTGTCGGTTGGTACTGAACTGTTAACGCTGGATGACTTATCGACAATGCAGCTTGATCTGGCAGTGCCAGAGCGTTATTTATCGCAATTATCAACGGGCATGGTCGTGACGGCAACGAGTCGAGCATGGGATGAGCAGCGTTTTAAAGGCGAGGTTGTTGCGATTGATTCTCGTATTAACCCTGACACATTAAATTTACGTGTACGCGTTAATTTTGAAAATACCGATAACCGCCTTAAACCAGGCATGATGATGTCATCAAGTGTGGTTTTTCCTGTCATTAACGAACCAATTATTCCAGTACAAGCAATAGAATACTCAGGCACAAAACGTTTTGTATACGTTGTCGGTGAAGATGAGCGAGTCACGCGAACTCAAGTATTCTTAGGTGCACGTATTGTTGACCAAGTATTGATTGAAAATGGACTCGATATTGGCGATCGCATTGTCGTACAAGGTCTGGTTAATATGCGTAACGGACTGCAAGTGAAAGATTTGACAGATCAACAGGAGACTAACTAATGTGGTTGTCTGATACGTCAGTTAAACGACCGGTTGTTGCGATTGTACTCAGCTTGTTACTGTGTGTGTTTGGCGCTGTGTCGTTTAGTAAACTTGCGGTACGCGAAATGCCGGATGTTGAAAGCCCTGTTGTCACCGTGATGACACGTTATGATGGTGCTGCGGCATCTATTATGGAAAGCCAGATCACCTCGGTGATTGAAGATCAAATTACCGGTATTAGTGGTATCGATGAAGTAAGATCGGTTACCCGTAATGGTATGTCGCGTATTACGGTGACGTTTGATTTGGGCTGGAATTTAACCGAAGGTGTCAGTGATATTCGTGATGCGGTTGCCAAAGCGCAGCGTAGCTTGCCGGATGAAGCGGATGATCCCATTGTATCGAAAGATAACGGCAGTGGTGAACCCTCGGTTTATATCAATTTAAACTCCACCGTAATGGATCGTACTCAGCTTACCGATTATGCTCAACGGGTATTGGAAGATCGCTTTAGCTTGATCTCGGGGGTGAGCTCGGTTGATTTATCCGGCGGATTGTATCAGGTAATGTACGTTAAGTTGTTTCCTGATTTAATGGCTGGCCGTGCTGTTACCACCAGTGATATCGTCGATGCATTAAAAACTGAAAACGTTGAGAATCCAGGTGGTGAAGTACGCAACGATACCACGGTAATGTCAGTGCGTACTGCTCGTTTGTATGCACAACCACAAGACTTTGAATACCTCGTTGTCCGTACGACCAGTGATGGTTATCCGGTGTATTTACGCGATGTAGCCCAGGTGTATGTAGGCGCTGAAAATGAAAGTTCGTCATTTAAAAGTAATGGTATCGTTAACCTGAGCTTAGGTGTGGTCACACAATCAGATGCCAATCCTTTGGATGTCGCGTCTGCGGTACGTGCAGAAGTCGATAAGATGCAAGCCTTTTTACCCGAGGGTATGAGTCTGACGGTGGATTACGATTCTACCGTGTTTATCGACCAATCTATTTCGGAGGTTTATAGCACGCTATTTATCACCGGTGGTTTGGTGGTATTAGTCTTGTATATCTTTATTGGTCAGGCGCGCGCAACGTTGATCCCTGCAGTTACTGTGCCTGTTTCTTTGATTTCGTCATTTATCGCCGCTTATTATTTTGGTTTTTCGATTAACTTAATCACCTTAATGGCATTGATCTTATCCATTGGTTTGGTGGTGGATGACGCCATTGTGGTGGTCGAGAATATTTTCCATCACATTGAGCAAGGTGAAAAACCATTATTAGCGGCGTATAAAGGCACGCGAGAAGTGGGCTTTGCGGTTGTTGCTACAACCATGGTGCTAGTCATGGTATTCCTGCCTATTTCGTTTATGGATGGTATGGTCGGGCTGTTATTTACCGAATTCTCGGTATTACTCGCAATGTCAGTGATCTTCTCGTCGTTGATTGCATTGACACTAACCCCTGTACTTGCCAGTAAGATGTTAAAATCAGAGCAAAAAACCAGTCGTTTTAGTGTGTGGATGGAAGGATTATTCCAGCGCTTAGAAAATGGTTATCGCGGTATTGTCACCAAAGCAATTGCATATCGCTTGGTTGCACCTGTGGTTATTATCGCCTGTGTGGCGGGGAGTTTCTTGTTAATGAAAGAAGTGCCATCACAGCTGTCACCACAAGAAGATCGCGGGGTATTATTCGCGTTTGTTAAAGGTGCGGAAGGGACCAGTTTCAACCGTATGACCGCGAATATGGATATTGTTGAGGGGCGTTTATTACCGCTTGTTGGAAAAGGTGTTATTAAATCGTTTAGTACCCAAGCGCCTGCATTTGGTGGCCGTGCTGGGGATCAAACGGGCTTTGTTATCATCATTCTTGAAGACTGGGCCGACCGTAGTGTTAGCGCGGGTGAAGCGTTAGGCATGGTAGCAAAAGCGTTAAAAGATATTCCCGATGTGATGGTACGTCCTATGATGCCTGGTTTCCGTGGTGGATCGAGCGATCCGGTGCAATTTGTATTAGGTGGCTCTGATTATTCGGAACTCGAAAAGTGGGCTGAGTTACTGAAAGCCAAAGCAGAAGAGGCAGGCGTCTTAGTCGGTGGTGATCTGGATTATTCAGAGAAAACCCCTGAGCTGGTGGTGACTATTGATAAAGAGCGTGCTGGTGAATTAGGTATCAGTGTTGATGAAGTATCAACAACGCTCGAGATCATGCTGGGTGGCCGCAGTGAAACCAGTTATATCGAACGTGGGGAAGAATATGATGTTTACCTGCGTGGTGATGAAAATAGCTTTAATAACGTTAACGATTTAAGTCAGATTTATATTCGTAGTGCTAAAGGTGATCTGATCACGTTAGATACCATTACCACAATCGAAGAGGTTGCATCGGCAAGTCGTTTATCGCACAGCAATAAGCAAAAATCTATTACCCTAAGCGGTAGTTTGGGCGAGGGTTATACCTTAGGTGAAGTCTTGGACTTTTTGGATGCGCAAGCCGTGGCATCATTACCGAGTGATATTTCCATTGCTTACTCTGGCGAGTCAAAAGACTTTAAAGAAAACCAAAGTAGTATTTTAATTGTGTTTGGTTTAGCTCTGCTGGTGGCTTATTTAGTATTAGCGGCGCAGTTTGAAAGCTTTATTAACCCGATGGTGGTGATGTTTACTGTGCCTATGGGCGTGTTTGGTGGCTTCTTAGGCTTGTATGTCATGGGTGGTGGTCTGAATATTTACAGTCAGATTGGCATGATCATGTTGATTGGTATGGTGACTAAGAATGGTATTTTAATTGTAGAATTTGCCAATCAGCTACGTGATCGTGGCGTTGCAATTGAACAAGCGATTATTGATGCGTCTGCCCGTCGTTTACGTCCTATTCTGATGACCGCATTTACCACATTAGCGGGTGCTATGCCATTGATCTTGTCTACTGGCGCAGGCTCGGAAAGTCGTATTGCTGTGGGTACTGTGGTGTTCTTCGGTATGGCGTTTGCGACCTTGGTTACGTTATTCGTGATCCCTGCAATGTACCGTTTGATTTCAGGCTCAACACATTCTCCAGGTTATGTAGAAGCGATGTTAGAAGCGGAATTAGCAGAGCAATCAACAAAAATGTCTGCTGCTAAAACAGATAAAACGAACACACAGGTAAGTGATGTGCATGTAGTGAAAGAGGTAGCTTAATTTTTCATTATCGTTCTAACTGGCGGTAATATTGACGATAAGGGCAAACATAATTGATATTATGTTTGCCCTTTTTTGTTTTTAGTCGGCATGTCCAAATAAAAATTCTTCATTAGTTTCTAACCACTGCGGGTATTTCGCCATTGCCTTAGCAAAGCGTTGATCTTGTAAATGTTTATTCAGCCAATTACGTAAGTGTGGTAGAGGGGCTTGCAAGTACCACTGGCGATCAACACGGGCAAACTGACGGACGAGTGGTAAAATTGCGTAATCAGCCAAACTGACTTTGTCACCCATTAAATAAGCATGTTGGGCGAGTAATAACCCCAGTCGTGCGCGCATAGCGTAAGGACAGTTTTGTAATGAGTATAAAATTGGCAGTGGTTAGCTCTAATTATAATAATTTTATTGAAAATCATGTCGTAGTCGTATTTTAAACACAATATTATATGAAAAATAACACAGTATTATAAGCCCAACAAAATTGATGTTTTAGCGGGTCAATCCAATTGGTGCTGGAAAGATTTAATTTTCACGTAAGCTAAACTTATTTTTTGTAAGCGTTTGTAACGACCTGTCGTGATCTGGGTTAGTCAAAGATATAAATATCTTTATATTCAAATTAATAGGTGTTAAATAGCTTAATATCTATTAATTTGGTTATTTGAACTGGCACTGTGTTTTGTACCAATAATGGGTAGGTTACAGAATCATAAATATGTTTATAATTCGCGGCGACTTTTGTGTGCCACTAGACTGGCTCACTCAGCATCTATATTATTTAAGGGTGGGTAAATGCCGAGTACACGAATATTGATCGTCGAAGATGATCATGAAATAGCAAGATTAACAGCCATGTATTTAAACGGCGAAGGTTATCAAACTAAGATTATTAATGATGGCGCCATAGCCTTGACTGCTATAAAGCAATATCAACCTGACCTACTTATTTTAGATTTAATGCTACCTGGTTTATCAGGCAGAGATATTTGTGCACAAGCTAGAGTTTTTTTCAATGAACCCATACTGGTATTAACTGCCAGTGATGATGAGTTAACTGAAGTTAGCTTACTCAAACTTGGTGCTGATGATTATTTAACTAAACCTGTGCGTCCTCATATAATGGCTGCACGAATAACGGCATTGTTACGCCGCTCAAACAGACAACAAAATGGCAGTGAGACAATTCAGCTAAAAAGATTGAAAATTGATCCGAGAAAGCAACATGTAGAATTTAGAGGGAAAACTTTAGAACTCACCGATTCTGAATATGATCTACTGTTATTATTAACCAAAAATGTGGGGGTCGTTATTTCCCGGGAAGAGTGCTGCCAACAACTGCGTGGTATTGATCATGGCTTTTCTGATCGTTCTATTGATATGCGTATATCTGGATTACGCAAGAAACTCAATATTGATGATTCGACTCAGAAAATAATAAAAACGATCCGTTACAAAGGCTATATGTTGATCAATGAATAATCGTCTGACCTCATTATTTTCGCATATTTATATCTGTATCGTGATCGTTATCTGTGCTTGTATTTTATTAACAGCATGGTTAACGAGTATATTTGTTTATCAAGAAAAGACCGCATATTTTTATAACAATACGATGCAAGTTTACCAAGAGCTAGAATCTCAGCGTAATGATGTGTTGATGAATGCTGATGATTTTTATCAACGTGCCGAGGTTGATTCATATGACTATAACATTGAAAAAATTAGCTTATTGAAAAGTTTATCTCCTTGCCAGGAATGTAAATATATTAAGACTATTAATAAAGTTGATATTTACATGCAAAAAAATAACGAATATCTCGCAGTCTATCGACTCCGTAGCGCTATTGCGGCGATCACAATCAGTGAAAACTTTTATGATGAACGTGTTGAAGATGATATTATCTTATTCGGTACGTTTGCTTTCATGCTTTTTCTTATCGCTCTAAATTTATATTGGCCTATCCGTAAGTTACAGATTCAGATAAATCACTTAGTTGAAATAAATCATGCCTTTGGTCGCGGAAATCTGAATATACGCGTAGATCTTCAAGCTACCACGTTACTTAATGGCTTATCTATCAGCTTTAATGCCATGGCAAAAGCAATCAACGAACGCGTTGATGAAGGTGAGGTATTCGCACAAGCTTTACCTCATGAAGTGAGAACTCCGCTTAGTCGAATACAACTGGCTGTAGGGCTATTGAAACAAGACCTCACAAGACGTAAACATATCGAACTACTAGATAGTATTGATGATTATGTAGATGACATGGTTGAATTATCAGAGCAGATAACTACATTTTCACGCGTCAGCGCTAAATATTCCCATTATAATTGTGATGAACAATCTATTGTAATAACCGACTTCATTCAGTCTCGGATCGCGTTATATCAGACTCATAATAGTATTGATGTAAATTATTGTGCTGACGATGAGATAATAATGAATATCAGCCCGATGTATTTGCGCTTAGCATTTGATAATTTACTAAAAAATATGTTAAATTATGCCGAGTCAACGGTTAAAGTAAGCGTTGTACAACTCGCTAATACCATTAGAATAACAGTTGAAGATGATGGTCCTGGTATCCTTCCCGAGAACTATCACAAGATTTTTATCCCTTTTTCTCGCTTAGATAACAGCCGAAGCCGTAACTCGGGGGGGCTAGGACTCGGCCTATCAATTGCGAAAAGTGCTTCAAAATGCTTAGGAGGTCAAATCGCTCCATCAGTAAGTAAACTTGGCGGCGCTAAATTTGAACTCATGATTCCAGTACAAAGAAAAGGGTCGACCCCTGTTTTAAAGAGTTAATTGGCGCAGTGACGTAACTTTCCATTGAAGTTCACAGTTTTACTTGATTACAATCGTTTAAGAAAACTTGAATGATGTTGCAGATAGACAATATTACATTCAAAATATACAAGAATGCACTTTCGCGCTGTATTTGATAATTGTGATATTGGTGACATAATATTAGTCAAACGCTTACTTAACTGATATTCCAGAAGGTTTATTAATGTTATTTTACCGCTGTTATTTCTTCGCTGATTTAACGCTAAATCAGGGAGTTATAAGGGCCCAAAATAAAACACTGAACATTTTCACCTTCAGTGCTTTTACCGTTAAAATATCCGCTAAAATAGCATTAAACCCAAGCCCCCACCGGAGGTTGTATTGCTAGTAATCCTTTCGTTCTGCGTATTGCTTTTCGACCTCGAGATTGTTTATTTAAATGCGACTTATTATCTGCAACCGATTGACTTAAAACCTGAGAACTACGCATAATTCCCTCCTCGGCTTTCTTCATGCCGCGATCACGATTCATCTCAACCGAACGTATATAAGCATCATTAAGTTTGGCTCCTCGAGATAGATCATCATGATAAACACCATTAGAATAATTAGCATCTACCGGGATTCTCCAAAGCTCTTCTGCCATTTTTCTATAATCGTTTTCTAGAGAACTTAATGACATGAGAGCATGTTCACCGCAACGTATAATAGCCACAGTATTTAAATTTCGGTCTAGTTTTTCATTCTTGCGTATTTGGTATTTTTTTGTTGTCAGGTGATGAGCGAAACCATCCCATAAGATCACCTTAAGGGCAACGGGATTAACACTTGCACCTAGTGACGTTGAAGCGCCGATCCCTGCGGTTGCCCCTGTTGCAATTTTAAATTTGATATCCCCAGAGGTTCGAACCGATGCTTCAATTTCAGCTGTGATGCCTATCCCCGCCGAAACAGATCCAGAAACCTTCACAGATGCTGCACTGATTCCTCGCGCTTTAAAGGTAACGGTACTCGAGCCTGTGGCTTTTAGTCCCGCAAAGGCACTTGCCCCCAGCTTACCGAAAATTATTTCATCTTTTCCATAAATGTTATTTGAGTTCAGCGTAGCTGAAGCTGAAGCCTTTACCTCTGCACCAACAAACAGTTCAGCTTCATTGGTCATTGCCATAATTTGACCCACAGTAAGCTCATGCTTAACGGTAACTTTTACCCCCATCATTGCTGCAAGTTCTGCATTTACACCTAAATCAATACCGGGTATCAATTGCATGGCATCAGAAAAACCACTCTTATTCGTGGTTTTTTTTGCTTCGTCGATTTTGGCACTAGCACTCGCGTAACTAATGTCATTTATCTTAGCGTTAGCACTTACTGTTGCCTTAAAATTACCACCAATTAATGCGTTTACTGTTACCTTATTACGCATTATATTTGCAAAGTCCCACTCTTTAATTACTTCAACTTTTAAACCGGAAAAAAGCTCAACACTAGCATCCGCAGATAAGCTATTACTCTTTGCTTCTGCACTTGCTTTCGGTGATGCTGTAGCCTGAAAGACACTCTGACGACATTTGTAGTCATTCAGAATTGTCCATACCTGTTCATTGAACTGACTTCGCTCATTGTATGCTTTTTCCAAAGAGGATATCTGTGCTTCAAGAATCTGAACTTGTAGACGACCTAACTCACCTTGGGCAATAATATTAGGTTTCATAATTTCAACTAGACGTTGTTGCTGAAAAATAAAATTAAAAAATGTCCGGTTAACACATTTATCCCTAATTGCCTCATGTGGTGTTCTACTCGGTCTAACTACTTTGACCTGTTCAGGAAAATGATGTGTGACAGAAGATACAAGACATTGCCAAGTAGGGTCTTCAGTAATAGCAGATGCACCATATTCATATGCACTACTGTTACCTTTGTGATGTCGATACTTCATACTTTCAAGCAGCGAGTAAACACCATCAATCCCTCTTTGTAGTACCGGAATAGCTCTGACGGAATTTACTTTGCCGTATGCTTTTTGTAATCGGTCTAACCATTTATCAAATTCTCTCGAGCATACACCTGCCTTGCCTAAGTTATTTTTGATGAAACCCAAATCTAATTCTAAGTGGGGTTGACTTTGAATTGGCATATTAGCTATTCCTATTATAATTTTAATTAATAAAACCATTCACTCAAAAAAATATAATTATTATACTCAATATCGAGCTAGACAAAACGTAACATACTACTCATGCGATTTCTTATATTAGAGTTAATCTCTTACAATGACTTACAATGAGGTGTTGTAATAAATTGAATATAAATTAAGACGACTACCAAATACATCTAATCTTTCGTACGTACTTGATGTAAGTTTTCCAATGTTTATTGGATTTCTAAACATAAAGTGTACTGTCTAATAAATTTCATTACATATAAAACAAATAAATACTGGTTTTATATTATCTATTAAAGTTATTACTCTACTTTTTTCAGGTTAATGGTTTTTATTAACTGGTCTTATTTTTTGTGATGCCCATGATGGCTGTGATATTAACCCATTGATACATGCGCATTTAAGATGTTGATTGTTATATATTTACTCTTGTTCTTTCTGTTCGTTACACTATTTGGGGATTTTATTTGTATTAATATTAACTTTGAATTATTTTTATTACCCTCCTGATTCGTTACTTGACTTACATCGCTTACGTCCGCTTACGATAAGTTTGTTTACAAGCTGCCAACCTGTTGGAACAATAGGTCTAAATTAAATAGATCAGAACATATATGTTATTCAATCAGACATTACATGAATTACTTTTATTACCAATTGATGATGACCAATTTTGTGGGGTTTATTTAAAATCAGATAAACAAAAGTTTAGACCGCTTAGAAATGAATTTAATGTTGCACAAACATCTCAGCGTCAATTAATGCAGACACCAGATCCTGCAGAAATGGATAGTTTACAAGATGCCAACGTTGAACACTGGCGTTCTTTATCAAGCAGTTTGATTGAAATATTTAAAACGACATCAAAAGATATTGAGCTAGCGGGTTGGCTGCTAGCGGCTCAGATAGTCATTGACCCTGCATTAAATGGGCTGCGTGAAGCAAGTCAATGGTTGCAAGCACTTGTTGAGGGGCATTGGGACGAGGTTCATCCCGTACTCCCTGACAATAAAATAAAGTCAGAAAGTGACAAATTAAAAGAAATTAACGCATTTAAAGTGAAGGGCTTTGTACAACTAGTCGGTGAAAGTGAAGACAGTAGCTTAGTGTATTCACCTTTCTTAATGTTACCGCTAATTGGGGACTTAAATTATTCGCGTTATTTAAGTGTAGAGCGCAAAGGCGGTTTACCTGAGTTACGTCAACAGTACCAAAATGTGGCATTGGGTGAAAGGGCTAAAGTAACTAGCTTAATGCAAAATTTAGTGTCGATACGAGAGGCTATGCGTGCCGTTGAAACACATGTCACTAGCGTATGTAAACAGTATTTATTACCTCAACCTGGCTTTCAATTTGTTGTCAGCGTGATCACTAAAATATTGAAAGCGATGGAATACATCTCAGGTTTAAAGAGTGAAGAAAAACGCGTGATTAAGGCTGATATACAACCTGAAACAGATGAAATCAATCATGTTGATGGCGGCGAAAAGAATATGGAAGTTAAAGAAGATAGTGTTACTGATTACGCTTTGTTAGATGGTTTACCTGTTAATAATCAAGAATTCAATCGCGATGATGCGTTTCATCAACTACGAACGTTAGCTGAATCGTTTAGGAAAGTAGAACCACATAGCCCGGTCTCTTATTTGTTAGAAAAAGCAATTCGTTGGGGCTATTTATCACTTCCTGAGTTGATGTCTGAGCTGTTATTAAATCAAGAGGATACGATTAAACAAGTGTTTCATCTATCCGCTCTTGATGAGAACGGGGATACGAATGTTATTCAGCCAATGCACAAAAAAATGTTACCGCTGTCAGGTGTGGATAAATCTACATCTGTGCAACACAACACGAGAGCAGTCAGTACAACATCGAGTCACTCTGTTTTGAACAATGTAACGGCTGTCTCTGTAGAAGAAGTTCAAGAAGAACCAGTATCTACCTCGAGTAGTAATTCTCTCTGGTAATTGGTTTTCAATCCCAAGTAGAAATAAGTGAGGAATATCATGGCTAGTATATATATGAGAGTTGATGGCGTTAAAGTTAAAGGTGGCGCAACAATTGAAGGTTTACCACAAGATGGTTGGTTTGCTTTGAATTCATATAGCTGGGGCGCTGTTCGTCAAGTAGCAATGGAAATTGGTAGTGGTAATAATGCTGACTCAGGCATGGTTGCTATGAGCGAAGTAAGTATTACAAAAGAACTTTGTGGTGCTTCTGAAGATCTTTTATCGTTCCTATTCAGTCCTGGTGTTGAAGGTAAAAATGTTGATATCGTATTTACTAAAGCTGCACGTGATGGTTCTGGTGCTGAAATTTATTACCAAGTAGGTCTAAAAAAAGCACGTGTTGTTTCATACAACCTAAGTGGCAGCGACGGTTCTCAACCGTTCGAAAGCATCTCACTTTCTTACATCCAAGTTGATAAGAAACATCGTCATGAACTTGATGGCGGTAAACTAGAAGACGGCGGTCTTGTTTCTTACAACGTTCCACAAGGTAAGTTAATTTCTGGAACTAAATAATTTTGACCGGTGTGTTTCTTAGGCAGCGCACCGCTTTATTTTTGTTAAAATAAAAGGTAGGGAAGTATGGCTCTCAACTCACAACATAAGCGTATAAGTAAAAACCGTGTCAGTATCACCTATGATGTTGAAACTAATGGCGCAACAGAAACCAAAGAATTGCCCTTTGTCGTAGGTGTTATTGGTGACTTCTCTGGTCATAAAGCTGAAAGTGATAAAATTGACCTAGAAGAACGTGAGTTCACTGGTGTTGATAAAGATAATTTTGATGCTGTGATGGGACAAATTAGCCCGTCATTGTCATATAAAGTTGACAACAAATTAACAAATGATGATAGCCAATTTGAAGTTAACCTGAAGCTAAGTTCAATGAATGATTTTCATCCTGAACGTTTGGTTCAACAAATTGCTCCCCTAAAAAAATTGGTTGAAACACGTAACCAGTTAAAAGAATTACTAAGCAAAGCGGATCGCTCTCGTGATCTAGAACGCTTATTGAAAGAAGTACTACAAAGTACCGATTCAATTCAACATTTAGCTGAAGAGCTAGGTGTAAAAACTGGGGAGACTGAATAATGAGCACGGAACAACAAGCTGCAACAGAACAAGCCGGTGCCGCAGAAGGTGAATTAAACTTTCTTGACCGCGCTATTTCAGCAACAACACAAACACCAGCAGACACGACCAAAGAATTACTATCTGTACTCACTTTACAAGCGCTAGACGGTACTGTTACTTGGGATAAAAACCTAACACTAACAATCGAAAAAGCGATTTCTGCATTAGACGTAAAAATCTCTGAACAGCTTTCAACAGTGATGCAAAACAAGGCGTTCCAAAAGCTGGAAGGTACTTGGTTAGGTCTGCAAAAATTAGTTAAAAATAGTGAATTAGGCCCAAACTTAAAGATTAAGCTTGCGGACTACACGAAAGATGAATTATTAGAGCAATTTGAAGATGCGCCAGCGATTGATCGTAGCCGTTTATTTACGATGATTTATCAAGAAGAATTTGGTACAGCTGGTGGCCAACCTTACGGTGCATTGTTGGGTGATTACGAATTTGGTTATGGCGATGAAGATGTAGCGCTAATGCGTTATATGGGTGAAGTTGCTGCGGCATCTCATTCACCATTTATTGCGGCTGCAAATGCAAGCATGTTTGATTTTAGTTCATTCGTTAACTTTAACGAAGGTAAACCAGTCGCCGCTGGTTTTGATTCACCTGCTTACGCTAGCTGGAATGCATTCCGTGAAAGTGATGATTCGCGTTATGTTGCACTAACACTACCAAAAACAATTGCACGTTTACCTTATGGTAAACAAACAGTACCTGTTAAGTCATTTGATTTTGAAGAATTGAAACATGACGCTAACGGCAATGCTTACCCAGAGACGCAAGATGATCTTGTGTGGAGTAATGCTGCGTTTGAATACGGTTTATTGTTAACGCAAGCATATACACAATTCGGTTGGTGCACTGCTATTCGTGGTAATGATAATGGCGGTAAAGTTGAAAACCTACCGAACTTTACTTACTACACACCAGCGGGTGATTTAGTTCAACAATGTCCATCTGAAGTAAACCTAACAGATGAACGTGAAAAAGAACTGAGTGACTTAGGTTTCTTACCGTTAGTGCATTATAAAAATACGAGCTACGCCGTATTCATGGGTGCTCAAACGGCGCATAAGCCAAAAACGTATACCGATCCTGATGCGACTGCAAACGCAGCCATTTCAGCACGCTTGCCTTACACCATGGCAAGTAGCCGAATCGCACAGTACCTAAAAGTCATGGGCCGTGATCGTATTGGTTCTAACTTAGATCCGGGTACTATTGAAAAAGAACTAAGTAACTGGCTCCACCAGTATGTTAATCCAAGTGCGATTGGCAATGAAGCAAAATCAACACATCCATTGGTTGAAGCAAAAGTAACAGTTGAAGAACAAGTGGGTCGCCCTGGTTGTTATTCTGCCGTGGCTTATTTACGCCCTTGGTTACAAATGGAAGAGTTAACATCGTCATTACGTATGGTTGCTAATATTCCAGGTTAATAGTTGATGCCCGGGGGACCCCTCGGGTTGTTGAGGTTGTTATGAGTACATCAAATCTAACATCATCCGCCAACGTCCTGACGGATGCAGGGCTGTGGCGGATGCTGTTAAACCATGCTCAGAACGATAATCGTTCAGAATTCAAATCACAGTTAAGTAAACTGATCACGCAACTTGATGATGTCATGAGCGAGCAACTTTCTGCTGTCATGCAAGCCACTGATTTCAAAGAATTGGAAGCGCGCTGGTTAGGACTACATAGCTTAGTTTTACTGCCAGTTTCGCAACGCCGTGTGCACATTAAGTTATTAGACCTTAGCTGGGACATGGTGTCTGCCGATCTTAATCAATCTTTCAATGTCACTCGCAGTGCGTTATATCAAAAAATATACGCAAAAGAACTCGATACTGCAGGCGGGCACCCCTTTGGACTGTTGGTTGTTGACCATCTTATTCAGTCTGACTTAGATGATGATGCTGATTTTGATGATCTGTACACACTGCAGTTATTAGGTGAATTAGGTGAACGTGCGTTGTGCCCTGTAAGCCTTGGCGTGGATCCGTATTTCTTTGGTGACGAACCCGCTCGATTAATGCCTGACCATAAACGTATACAGCGTATTTTAAGCAGTTCAGATTTACAAAGTTGGCAGTTATTGCGTTCTCATAGTGCGAGTCGTTTCTTAAATTTGGTGTTACCTGAATACCATTTAAGAAGCCCTTATCAGCATTGCCAAGCCGGGTTTGTGTTTAACGAACGAGCGCTGACGGAACATGTACTGTGGGGAAATGCAGCGTATTTATTGGCTGCAAACGTGATCCGTGAATTTGACCGTATCAGTTGGTTTGGTTTTTTACGTGCCTACGATGAACGCGGGCGTTACGGCGCGATAGTGCAAGTCGGTAATGGTCAGCAAGAGCCACTGTTATCACGGATTGATCTGTTTAGTGAAAATGATGAATTTTGGTCTGCACAAGGGTTTGTTCCTTTATCAAGTGTCTATCTCAGCGGTCAAAAAGGCATTTTCAGTAATCAGTCTGTGTGGAAGGCAACGACTGAAACTGAAAAAATGAGTGGTATGTTACAGACCAATCTCATGGCCTGTCGTTTTGGTCATTACATTAAAGCGCAGATCCGCGACCAAATCGGTAGCTTTGATAGCCCGTCTACATGTCAGCGATCGTTAGAAAAATGGTTAAACCAATATATCAGTGGCGTTGATTTTGGTGATGAGTCTGTCATGGCCCGTTATCCCCTTAAACGCGCTGATGTTAATTTTACGCAAGACCTGCTTGATCCAACAAAATACCGTTGCCAAATAAACCTACAGCCGCAATATCAATATGAAATGTTAGACACCCACATAGTGCTGCTTACCGACGTGCCCGCAACAAAATTAGGGGAGCAATAATCATGAGTCTGTTTGCAAAAATGAAAGGTGATTGGACTGCGAATATTGATGATCTTCGCGATGCTATTATTGAAAATATTGCATCATTACTTTCTGCTAAAGCGCCCATTTGGGGCGATGATGATGTTGCTAAATATACTGATGAATCTATCGCTTTACTGGGTATGAGCCATGCGGTGAGAGGCCAGAATAGAGCCAATAGTGAACATATTTTACAAAGTATTAAGCAGTTAATTACGACATTCGAACCTCGCATTAAGGAGCTTAATATTGAGCTGGAAGAAGAGTCAGTCGTCACGAATAAACTGAAATTTAGAATCGAAGGCGTGATCGTCAGCGAGTTTGGTGAAGAGCTTGTTGTGTTTGATTCAAGCTTAGATTTCACCACAAGCAGTGTCGATGTAAGGAAAACTAACTTTGTCTGAATCATTATTAAGTTATTTTGAACAAGAGTTAGCATTTATTCGCCAAGATGCGGGTCACTTTGCTCAACGCCATCCCGGTGCCGCTAAGTCACTTGGGATCAGTCGCGATAGTATTGATGACCCGCAAGTGACACGTCTTATTGATAGCGTGGCCTTGTTGAATGCTCGTTTACAACAGCGTTTAGATGAGGATTACCCGCAGTTAACGGATAGCTTGTTACAACTTTTATTTCCACATTATCTACGCCCTGTGCCTGCTTATAGCATGGTTAAAATGCTGCCTCGCGAAGAAGTCACTGCAAAGTACACTCTGCCTCGCGGAACGCACTTAGGACTTGATGATGTCGATACCGACACCTTGGTGTTCCGCACAACGCAAGATGTTGATTTATATCCGATCACCTTAACGGATTGTTCAGCGTCTATTGCTCCCTTTGATATTCAAAAGCCAAAAGGGGCTGAGCATGCGAAAGCGATGCTTGAACTGACATTAACAACGACAGATCCAACGATCCTGTTTTCTGATTTGGAACTGACGGAATTATCGTTATTTTTGCGGGGTGAAACATCTACAATATTGCGCCTTTACGATCATTTGTTTTCGGGGATCCAACAGATCTCAATTCAATATGACGACAGCGTTGTTTTATTAGGGGCTGACGCCCTCTTGCCGGTTGGTTTTGAAGAGCAAGAATTCGTCTTACCTTATAGTGTACGTAGTTTCGGTGGTTTTAAGTTATTAACCGAATTTTTTATGTTTGCAGAGCGATTCCATGCGATTAAGTTAGCGTTATCGTCGGCATTGCAGCATGCCAATACCAACACACTTAAAATCCGATTTTTTTTAGACGACATGCCAGTGGAGTTAGCACGTAGCTTAGGTGTTAATAATTTTCATTTATTCTGTTCGCCTATCATTAACTTACAGTCCATCACCGCAGAGCCATTACGTGTCGATTTTAGCCAGTCGCAGTATCCAATCATGCTGGATGTTGGTGGACAAGCGCAGTTACAGTTATTTTCGGTTGATGATGTAACGGACGTAACTGAACAGAAACCCCGAAATGTACCGCCGCTATACGGTGAAAAATTTAACGGTGCTGAAATAGGATTACGTTGGCAGTTATCGCAGTCTGAAAATATGAGCGACCAGTCGGTGTCGAGTGCATTGCGTGTTGCAAATTTAGACCACAGTCATGTTGATAAATCAGCACACACTTGGTTAATCTCGACGACCTGCACAAATGGCAATGCGGCGAGCCAATTGTCTACGTCTTGTCAGTTACATTGTCACGACTCTATTTCTTTACCTGCGGATTTGACGTTATTACGTCGCCCGACAAAACAAACTAACATCAACACTGGTGAGCAAGGCGCTTGGCCGCTATTGGCGCACTTACATTTTAACTATCAAGCCCTGTTTGGTAACGATGATCCGGTGTCGGCATTAAAAGTCATGCTGCAACTTTATAACCACAACAATAGTGCCAAAAACAGTGCTTATATCGAATCCATTCAAGGTTTGTCGCAAGCGCATGTTGTTGCGCCTGTGCGTATTTCGGGGAAAAGTTGTTTTGCTAATGGCACACGACTGAGCGTGACAATAAACCCGACGGGTCTTGCTGGTGGGGTTGAGCTACTCGCCCAATTATTGGATCGATTTTTTGCGTATTTCTCTGGTTTTAATAGCTTTACACAAGTCGTGATATTACTTGATGGTCGAGAAGGCGAATACCGTGTTTTCCCACGGAGGCTCGGATGCAAAAATCTATATTAGGCTCGCTACGTTGCGCGCCTTATAAGTTTGAATTACCGCAGGCGGTGCAGTTAGTGAAGCATCATGCGGCTAAGTTAGGCGCGCGTCCTGAGCTTGATTTTATTACGCATTTACTGCCGTCATACCATCAATCAGACATTGTTGAAGTTCAGCAATACACTGACAATTCATGGCATTTTACGTGTGACTTACCCGCGCTGTCTGGCAGTCAAGGGGTCATGCCTCGTTATAACTACAGCGAAGCGTTACGTGAGTCATTTGAGCAAGGTAATAGCGCCTTAGTCGATTTTTTGGATGGTTTTAATAATCGCTATTTTCGCCTTTATTGCCAGACCGAAACCAAGAACAACATCGTTATCCAAGCGGAAGAAGAGCGGTTTAGCTGGAACCGTCATCACAAATCACTCACTACGATGTTGTCTAGCCTTGCGGGTGACACGAGTATTAATACTGCGTTACCACAAGGGCACCTTATTCAATACTCCGGGTTAATGGGATCGAAGGTGACATGTCTAACAACACTCAAGCACTTATTAGCGGATTATTTTGGGTATGAGTTTGAAGTCGATCATGGCGATATTGAATATCAGCCGCTATTAGGGTGCTGCTTGACACACTTAGGCGCAACAGGGCAAAACAACCAGTTGGGCTTTGACGCATTGCTTGGGAAAAGTGCGGTTACCGCATTTCAACAACTTGACGTCAAAGTGAAACCCAATCATCAAAACTTTGAACAGCTCAATAAAAACAAAGTCTTGAGCGATGCCATCGACGCATTTATTCGCCATTACATGGGCTCGAATATCAAAATCAACTTAGCAATGAAAGTGGCTGGACAACAATTACCGGCTTGTCAGTTAACTCGAGATGCGAGTTATGGTGTGCGATTAAGTCAATCCGCGAGGTTGGCATCGACTGAAATAACACAACAGTATGTGGTTATGCCACTAAAACTAAAGTAGGACACTGCATGATTAACGTTGAATTACAAAAACTAGTGACGCGATTAACGCCAACATTAAAGAGCGCTCTTGAGCAGGCTGCTGCAGATTGTATGGCTCGAACACATTTTAGTGTCGATGTTGAACACTGGTTTTATCAATTATTAAATGAGTCAAAATCAGGTTGGCAAGGCGTGTTATCGCAAAGCAGTATTGAGCGTGAACAAATTATTGATTTGCTTAACCGGAACTTAAATTGTTTAGCACGTGGCAACGACAGTTCGCCATCGCTTTCACCTTCGTTGATTGAACTGCTTAAAGATTGCTGGTTATTAGCGTCGCTTAACCACAGTAACGCGTCAATTAATGGTTATCACGTACTCCTCGTACTCAAGCAGCGTATTGAACAAGGTGGATACAACGGTGAATTGACCACATGGTTGAACACGGTATCGATTGAATCATTAAAAAGTGTTGCCACGAAGCAAGGCGCTCAAACAACCGCAGGTGAAGTACAACATAATGACATGGCTCCGAATGAGTCTGTGGGTACTGTTGCACTTGATAAATATACGCACAATTTAACTGAAGCAGCACGTAAAGGTGAATTAGATCCAATCTCAGGGCGTAATCCTGAAATCCGTAAATCGATTGATATTCTGTGCCGTCGTCGTCAAAACAGCCCGATCCTTGTAGGTGATCCGGGTGTGGGTAAAACCGCGATTGTTGAAGGATTAGCACAGCAAATTGTTGATGGTAACGTGCCTCCGTCAATGATGAATGTGGAGTTACGTACACTGGATCTGTCTTTATTACAAGCGGGTGCAAGTATCAAAGGTGAATTTGAAAACCGTTTGAAAGATGTGTTAACGGAAGTGAAGCAATCTGAACGCCCAATTATTGTGTTCATTGATGAAGCTCACACGTTAATTGGCGCAGGTGGTGCTGCAGGACAAAATGATGCGGCCAACTTATTAAAACCAGCGTTAGCACGTGGGGAATTTAGAACGATTGCTGCAACAACGTGGGCTGAGTATAAGCAGTATTTTGAAACCGATGCCGCACTGACGCGTCGTTTTCAGCTTGTTGCTGTGGGTGAACCGAGTGAAGAAGATGCCATTCAAATGCTACGAGGTGTTGCGGGTAGTTTGCAAAAACACCATAACGTGGCGGTATTGGAAGAAGCAATTGAAGCTGCGGTTCAGTTGTCAATACGCTTTTTACCAGAACGAAAATTACCTGATAAAGCGATTAGTTTATTAGATACGGCGTGTTCACGTATTGGCTTGAGCCAGAGTGCATTACCGCAACAATTAGATGGGTTAGCTGAACAGATCCGTTATGCGCACAATGAGCGTACCTCGTTTACATATGAAGATGCGATGTATGCGAACGGCACTGAAAAATTGGTGGCGATTGAACAGAAATGTAATCAACTGGAGTCTGAATACGAGGCGTTAAACTCGCGTTGGAATATAGAAAAAGAATGTGTGACCGAAATTTTAAGATTACAGGATGTTATTGGAGAACGTTTTCTTGCGGGTGAACAGGTTGCAGATACGCCAATGCAGGCACTGTTAAGTGAAAAAATGACGGAACTGCGCAGTATTCAAGGTGAGTCCCCCTTGGTGATGGCACAGGTAGATAAGCAGACTATTGCTGAAGTGATTGCGTTATGGACTGGGATCCCTGTTGGTAACATGGTTAAAGATGATGTGAAACGTTTACTTAACCTTGAAGCTGAACTCGGAAAACGTGTTATTGGGCAACATGCTCCTATTCATGAAATAGCCAAAGCGATTCGTATGTCTCGCGCTGGATTAACTGATCCACGTAAACCCGTCGGTGTGTTCTTAATGTGTGGACCGAGTGGTGTGGGTAAAACAGAAACCGCGTTGGCATTAACGGATCTGCTTTACGGTGGTGAGAAAAATATCACGACCATCAATATGACTGAATTTAAAGAAGAGCACAAAGTATCAATGCTACTTGGCTCGCCTGCGGGTTATGTTGGTTACGGTAAAGGTGGTGTGTTAACCGAAGCGGTACGTAAAAATCCTTACTCGGTATTGTTACTTGATGAAATGGAAAAAGCGCATCCCGGTGTTCACGATATATTTTATCAAATCTTTGATAAAGGCACTATTTCAGACAGTGAAGGTCGTGAAATTGACTTTAGAAATACGCTTATCATCATGACATCTAATGCGGCAGATAGTGCGGTTGTTGATGCCTGCCAGATCGAGCGTCCAGATGTATCTGCTTTGACTCAGACGATCTCGCCTGCTTTACAGCAGTATTTTAAACCTGCCTTTATTGGTCGTACGACCGTGGTGCCATATTTCCCTCTCAATGATACTGAAATGGCTGAAATTGCGCGTCTTTCTTTACGTCGAATTGAGAAAAGAGTGAGTGGTTATTATAACGCTGAGTTCAGTTATGACAGTGACTTGGTGGATTATTTAGTGAGCCAAAATAATTCGCCAGAAACAGGTGCTAGAGCCATTGAACAAATCATTAATCGTCGATTAGTACCAGAACTGGCGACGCAATGTATCACGAGAATAAGTGAAGGGCAAAGCATCACCAGCGTCAATATCAGTGTTGTAGATGGTGCCGTGGCAATTGCCATTAATTAAATAAATGGAGCAGTAATTATGCCGAATACAGAAACAGGTAAAACAAATGCAGCTAAGATGGTTGCTAAAGCAGATCCTATTATAGATGTCGCTTCTGGGCTCGTGTTTTCTAAGCTTAGTCCTTTAATCGACCAATATATTGTAAGTAAAGTAGAACAGTCCGCAATAGTTGAGGGGGCAAAACAAAAGTTTTCTAGTTATTTCAGCCGCGTGTTAGCTCAGAAATTACAAGCGTTCGCATCACCAAGCATGTCGCAATCAGATAGTTTTGTCAGTCATTTACGCCATAATAAAAAAACATATGGTGGAGGTGATTATATCGATCAATCAAAGCATGCTTATGACTCAGCAACCAGTGGGAAAGGTTATCAAATTAAACGTAGCATCGCGGATAAACTTCGTGCGAATAAGAAGACACCGATTAAATTTATCAAAATCCCTTTTAGTCTAATTCCAGGGGGGACGATTGCAGTGAAGTATACATTTAAAGGTATAGAAGCTGCGAGTAAAGGACTTGGCGATGCTAGAAAAAAACGCAAACGTGCAAAGTATGACTCTAGTAACCTTGCTGCTTTACAAGGTTCACTTGGTGCATCAGAAGGACAACGTAAAGTCGCAAAATGGCATGCAAAAGATATCGCAGAACTGGGACCAAAGTTGCAACGTAATTTAGCTAAATTAAAGCAAGCGGCGGTGTTGCTCGATAGCCGTCAGGTAATTCTTGAACGCCTTGTTGAGAGTGATTTTTCTGAAAATGGGTTAGCAAGTAATGCGGGACTAAAGGAGCTTCATATCCGAAGAGCTCGAGATAATGTAGCGATGAGTTATCACGAAGTGAAGCACTATATTGACAAAGTTCAGGCTATGAGTGTGGTATTACAAACAACAGCTGTAGAAGTAACGGCTCATGTTACTTGCTTCGATGCATATCTTGATGAAACAAGAGAATTAGTAGAATGGTCAATTGATCATTAATCGATTTTTTAATTTAAATGCGTGATTAATATTAATCACGCATTCGTTTAAATTTTTGTAAGAAGAGAATATTTTGGAAAACAGCACATTCACAATCGAACAAATCCAATGGATTCGACGTTCACTTAACATTGCCGTTGTGCATGGTGGCGAAAAAACACAGCCGGATAGCTTTATTTATAAGAATTTGAGTCCGCGTTCAACAAAAACATATCAGTCCGTGGCTTATGATATTGCAGATGCTTTACGTGAGTCTGGATTTCAACATATTGATGTATTACCTGAAAACATGGACTTGCCACAACGCTTAAAAGCGCTAAACATTGATCTGGTGATCACGAATAGTGGTGGCCTTCAAGGCTTTGATTCGATGTGTCATTTACCGTCGATGTTGGAAATGTTGGGGGTGCCTTATGTCGGTCATTCGCCAATGACGGCTGGCTTACTCGATAACAAACATTTGTTCAAACATGAAATAAAAGCGGCTGGGATTCCAACTGCGCCTTTTATTACCGTTGGTTTGGGTGAGTGTATTACCGATGCGGTGAATAAAGAGGCGTTAGACCAAATTGACGCTGATTTCGGTGGCCGATTTATTGTGAAACCTGTTTCTGGCCGTGCCTCGATACATGTTTATCCGGTGTTTGATCGTGCAGACCTCGCTGGTAAAGTAAAAATAGTGCAGGCTGCGACAAATAACATCGTCATGATTGAACCTTATCTGTCTGGCCGTGAGTTTGTGGTCGCGGTTGCAGGTTCGGTGATATTTAAAAACGACAAGTTAAATCAGTTAGATTCACCTTTTGCATTTTCGGTGACGGAACGTGTACTTGCAGACGATGAACCCATTTTTACGTCGATGGATGTAAAACCGATTACCAGTGATCGTTTATTAAAAGTAGATGAACCTGAATTACGCCAGTCATTAATTGATTTGGGTAATAAGATTTATCAGCAATTGGGACTCGGTACGCTTGTGCGTGTTGATTTACGCATGGACTGCAAGGGTAAATTATATGTCCTTGAAGCGAATCCAAAGCCAGATTTGAAACGTCCTGAAGGCGATAAACTCAGTATTGTTTGTCACGATATTCACAATGAAGGCATGAGCTATCAAGATTTGATCCAATCTTTGGTTTTCAATCGTTTGGTGTATTTACAAGCACAGCGTCCTGAATCGTTAGCACATTGTTTTAACGATGATTTTTTCAGTTTGAAAAGTGCTTAGGAGCGACAGTGAGAACCGTTAACGATAATCTTCGGCTTACGTTTGGTGTAGTAGTAGTGACAATGTCATTATTGCTAATACTGGTTGTAGGTTATGCACAAGCGCTAAAAAGTCATCGCGAATTATCAACCGACACCATTTTAGCGCAAACTCAAGCGGCTAAATTAGGCATCGAACAGATACTCAACTCGGGTGTGCCGTTACCTGAAATCGCAGGGTTAAATCTGGTATTGCAGCCGATTGTTAACTCGAATTCATCGGTTACTGGGTTAGCGTTATTCGCTGGCCACGATGAACTGTATCATGCGGGAGAAACTATCCTCGATGATAACTACATGACGATCCCACTCAACAATAAATTCACCCAGGTAGGTTATTTAAAAATTGCATTCAGTCCTGAAAAAGTAGAAGAAGTCGTGACCGATGTTTTTCAACCTATGGTGTGGTTGATTGCATTTTTACTGGTTTTATTTATTGTTTCGGTGCTTCGAACTCAGCGTCGAAAAGTGTATTTAACGAGTTTTATCGTGGTATTTTTTAGTATGGCAATCAGTGTCGTGCTACTTGTTGGTAGCTTATATCATGATGGTTTACGTAATAAGGCCGTATCGTTAGCGGATATTGTGAGTCACCGTTTAGCCCCTGTACTGGAATATAATATTGACCAGAGCCTGGTGACGGGGATTGATAGCATGTTGGATAACTTCCGCAAAGCTAATCCTGAAGTGGCTACTATTGCTGTGTATAAAAATGCCGAGTTAGTTGCGGATTCTCAATATAACCAAAGCATTATGCTACCGATGTTGGGGCGTATAGGGTGGTTAGATTATAGTTTTACGACGTCTGAATTTGCAGAGGTGCACCTTACTTATCAATCAAGCGTGGTACTGGGGCAGTTAACCAAAATATTAAAAAACTTCGCGATCTTATTTTTTGCTTGTGGCTTGGTCTGTTTTGCATTTATTCGCCTACTTGGTGGTGACGCAAACCAATCTTCATCAGAACAAGTGCTTGAACGTCTAAAACCGTTGTTTTTAGGTGCTGTGCTGATGGAGTCTTTAATGGCACCAATCATGCCACAGTTCTTAACCTCATTAGCAGAATCTTCAGGGCTTGATGCAAGCACTTCTGCTATTTTCTTCACACTCTACTTTTTAGGTTTTGCCTTAACCTTACTACCTGCCGCACGCTTAATTGAAACTTATGATATTCGCACTGTGCTTGTATGTGGCGTGCTTTTGTCGACGTTAGGTAGTGGCATCCTTAGTGTCAGTGCTGAAGGTAGTATTGTGAGTGTATTGATTGCGCGTATTGTGTCGGGTGTGGGCCAAGCTTTCGTATTCATTTCGGTACAAGGTTATATTTTACGCTTCAGTGATAAGAAAAATAAAACCCAAGCCGCAGGTATTATCGTATTTTGTTTTAATGCTGGATTTATTGCGGGCGCTGCGATTGGGGCACTCTTAGCTAACTACTTTGGCGACCGCGCCATATTCATGGTAGCGACCACTATTGGCGGTGTGATGACGTTATTTAGCTTTGTATTACCGAGCATGAAAGCGTCTACGAAAGCCTCGGGTTCGTTGTTAAATAATATCTCGATGATGATGCGAGATTCTTGGCGATTAATGAAAGTGCCCGCGTTTATTCGCACCATGTTATTGGTGGGAATTCCGACTAAAGCGGCGTTAACCGGTATCGTATCTTTTGCGGTGCCGTTAATGCTTGCTGAGCGTGGTATTAGTAAGGAAAGCATCGGTCAAGTGTTGATGACTTATGCCGCCGTGGTGTTATTGGTGAGCCACAAAGCTGGGCCTTGGGTCGATAAGTTAGGCAGTAGTAAGCTTGCATTGAGCGTTGGTAACCTGCTTGCCGGGATCGCGCTCATTATCCTTGGTACTGCATTTGAAATGGAGGACAGCCTGATGATTGTTGTCTTTACTACTCTTTCAATGATGTGCATGGGGCTATCGCATGGTCTTATTAATGCGCCTGTGGTGACGCATGTTGTGAATGCGATGGCGGATAGACAAGAAGTGGACTCAGTTATTGCTGCGACGTATCGCTTCCTTGAACGACTGGGCCATGTGTCTGGGCCGCTTGTTGTCGGGCAATTATTATTCTGGGTTGGCGTGGATGATACGCTAATAACACTGGCTATTTTATTTGTCGTGATAGCAGTGTTGTTTTCTGTATTCGATAGACAAACATCTAAGGCGGTAAACGTATGATCCGAATCTTATTAATTTGGGTAGCATGTTGTTTACCAACGTATGCTGCAACAGAATGGCCAACATGGCTAGGTGAAGAGTTACAACCTAAAGCAGCCAGCCATTGGCGTGCTAAGTCTGTCGCTGAAGGGGTGTCGTTTGTGCCTGCGCGTTCATTGTCTAAAATATTGGTGATCGTGTCACGCAAGGCATCGTCTTATGATGTGGCATTACAAACGCTGTTAAATGTATACAGTACCCAATTACCGCAAGTGCAGTGGGTCGTTAAGCGTTTACCTGCAGATAATGCCATGTTAGCGAACTTGCTTCATCGTGCAGAGAGTGAGGTTGGCTTGGTGTATACCTTAGGCTCTAAAGCGACCGTGTCTGTACACAAAGTGTATCAAGGTGGTTTATTGCCAGTTGTTTCTGTTAATTCAAAAGATCCGGTGTTATTAGGCCTCACAGATGACTATGCAGGCACGGGGAACAATTTTGCATTCACGTCATTGAATCTACTAACTGATGTGACCCTTCGTATTATGCAACGCTTTAATCCACAACTAAAGCAAATCGGTATTTTGTATTCACGAACCAATCAGAGTGCATATCTCACGCAATTTTTGCCAATGAAAAAATTTGCTGAAAAAATGGGATTAACTGTTGTGCCAATTGTAGTTGATGAATCGAAATCGGCTCTGGGTTTAAAGTTAGTGATGGAGACTGCGATGACTCGGCTCAAACAAACTGATCCAGAACTGAATAATACCTTGCTTTGGTTAACTGGCAGCTCGTCGTTACTCGCACGTGTGGATGAAATTAATCAACTTTCACTGCAGCTTGCGTTGATTTCTGCAGTGCCTGATGTGGTGAATGGGACGAAAGCCAGTGCGTTAATGTCGTTTGGCGTTAGCTTTGTGAATAATGCGACACAAGCGGCGTTGTATGGCATCCAAATTTTAAAAAAAGAGGTCGTTGTAGGAGACCTTCCTGTTGGTGTTATCTCGCCACCTGACATTTCAATTAGCTTTAGGCAAGCGGCCCGTATTAACCAATCAATCCCATTCGAACTAATGGAAATGGCCAGCGATGTGTATGGTATCGAAGGCAGAATGATCCGCTCTAACGGAATGTCTGTGGAGGACGGTCAATGAACGTAATGCATAACGTAAACAGAATAATGCCTTTAACACTGACGTTAAGCTTGTTTCTCGGAGGGGCATTTATGGCAAGAAGTGAAATCCGTCCGGAACGATTACTGTTAGCGACACAAGTATGGAGTCCTTATCAATACCAAGAAAACGGTGAAATGAAAGGGCTTGGGATTGTGAAGTTGAAATGTATTTTAAAGGTAATGAAACAGCCTTATCAAATAACGATGACAGACTGGGACCGTTCTCAAATTCTAACGGAAGTAGGGGAACTACATGGCCTTTTCCTCGCGTCTAAGAATGATACCCGCGATAAATATGCCGAGTATTCTGCGCCTTTAATGAACCAAACATGGAGTTGGTTTAGTTTGTCTGACGCGATTGATACGAAGAGTCACCAGTTTAAAAAAGAAGTACCAGTAACCGCGTTATTTGGTTCGAACAAGTGGTTATGGTTACAAAAACAAGGTTACCGAGTCGAGAAAAAGCCGCGTCGTGCTACTGCGCTTATTGAATTACTACTGTCAGGCGAAGTAGGTGCAGTGTTGGCGAATGATGTAGTGATGGACAATGCGATTAATCAATTGGGTATTAGCCATCGAGCAATAACTAAAACAATGGTAAATGAGAAACCACTCGGCGTGTATTTCTCGAAGAAATTTACGGAGAAATATCCTTTATTTATCAATGAATTCAATCAAGCCATTGTGGCGTGCGAGGGTCAATAATATGCCGTTATCATTACGAATCATCAGCTCTCCTGATGGAGAACCCATTCCAGAATGGACCGTCACTTTCCCTGATGAAGGAGGAAGCATTGGTCGTGCTTATGGTATGACGATGCAATTATCGGATGCCTCTAGAGAAATTTCGGGTACGCATGCGTTAATTAATCGTGGCAGCCGTGGTTATCAAATTATGGATGTGAGCACGAATGGTGTGTTTTTAAATGGCGCGACTAAACCGTTAGGTTCAAATAATCAATCGACCTTGAACGATGGCGACGTGGTTAATGTGGGTAAATATCGCCTAATGGTGTCTTGTTTCACTCCCGACATAGCGGTTGTAAAGGCGTCGGGAAAAACTGGAACACAAGGTACTGATAAGTCGTCATTACTGAATGGCTGGGATGACGATCCGTTTGGCGATGCCTTATCGACTGCCCGCGTTAACGCTCATTCGGTTAATGACAACGCAGAGTCAGCACCAGAGTCGTCAGATGACCTTGCAGTACCAGAATGGGTGTTTGTTGATCCCAAAGAAGAGTTGGACGGCATATTTGCAGACCCATTTGTTGCGAATGAACCTGTAAAAAAACGGGGGCAGGACATGCTTCAAAATACCTGGTTGGATGATGATAGTTTTTCTGATGATCCCTTTGGTGATGAGATGCTTAATACCGCGTCTGTAGTGATTGATGAAGGCCAACCGTTTGCTGATACGAGTTCACGATCTAATTACCCTGCGTTGGAATCACAGCAACTGATGCGGTTACAACTTAAGCAGCATGACCTGATGGTGAAATCAGCAGAAATGGCGTTAGAACGATTACTGTCTGATATTTCGCCGACGGAGCTAGAAAGTTTCTTTGATGACTTTGCGCCGCGACGTTTTTGGCAAAAGAAAGTGGACTATTGGACTGTGTATAAACGCTACTTTACTCGTCAAAAAGAGAACAAAGAATGGCAGATGAAATTTAAAGCGTATTTCAGTGACAGTTTACGTATTAAGCAGTCAATGGGAGACAAGTAATATGCAACGTGTGCTTGTATTTTTGATGTGTACTTTATTTTTAAGTGGCTGTAGCAGCTGGATGTTTTGGCGAGACGCACTGCCATTGCAAGTGGTCGTTAATATTGAGGCTGAATACAACATCAACCCTAATATAAATGGCTTAGCGTCACCCCTTGAGATTCGAATCTATCAGTTGGCTGACAGTGAGGCATTTATGCAGGCGAACTTTATTGATTTGTATCGTGATGATCAAGGTGTGTTAAAGGCGGGATTATTATCTAAACGCCAGCTCGACAGTATTTTACCGAGCGAAGCTCACAAGGTCGCGTTGCCACAAAACAGCGAAATTAAATATGTCGGTGTGGTAGCTGCTTTTTCTAATTACAGAGAAGCCAAAAGTACCGCAATTTTGAGTGTGCAATCTGGATTTTCGATTGTTGTAAACATCAGTATTGACGGCGTAAATATTACCGTGACAGGTGAAGAGGATTAATAATGGATAAGAAAAAAGTAGTTTGGTCTGAGGGGATGTTTTTAAGCCCGCAACATTTTCAACAACAAGAACGTTATTTTGAAGAGTTTACCAAACAATATTGCAGCCTGATGAATCCAATGCGCCACGGTTTGGCTGAGTTAGAACTTGATTATTCATTAGTTAATATTGGCAAAGTTGGGATCAAGCGTGCAAAAGGTATTTTTCCTGATGGCACTCCTTTTGATATTCGTAATGGATTAGCGCTTGATATTCCTGCTGGTGCCATGGATAAATTAGTGTACTTAGCGATGCCAATTTATCGCTCTGGTGTGATGAATGTAGGTAGCAAAGATGACTCACATCGCCGTTACCACCGCACTGATTACGACGTATTTGATACGACCCGAGACAATGCCGATGCGTTGCAATTAGAGTTAGCTGAATTAAATATCGTACTTAAGCTCGAAGGCGAAGAGTTACAAGATTATACCCAGATCCCTATTGCGCATATAACTGAACATAAGTCAGATGGCGGGATTGAGCTAAACCGTGCGTTTATCCCAATGTCACTTTATTTCACGGTGTCTGAATACTTAAAAGATAACGTGAATGATCTGTATGCACAGATGAAATACCGCGCAAGCACCATCTCACAACGCTTACAGGTAGATTCTGTTAATAAAAGCTATCAAGCGTTAATTCGTGATTATTTATGGCTACAGGCTTTAGGTCGTTGGTTACCAAATATTAAGTATTGGCTTGATAATGGCACTACATCACCGCAAGAAATTTACCAAGCATGTATGTCAATGGCAGGTGAAATGCAGGGCTTAGACACCAAGATGCCGAAAGAGTATGACAGCTGGAACAATGGTCGTTTGTATAGCCTTTTCTCAACCTTATTTTCTGATATTCGCGTGCTATTACGTGAAGTTCAACTCGACAGCGTGACCACGTTAGTCTGGGATAAGAGCTTGTTTGATAAGCGTCGTTTATTGCGTACGTTAGTACAGGATTCAAGCCTCTATAATGCGGGTCGATTTATTTTGGTGGTATCGTCACCGTTAGGTGCTGTGCAGTTAAGTAAACAATTCCCACTCGCGGTTAAGCTAGCAGGTAACAGCATGGTTGCCGATCTCGTGCGTAATGCGTTATCTGGTGTGCCAGTACGCGCGCTACCTATTGCGCCATCGGAATTGAAATCACGCGCTGATGTGGCTTATTTCGAGCTGGATACGCAATCTGATTTGTGGCAGCAGCTCGTGAAGAAAGACGAACCGATAGCATTACATGTCGATAATCGTATTGGCGATGTTGATATTGAATTGTACGTAATTCGTTAGGGGACGCTATGACATCATTATTTAATGAACAACCGACGATTTCAATTCGTCGCAGTAACAGCCCGCGTAAAGCAGTGAAAATGAGTAGTGAGGTACAGCTTGATTTAAGAGGCTCGGAAAAGTTAATCGCTCAATTAGCGAATTATAACAATCCAATCTTAAAAGAATGCAGTGAATTATTGGGTATTTTGGCAAGTGTTGAAAGACAAACCTCACCTTTAGATATTAATGCTTTTCGTCAACAATTGCTGGATGGTATTGCTGATTTTAAACGCAAAGGGTTGTTTTTAGATTATCACCCAAGTGTGATTGAAAAGGTTTGCTTTATATTATGCGCGGCGTTTGATGAATTGATTTTGTATACCTCGTGGGGCGAAGTGGCTCGTTGGGAAAATCATTCATTACTCAGTAAGGTCTTTGGCCAACGTAATGGTGGTGAGGTTTTCTTCCAACTGCTTGAACAAGCAAGCCGTCAACCTGCAAAGCTGGTGGACTTCTTAGAGCTTCAATATGTGTTGATTATGCTCGGTTTTTTGGGCAAGTATCGTCATGATAATCGCCAGAAAATGAATGAGTTACAGTCTGAGCTTTACAGTACGGTCCGGCACTACCGTAGCGAATCAATACTGGAGCCGCCAACGCCGATTTCGATGCCGGAAACGACCTCGCCTTGGCGATTTATCAGTGCGGTTAAATTATCTTGGATTGGCGTATTATTAATTATCAGTACGTATTGTTTTTCAGAATTTTGGTATGACCAGCGTAGTCAATCAACCTTAATGGCATTTAGCTCGTTGGATATGGCTGGTTTTATCAATAGCACGAATAACAATGATTTGATTTACACCAGTACGCCTGAAGACTTAGGCATTGAAGTGCAAGAAGCTGTGAGCGTGGAACCGACTGCGCTTATCGATACGATCTCATGGAATATCGTGGTTGCGAATTTTTCGGCGAAAGCCAGCGCTGCGCGGTTAGAAAAAGACATACAAGCTATTGGTTATAAAGTGGTATTAAACGAAGTACCTACCGGTGTGGAATTATTTATTCCGAACAATCGCGATTTAGCAAAGGCGAAACTGTTGAAAAATGAAATTAATGCTCGCTTTGGATTAAATGCAGTTATACGCCGTAGTAAAAAGGTAGATGATAAGTAATGAAAAAAATAACATTAAAAATAGCGTGCTTACTCATTGCGTTAGCGTTATTGGTTTGTACTGGACTTGGCTGGATATACCTCCCGACCTTAGATGAAGCTGATAAATTATTAAGGCTGGTGGTTACGATTTTTGGAGGGTGTTTGATTGTGATAGCCCTCGCGATTGCGGTTATGCAACACCTGCGTGAAGAAAAATCGGCTGTCCACGAGCAAGTTATTTTATTTAAACAAGACGTGAAAATCATTAATTCACTGTTTAAGTCGGCAGTTATAAAGTTGAAAGGGCATAAGGGTAGCAAACTTAGTAGTTTGTATGAATTGCCTTGGTATGTTTTGATTGGTGGTGAAGAGGATGCTAAAAGTAGCGTTCTACACCAAAATAACCTAGAACCGGTTAACTATCACGATCGCGATAAAAGTGAAACTTCACAATATATGCGGTTTTGGAGTAATGAAAACATGGTGGTTATTGAAGTCGACCACCGATTATTCGATCGAGACGGTATTGATGACGCGTTGTGGCGTGTATTTGCTCAGCAATTAATGAAATACCGACCTCGTCAAGCGGTCAATGGTGTGTTAGTCGCGATTAGCTGTGAGCGATTATTAACGGGGGATAAAAAAGAACGTTTATCTCTTAGCTCAAATTTACAAGATGCTATTTTAACACTTGGCGAGCATTGTGGGTTAGCGTTGCCTGTTTATACATTATTCACGAAGTCAGATACGATTGCTGATTTTGTTGAATTTTTCTCGAGTAACTCGGGATGCGATATCGACCGACCTTTGGGTATTACGTTTCCAAACACGGATGACCATCGATTTGAAGTCAGCATGTTTGAGCAGGAATGTCAGAAATTACTTGATGTTATAGCTCAGCAGCAATTCCAATCATTACGAGAAACACGTCAAGAGGATGCGCATTCTGTTGTTGCACTTCCTTATCAGTTACGTCTTTTCTTTGAGCAAGTTACCGAGTTCTTAGAGGGAATAAGTCGGGAAAATCGGGTTCGAGATGTTGTGTGGTTAAGAGGCATGTATTTATGTTCGACACTGCAAGGTGGCAACTGTCACGATTTACTTACACAACTTGTCGCTAGCAGCAATGCGTTTAATGCCAATACGACAAGAGAACAATTGTCTGGCCGTAAGCAATTGTTCTCAATGAATATATTGAAGCAGGCAGTATTGCCTGAATCGAGTATTGTTGGTGTTAACCAGCTGCGTCATTATAGTTACCTTGTATCGCGAATATCGATGATGTTAGGTTTTATCGGGATGATTGTTGTACTTGGCTTACTGCTGCGCGATAACTGGAATAAAGATGAAGATTATCGAAACCATGCGGTCACTCAATTAGCGTTGTACCAGCAAAATATGGAACGATTACGTAATACTAACGTTGGTTTTGAAGACATTATTCCAGTGTTAAATGAATTGCGCCTGGTGGTTGAAGAAGGGCGTAAACCAATGCCTTTGTATCAACGTATCAGTGTTAATCAGCCTAAAACGACGAAACAAATCTACTTGAGCTATGAAGCCCAATTGCAGATGTTCTTGTTGCCTCAGCTGGCTGAAGTATTAAGCAGTGAACTGTATGTATATGTTAATTTAGGCAATCCTAGCAAGATATTTGAAGTGTTGCGTTATTATCAAATGTTGTTTGATAAGCAACGTTTAGACATGACTGAATTATTAGCCTATTTGGTTGAAACGCTAAATGAACAAGGTGATATTTCGCTAGATAATATAGAAACGTTGATCATGTTAATGGAAGATTTATTCAGCAGTGATTATGAGAAGGTGCTTGTTCCGAGTGATGATTTGATTTCGGTGGCGAAGCAAAATTTAGAAGGTTTATCACCAGAACGCCTGATTTATACCCGTATAAAATCACTCCCTGAATACCGTAATCGCGTTGATACACGTCGTCAATTAGGGGATAAGTTTGATGTGTTATTTCAATTTAAAATTGGATTTAACGGTTACTTATTGCCTGAGTTATTTACTCGTCAGGGGCAAGCGAATATCGATCTGAGTGCGAAATCAAGATTACTTAAAAAGCAACTGAATGAATTTAAAAGTATTCAAGGTGACATGTCGGGTGCGTCGATTTCTGAGCTTGTAGAGTTGAGTAAGAAGGTACAGCGTCTGTATTATGCAGATTACGTATATCAGTGGAAAGAACTTATTAACCACATCGAAGTGAAGCAATTTAATACGACCGATGATCTTGCTTATGCGATTAAAACTGCGCGTTCACCCACCAGTAGCCCGATTATTGATGTGCTTGAGGCTCTTGTTGTGAATACCACCCTTGCTAAAGAAGCTGGAAATGCGCCTGACGCGAAGGTTGTCGGTCAATTAGGCTTGAAAAAAACGGCATCGGTATTGAAGAAAGTTGAAAGAGTTAATCGCCTTGCGGGTGATAAATTATTACGTTTACAGCCTTCGTATGTTGTTAATGAGGCGTTTAGCCCTTATTCAATGTTCATGGCGAGTAAAGGTAAAACAACACCTGTAGATGAATTGATGGCTGAATTAGAGCAATTGAATACGTATTTTGATACTGCGTTATCAAGTGGCGATCCAAGCCGTGCGTTATATCAGTATGCACAAGCTCATGCGTCAGGAAGCCAAGATATACTGGTTAATTTCCGTCGTCAATCAAGTCGTTCGCCGAACCAAGTGGCAAGCTGGATCAACTCCTTGTACGCGCAGTCATGGAAGAGTGTGATCAACGGCAGTGCAGAACATGTTAATCAGCAATGGAAAGAGCAAGTATATGGGTTTTATCGCCAAGCGGTTGAAGGACGTTTCCCATTTTTGTTAACAGGACGTGGCGAAGTTGCCATTGATGATTTTGCATTGATGTTCAAGCCTGAAGGGCGTATAGATAAGTTCGTCAGTGAAGTGCTTCATCCCTTTACATATTGGGATAATGGCACTTTAAAATTGGCTGAATTTGATGGTGAAAAACTGCCAATCAATGCGAAAAGCTTGCAGCAACTTAAGCAGGCAAAAAGGATTAGAGAATTGTTCTTCGGTACGTCAGGGCAGGAGCTAGCGATGACGTTGAAGTTAAAAGCCAGTTCGATGAGTACCTCTGTGACGCAATTTAATATTATGGAAACAGAAAACATATTCTCGTATCGCCATGGCCCTCGATTATGGCAAAGCATTGCATGGCCATCAATCGGTGAAGATGATTACATGTCGGTGAACTTCTTTAGTGGTGATAACCGTGTCGCGAGTAAGTCATATTCAGGACAATGGGCACTGTTCAGAGCCTTATTTGATGGACGTACCAGTGCAACGGGTGACCGACGTATTAAGAAGTTAACCTACACCCTTAATAATGAGAATATCGTCTTGCAATATAGCCTGAGAGGTAGTAACCAAATATTTGATAAGTACTTGTTTACCCGCTTTGGCTTACCTGCGCGTTTATAAAGGATGACGAGCGCGATAAACGGTCGACTTGCTTCTCGTTTTACAGTAATTAAATTACTGTCATCGACGACATGGCTGGTCCGAGATAGCCAATCTGCTTCAGCATCAGAGTATGTGGTGCTGAAGCGGGCAGAGCCCATTGCAATAGAACGAGAGTTACTCTGTTTAGCTGACTGTCACTCATATTACATTCGCCCTGTGAGGGAGTATTTTAAGGCGGAAAATTTATTATTGATGCCATTCATTGAAGGGGAGTCATTACTCTCTTTTACTGAGCATCAAATAAATGAATTTTTGCCACTTGTACCACAGATAGTGCGTGCGATGATGGCGATGCATGCGCAAGGTTGGGTGCATGGCGATATTAAGCCATCGAATGTTATCTATAATGTGGATAAAGGTGAAATATCGTTAATTGATTGTGGTTCTGCATTACCGTCAGGTACGATATTATCGAACTTGTCATCATGGCAAGTGACCCCTGGTTTTTGTTCCGAAGATCGTTATGAACAGTCGCACATCGTGGTGCCTCAGGATGATTGGCATGCTTTTTATCAGTGGTTATTACAGCTGTATAATTCGGATTTAACCTTGCCAGAACAGCAGTTATTAACGCGTTGGCTTAACTGGCTTACAAAAATGAAAGATAAATCGAATGATTTATCTTTGTATGATAAGACTGAATTAACCACCAATTAAAACCGTTGGCATTCCCATTATAATGGTACCACCGTGGGCTGTGGTATCGCCCATTCTTGCTGCTGGCTTACTGTTGATTAAGACGGTTGCACTGCCTTTCACCACACTGTCAGGTGGGCCTACACACATACATATTTGTCCTACGGTCGCAGCGGGTAAATTACCGATTAATACGGTTGTCGGCAGTGGTAGCAGCGGCCCGCCAACATGTGGGATCGGTACTAATGCGGGTGTTTGCATTGGACATACATGCATGTCGGTCGCGCGTGCTGCTGGTAACATATTATTCTCCTAACTTACCATTGCCACCTTGGGCAATATGTAATCCAAGTTTAAAATAGTGTTCATATCGTTCTGTGGCATGTTCGCCATCAGGCAGGGCTGCAGTTAAGTTAACCGCACCTGCGACTGCTTGTGAATATAAGTATTCAGGCGGCTGAACAATGGGTTCGCTCGGAGCCGTCATACTACCACCGCTCCAGAATGCAGCCTGAGCAACCCAACCAGCACCGGTTTGTAAGTCTGCTTTTTTTGCCATATCTTCGGCAAATCGACGTGCTGTTTCATCGGGTTCATGAACCCATGCCTTGGCAGAGCGAATCGCATTGGCTTCGTCTTCATTCCAGTCGCTACGTTGACTTGCGCAGCAACATGCCCACCAGATTGCTTCTCGAACCGGTAATGCATGCGCAAGGAATAAGGCGGTATCTGCAAAGAGTTCAGCTGCAATGGCCATATTGATGACCGCTGCGGGCGTAAGATGTTGCGCGGCGAGCGCGGTTATTTCATCACTTGCTTCATACAAAGATAAAATGTCTTGTGCATGCTGGTGTGGGATCTTTAAATAATGCATTAGTTTACCTTTGTAATCGCGCCCTGTATTTGAACCATGGCCCCTGCTTTAATTTGTGTCATTGCACTGCCATTAATGCCGACTAGTGCACCTTTAATATCTGTTTTTGCTTTGCTTTCGACAGTGACGATAGTGGCTTTGAGGGTCGCACTACCTTGTCCTTCGATTGCGATCTGTGGGCCCGTTATTTTTATACCGCTTGGACTTATTTCGATACTGCTGCCCCCGACGGATAATTTTATTTTTGTTTTACCTTTTAATTCAATTGTCTGACCATCAATCTTGATCGCAGAAGTTGCACTCATGTTGGCATTTTTACCAGCATCTAAACTGATGTTTGCATCTGACGCTATATTCGTATCCTTTACAGATTTAGTTGATAAGGCATCTTTACTTTCCAGACTTGTCGCTTCTTTACTGCTGATATTTATTGTTTTTTCGACGGTTAATAACGACGTACCAGTGACGGTCTTTTTGCTATTTTGCTTTACGTTGATGGTCAGATCTTTTTCGGCTTGTAAAAAGATTTCTTCTTTATCTTTTTTGTCTTCGAATCTGAGTTCATTCGCAGTACTGGAATTACCTTTCGGTGTGCTTCTGGTTTTGATCCCTGATTGTGTTGCTGCACTGTAGGGCGGTTTATTTTTCCCTGTGTAGATAGAGCCACAAACAACAGGGCGGTCAGGATCGCCATCAATAAAGTTAATTAATACTTCGTCACCAACACGAGGAATAAATTGTACGCCAAATCCGTTACTGGCAGAGGCTTGAGAAACCGGTACCCAGCACGAACTTTTTTCGTCTTTTTTACCTTGCAAGTCCCAATGAAAGTGGATTTTAATTCGCCCTTGTTTATCTTGATTTGTTTCTTCACCACTTGGCCCGGTGACTTCTGCACTTTGTACACTGTGGATTTGTGGTTTTGGCAAGAAGGGTGGACGCCATAAAATGGATGCAGGCATACATTGAAATGTATTGGTGTATTCGGTTTTATGACCGCTTTCTGTTGCTGAGAAGTGATGTTCTGCTTGTGTCACCACGTATTCTTGATTGTGCTCACTGTCACTGTGGTCAGTTAGTGTAAAACGTAATCCAGCCCCTAATGCCGGGATGGATGATTGTGCTGTAATATTGATTTTTTGTGTATCGATGCTTTCCATCTGGCGCTTAGCTGAATCTCTGATGGTATTTTTATCGTTATGACCCTGACCAAAAAAATATTGTGTTAAGGCATTATTTTTAACGCTATTGGTCGTTGTTCTATCACCACTCGACAGGCACTCGGCGAGTTCGGCATTGTGATCGCCAAGTGATAATTTGCTTACGCCAAGGATACTACGTACGTGCCAATGTATGATGGCGTGTGTTTTATCTTTCGCACCGGTAATAAACGGAATTTTGCTGTTATCTAGATTTGCAAAGTCTTGATTGTTATCACCGATGATAATATACGGCTGATTCCCGTTATGATCGCTGTGATAATGCCAACCTTCACTTGCCATCATTCGCCTTAGGAAATCGTAATCGTTTTCGTTAAATTGAATACAATAGGAGTGCTTACTGCCAGTACTACGCATTGATAGTTTGAAATAGCTTTTTAAACCGGAGTCGGACAAGACCTTTTCAATGATTTGTTTACTGGTCATGTCTTGGAAAGTACGACTCGATACGCGATAGTTAAATACGGACAATGGATCTATCGCTTCGATACGGTAGGTGTAAAGCGCTTTTGCAGGATCAAAACTGAGACTTTCTATCGATGAGACTAATGCATGAAAACCGCGCGCTTCTTTTCTGTTTCCTTCGAGACCTGGTGAGTAGCTGAGAGCAATCGCTTTGCCTAATAAGGATTCTGATATCTTGTCTTTGGATATTAATACTGCGGCATAATCGGAACGTGAAAATATTTGTTCTGTAACAGTTAATTCGGTGACAATATAAGGGCCTTTACCGTCTAACTTAGCCCGTATTGGCCTGTGTTTTTGAGTATATTCTGAAGCTGTCATAATGGACCCTTGTTACTATTTTTACCATGCGATGGTTAGTGTTTATTATATCAATTCACGTTAAATCCTAACATAAGAAAAAATAATGCTGGATTGCTTTTATGTAAGCGTTTGTGAGCGTTGCCTTAGATTGTATACTTACCTCTGACGAATTCATTCAACACTGATAAATATTAAATAACTTGGATTTTTATAGGTGAATTTATGTTTAAATCTTTTGATATCGTTTGCCGTATTCGTGATTTCACTACTGGTCCCTATGGTTGGTCTGCTGCTTTACGCGACGTTGCCCAAGTGTATGTTGACACCAACCCCGATACTTGCCAGTAAGATGTTAAAATCAGAGCAAAAAATCAGTCGCTTTAGCCTGTGGATGGAAGGATTGTTCCAACGCTTAGAAAACGATTATCGCGGTATTGTTGCTAAAGCGGTTAAATATCGCTTGCCAGCGCCTGTGGTTATTATCGCCTTTGTTAAAGGTGCGGAAGGGACTAGTTTCAACCGTATGACGGCGAATATGGATATTGTTGAAGCGCGTTTATTACCGCTTGTTGGCAAAGGCGTTATTAAATCGTTTAGTACCCAAGCGCCTGCATTTGTTAGAAGCGGAATTAGCAGAGCAATCAGCCAAAACGTCAGCAGCTAAAACAGATAAAACGAACACACAGGTAAGTGATGTGCATATAGTGAAAGACGTGGCTTAATTAGTCATTCATTCCAGATGCGAAAATATTCGTATTAATGATAAGGACAAGCATGAGCGATATCGTGCTTGTCCTTATTTTAGTCGGCATGTCCAAATAAAAATTCTTCATTAGTTTCTAGCCACTGCGGGTATTTCGCCATTGCCTTAGCAAAGCGTTGATCTTGTAAATGTTTATTCAGCCAATTACGTAAGTGTGGTAGAGGGGCTTGCAAGTACCACTGGCGATCAACACGGGCAAACTGACGGACGAGTGGTAAAATTGCGTAATCAGCCAAACTGACTTTGTCACCCATTAAATAAGCATGTTGGCTTAGATGTGATTCGAGCATGGTTGCATAAACTGCGCATTGGCGACGTAACTCAACTTCATTATCGGTATGGTAACGTACTGCGTATTTGTATTTACTTAATGCTGAAGTAAACACGGTATCGTGAATGTCAATCAGGGCGAGCATGGCTGGATATGCTTCGGGTTCACTTCTGTGCAGTAAGTCTAATGGATCACTCTGATGCAGCGCCCAAATCATAATGTCTAAACTTTCATCAATAACAGTACCGTCATCAAGTACTAATACTGGTACTGTCGCCTTCGGTGATACCGCGAGCATTTCAGCCGGTTTATTTTTCATTACCACGGCGCGTAACATCACGGCTTGTTGGGCGAGTAATAATCCCAGTCGTGCGCGCATCGCGTAAGGACAGTTTTGTAATGAGTATAAAATTGGCAGTGACATTGAGCGTTTCCTTTCTTCTTCGTCAACGTGATTGTAAATTGCAGTGGTTAACCCTAATTCTAATACCTAATTATATATATATTATTGAAAATTATGTCGTATTCGAATTTTTAATTTTAAACGCAATATTATATGAAAAATAACACCGTATTATGAGCCCATATCAAATTATAAACATATTAATTTATAGAGAAATTTGTAAATTAGAAACCATAGTTATCGAGGCTATTATGAACAAAGAACAAGTATTATACGTTATCCAATTATTACGCGAAGGTCACTCTCTCACTGAAATCACTAAATTAGCAAAAATTAACGTTATGTACGTTAGTGTTATTCGTAAATTAATGGTGATGGATTTACTACAACTCGACGCGTAGTTCATAATATCAATGATAAAGCGCTACAGTCTCTAGCGCTTTCTATTTACTTCCGTAACGCAATATCTTCACTGCACTTTTTATACCCTAAAAAATGTCTTATAGATAATTTGAACCCGCTATAACCGTCCCCCCTCATATTGAAAATTGATTAAATCCTGCTTACAAATAAATTGATGCTAAATGGCGTCGTTTTACACTGGTATATTTACGGGTTTGTGGTTAACTTTATTATAAATTATTGTATTTAGTTGCTCTTAACGTATGGTGTTAAATTTGAATATAGCCATCGGAATTATTATGGATAAAGAACAAGTACAATACATTATTAAGTTATTACGTGAAGGGCACTCGTTAACTAAAATTACTAAGTTAGCAAAAATTAACATTATGTACGTTAGCGTCATCCGTAAATTAATGGTGATGGACCTACTACGGGTTGAAGTGTAAGTTATTGTAATTGATATGATTTAAAAGCGAACCATAAGGTCCGCTTCGTTATTTTAAGAGGCCGCTATGACTTCGTTATGGTGTTGTTTTAGTTGCTTATATAACACATCTTTTAAATTGGCACGTTGTAATTTTAACTGCGTCATGTGCTCATCACCCGTCGGACTGCCATCCATTTCTAATTGGCGAATGTCATAATCGAGCACGTGATATTGTTTTGATTTTTCTCTAAACGTTTCATTTTTATGGGTCAAATATACGATATCTTGTTTTAATTCTGGAAAGTCAAAAATAAGTGCGTGATTCTCATTTAGCATAAGATTTCCTCAAGAGTGAAAAAAAATGTCTATAACTACCTTATTACTATAGCACCCCACTATTTACGAAAGTTGACTTAATCGTGGTTACAGATAATTTTGCACTAATAACGAGGTAGGCGTGCTACTGGTAAATCCAGGCCTTTTCAACTGTATCATTATATATGATGCTATTTGAACACGGAGTAGGTGAACACTCTTAACGGAGTATTATCAGCTCGATTGGTTATGTTCGTAGCCTGCCTCATCGCGATTAATGAAATTGATATTGCTTATATCAAAGATTGTCGCGATATTTTTGATTTCAAAGGAAGTTAGGATATTCATAATTTGATGTTAATAGCAAAAACACACTAAATGTCGGTCATACTAACCATAATTGTATATTATTAACTATTCAACTACCCATTAATTGATAGGTGGTTGGTGGCGATTATTTTTCGCTATGGGTTATTCGCTTCAAAGGGTCTGCTTTGAAGTCGGATCAGCTATTACGCTGATCGATGCCAGATAGGATTGAGATATGCTTAATTATAGCGAAATAAATCAAATGCTTAATCAAGGTGATGATACGGCGTCTCATCTTGATAGCCTGTATACTGCTGCGATTAATAGTTATGAAGGACTATCTCGGTTGTCTGTTATTTTGATTAAAGATGATCAGGCATCTAACTATTTTGTCCGCGATAGACTTGCCGCAGAGTGTAATGATGAGCTTTTCGTGAAAAAAGTAAATCAAGCGGGCAGCATCTCCAAAATGATAAAGTCAAAATCTGGACGTGTTGTTGATAATTTAGCTGATTTAACGTCAAATCCAAGAAACATTTTTTTATTGAATCAGGGGCATCGTAGTAGTTTTTCTTATCCGTTAACGTTTAAAGGGAAGCCGATTGCGATGGTGTTTTTCAATGCCTCTGAATTAGGTTTTTTTGCGAAACATTCAATACAGAAAGATATGCTATTTCTATCAACAGTGATTCATTCTTTAATGGTGCGTCAATTTGAGAATAAACAGTTCGTTGATATCTCACTGGCGGTTGCTTTAAACATGGGACATGCCAAGGATCCTGAAACCAAAGGGCATCTTCATAGAATGGAACGCTATAGTTCCAAGCTGGCGTATTTGTTGAGTAAAGAAAAAGGGGTCACGCATGAATTTATCCGCCGTATGGAGGCTTATGCGGCTTTCCATGATATTGGTAAATATAAGATCCCCGATGATATTTTATTTAGTCATGCGATATTTACGCCTGAAGAACGAGAGGTAATGAATCAGCATTGTATGCATGGTGTTGATATTATCAATGATGTACTTGGATACTTCCCAAGCAATAGGCGTTATGTGGAAGAGTATCGCTTTCTAAAAAATATCATTCTTCATCATCATGAGCATTTCGATGGTAATGGTTACCCGATGGGATTAAAAGCAGAGGCGATCCCGTTGGAAGCTCGGATCGTGATGGTTGCAGATGTGTTTGATGCGTTATTAAGTAAACGTTTATATAAACCAGCCTGGCATATTGGTGATGTTATTGCCTACATGAGAGATAACTCAGGAGTAATGTTTGATCCTGATTGTATCCATGCGTTACTCTCTAATCTGCCTGACTTTATTGAAATTTATGAAGCTCATGCTGATGAATTAGAGGATTGAGGTCCGCTGTCTTTGGTCCTTGTAAGCTATTTTGGTAGCCATCGTTCGTTAAATGCAATGGGAAGTGTAATTCTTGTTGCCCATGCCTTGCTGTAATAGAAATTGAGTCTGCTTGTAGTAAGACGTTAAGCATTTGTGGGGGGATATCCGCCAAAATTAAATTATGAATATCATAAGATGTTGTACTCATACCAAACTCTTCCCGTAACGCATTAAGTTCAATTTCGGTTAAGATTTGATTATTAGTATCGAGTATCGGTTTATCAATTGGTTCTTTCATCAAATAACCTCGCCAGAGAAAGTAATTACTCGGGATAACGTTATTACAGTAATCATTAAATTCTTAGTGTAATCCACGCTAATTCTTATAGTAAGTCAGTTTTTTTCCTTAAAAGTTCTACTTTTAGTGATATTTAAATTCATAATTGTGAGCAAGCTAATAGCGATTTTATTTATTTTAATTTCGTTCAATTTTGATGAACTATAGGTTAATTACATTCTAATGTTTTTAACTTAAAGGCCGGGATATACTATAAACTCTTAAAAATAGAGAGTCGCCCATGTTCAAATCACTCAGCAATTATACTTTTCAAAAGACTGATCTGCTATTTATCACTATCGGCTTATTATGTCTAACGCCGCTTATCTCATCACCTGTAGCGTTAGTGCTGGGTTTTACGCTAGCAACATTAGGCCTGGTTCCTCACAGTATCAATTTAAGCGAAATTACTAAAAAAACCCTCGCGTATTCCATCGTTGGATTAGGCTTTGGTATTAACTTAGAAGAAGCGATACTTGCCACCAAAGATGGCATCGGCATTATCGTCACTTCGATTTTTTGTACGTTAATACTTGGTTGGATCCTGACTAAAGCATTTAAAATTGAAAAAAAGACCGGGTATTTAATTTCTGCAGGTACTGCGATTTGTGGTGGTAGTGCGATTGCCGCGATTGCGCCCGCCATTAATGCCAAAAATGATCAAACATCATTAGCGTTAGCGACCGTATTTATTCTTAACTCTGTGGCTTTATTTCTCTTCCCTGTGATTGGTCATCTATTGGACATGAGTCAACATGCCTTTGGTGTTTGGAGTGCGATTGCAATTCACGATACGTCATCCGTTGTCGGTGCCGCTTCTGCTTATGGCGATGAAGCATTATTAACGGCGACAACATTAAAGTTGGCGCGCGCCTTGTGGATCGTACCGGTGGCTTTTATCAGTGCCTTATTATTTAAAGGTGACAGTAAAAAATTAACGATCCCGTTTTTCATCTTATTCTATTGTTTTGCCATCTTTATTGCGTATGTACTGCCGGATTACCAGTCGCTATATCAAGGTATTTTTAGTGCCTCTAAACAAGTGCTGGTGATGTGTTTATTCTTGATTGGTGCGGGGATCACGGTGCAAAAAATAAAAGATGCAGGTGTAAAACCATTACTGTTAGGTGTGTTACTTTGGATTGTGATCAGTGTTAGTTCGCTGACTTATATTTTATTTTTCATGTAAAAGCATTGTTATTTAAGACCGGTCATTTTCTTTTTTCTTAATAGATAGGTTATCAATAGTGAAAATGCGGCGAGATCTAATGCTGATGACATTAATCCACTCGTGAAGACTGACAATAATATGCATAAACATACTAGCAGTATAATGAATTTGTTAATCAGCATATTTGGCCCTTATATTTTATCCTGTGTGTATTATTGGAGTAAGGGGGGTGAATAGGAAATACCGTAAACTTATAACTTATAACTCGTAAGCTATAATTAACCACATGATAAATAAAGTTTAAAACACTGATTTTAGTAAGGTTATGTCGGTATTTGACCACTTTATGTTTGATATTCACTCGAGGATATATGTTTTTTCATATGAAACGTGAGGTCTGTCAAAGTATATAAAATGTTTTATAATTGTGATCAACATCAAAGGATTCTGCGTGTTACTTTCCTGAAGTTAAAAATTTAACATTGGCTGCAAGCCAGCATCAGGAAAATAAAATAATAATGAAATTAACAATAAAAACAAAGCTAATCACAACGATATGCGTGGCTTTACTCGCTGTCAGTAGCTTCTTTACTTTCAGCATATTAGATATTGAACAATCGGTACTTAAGCAAGAAAAAATCAACATTAGCGCGAAAGCTGAGAATTTAATTAAAGAAAATTTATTAGGACAGGTTGACACGATAATTTTGTCACTGTCTGGGCTTTATGAACAATCTAAAGTTGAAAATATCAAAGCCGAATTACGCACAGAGATTAATACTTTCAGAAAAACCATCTCGAATATATATGCCAGCAGTGCGTCACCCGATCAGGCTAGGCTGAGTATTTATGCGTTTATTAATAATTACCGATGGGATAATGGTCGGTATATTTTTGCTTATGATGCTGACTCTATCGTTAATATGGCGAATGGCGTAAACAGCGGTATTATCGGTAGTAGTAGTTATGATTCTACTGACGAAAAGGGTACTTTTTATGCCCGTAATATAGTGGCTGCCGCTAAATCGCAAGATTTAGGTTTTAGTAATTATTATTTCACCAATCCGGCTTACCAGAAGGTCGAAGAAAAACTATCAGTATCCTTTTATTTTGAACCACTAAACCTGGTTATTGCCACTGGTGAATATGTCAGCACCTTAAAACAATATAAGATTGATATTGCGCTTAAAAATATTATCGCGGCTAAGTATGGTAACAGTGGCTATTTTTGGGTCCAAGACGCTAACGGTAAGATCCTCGCTCATCCGCAGCAGTCACTTGTTGGCCAGACAGTGACAAATACCAGAAACGCAGTGACCGGTTTAACTGGTAAGACTGATGCATTCTTACCGATGAAGTTTGAGAATCCAGAAACTGGACTGCTGGAGAATAAAATTGGTTATGTCCGTAAGGTGATGCCAGCATGGGGTTGGGTTATAGGTACAGGTGCTTATGAAAGCGAGATCACTTCAATTCAAGAAGAACTAACTCAGGCAACCGCTGATATTTTTGATCATGAAGTATCACGCAGCATTGGTTTTGCCGGCGTGTTATCTATATTAGCGGTGTTTATATCAGTTTGGATCGTGAACAAGATCGTTAAAGAATTGGTGGTACTTAAAACACGTATCGATACTTTATCTACCGGCAAAGCAGATTTAACCTCGCGACTTGAGATTGTATCGGATGATGAGTTGGCGGATATCAGCCGGTCAGTTAATACCTTTATTAGTTATCTGCAAACGATGATGCTGGATATATCCCAGGCATCGAATCACATTACCGATGGCATTCAACAGATTTATGCGCAGTCCGAACGCAACAGCGAAGCATTGCACAATCATACTCAAGAAACAGAGTTAGCGGTTACGGCAATTACCGAAATGAGCACAACTGCCGATATTATTGCGCAAAATGCGGTGCAGACCGCATCGAATACCCTGAGTGCGAATGATGAAGCTAAGGCCTCTAAAATTTCGGTAGTCGATGCATCGAGTAGTGTGATGGCGTTGGTTAGAGAGATGGGGAGTGCATCAGCAAGTATTCATACCATGAATAAAAATACTCAGCAGATTGCTGAGGTACTGGAAGTTATCGGTGGCATTGCCGATCAAACTAATTTACTGGCGTTGAATGCGGCAATCGAAGCGGCTCGTGCGGGAGAGCAGGGACGTGGTTTTGCTGTTGTTGCGGATGAGGTTCGTTCACTTGCAGCCCGAACTCAGGACAGTACTGCACAAATTAATGACATGTTATCAACGTTGCGTCGAGATGCTTCTACAGCAGCAACTATCATGGATGAGACTAAACTGAGTTGTGAACAGGTCGCGGAAAATACTTCCTTGGTCACCGAAAATCTAGATTCCATGACGCAGTCTATCGTGGTAATTAATGATTTGAGTGCACAAATTGCCACAGCATCGGAAGAGCAAAATTCAGTCACGGAAGAGATCTCTCGGAACATGCATTCGATTCAAGATATGGTGCTGGTATTAAGTAAAAATGGCGAGGAAACAAAGGAGAGCACCAAAAATCTTGCGACAGCGAATGAACAACTTGCAGCGCTAGTGAGTCAGTTTAAATTGGTGTAATTTAAGTAGACATATGACTTAGTGTTAACCTATATTAGACTTATATCTATAGTATGGTTAACGCTAGATGATACGAATTTTATTACGTAATAGAACTCTCTGACTGAGTTTAATTAATACCGCACGTTGCCTTAGTTAAGGGAGTTACCACCAATAATATACATTTGTGAGGTCGGTAATGAAGGAAATACCACATGGTTTAATTAAAGGAGAAGTTACTGGGCGTATTAACTGGACTGATAGTGAATTCAGTTTGCAGATCACCGCCGATATTTCTCGCTATACAGCAGGTCAGTTTACTAAACTGGCACTGCGCGATGATGCTGGTGAGTGGGTTCGTCGGGCTTACTCATTTGTTAACTCTCCGAATCAGGCGCTGGGTCAACAAGTGATGGAGTTTCTGATTATTACCGTTCCTGATGGGCAATTATCCTCGCGATTAGATAGTTTGCAAGTCGGCGATGACGTGTATGTGGGTAGAAATCCGGCCGGTTTTATGACGTTGGATGAGATCCCAAGTTATACAAAAGACCTGTGGCTATTGTCTACTGGTACCGCGATTGGTCCTTTCCTAGCACTACTTGATGAAACAGAGACGCAACAGCGTTTCGAGAACCTAATATTAGTGCATGCGGTAAGAACGTCTGCAGAATTAGTATATCAGGAAAAAATACAGCAACTTGAAGAACGCTATCAGGGTAAATTTCATTATGTACCAATTGTGTCCCGAGAAAATAGAAAAGCGACATTACGCGGTCGGATCCCGGCGTTCTTAGAGACCGGAGAGTTGGTCAATGTCGCTGGGGTGCCATTGACCCCGGAACGTAGTTTTTTCTATTTATGTGGTAATCCGAGTATGGTTAAGGACACGAGTGAAGTGCTAAAGCAACTTGGCTATCAAAAACACTCACGTCGCAGTGCTGGCCATTTTAGTTCTGAAAACTACTGGTAATTATTTTCGCGTTTCTTTTTACTCTGTTGCGAGATCAACACTTGTTGTTTTAACCAGATTTTAAAGCACTCAATTGCAGGTGAGTGATGATGTTGAATCAAGTAGTATCCAGCGTTTGCATCGATGGGGCTGAAAGGTGAGACTAACCCTTCCTTGGCTAAATCGGCGGCTGTTAACCCGCTATTAAACAGTGCGCAGCGTGCTAAGGCAACCCCTAAGCCAGCTGCAGCGGCGGCCATTGCCATATCCGTACGGTTAAAATAATGACCGTGTTTGCTGAGTGTTTGTCTTCCTGTTGTTGTGCCCGCCATCTGCTGTAACCAAAATTGCCATTCTGCGTCTTTATCCGCGTGCAGCCAAGGCATCGCATCATGTAACAGCGTAATACTCTGCCAGAGTTCATTATTATGACACTGCTTAATATCGTTCGATGCCACCACTTTCTGAGCATCATGCCAGTCAAAATTAGCCATGTATTGTGGACTCATTACGGGTAATAACTGCTCTGCCAATAACAATTCAGCGTTAATCTTTTTATCACTCGATTGATAGGGGCTTTGGCCATAATCGATTGCCAGATCAAAATTAGTATCTGTATGATCCACCAATGCACCTTCGGCAAAGGTATGGATCTTGATATCGGGGTATTGCTGATAGAAATCGTGTAAGCGGGGGACTAACCATTTATATGCAAAAGAGGGGGTGAGTTTAAGATGCACCTCACCAGCATGGCGATTAACTTGTTGTAACTGGCTAATGACATCGCCAATATCCGTTAAACTTTGTTCGACGACTTGATGTAATTGATATCCAGCTGAAGTTAAACGAATACCGCGAGAATGGCGCTCAAACAGGGTTAATTTAAGGTTTTGTTCTAACTGTTTTATTTGTTGGCTAATGGCGCCTGTGGTGATATGCAGTTTTTCGGCGGCTTGGGTGAAACTATGACAGCTAGCCACTGCGGCAAACGTGGCTAAACCGGATAATAGATTATCGTTAATTTTTATCATCAATGGCCACCTAGAGTACGCGCTTGCGTTTAGTTTTTCTAAAGGCTGATATTAATACTTATGGATTGTTAAGTAAATGTAACTCTCTTATGCTGGCGGTATTATTCATTCGCGATAAGTCGGTAACAAATGGAAGTCATGGTATTAGGTTGTGGGGTTATTGGGTTAACGTCAGCGTGGTATTTGGCGCAAGCTGGGCATGATGTGACTGTCATTGATCGCCAGCCAAGGGGGGCTGAAGAAACTAGTTTTGCTAATGCGGGACAGATTTCTTATGGTTATTCATCTCCTTGGGCTGCGCCTGGTATACCGATGAAAGCAATCAAATGGTTGGCGCAAAAACACGCCCCGTTAAAAATAAAACCGGGACTGTCACCCGATTTGTATTTATGGGCAGCAAAAATGTTAGCCAATTGTAATCAACATAGCTACGAGATTAATAAAGCGCGGATGTTGCGCATTGCCAACTATAGCAGAGACTGTTTGATTGAATTACGTCAGCAGCAAGACATTCAATACGAGGCTCGACAGCAGGGCACATTACAGGTATTCCGTCATGAGTCACAGTTAGCTGCAATCGCCAAAGACATTAAAATATTGGCAGATAGTGGCACGCTATATGAAGAATTAGATGTTGCGGCTTGTATTGCTGTGGAGCCTGGATTGGCCGGTGTGAAAGATAAAATTGTCGGTGGATTACGTCTACCTGATGATGAAACCGGAGACTGTTATATGTTCTGCCAGCAGCTAACAGCATTAGCGCAAGCTGCGGGGGTTAAGTTTAAATTTGATGTGACGGTCAATAAATTGAACCATAGCGACAACAAAATCAAGTCAGTCAGCACCAATGTGGGAGAGTTAACGGCGGATGCTTATGTGGTCGCGATGGGGTGTTATTCATCGGCATTGTTATCACCAATCTTGTCACCGCAAGGTTTAGCTATGCCTATTTATCCGGTAAAAGGGTATTCACTCACGGTTCCTATTGTTGATAGTAGCCAAGCGCCAGTATCAACCGTCATGGATGAAACCTATAAAGTGGCGATGACGCGTTTTGATCAACGAATTCGCGTTGCTGGAACAGCAGAGTTGGCGGGATATAATTTAGATCTGACGGCATCTCGAAAAGACACGATAACAATGGTGATAAACGATTTATTTCCCAACGCAGGAGATATGAGCAAAGCTGAATTTTGGACCGGGTTACGACCTATGACGCCCGATGGTACGCCGATTATTGGTAAAACGCCGATGGCTAATTTATTTACTAACTGTGGGCATGGCACGTTGGGTTGGACCATGGCATGTGGCTCGGCGCGTTATCTTGCTGATGTTGTCAGCGGTGTTACACCTGATATTGATAGCAATGACTTGGATATTTATCGCTATGGCCGTTAGTTTTAGCTAAATAACGCGGCATGATGACTCGATAAAAATTGCGTGCCCATTTCGTAGCCCATGTTGTAATCGGCCGCTAATGCTTCATCACTGCTACCTAGAATACGGCTTGCTAACGCTTTTGGTGGGGCTATTTCAATTATCTGCGCATCTTCTGGTGGTGACTGTATAAAGTCTAGCGCCTCATTGTAGGCGTTCTCATGACCAGTGATAATATCCAATACTTTTGGACAGCGCTGTGAGCTGCATACCCAAGACTTGAGTTTATGCGCCCACGGAGATTGTACATTTTGATGTGCAGGGACAGTGCGCAGTACAATGATCTTTTTAGCGCCGCGATGATAAGCTTCTTGAATCGGAATCGGCAATGCTACCCCGCCATCCACGTAGTGGCTGTCACCAATCGCTACACCTTTCTTATATAAATAGGGCAACGCACTGGATGCTTTGAGCATGGTGAGCCAATTATCTGCTGTTGGCTCAAGAAAAGTGGGACAGAATCCATTGATATTAGTTGCTGAAAAGAGCAGTTGGCGGTTTTTCAATTGTGCTTGGGCACAGTTCATATTGAGCTGATATTCGGGGTCGTTAACTCTATCAAAATACCAATCTAGATCCACCGTATTACGTCCGGATAGTGGGCGCTTCATATCAAAAAAATCGGGATGTTTGGATAGTTGCATGATCGAACGTTTAGCATGTCCTGATTGCTTCGTCATGTAACTTGATAAGTTTTGTGCACCTGCAGATGTCCCGATGAGTAATGAAAAAGGGTTAAAATCATTTGCTAGCCAACTATCTAAGATACCAGCTGTAAAAATACCGCGTTGACCACCCCCTTCGACAACCAGTGCTGCGTCTTTGATCGGTACGCTGGCGTTGCAACTGGCAATATTAATTAAGGTATTTTGGGTTATGCGGTTCATATTCAACTCCTAAAAAAGATCAGAGTTAAATTTAACGTATGTATCAATATTTATAAAGTCGATTGAATGTTAAGTATTGATAGGTATTAGTTATCAATTGGTTGTTTATCGTGGCTATCTTCTGTTTTCAAAGTTAAATTACTACCTTTTGAGTAATTATTTTAAATGCTGTTTTATCATGCTTTTGTAATGCTCGGTCGATACTTTCAGTTTGTAGAGATTACGGCATTAATCATTTTTAAGTGCAGTGTCATGCAACCCTTGAAATATTTTAAATTAAAATAAAATCACTATTTATATATGCTTACGTATTTTTATTGTTTCTTTGTTATTAACTGACCACTTTCGTCTTTTAAATTTACGCTGTATTTGATTGATGAATTAATTATCTATTAAAACCACAATTTACCAATATAAAGACTAAATCGATAGATGTCCCTAACACTCAACTTGGTACTTTATTAATGCTTTCATTTTTGTCAGATAGTGCAAAGTAATTCATGCGAGTCGCAAATATTGAGCTTAATAAACGGTTTATATTTGTTTCGAATAATCTGGTTGGAGAAGTTATATGTCTAAAATTAACAATAAAATAATTGTAAAAAATAGATTTATTCAGGGTGCTGTTGTTATTTCAGCGCTATCATTTCAACCATTTGTAAATGCGCAGGTAAGTGCTCAGCTCGATCCCCCCCCTCAGGTATGTTTCTATGAACATGATGATTATGCGGGTCTGCAGACTTGTTTTGATTCTACGCAACATACTGTTGGCAGTGAAAATGATATTTGGTCATCGGTAAAAGTGCCAAGCGGCTCTTTGTTAACGTTATTTGAACATGATGATTATGGCGGTAAACAATGGACACTTTATCCGGGTGAATATGCGAGCCTTTCAGACTATTACTTTAACGATATAGTGTCTTCATTTAGCATTGATCCATTAGTTTGTTTTTATGACAAGACGGACTTTCAAGGTACTCCATCTTGCTATAGCGCAAGCCATCAATCCATCGGTAAAGCGAATGACTCTTGGTCATCGGTCACTGTACCTGTCGGTTATAAGTTGACGATTTATCAAGATGATCATTATAACGGTAGCAGTGCCGAAGTGAATGCTGCAGGACAATTGCGTTTAGCTAATATTAACTTCGATAATAAAGTGTCTTCATTTTTACTGACCAAAGCGGATAAAACGTTTAATGAATATAGCTGGGTAGGCGCTCATAATGCGCATGCTTCACAAGGTTATGTATTTGCAATCGGTTATATGAATCAGTGGCTCGATATACCGGAGCAATTACGTGACCATAATGTTCGTTCTTTATTGATTGATATTCGGTATGAAGATGGCCGAGTTGAGTTAACGCATAGTACCGATAATGCGGGAGAGTTCATCGATAGAATGAATAATGAGATCGTTCCATTCTTGAAAGCGAACCCTGATGTGGTGCTCACTTTTGATGTTGAAGTGACTAATAACGTTTTAACGAAAGACCAGCTGAAAGAGGCGATGGATCAAATGCCTGAATTTACTGCGATGATGTTTGATCCAAGAGATCCTGTATGGGATGGTAAGCAAGAATGGCCGACATTGGAAGAAATGGCTGCAGCTAATCAGCGTATTCTTCTCTATATAGATAAGTATGATGTGTCTGGTGATTATGGCGACTATTACGTGTTATATAGAAAAGATGTCACCATGGAGAATATGTGGGCTGTAACTGATTATGATAGTTGTGAAGAACGACATAAATACGGCGTACCAACGGTTAATATACTGGGACATAAAACCTGGTCTCGATTATTCAGTATGAATCATTTTCCTAATGTCCCACATTCAGGTATCGCTGCATCAGATAATAACTGGGATGGACTTTATCCAAGAATTATTGATACATGTATGCCTGCAACCTTGTTAGACAAAAAGCCTAACTTCATCGCTGTTGATTTTATTGAACAAGGCGATGTACAGGAAATAACGGAAGTGCTGAATGAAGGCGGGGTAATTTTTTATGAAGGTAACGGTGCTACACAGAATATAGTTTGTGGTATCGGTGGAGATAAAACACGTTATATTCCGAGTGGTGAGCACGGTTGTGAAAATGATGAAGCACGCTCTGCTAAACTCGTTGATGTACAAGCTGGCACCACGATTGTCGTATATGACAGTCCTTCTGGTAATACTAATGATGACTACACGGTTATTCAGATTAAGCATAATTTGTCTGAATATGTCATCGATTCATTCGAAAGTAATGTCAGTAACGCTGCCGTTAATCAGTGGGCATTTCATAATAACGGATTAGATGGGAAGATTTCATATTTTGAAGTATTTAAGCCAGGTGATTATGAAGTAACGCCTGAAATAATGCTTTATGAAGGGAATAACGCGACGCAAAATATAGTCTGTACATTGAATGTGTATGACCGTGAATTTAATTTTAAGAACTCAGGAAGTTGTGATAATGATGAAACGCGCTCAGCTAAATTAGTTGGAGTGAGTGCGGGTACACAGTTCACCGTTTATGATTCTCCGAATGGTGATACTGGTGATGATTATACTCAGATAACTGTATTACAAGATATCTTGGGCACTTATGATATAGACAGTTATGAGGACAGCTATAGTGATGATTATGTACGTGTTAATTTCCATCGTCATAATGGCTTAGATGGTAAGGTATCTCGTATCAAGATCAGTGCCCCATAAAGTGTGATTCTAATAACTATAACCACTTTGTTATGAGCAAAAAAATAGCCCTCGTTAGGGCTGTTTTTACATGTAGTCTTTTTATTAGATTATATATGATTGGTTAGTTTAGGTAATCTTGCTGGTTTACGCTGTTAACTAATAATTCGGGTTTAATTTTTTGTAAACTAGCCGTAATAATTTGACGTACACGTTCTCTTGACATAAATAGACGCTCACCAATGGCATTAAGTGTCTGTGGTTCTTCTCTACCAAGACCAAACCTGAGTTCGATGATCTCTCTGTCACGATCACATAGGTGATTTAATACTGTTATTAGATAGCTAGATGTATCGGTTTTTTCTATTTCATCATTCGGCTTACAAATAGAGCTGTCTTCAATCAGATCGACTAATGCTGTATTTGAGTCATTCTTAGTTGCAATTGTTTTATCCAGGCTAGCCTCAGTGAAGTAGTAAGAAAGTACATTAACAACGTCATCGAATTCAAGTTCTAAGTTTATGGCAATTTTTTTTAAGTCATTATTACACTTAAGATCAAGTACCTTTTCACGGGCATTTTTTAGAATACGTTTGTATGTTTTACCGATATGAATTGGTACGCGGATCGTACGGGATTGATTCATGATAAAACGTTCGATATTGTTTTTAATCCACCACACTGCGTAAGTTGAAAAGCGGAAACCTTTGGTGGCATCAAATTTTTCAACGGCGTGAATTAAGCCCGTATTACCTTCTTGAATTATATCAACAAGTGATAATGAAGTATGTTGATAACGTTTAGCTATGTTGATCACTAAGCGCAAGTTAGACTGGATCATACGTTGACGTGCTTTTTGGTCTCCTTCATGTACAGCAATGGCAGTATCGTACTCTTGTTCCTTGGTAAGTAAGACACTGGTTTTATTCACTTGTTGCATGTAAAGGTCTAATGCGCTTGATTCATTAAATAATTCCATTTTGTAACCCTCAACGTATCCTATTAGCGATACTCGCTCATCCCTGTAAAATACGTAACTCTATGACAGATGAAGAAATTCATAATGTGACAGCTTGTCTCATTATATTCCTCCAAATCTAAAAATATAGATAGTGATATAAATAAAAAGAGAGCCATGTTGTGAATAGGTTAAAAGAATGGAACAAAGAGGAGTGATGTCTGACCAGTTTTTAGAAAAAACTAACTAATTTTGTATAGGGGAAGTTCATTTATACTGATAATTGTTCTATATCAATCTGTGGGGTGCTTGTGTCCCCAGAGATATTTGTGGTGTATCGCGAGCATATATTTACGTATAGTTACATATGTGCTTTACGTTCTTCTTCACACTCGAATGATGCCATTTCAAATATACGACATACCCAAGGTCTGTTTTCATAGATACTGCACATTAATGTGTCTCTATCGAGTGCTGCACACCAGCCATCATGACCCTGCGCCATTACTTCACCACCCCAATCATCTGTTGATATGTAACGTTTCGGTACGCCGGTATCGGTAAGGAGCATCACTTCTAAGCGGCAACAGCATGCTTCACAGTTTGAGCAGGTAATTTCTGTTGCAGGCAGATTGGTTATTTCAATGGTCATTTTTATGCCTTTTCTACCGGTTTAATGCGGTTATTAACAAATTCATGTGCTGACTGCGCAATATCTGCGCCTTCAGATTGTCGGCCTAGATTAGCAGCTGCAATTAAGGTCGCGCCGGAACCGAAGAAAGGATCAATAACCAAGTCACCAACGCTTGAACTTTGGCTGATTAGTTTTTCAATCAGTGGCACTGGTTTCTCGGTTGGATAACCGCGCCATACCCGTTTTTCTTGTAATACATCAGGCATGCCTAAATCTTGTAATTTACGCTTACCTTTTTCGAAAAACAAAATGAATTCATAACGTGCACGATAATGATAACCCATGCCAATCGCACATTTGTCCCACACGATGGGCTTCCAAAATTTAAACCCAAGTTCTTCTGCGATCGGCTTAATCACAAACATGGTTTCTTGATCGCAAAATAAATAAAAGTGACTGTTTTTTTTCAGTACGCGATAAATTTGTTCAACTAATGCAGGAAAATCACTATTTGGAAAGATACTAAACCATTGGTTACTCGAACCTGCGCTATTTTTTAAGCGGGTTGTCGTGCCTATTTTTCGGTGTTTTTCTAAGGATTCATAAGGTGGATCTGTGATGACGAGATCCACACTTTCATTCGGGAGTGATTTTAACCAATCTACGGCATCAATCTTATGTAACTTCATTTATTTTTTCAACATGTTTGCAGTTGCCTGCATGAATTAGGTCGCCATGTTATCAGGTAACGCCTGTAAACAGTAGTTTTGCATTCGGTTGGTAAAATTTAAACACAATGGCTGTTATGACTAAGCGGTGTTACTTTGCTAGTAGGTTAAGCAAACGTTTAAACTTGAATTAGCAGAGAAGCGGGGTTGTACTGCGGTAATAGGTAATAGGTAATAGGTAATAGGTAATAGGTAATAGCAAGCAGAGAGTATCGAGACTCCCTGCTGATATTATTATTCTTCGCCGTAATCTAAATCTTCGTCTTCTTCACTGATCACGCGAATGCCATCTTTTACCAACACTTCGATATAGAAAGATGCATCTTTGCTTAGGTCGCCACTATCAATTGATTTATTGATTTCTGATAGGTGAATAACCTGCGCTTCTTGTTCTGTTGCACCATACTTACAATTAAAGTCCCAGTAATCAACGTCTTTAGGTAAGACCTTGTTACGCTCTCTTTTAATGTATTTTCTGATTTCGCTTTTTATTGATTCAACTTGGCGCGCAGGAACAATTTTTGGATGGTTTAATACAAACGTTTTTTTCATTTTTACCCTTTAAGGAATAACGGAATAATTCATAACATAGATTAATTATATCAGGGAAAAGAATAAATGTGGTGAACAGTACAATTTGTCTGCACTTTTAATAGAATTAGATGTTCTTATTGCTGATAATTATGCGTCATAATCGTGGGGTTGATGATGAAATATAGTGTATTAATTATCTTACTCCTACTGACCTCAACTGCGCAGGCCAGTTATTGCAGTGGTAAAAATTGGCAGGATGCTTATCAGCTTTATACGCATAATATTGATTTACTAAATGATCACATCGACCGCTATAATGTACTGTTGGATAAAGTCAATTTATCTAAAGTAATTAAGGGTGAGCAAAGGTTTCGAGTAGCAATATTAGCAATTGAAGAGTTAGATCAGCTCAATATTGAGGTAGAAAGTTTAGAGAGTAAGTTTAATAAGGTAAAGCAGTTCTGGCAGTTGATCAGTGATAACTGCTTACATGATGATGAACTCGATTATAATAATAAAGCGCTGGAAAATGTACGAGGGGCAGATATTGGACGTAAAGAAGTGAATGACTTGCTGTCGCGAATTGAAATGTTAAGATCACGTTTTTTTCAAGCCATTAAACTTACTCATTATTAAATCGACCACTATTCTTCCGCAACTAGCTCTGCACGATATTCGATATAAAACTCTTTCATACGTTCGTAAGGATCAATGTAGGCTTGTTTGAAGGTTTCGTAATCGCCGAGGCTAAAATATGTCGTATTTACTTTATCGACAGCTTGTACCGTAATTGACAGCTTATCGGGTTGTAAATAGGTCAGTGGACTCAGAAAATAGTCGGTACTACGTCCGACTGTATCCCTTAAGGTTGAAGGGCCAAATACAGGCCAAACAATATAGGGACCATTGCCAATGCCGTATTTTCCTAATGTCAGTCCCATGTCTTGGTTATTTGGTTGCCAATCCAAGTAATGTGCTGCAGGGTCCATAATACCGAGTAGACCAACCGTTGAATTTACTGCAAAGCGTCCCAATTCAGTGCCTGTCGATGCCAAATCTCCTTGCATTAAGCTACTGGTAAAGCGTATCGGCATGGTGATATTGTGAAAGAAATTGGCCACACCGACACGGAAAAACTGCGGTGTGATCGCTTTGTAACCTAATGCGGTCGGACGTAGAACCCAAAAATACAGTTTATCATTGACATGAAACATGGCTTTATTGAAGTAATAAAAAGGATCTGATATTTCAGTCTGCGGTGCCAGTTCAATGGGACTATCATCACTGAATAAGTCATCATCATCTTCATCGAACAGCCCATCATCTTCAATAAATACTGACGCTGAAGATGAAATGGGTGCTACAGAAGAAGGCTCATCACTATTTTTCGAATTGGCACAACCACTCGTTACTAAAATGAGCAGCGATAGCGCCACCTTAACTAAAGACTGTAATTTATTATTGTTCAGCATTATTACCCGTGTGAGCTAAGTTTTTTTCATTCAGTAGTGCTAATAATTCATCTGGCGTCTTTTTTAATAAAATTGCCGAGTACTCTTTACGAAATGAACTAATCAGACTTCGACCTTCAACTTTAATGTCATAGATACGCCACTCATCATTCTTTAGTCTTAATGAGTAATCGATGGTCGTTTTCTTGTTAATTAAGCTGTTTACCCGTGCTCGCTGCATCTTACGTATTGGTTTCATTGCTGATGTACGGGTCAGTTGTACCGAGAACTGGCTGTCGTTATTGAGTTTGTCTAAATACAAGTTACCCAAGTGAATTGTAAATGCATCGGTAAACTCGGCCTGCTGCTTGGCCGTAAAGCGACGATCGCTGTAATCACCCAGTGGACTTGTTGCATCAGCAGAAAATTTACCCAGCGTTAACTCCGAAATCAAGGTGAAATCAAAATAACTTGTCACAATAGGCCAGAGTTTTTTACGTTTGATTTCAGTTGTCAGCGCGGGATCATTAATGATGCTTAAAGATTCTTGCATCGCACTGTCAATCAAGGCTGTCGCTTGGTTAATGTTATGGGTATTCGCATTAACATTAACTGCTGTCGTTAATAGTAAAAGTGTTGCAATACATAATGTAATAAATTTTTTCATAGAATGCCTAATAATGCAAAGTTCGAATATAGCGTAATGCTTGTGAAGTGAGTATTAACCTTCACTACTAAATACATATTTACTGATGAGATCTTCGATATCAAGCGCGGACTCTGTTTCTTCAATACTATCACCCGCTTCTAGATATTCATCACTCCCACCTGGGGTAAGAGACAGGTATCTGTCGCCGAGTAATCCAGCTGTTTTAACGGATGCAATAACATCGACAGAGAGGGTTATCTCTTTGTCTATATTTAGTTTTACCCGGGCAATTTTAATGTTAGGCAACAATACAATGTTATCAATTTGACCAATCTTAACGCCCGCCATTTCCACATTAGCCCCACCTTTTAGGCCTGTAGCAGAATTAAAATCAGCATAAACGCTATAATAGTTATCGCTGAGTAACTCCATTTTACCGAGTTTAATCGTCAGGTAACCGACACACAGTATACCGATTAGTACAAATATACCGACAGAAGTTTCAATGGATGATTTTTTCATAATAGCTCCAATTTTTACGTTAATCGATATCGAGTAATGAGGACTCATGTCCGTGAATAAATGTTGAAATAACGGGATTGTCATCATTATTTAGCTGTTCAGGAGTACCTTGAAAAATAATGTCGCCTTTATTCAGTAATGCAACGCGCTGAGAAATGCTAAATATCTCCGGGATTTCATGACTGACAATGACCCCAGTAAAACCAAGTTTACGTTGATAGTTGGCAATCATCCGGTGAACAGCTTTTTTACGTATCGGGTCTAATCCCGTTGTCGGTTCGTCAAATAAGATAATTTCAGGATCTGTCACCAGAGCTCGGGCTAGCGCAACCCTTTTGCGCATACCACCCGATAGTTGTCCGGGATATTGCTGCTCAGTACCGAGTATGTCGAGTTGTGTCATGCGTATTGTAACTCGTTGTTGTATCTCTGTTTTAGTTAACTGACTGGCTTCTTGTAAGGGCAGGGCTATATTGTCATATACCGTCATTGAGTCAAACAGAGCTGAATCTTGAAACATGTAACTAAATTTCTTTTTTAAACTAAGCTGCTCTTCAGAATTGTGAGCAGAGAAGGCCTTACCTGTAAAAAGTATAGTGCCTGAATCAGGTTTAAGTAAGCCGATAATATGCTTGAGTAAAACGCTTTTACCTTCACCACTTTTACCTATGATCGTGGTTATTTCACCCTTAAAAATACTGAGGTTAATGTTATTTAAAACTGTGTTGTTGTCGAATGTTTTACTGACATTACAAAGCTGAATCAGTGGCGTATCCATAGCATCCCTATAATAAAAACGTCGTTAAAATATAATCAATGACAAGTACCAGGATACTTGCTTGTACAACTGCGGTTGTTGTTGATAGACCAACGCCTTTCGCACCAAAATTGTCACGGCGAATATGGGTATAATAACCGTGATAGCAGCAGACGGTTATTACCGTTATGGAAAAAAATATTGATTTAATAAAACCGCCAGCGACATCGGCCATGATGACGCTGCTTTCGACGCGATAGAAATAAGTCGCGGGATTAATACCTAATAATTGAGACCCGGTAAGGTAACCACCAAAGATGCCAACAGTATCGAAGATAGCCGTTAATAGTGGAAAACTAATCAGCGCAGCAATAATCCGCGGGCTAACGAGGAACCTGATTGGATCTATGGTCATTGTTTTAAGCGCATCAATTTGTTCAGAAATACGCATAATGCCAATTTCTGCTGTCATTGCTGAACCAGCACGACCGATGATCATGATTGCGGTTAATACCGGGCCTAACTCACGGATGAGAGTAAGTGCAACCGCAGAGCCAAGTAAGCCGGTTGAGCCAAATTTAGAGAGGGTATAATAGCCTTGTAGTCCTAATACCATACCGGTAAATAATCCGGTCACACAGATAACGATGATGGACTTAGCACCAATGAAATACAGTTGTTCAATCACTCTTCGCCATTGCCAAGGACGAGAGAACATGTGTACTACACTATGTATAAGGAAAAGCGTAGCTTTACCAAAACCTTGGAGTAAAGCGAGTGTTGCACGGCCAAGTTGGGCGAATGGGTTTATCGACATGTTCGCTTGGGACATGCGTACTCCTTAATAACGTTAAGTCTGTTTTATTTTTATTATGCTTGCTGTTTATTTTGAATGCTTGCCATCAAAAAAACAATCTAGAATAGTATCAATTATTTAATGTGTCAAAGCCGAAATCGCACAGTAGCTAATTATTATGAAAATTGACACTTATTTAATTTATTTTAGCTAATTTTAGCGCAAATAAATGACGGTGTACTATATTAGTTATTAGGTCGACCGGAATATTTGTTTCTATCTACCTCCCGTAATATGTTAGTAATTAAGTTGTAAGTGAATACCGTACGTGGCATATACGTGAAGAAAGTGTTAGTGAAGACCGCATGTGAAAGGTGCGTGAAGTGAAAAAAGTCAGTGTAAGTGAAAAAGTAAGTGTAAGTGAAAACGTAGATGTAAGTGTAAGTGAATAACGTAGGTGACAGATACGTGTAAGAAAAGGTAAGTGAAGACCGTATGTGCAAGATGCGTGAAGTGAAGAAGTAAGTGTAAGTGAAAACGTAGATGTAAGTGAATAACGTAGGTGACAGATACGTGTAAGAAAATGTAAGTGAAGACCGCATGTGAAAGGTGCGTATAAGTGAAGACGTAAGTGTTAGTGAATAGCGTATATTAAATGTACGAGTTAGTGAAGAAAGTGTAAGGAAGTTAGTAAGTGATAAAAGTAAGTCAATGTAAGAAGTGTATTACGGATACAGAAGCAGGCTTTTTGGCCGACCCTCTTTTCCCTTATATGTAAGTCAGGCTAACAACCTGGCTTTTTTTTGTCTAAAATTCCGTCCAATTGTTCTTTCCAATTTAGTTGCCACTGATCAATACCAATCACAATAAATAGATGATCATTCTTTCTAGTTAAAACTGCCACTAACTGTGTTGTTCATTTTGTAATGAGAATAACTAGTTACGGCAATTAACGTCTTGTTATTGTCAATTTTTCCGGCTAAATAATTGAGCACTTATTTAATGCAATCGGTATAAGCCAATAAACGGATGTTGATGTATTTTATTAGATCATAATAGGAATGATTTTATTTGGGATAAGATAAATACGATGGAACATGTGAAAAAAAGGGGGGGGGGGATAATATCCCGATATTTAAACGTTTTCTAGTTAAAATATCGGGAATTGGTATTGATGTGATTAGCTATTTATTAGCATATCAATAAAGTTACGGCGTTCTTTTACTGTTGCAAGTTGAGCTATTTTCTCACCTTGTGAATCTGTAAATGCTACTCGGTTTTTGTGAACTGAAATCGAGTGTACCGGTTGTTTAATTTGGATCTGTGTACCATTAAAAATAATAGTCATAATAAAACTCACTATAAAGGCGTAGCTTAAAGCTATCGCGTTATTTGTAATAAGCTTCATTACCGTATAACGATAATATTCTGAAATCTAACTATCTTTATTTTTTTATAAATAGCTGATTTGATTAGAAGTGTTTACAGCACGCAACATTTGCTGTATTTCGTTGTTCAATAATTTAGCTTTATATGTTGGATTTTTTAATCTGGCTTACGGAAGTTTCTAGGTAAGGCTTTAATCGCTGATTTTTATTTCGAGGATTGTTATTAAATAAATCTGTGCTGATAGTAACAGGGTGTTTCTTTTGTGGCAAGTTTATTTTTGGATATTGTTACTTGTTTTTATTTATTGTTTAGTTGTATTTCACATATACCCAAGCTATTTCAAGATGCACAATCAGCAAACCGAAAGAAGAGTATATTCAAGGCATGAAGTCGAGGATTTAGTTATTCTAAATCAAGACTTCATAACGCCGAAGATGCCTTCATTCTGCTATCCCAGCGAGCCTCTGATATAGCATCTTGAAGTAGTTTGGGTATAATCCCTCCTCATGATTAAGATAACCTGATGTTTTCACTGAAAGTTCATCTTTTCAATTCTTATTATATGTAGCGGCTAGCCGTTGGAGTTATTTACATGAAATACCAATGGATCTTATTTGATGCCGATGAAACATTATTCCATTTTGATGCATTTAAAGGTTTGCAGTTGATGTTCTCCCGGTTTGATGTTGATTTTAGTCGAGATGATTTTAGTCATTATCAAACCGTCAACTTACCATTATGGGTTGACTATCAAGATGGAAAAATTACCGCGACCCAGTTACAAAACCGCCGCTTCCAATTTTGGGCTGATAAATTAGCGGTGACGACACAAACTTTAAATAGCGCATTTATGACCGCCATGGCTGATATTTGTTGTTTGCTACCCGGTGCCAAAGAGCTTATCTCTGCATTAACAGGTAAGGTAAATATGGGTATCATTACCAATGGGTTTACAGAATTGCAGCGTGTACGTTTAGAAAAAACAGGCTTGAAAAATGTGTTCGCCCCCCTCGTTATCTCTGAACAAGTCGGCATAGCTAAACCCGATATTGGTATTTTTGAGCACGCGTTAACCCATATGGGCGACATACAACGTGAGCAAGTATTGATGGTTGGTGATAATCCCCATTCTGATATTTTAGGTGGGATGAATGCAGGATTTGATACTTGCTGGCTTAACAGTGAGAACTCAGCATTACCTGACGGTATAAAACCCAGCTATCAAGTGACGTCACTAACACAGTTACAATCATTGTTATTCACGGCTTAATTTAGCTCGTGTTTATAAAAATACTTATATTTTTTGGCTGCTTGCCGATATACTTTTAGCAAAACACGGAATACGTGAATTCAAATTTAATTTGTTTATAGAAAAGGAAAAAACATGTTTAAAGTTTCAACGCTTGCAAGCATACCGTTACTTATTGTTGCACCAACACTCATGGCTGAACCATTTAGCCATAATAATGCGCAGATAAGTTATCGAGCGAAGCATTGGGCGCTAAATGTTGAACGTGCTATCACTGAAGATTTCTATATTACAGGCTTTTATCATCACACTGATGATATTGCGCTAAGCCCGAACGTAAAAGCCAAAGCCAATATTTTGGGCGCGGGTTTAATGACGTCAACGAATATTGGCCATATGACCGAGTTTTATGCGGGTGCAAACCTTACTCAAAATACCGTTAAGTCGTGGGAGAATGGCATATCGCGACCACAAGAATCAGATTTTTATCCGAGTGTGATTGCTGGTGTTAAAATTTCTTCTAGCCCTGAATTTGAAGCGGATTTTAATGTTAATCATGGATTTAGTAATAGCCAATATACGTATGGTTATCTTGATTCAACATCATTTACTGTCGGTGGTAAGTACTTTATCGATCAGGCGATGGCTCTCGGTTTATCTTATGTGTGGATTAAAGATCAAGATAAGGCGATGAGTTGGGACAATATAAGTTTGTCATTCAGCCTATACTTTGAATAGTGATTGTTCATATTTAGATATAAAAAAAGACGAGATTGCTCTCGTCTTTTTTACATCTATTCGATGTCTTGTCCTGAAATGTGTTGATACATTGAGGACGTATTATGAATAACGTTTATTGCACGAGTGAATAAAAAATAGCCGTAATTGAGATCAGACCAATTAGGGTTACGAATACATTACTCAGTGCACCTGAGTACTTCTGCATTGCCGGTACTTTATGGATTGCATACATAGGCATAATGAAGAGCAGTAATGCAATGATTGGTCCGCCTAGGCTTTCAATCATATGCAAAATATTTGGATTAATGGTTGCCACTGCCCAAGCCGTAACTAGCATGAATACAGTTGTGAAACTGTTTAATGTTTTTTTACTTATTTCTTTACCTTGGCTGCGTGCTGCTTTTACAACTAGACCGTTAAGACCTTCGCTTGCGCCGATATAATGACCTAAAAATGACTTGGTGATAGCAATGATTGCCACAATTGGCGCAGTATAAGCGATGACCGGAGTATCAAAGTGATTGGCTAAATAAGTCAAAATAGACACGTTCATTTCTTTGGCTTCTGCAAGATTCGCTGGTGATAAGCTTAATACACAGCTGAATACGAAAAACATCACCGTCACCACCATCATTACGTGTGCACACAATAAGATACGTGAGCATTTTTTCTCGGCATCATCACCGTACTCATTTCTTTTCGCGACTGCAAATGAAGAGATAACAGGCGAGTGATTAAACGAGAACACCATGACTGGCAAAATTAGCCAGACCGACATCATCACCGAACTCATGCCACCTTCTGCAGGCATAACTTGCTCGAAGATTGCACCATTCCAATAAGGGATGAGGTAACACGCTAGCATTAACAACACCGCCACAAATGGAAATACTAAAATGCTCATTGCTTTAATGATGAGTTGCTCACCCAGTCGTACAATTGCGATCAAGCCGAGGATCAGAACAAGCGCTAGAATAGCTCGTGGTGGTGGTTGAATATGCAGTTGGTTTAACATGAAATCTTGCACTGTGTTGGTTAGTGCCACACTGTAAACAAGTAAAATTGGATAAATAGCAAAGAAATACAATAGGGTGATTAGTTTACCCATTCCGACGCCAAAATGTTCTTCAACTACTTCGGTAATATCGGCACCAGGATTAGAACTTGATAACACAAACCGAGTCATGCTTCGATGGGCAAAAAAGGTCATAGGTAAGGCTAACACAGCCATTATAATTAACGGAATAAGGCCGCCTACACCAGCGGTAATAGGGAGGAATAAGGTGCCTGCACCAACGGCTGTACCATATAGGCCAAGTACCCACACGATGTCACTTTTAGTCCATGCCGAGCTTGGCTTACTTGCTGTATTTGCAGTTGAAATATTTGCTGTTAACGTATCCATTATGGATATCTCCTGTAAGAGGTATAAACCTGCAAAGAGCTATAGTCATAATTCTTCCGTGCTTCACCGTAAAGTGAACAAATGCACAAGATAAATGGATGATGTGCACTTCTATTTTTATACCTATTTAGTACTATATATCTTCTTTCAGACTGCAAATTATAAAAAATAGTTTAATCTGTCAAATATATTTGATCTTATAACATCTATTGTTGAGATAACTGCTAGATAATGTGATCTAGCACTCGTTATGAGTGCTGTAGATTGAAATGTGCTGATGATAAATTAATCAAATAACAGCTAAATAAGATCAGAGACGCAAATATATAGAAAGGAATGTTTAGCTGTTCGTAGCAGTAAATAAGCATTTGATAATGCAATTTTAGCCATGATTAACAATGCATAAAATACTGTATCTAAAATTGTACTAGCCTAAATACTATTATGATAATTGATTTAGGGTCAGCATCTTGTCTATGGGTTGCGGTTTCCCTATGCCATAGCCCTGGGCAAAGTCGATACCAATTGTTTCAACTTTTTGTTTAATGGCATCGTTTTCCACGAATTCGGCGATGGTTTTCAATTTCATTAAGTGGCCAATCTCGTTGATTGATTTTACCATAGCGGCATCAATGGGGTTGGTTAAGATATCTTTAATAAATATGCCATCAATTTTAAGGGTATTGACGGGTAGGTTTTTGAGATAGGCAAATGAAGATAAGCCACTACCAAAGTCATCTAATGCAAATTGGCAACCAAAAGTACTTAAAGTATTAATAAAGATCGTAGCACTGGCAAGATTACTTATCGCGGCTGTTTCGGTAATTTCAAACATGATCTGTTGAGGTGATACTTTGGCTTGAGTTATCGTTGTCATGATATGTTGCAGCAGGTCGCTGTCACCCAGTGACGCGCCGGATAAATTAATACTAATGTGGTCAAACATATCAAGTTGTTGGCTATGCGCTTTCATCCACTGTAATGTACGGTCTATGACCCAACGATCTATCGGTTCAGATAAGTTATAACGTTCTGCGATTGGCAAGAATACGCCTGGCGAAATCAGTGCTCCATTTTTGTCTTGCATGCGTAGCAATACTTCAAAAATAGGTTTCTGGGCTGTGTCTTGCAGTGCGACGATAGGCTGGGCGTAGAGTTCAAAGCGGTCTTCATTGAGGGCTTCTTTGATTTCATTTACCCAACGAAATTCATCATCTCGAGCCGTTAACAATTCATCGTTATCATGGTAGGTATGTACCCTGTTACGGCCTAAGTCTTTAGCTGCATAACAAGCGAGATCGGCATGGATTAATACTTCACTGGTATTTCCTGAAGTATTACAAATCTCTGCAACACCAATACTGACACCCACACTAAAACAACTTTTTTTCCATATGAATTGGAATTTTTTCACTTTGTCTAATATTTCATTCGCTGCAACTACTGCTTCTGTAAGCTGGCAATCTCGCATTAATACTGCAAATTCGTCGCCACCTAACCGTGCTAACGTATCGTTTGGTTTTAGGTTATCACCGATTAACCCTGCGATTTGACGCAATAACTCGTCACCAGCAGCATGGCCACAAGTATCATTAATTATTTTAAATTGGTCTAAATCTAAGAAGCATAATACATGGGTAAGTTGGCTACCTTGTACACTGCATACAGCATCGCTAAGTTGATGCTCAAACTCATAACGATTGATTAGGCCGGTTAGCATATCGTGTTTTGCTTGATAGGCTATTTGCTTAGATATGATCCTTGATTTTGTGATATCAACTTGAATGCCAATGAAGTGGGTGATCTCACCGCAGGCGTTAGTCATTGGAATAATCGTTACTTTAGCCCAGTAGAGGTCACCATTTTTATGCTGATTTTGAACTTCGTCAGACCACTCATCTCCATTGGAAATGCTGTTCCATAGTTCATTGTAAGTCGCATTCGTGGTTGTTGTAGAACGGAAAAAATTGGATTTTTCACCGACAGATTCTGTTGACGAGTAGCCTGTTATTTGTGTGAAACTCGGGTTTACGTACTCAATGACACCTTGAGTATTAGTGATCATAATACCGTCTAAGCTGCATTCAACAACGCGTGATAATTTTTTTAGATTGGCAGTATTCTGTTGTTGTAAAGTGATATCGTCACAAACACCCACCCCGCCATCTATTTCACCAGTATTTGAATATAGAGGGACTAAATCGACTTCTAGGTAGGATTTTTTGCGATGTGATACCGAGATGTATTCGCCTTCAAAGGTACTCACCTGGCCTTTTAATGACGATTTTATTGCCTTGGAAAGGTTGGCGTTTTGGACCTTTTTCAGCATGTTAAAGCCAATCAAACCGTTTTTATCTGCACCGATAATATCTTCAAAATGCCGATTGGTTCTTAATAACACACCGTGTTTATTGTAATGAAAAATGCCCACCGGAGAATGTTCAAAAATGGAACTTAACTTTGCTTCACTTTGTACTAATTCAGCCGTTCTTTGTGCCACTTTATCGCGTAATTGTTTAACTTGTTGGCGATAACTTACCGTTTGCATTACAAATAGTAGAAATACAGTCAGCATAAACATAGCAGAGATTAGTATTGTCTTGTTGAAGTGTTGATTGAGCTGAAAAGAAATCGTATCAATAGTGATGTCAGCCGCAGCAACATAAATACTCCCGTCAGAGGCATAAAGCGGAATAAAAATACTACGAAATTGCCCCCATTTATCTTGGTATTCGATTAAGCGGGGTTGTTGATCGGTAAAAATATGATAGAGCTGGGTGTCGGCATCATCGTAAGTGGTTAAGAATTCGATATTATTGTTATCAACACCATTATCATCAATGGGCGTGTCGCTTGCTGAGGTAAATAAGATCTGATTATCGCGCAGGATAAGCGTATATAAATTGGTTATATTTATATTTTTAGCGTAATTGGATAAGACAGTTCTGTTTATGCTATTTAGCTGCGTTGAGTTTTCATCATAAGCCATTTCTTTTTGATGAAAATTGGCTGGTAACAATGAGGAAATCGTCAGGGCTGCCGTTTTTAATTTTAAATCAAGTGCCGTGTAGATGTGGTTTTTTTCTTGCAGGTAGCTATAAGTAGCCAAGCTAATAATAGATAAAATATAGATCGCAATCGAAACATAAATCCGTTTATTTGATTTAAAATACTGCATTTTAGTGAACTATTATAATTGAGAATACTTTAAATATGCCTTTTTTGGATATTGATTGCAATATGTGTGAGTGATTTATGCTACCTCTTAGGATATAGCTTGGAATACGAACACTTAAGTTACGGGCACTTATGTATAGGTGTTGCGATAAGCTGGGTGCTATTCATGAGTGCTAGATTCATATTTATCCCGAGCTTGACTGCGCAGTTGACCCGGTGAAAGGTTAAATCGTAGTCGAAATACTTTGCATAAATAACTGCTATCTTGAAAACCAACTTCATCCGCCAGATTTTCTAAAAAATGGTCTGAATTAAGTAAACGCCAATGCAAATGTTGTAAGCGAATTTCGCTCCAATATTGATGTGCAGACATATTAAAATGCTGTTTGAAGCGTCTATCTAATTGTCGGCGACTTAACCCTGTCAGCGCTGCTAATTGTTCAATTGAGGTGTTGCTGGCCATGAGCTCTTGCATTAAGACAATGGTACGGCCAAGGTGGCGATCATGATGTATTGCTTGTTGACGTGATTTTAATTGATGCAATTGATTGCGGCTTTCATCAACCAGCATATCTGCCAGTCCTTTTATTGCCCAGGTTTGTCCAAGATGACGGCTGAGTATCGCCACTGCTAAATCAATTGCCGCCGTTCCTCCAGCGCAGCTGACGCGCTTATCATCGATGCAATAGAGCTGCTCATTCGCGATCTTCAAGCGCGGATAAGCATTACTAAACTCATTGATATGACGCCAGTGCACGGTCGTTTTATGATCATTTAATAAACCTAATTCAGCCAAGGTAAAGCAAGCGTTATCAATGCTAATTAAGGTGATGCCGACTGCTGCCGCTTGTTTTAAAAATGCACCGTAATGCCGTGCTTGTTGTTGTGATTTACGCGCAGTGCGACAACCAAAAATAACCAGGTAATCATACTGGCAGAGGTTTATATCCGCAGACGCTGCTTGTATCTCAATGGATATACCGCTACTGGATGTCACCGGGGTAGTGTCTAAACCGACAACTTGCCATGAACAATGTCGCTGTTGGCTATGGTCTGCATCATCAGCCGAAAAACGTAATTTATCTAAAAAACCACCAAACGGTAGCATATTAAATTCGGGCAGGGGTAATAGTAGAAAACGAACGTCTGCTGAGTTCATGGCTGGTATCCGTTAATGGCTCGTGTATTTATCGATATGTCCAAAGAATACCATTAAACGTCCAAATTATACCGTTCATTTTTATTGTTGGAATTTATACTCATTGTACTTCTGTTCATGTGGATATGGTTATGGCGTTTAATCTTTGGTTAGTATTTTTAGTTGCGGCAATGGGGCTGGCGGTCGTGCCTGGGCCTAATTCATTATTGGCATTGAGCCACGGTGCGCGTTATGGACACCGACGTACACTGTTTACTATATGTGGTGGTGTGTTTGGATTTTTGATCTTAATTGCAATCGCTATGTTTGGTTTAGGTGCGGTATTGCAAGCGCAACCTGATGCCATGATAGCATTGCAGTGGGTTGGTGCTGCGTATCTAGTTTGGTTGGGTATCAAGCTATGGTATGCCCCTGCGCTGGAGTTGACCGAGCTTGCTGAAAGCCAAATATATAGTCCTACTAGTTTGTTTCGACAAGGTTTTTTTGCAGCGTTATCAAATCCGAAAGTATTACTGTTCTTTACCGCATTCTTAGCTCAGTTTATTGATCCTGATGTGGCGTTACTGCCGCAGTTTATTGTTATTGCGATCACCTTTATTTGTGTTGAATTTTTGGCTGAATATGGCATCGCATGCGTTGCTCACAGTATTCGTCCTAAATTAATGCAAAGCGGGCAGCGTTTTAATCAGGGTTGCGGCATGTTGTTTATTGTTCTCGGTGTTTCGATGACATTGGCGTAGCGAGACTAAACATAGTATGAATACTATTTCATAGTCGCTTTGTTTTATATTTACATTGTATTTGCTTTACATTATATGTACTTAGGTCAGTATGGTACGTCAATTTATTTTTATGAAAGGGAGTTACATGAATTTATTTTTTAGAATGCTCATCATTATCTTTAGTGCCCGTAAGCAGGATGCGGTGGCACTGGTTGATAAACGCAGTGATCGGTTTCGAGTTTGGTTACACGATCTGGGTTGGCGTGATCATTTACCTAATTACCGGGTATTTAGTTTCATGGAATTAGGCCGTTTTGGTATCTGGCATAGTTCTCGACTGGCGTTATCTGGTCGTTATGGTTTACGTATGATTGCCGCGCAAGATTTTATTTATTTAAAACCGATTCGTCCATTTCAAGCGTTTACGATGACTACGGAAATTTTGAGTTGCGATGATAAATATTTTTATTACCAGCATCAGTTTTTTTGTGGCAACAAATTAGTCGCGATTGGGTTAGTGAAAGAAATTGCCTTGAAATCAGGCAAGGCTGTGGCACCGCATTCATTATTAACGGCTGACTCAGAACTGAACGGTTCGGTGATGGTTGATCTGGACAATAGGGTATTGCATCCGGTAGTCGAAAATTGGTTAGCGATGCAACAAGCGATAAAAGAAAATAGTTAATCTAACTCTCTGATGGTGAGGGTATAGATACAAAAAGACCAAAGCGATGACTTCGGTCTTTTATACCCAAGTTACTTCAAGATGCTATATCAGAGACGAGCAGGGATATCAGAGCAAGGCGCAATATGTAGATAATGGTTATTCCATTTTCAAATATTGTAACGCTGTACTGTTATTCCTGCTCGCCTCCCGTAGGGCAAGCCGAACGAAGGCATCTTCAGCGTTATGAAGTCTTAATTTAGAATAACTAAATCCTCGACTTCATGCCTTGAATATCCTCTCCTTTCGGCTTGCTGATTGTGCATCTTGAAGTAGCTTGGGTATATATCTGTTATCGAGTTATTATCAAAACGTACCGATAAGCAGTGTTATTACACGGTATATTGCGCAATGGCTCGATCTAGGTTTTTAGCCTGATCCGCAATTGCGCTGGCTGCTTGTGCGTTTTCATGCGTGATTTGTGAGTTTTGGCTAGTGATATCACGAATTGAAGTGACGTTACGGCCTATTTCATCAGAGACGACAGTTTGCTGTTCAACGGCTGTGGCTATCTGAGTGCTGGTATCCATGATGAGCTGCATATCAGACATGATTTGACCAATCTTAGATTCAGCGCTATCGGCTTGCTCTACGCTTAATTCGCCTTGTTCATGGCAACGGCTAATGTGTAGAACAACCTGGCCCGTTTGCTCTTGCAATGTCGCAATAATACCGGTGATCTCTTCTGTAGATTGACGGGTTCTTAATGCCAAAGAGCGTACTTCATCGGCCACAACCGCAAAACCTCGACCTTGTTCACCTGCTCGGGCAGCCTCGATAGCGGCATTTAGTGCCAGTAAATTGGTTTGCTCTGCGATTGAACGGATCACATCCAGCACTGACCCGATGTTATCTGACAGGGTAGAAAGGTTTGAGATTTCCTCACTGGTTTTAGATAAGTCGTCAGATAAAATGCGAATACGATCTTTGGTTGCACTTACTTCAGATAAACCTTCCATTGCGCCGTTATGGCTATTGTCCGCATTACTTGCTGCACTTTCGGTATTGTGAGCAATTTCGCGAATGGTTGAGCCCATTTCTGTAATGGCTGTTGCGACTGCATCCGTTTCGGCTTGTTGGCGGCTCATTGCGTCTTCAGAATCAATACTACGTTCTTGTAATTGTGCGGATGCCGAACCAAGTTCATATACTGCAGACTGAACATTGCTGACAAGTTCACGTAAATGGGCTAATAAATAGTTAAAGTTACCGGCCATTTGTGATAATTCATCGTTACCTTTTTCATCCGCAACAGCCGTTAAATCATGGCTTTTAGCTATCGTTGCCATCAAGCTACTTAGGCTTTGTATACGACGTTGGATAGAGCTGCTAATTAACCAAGACAGTGTGAGCAGGGCTATTATCACGATTAATACCGCTATAATAGTAAACATCATTGTTTGCTGCTGTTGGTTTACTATTTCGTCATTGAGTTGCTGACTCATGGTTTTAAAGATACGTTCAACTTGATGTGAATATCCCCGCATTTCACCACGTAATCCCGTTTTTGGCGTATTACCTATCGTGTTATATTGCGTAATGATCTCAGCCATCGTGGCACGGAAATCAGTATAGTTACTACCAAAATCAAGCGCGAGTTGCTGGTCATAAAGCGCCAACTTAGCTTGGTAGTCCAGGTAGTATTCTTGTTTACCCAGTAATGCAAATATTTTAGCGGTTTGTGCAAGATCGGTGGTAATTAACAGATTACGGTTATAGCGATCCGCAGTTTGCAGCAGCCGCTTATAACCACTATTTAGGCGTTTCAGCAAACCCTGTTCATTGCTCAGTCCCAGTGTTTGATAATTGCTGACCAGTGCGTTCACCGTGCTATTATAATCTTTCATTGACGCCGGCAAGGTGGCCGCACTTGGCACAATAATATTGAGCGTGGTGAGTTCTTCTGTTAGCAGCCTCAATTCAGTTTGAAATAATATGTAGTTGGCTTGAAATTTATCGAGATACTTTGCATCTAAGCGTAATAAAAAATCTTTTTCATTACGGCGTAAATTTAAGAGCGTAACTTCTAATTGTTTTACATCGGTTGCAGCATGGTTAATACCCATGATTTTTTCGTTGGCAACCCAAGACATACCGAGTACCAATAGCAGTGCGCTGACTGAAATACCTGTAAGCCCTAATAATTTATCTCTGATTTTCATCTTCTACAATATCCTACCTAATTAACATTGCCAACCCCGTGGCTAGGTCTATATAGTCGGCTTGAAATGTAATTTCTTTAAGAGTAAATGGAGTGAAATCATCTTTTTTAGCCGGGAAAATATTTTTATTTTAAAAATTAGTTTGTTACAAATAAAAATAAATTGATAAATTTTAATTTATTTTACATATTTTTATTGTTAAAGCTGGGGGGTGTTGCTTTATATACTTATTTGTTGGTTATTTGTTGGTTATTTGTTGGTTATTTGTTGGTTATTTGTGTTATTCGATTTCGGTATTAAATTTCGGTATTAAATTCGAGTTCAAATAAGCAGGTCTCTAAACCCGCGGGTAAATTTAATAAAAGTCGGTCGGTGTTCAGCTCAAATTCAATCTCACTATACTGGATGGCATCAAGAATATTGAGTTGATCTGCAAATAACAGTAATCCTGTACTGACAAGAATGGCGTAATGGCATTGTCGTGATACGGTGTCTTCGCTTTCCATAATCGTTTTAAATGTTTCTAAAAACAGTATGAGTAGTTGTTCTGGTGTTTTGTCTTGATAAGACTCTTCAAGTTGAATTAACTGGGAATAGGTGAGGGTAAATTGATGGTCAAAATTACGCATATTAATACATACGGTGTCTTCTGTTTTATGATCATCGAAATTTAAAAATCGGGCAAAGCTATCACTTTTGACATCAATTAAAAAACTGACATTGATATCGCTATACGTCGATTCTTTGATCGCATTAACACTGATGCCATCTTCATTTAAGGCACTGATATGATAGTTTAATATTGCTTTTATCAGTTCACTTTTACTGATGCCAGCATGCAGCATCTGCTGATAAGTATCGGCAAGGTGGATACCTGCGATGTCAGATGATTGACTTTGATAATCAGTGCTGTTGATAAAAGAAGCGATCACTTGCTTTGAAAACTCAAAGTCAAAACCATTTAGATGAATATACATATCAACTCCTTGTTAGCTGTTTGCTAAAGCTGGGAGACATAACGCAGTTGCTATAAGTATAACGGGTTAAATTTGGTTAGTAAGATAGATTCAGTATGGAGATTATTTTATGCTAAGCAATGTTGCTAGGGGGGGGATTGCTCTGTAAAGTGATTAATCATTCTCAATATGAGGGGGAATGTGAGCAGAGAAAATAAGGCTTTCTCTGCCTCAACATAATGTTAACGCATTAACATTATTTTAATTTTAGCGGCAGTGTTTCGAATTGAATACCTGACCAGCCAGTACGCATAAAGTAACGGATGTTGGCATGGTCATCACCGTCTGGGTTATTTAGTACGTCATCACGGTAATAAGTACCGAAACACTCTAGCATTTGCTGTTTGGTGAATTTATTTAAACGACCTAGTGCAAACAATTTGCATGAACCGGTGTTTTCAGTTGCTTCGTTTACTAGGTAGCCATTATAAAATTTAGTGGCTGTGAAATCATAGCTTTCATCAATAACAGCGATGACATCTTCGAACTGAATAGTAGTTGGTTGTGCCGATAATTTATTTAAAAAATCATTTAACATGGAGTGTCCCATCAATTTAAAGTATTTGCTATCTTCCCCTAATTTATCATAAATGTTAGCTAAATGAGTAATAATTTACCAATTAGTTTCAATGTTCACCTATTTATTCAGTAAACACGGGTTGATATGGTACGCTTTCTCACTCAAATTGTGATTTTTTCGTGATAAATTAACCCCCGTATTTGATGTATGCTTTACTTAGAATAAGTACTGATAAAAGGAATAATTATGGTGTCAGGCCCTGTAGAGCAATTTAGAACGGTAATAAAAGGGAATATAGAAGGTTTAGACCAAGGGATTACTTTACTCATGGCGATGACCAATGAGCAATATTGTATGCGTGCGAAGCCTTATATGACGAGCTGTATTGGTGAGCATTTACGTCACATTCTCGATCTTTATTATGTATTAAAAGAACATGTTGGAGTAATTGATTATGATGTTCGTCGTCGTGGGGCGCTGGTTGAATCGTGTCGTATGACGGGCTTATCTGAATTAGAACATATCAAAACTTGGCTGCTCACATTACAGCCGCACATGATGAACAACAAAATAATGATGTCGACAGAAGTATCAGTGGTTAATACCTTAGTCGCGGAAGTTGAAACATCATTAATGCGTGAGCTTATATTTGTCAGTACGCATGCGATCCATCATTATGCATTAATGGATATTTCGGCAAAATTGTGTGACTTCGATACACCGAAAAATATGGGCATTGCACCTGCGACACTCACTGCATTGAGGAATGGTTCATCATGTGTACAGTAAGCTGGTTGTTGGCAAATGATGGCTATCAAGTCTTCTTTAACCGAGATGAGCAAAAGGGCCGTGCTCTGGCATACTCACCAAAATACTTTAATGATCTTGGCGTTAAATATTTGATGCCTGTGGATCCGGTTGGTGGGGGCAGTTGGATTGCGATGAATCAAGCGGGTTTATCGATATGTTTACTGAATTATTATCAACAAAAACCGCCCGAGAAAATACTGATCAGCCGTGGTTTATTAGTCAAATCATTAATCAGTAATACGTCACTGACGAAGATCCGGGCGGCATTAAAAAAACTGCCTTTACAGCGCTATGCTGCCTTTACGTTATTAGTGTTCCCAAGTCATCTCACGACACAAATTGGAGATGTCTATGCGGTACGTTGGGATGGTTTTGAACTCACCACTGTGACCGCTGTATCACCGATGATATCGTCATCAATTGCGCTAGCCGAAGTGACTAACTACCGCGAAGACCACCATAACGCCATCTTATTACAGCACCAGGTGTTATTTTCAGGCGACGGGTGCAATGATGAGCTGGAAATAAGCCCAACGCCTGCGCCGGTTGATATTGATAGCGTTGAAGAAAACATTATTGAATTAACGAATCAGCGGTGTATTGATGATAAGAACAGTTTAGCGCTGACACGATTTCATGCCAGTCATGAGCCTGCACCGTCTTATTTATCGGTTTGTATGCACCGTGATGATGCACATACGGTCAGTTTTACTCATCTCATTGCTACCCGTAAGCAACTTAAAATGAATTATGTCTGTGGTTGTCCGTGTTCATCGAAGCAACATCAGTCTTATGCTTTATATCCACAGCGAGAAACTTGCGTTGAAGTAGTCTGAACTTGCCAGTATTTTTATGGCTTTAACTTAGCTTGGGTATATAACGTTCAGCCGTATCTCTACGGCTTTGTTGTTTATGATGCGATGCATTTGTCGATCGGCTTATCGTTGTGATCAATCTGCTGATACAACACATAAACTGCAATTAAGGGTAAGACCGCCCAATATACCTGGCTTAAGCTAAAGCTTGTTAGATTCGATAGTACCGTTAAACCGGTAAAAAACACCACAATGCCAAGCTGAGAATACAGGCTTTTACTGATTAAGTAGTGGTAATTGGCTTGTTGTTTGGCTTTATCATAAAAACGCTTGTTGAAGTATAAGCGAAACAGCGCCGTGGCAAAGGCAATACTCAGTAAGCCTAAACCGATGGCAAAGCCGCTCCAATCAGCCGAGATCCAACCCCGCATTAACCAACCGCCAAGATAAAGCAGTGTCGCCACTTGGTATAACCGATATTGAGGTTGCTTATCGATGGTGTTTTTGATGAAGTAAAAGATTAACCCCAAGGATAACGAAAGGGCGATAACGGTTAAGCTAAATTGACTGGTATCATTGTTAGTGAGATGAAAAATACTCACCACCCATAAGTAGCTTTCAAGGTATAAAAAAGGACCATCAACGAGAAACACTATCTTATCACGTATACTGATAACCGATTTCGGTTGTGAGTGATCACTTTGCTTATAGACGAAGTGCTGTGTGGTTAGCGAACTTAATGTCAGTATACAAAAGCCCAGACCAGCAATAAGACTTAAGGTAAAAATAACCCAAGGTTGCGATTGCATAAAATAGCCGCCAATCAAGATCCCCAGTTTTAAGCTCAAGCCTAATATTAATTGTAAATTACCGAATAAGCGCCCGGTATCATTACGGCCACTGATGCTGTTAAACAGTATGCGTTGTAACATCCAATAACTGCAATTAAACAGACCATTGAGTAAACCGAGTATGATCAAGTGAGTACTTGCTGCATGGAATAGCGCCACATAGATGAGTCCTACCTCGAACACAAACGAGAGTGTTACTAAGGTGCGCCAGTAACCGCGGATGAATAGTTGATGCCAGCCCCACAATGCCATTATATAGCCTGCACCTGTCCAGGCTATAAACGTTGTCAGCGGCGCGAGTTGTTGGTATTGCTGCCAGATAAGGATAGGCAGGTAGAAAGGTAATAAGCCAATCACAAAGCTGTGAATGGCCGAGAATACAGTGAAATAGCTGGCCGGTGCCAGCTTAGGAAGTACCGAGGACATTAGAAGGTGTCTGCTTGTTGGTTAGTCGCTACGCTGATTAATCCTAACTGTCCTGACAGATCATCTGCTTCACCGTAACGTGGGTAGTTGTGCATTTTTAGATAAGGGCGTGAGTTTACTTCTAGGAAGATCAACTTTTGCTCACGGGCATCATGCTCAATACCTTGTTCCATGATCACATCAATACCTAAGATTTCAGCATCAAATAAATTTAATACCTTGGCAAACAATTCATGGTTGTAGCTTGGTATCAGATCGCGCTTGATGGTTTCAACCACGCCGCCCGGTGCTAACGATATACGATAAAACAATTCAACTTGCTGTTCGTTATCGGGCACTGACGTTAAGGTTAAACCTTGCTTAGCAAGATAACTGATTGTTTGTTGGCCTTGAGATATCGGGTTATTGCATGGATAAAGCCCCATTTTTTCACGTACCGCATTTTCTGTTTCGATTAAGCTGCTGATGGTATTGACTCCATCACCGTTTACAAATGCGGGATAACGTTGTAAGACTGAAATTACGCCCGTTTTCGTGATCACAACACGGTAGTTTTTACCTTGTAAATATTGCTCTACAACCGTCGTCGGCCACCACAGTTTAGCCAAGAACATCGCCCGCCAAAGTTCTTTATAATTACGAATAGGAAAATGACTGCCACGCGAAAAACCACTGACATTGGGTTTAATCACTAATGGAAAACCATGCGCTTTAGCAAACTTAACCGCAGTTAAAGGGTTAAAGAAAATAGTCCCTTGGGCATGAGGAATATTACCCGCCGCAAACTTATCACGCGCCTGTTTCTTGGAGCGACAACCGCGGCGTACTTCTAGGCTGTTGTAGTTACTACAGCCATCCATGAATTTGCTACTGATCCATTTGTAAATTAGTTGTTTTACTCGTTTCATCTTGATTCAAGATCCTTGTATTATGACCCCGTCTGGCGGCGATCAACTTATTAAAGAAAATACCTTGGGTTACTTTTTTGCTGTTTAGCTGTTGCGCTAACTGAGCAAGTGAATGCGTGGTGTTATACAGTAACTGGTACTTCTGTAACCGGGTCAAATTATGACTTAATAAACTAAGCGGCATCGGCACATATAAATTGACTTCGACGAGCTTAAATTGTCGTTGTAATAGTGCACCTAATGAATCCGCTTTCAAACTATAGCGGGCGATTGTAAAGTCACCCATGCGATTAAGCTCTTGCCACAGCCGTTGCTGCTCTGCAGGGCTTAATGCGTCGGTAATATCTTGGTATTGGGTATCATTGTTATAAATCCCATTGACGGGAAATTTATCTGCGCTGTTGTTAATCACTTGCGTTATCGACATTACAGCAAACTGTCCCGTTTTCAGAGGGTGTTTAACAACAAATACCTCAAACTCAATCGCACCCACTGCCGCTTCTTGAATTAAATAATTCTGCGCTTGATAACCGCTGCTTTCTCGTAATACGCTAAGCTCAGCATAACTATGGATACAGCTGACCCCGGTCGAGTTTTGTCCCCATTCTGGTTTAGCAAATACAGGGTAGCGCTCTGGACGTAAATCAGGCCGATCAATGTACTGGTTTAAACGCCATTCGACAGGCGTTATGGCATCTAAATCTTGCTTAGAGAATATCTTTTTTTGCTTATTAAAATAGCGCGCATTGAGCTGGAAATAACGCCATGGAATAGTCAAAAATCGAAAGCAAAAGACCATGTAATGTAATATTAATAAGCCACGTATAAGCATAGGATCACTCTGCTTTGATTAATTTTAAGTTAATAGCACATAACACTAAGCCTAAAATGAGGATTGATACTGCAGCCATAAATAATGACCCGCCATCACTTTTACCTTGATGTAGTACTTCAATACCTAACGGTGTAAATAAGTGGAAGAACACGGCTCCTGCCATAATAGCTGAAGATGCTAAACCGCCTATAGCATGAATTTTTGCACGTAAAGGTGCACTGTTTTGACCTGACATTTTATCTTTCAGTAATAGTACTAAAGGACTTAATAACAATAGGCTTGTTGTTAATTCAGCGCTGCCAACTACAATTGCGCCGTATTGGGCAAAGAAGCTACCTAAATCGACTGACAAGGTGGTAGCCATCCATGAACCTATGGTTGAGAAGATATGCATGGTATCTGGGTGACCAGAAAATTTGTATGGAATAGAAGATAAAAAGACTTTAGCGATCCAAACCACGATAACCCAGCTAGCAATAGTGTAAATACGTTTTTTTGTAAGCATATCGAGAATCCTTTTAATTAGTTTAATACGTGAGGCCAGTTTTGGTCAGCTTTGGTGATAAAGTTTGCTTTGTCTGCTAACCACTGTTGCTTGATATCAGCGTTGTAATTTAAGTAAAGCTTACCGTTTTCAATTGTCCACTGCTCGGGATCTGAAGACGCCGTATCATTTTGGGCAACTGCATAGGCGCAATAACCACCATATTGTGGTGCGTATTTCTCTGGATCTTGTTTAAATAATGCAAGGTGTTGGTTGTTACTAAAATACCAATCTTCACCTTGGTATTCATAATTGAATTTTTTTAATCCTTTAACCGCTTTTGACTGGGTAAAATAAGCCACGGTATCGTAACCGCTCACTGCTTTACTGCTAAAGTAACCAGTATAGATAGGATCTTTAGCAAAACTGTTAAACGAAAAAATTAGGCTGCTGATAACTAACAATTTAATTATATATCTCATCTCTATTAATCCCACTGTATTTAAGTATGCTAGCAAGCTGTGTGCTAGGTCTTGTCTATACTATAGCCGTGATTAGATTGCGAGTTATCACAAAGTTATCACAATTTAATAGCAAAAAAGTACATTGCGATAATCTTAATTCTTGTTAGGATCCCCCTCATTATTGTTTGTCGTTTTTATAAAGGTAGTTTTATGGATTTTTATACATTGGCCTTAGGTCTATTTATGCTGTGCCATGGCAGCTATATTGCGTTAACTCGTGCTAAAGCTAAACATCAAAAAGCACGTTTAGATTTTATGAGAAAAGCATTAGGCCGACCAATCGGTTTTACCATTTACTCACTCATTTATGTCATCCTACCAATTGGTTTTGGTGCCTATATATCGTACGCAGGTTTCAATAATGTGTCCTTGAGCACAATATTTACTGGTTAATAGCCTGAGGAACAAACATGTCTGAACAAGAAAAAACCTATAACGTTAATATGTTAAAGCTCGTTAGAGAAGGCTTAACCGCGTTAGCTGATGCGCAAGCAGAAAAGCGTAGCTTACAAAATCCCGTTTCAGAAACGCATTTTTTGGGTAACTGGATCATTACTGCGTTAAAAGAAAAGCGTTTTGATATTATCTTAGCGAGTGACTTAAAAATTTGGTTGCAAGAAAGTCGCACATTAGGGCCAAAGGCTGCTTTCAAACAACGTTTCGAAAAAATTGAACGTGTCTATACGCAGATCTGCGAACTGGAATATAAAAATTTAACCCAGTTTGTTTTAGAAGATATCTTAACTGAGCTTGATAATGAAGGTTGGTTGATTGAAACTGAAAGTAAAGTGACGGATAAGTTTAAATTAAGCTCAAGTGGTGAAAATTCGCTGGTGATTTGTGCTGAAGTCTATGACCGCGCTTTCTCTGATACCGACGGGGTATTGGACAGTCCGCTTTCAGTGTTTATTCGTCATGGTGATCGGGCATTTATTGATAAAATGTTCTCACATGGTTATTTGGTATTTGGCTCGACTAATCGTTCGATTGTAAAACGTCATAACCGTTATATATTACGTCCGTTTAACCACGCTAAAAAATTAGCTATTCTGCCGACGTTAGCAGACTAATTTAGCCTGCTATACAGGGATGATCTTGATTATCCCTGTATGCTTTTGCTATTAAATACCTTGTTTACCTGCTTCGAGAACTACACTTTCTTTCTCTTTTACTACTGCCTTGCTTGATAACGCGAACTTAGCTGGATACTGTTCTGGTAATGGTTTTAACAAACTAAATATTTGTGAAAACATAACAAGCACAAACGTAATAAACAAATAGAAATGCTGGATATCAGGTAACGGTAATATCACGCTAAACAAAATAAAAATGAGCGCAAATTTACAGGCATGACCGAGGATCATAAACATATTACTTCGCATAATATTTGCGGAGCCAGTATACAGAAAAGATAATCGGGTAAAGATATATTGTGGCACCAAAAATATCATCCCACCTAACGCGGCAGAACGGGTTGATTTATGATCGGTACCCAGGTAAGTCGCTGAAACAATAAATATTACTAACAATAACTGACCTAAAATAAGTTTTAGTGCATAACCTCTGATGGCTAACTCATATGCATTATGTGGTGTTAACAACTTATCCTCCAACTATATTAAATGAATTATACGAACGCTATTTTACCGCTTTCTAGCTAGTTATGCATGGAAATCTTTTGTGATGAAGTGTAAATATTTATAAATATACCGCGAAACACTTTATTCCACTTCTTATTGTTACCAGAAAACCAAGACTAATGCGTTGATGCAAAACAAAAAGTATCAATTGTAATAGCGGCTGTCTGTATTAGCGGTTGGGACTTTAAGTGAGCTATAAGTTACTTTACTGTTGACGCTAGCAATAAATGGTTTGTTGAATAAAGATAAAAATATGTCCGGTAAAGATAATGCTGCTAGGGAATGATTTTGTTAGCATAAAGTAATCACTATCAAGGAACTGATCAGAATGGACATTGAATCGAGTTACAACACCTTTACGCTAACCGTTGAAAACAGCATTGCGCATTTGCAATTTAATCGCCCTGAAAAATTGAATTCGATGAATTTGGATTTTTGGCGTGAATTTCCTGCCGCTATCTCAGCACTTTCGATGAGTGATGATTTACGTGTATTGGTTATTTCAGCACAAGGCCCACATTTCTGCGCTGGCATGGATTTAGAAGTATTCCAAAGCCCTGATAACTTCCCTATAGGTAAAGATAAAGCCAGAGTCAGTGAAGCGATGCGTCGTTTTGTTATGCAGTTGCAGCAAGTATTTACTGATCTTGAGCAATTACGGGTACCGGTATTAACGGCGATCCAAGGTGGTTGTATTGGTGGCGCGCTGGATTTAGCTGCGGCATCAGACATGCGTTATTGCACGCAAGATGCGTTCTTTACCATTAAAGAAGTGGAGTTAGGCATTACTGCCGACCTCGGCACATTGCAGCGTTTACCGAGTATTTTACCGCAAGGTATTGTACGTGAGCTCGCATACACAGGGCGTAATTTTAGCGCTGCTGAAGCAGAGAAATTTGGTCTAGTTAATCAAGTCTTTGCAACGCAAGAAGCCATGTTGGATGGGGTATTACAGATCGCCAGTCAAATTGCGGCACATTCACCACTGGCAGTGACAGGCAGTAAAGAGATGCTTAATTACAGTCGTGATCATGGTGTTGATGACAGCTTGAAATACATGGCAACTTGGCAAGCTGGTATGCTGTGTTTAGAAGAAACCATGACGATCTTACAGGCGAAAAAACAGCGTCAAGCGCCGGAGTTAAAACCGTTACGTAAAGTGACTGGGTTGTTTGATAGTTAAGAGTTTGATGTCAGGCCTGTTTTTAAGGTTAGTCGTTATGTAGTATGAGATATAGCTTCTTGCTCACGAGGCTATATCTCATTACACTAGCTCAATCCTTAATGGGTTATTTTTTTTGTTGTATTTTGTACGTTATTGAAAATTAAATTATACGAAGTTGCTATTTATTAGCTAACCGAAAATAGCCGCCCCTAACTATTTATGAAACTTTTTTAACTCCAGTTAATTTATACAGGAGACTTTTTGGCATTTTATACTGCCGTTTAATTAGTTGATTCATAATTTTAAATATAAACAGCGGTCTTTTTTCCAAACGCTGTAACGTCACTTCAAGCGCCGATAAACAATGATCAATTTCTTGCTCCGTGACAGTCAATGGTGGGTAAAAACGCAGTACTGGATGATTTTCTTTCTCATTCATGGAGTGGCCAAGATGTATATTTTGTTTCCCCATCTCTATCGTAATCGCAGTTTCCACTGCCGGACTCACACATTTAAGCCCTGTCATTAAACCTATGCCTGGAACGTCTAATATAAACTGTGGGTAAATCGCACTGATCCGGCGCATACCAGTTAATAATCGGGTGCCCAAATGTTCAGCTCTGGCGGGTAAGTCTTGCTGTTCAATAAATTCTATAGCGGATAATGCTGCTGTATTATTAAAAGGATTACCACCACTACCACTGGTCAATACTTGGGGATCTAGACCTTGTTCTTCGATCAGTTTACGCTCTAGTTCCGCACTCATAACGGTCACCGCTATAGCGGCATGACCACCAGTTAAGCCCTTTGATAAAATGATCATATCAGGGACGACATTATCGTATTCAATCGCGAACATTTTTCCCGAACGGCCAAATGCGGTCTGAATTTCATCGGCTATTAATAAGCTACCGGTTTCCCGACATAAACATTCGATTTGTTTTATATAACCAGCAGGCGGTATTTCAAGGTACGGGCCTCCTAACACCGGTTCGATAAACACTGCAGCGACACCATCACCAATCGCTTTTTTCATGGCAACAATATCACCGAAAGGCACATGTTCAACATTATTCATCAGTGGAGTAAAAGGTTCTTTATGACCTGTTTGACCTAAAATATTCAAGGACCCTAAAGTCTTACCATGATAACTGTTACTGATAATAACCATTTTTTGTCGTTTAGGATTAGCCGCCAAGGCTGCACGCATTGCCAGTTCAATTGCCTCCGCGCCGGAGTTACAGAAATATGAGCGATTTAAATCTCCCGGCAACATCGTGGCTAATTTAGCCATTAGTTTAATTGTGTTCTCATCACAGCTGCCATAAGGTTTAATCGCAATACTATCAAGCTGCTTTTGGACCGCTTGCTGAATATAACTTTGGGTATGTCCAACAATAAAAACGCCATAACTACAGGCAAAATCTAAAAACGAATTTCCCTCATTATCTGTGACCGATTGACCATGAGCTGAGTGTTCCATGGTTCTGTGGCTGATCCGATACATAGTTGCAGCCGTTGGGTTCCAATTTTTTTCGCATATTTCAATGACTTCTTCACGGTTCATTAGGCTGTATCCTTCTTATCAAATATATTCAGTGCTATCTGGTTTATTCTACTGATAGCGAAATCGACTTCACTATCAGTGATCGTTAATGGCGGAGTCAGTGTCAAGGTCTTTGATTTTGCTTTCGCTTTCGCTATATTAATGCCTGATGCCAATGCTTGTTGCTGGAATTGTTGTGCAATATGCTCACAAGTAAAGTTAAGCAGCACTAAACTGCCTAAATATTTTATTTCTACGCTATCAGTAAACTTTAATCCATTGCTAAAGCGTTGGCCAAGGTCTACTTGTCTGGCACTTAATTTATGACTTTTCATTACTTCAATGGCTTTTCGCCCGGCAACGCAGCTGGCCGGATTCCCCCCAGTGGTACTACCGTGTAAAGAGGGATTCTGATGACCATATACGGCATCATTAATCGCCTTGCGGGTTACATAAACGCCCACTGGTATACAACCGCCGTTTAACGCCCCCCCCAGAACTAAAGTATCGGGAACAACACCTGATAATTCAATTGCAAAATCAACACCATAACGTCCAAGACCAGAGTTAACTTCATAGGCAATCATACAGGCACGGGTTTGATGACATAAGACTCGCATATGCTCAAGGTAATCAGTGCTAAGCGGCGTTATTTCATCATTGACCAATACTGGCTCATACACCACAGCTAAGGTGGAGTCATCAATGCTGTTCGTTAACATGTCTTTATCATTCGCGGTAACGAATACCGGCTTTAGCGGTAAATGTTTCAAATTTGGTGCATCTAACTCATTAAATAAAGTAGCAAAACTTAAACTTCCAAAGTTACTGCCTCGCACTACTACTACCTTAAAACGATCTCTGTGTAGGCCTTTTGCCAGTTTGAGTGCCCCATCAAAGGATTCTTCACCGGAATTACAGATATAGCTCACCGCCAAAGGATCCGGTAGCGCTTGATCCAGAGTTTTCGCAAATTCGGCTAAGGTCGGACTGATCATGACCCGGTTAGACAATGGCATCAGTGCCACCTGTTTTTTCACCGCCTTGGTGATGTCACTTTGCTGATGGCCGAATCCACCGGAAGCCAGATCAACTGCTTCACTGCCATCCTGATATGTCAAGGTAGCGTTAACCGCTTTAGTCACTATTTTATTGGTAAATTTCATGCGCCAGTCGGCACTGGCATGTGCATAAAAGCTTTTTATATTTGCATTCATGGGTCTTATTCCTTAAGAGGCTTGCGCGAGCATAAATTGGTCATATATAGCGTTACGTTTAGGGCGTCCGGTTACCGTGAAATAATTTTTACGTGTTTCACTGTCTAAGTTCACCAATACCGGATTAGTGAGTTGGCTATAACCGGGTAACTGAGTGGCGATATCCTGTATTTGTTGCAATAATTGAGGCTGTTGAGCTGAGTTAACGTCGGTAAAAATCACGCCACTTATCGCTTCTTGGGCTTCACCAAACACGACCACATCGGCGACACCGTCCACTTCTTTATAAGTTGCTTCAACCCATTCAGGACTGACATTTCGGCCATTCGACAAGATAATCACATTTTTCTTACGCCCGGTGATCACTAGGTAATTTTCATCATCAAAATGGGCAATATCTCCGGTATGTAAGAAACCGTCGTCGGTTAAATCACAGGAAGAAACATCTCGGCTTGAGTAACCGGCACACAGGGTCTTACTTTTGATTAATAACTCGCCGTCGACAATCTTGCCTTCGACACCCGGTAATAACCGGCCTACGGTCCCCAATTTTCTTTCTACCCCGCGGTTTAGTGCCACAACAGAAGAATTTTCACTTAAGCCATAACCTTCATCAACTGTGACCCCATAACTCGCCAGTTCTTCTAAGATATTCACTGAAACTTTTGCCCCTCCAGTCATGATTGTTGCTTGTGGCTCACCAAAGAAACGACGTTTAAGGCTACTGTCTTTGCGCAGATGCTCTAAGGTTTCTTCCAATAATTTCGGCGGTAAATAAACACAATTAATGTCGGCAAAAGGGATCGTCGCTAAATAGCGCTCGGCGATACCACTTTGGGTACTAAAAGGCGGTAATCCCATCGGTAATAATGACGTTGAACCTCCCGATAACAGTGGTAAATAAACGGCTAGTACTTGCTCAATTAGTAATGAGAATGGCACCATCGAATAATAATGCATGCCATTTAATGGTTGATAAACTTCCCGTAATGTAGCAACTAAAGTACCCAAACCTAAATCGCGGATTAACACCCCTTTAGGAGAAGATGTCGTACCCGAGGTATGAATGATTTTAAAAACATCATCTGCTTTTAAGGATCTAAAATCGTCGACATTAGTTTTCTTGACCGCTCGTTTAAATACTTGTCCATCGGGAAACAAAATACCTATTTCAGGCAGAGCTTGATTTATACGTTCAGCCATATCCATGCTATTAACAAAGCAATATTCCGCTGGCTGTAACAAATGTTCAATTTGGCTATTGGTAAACTCGGTTGGAATGGGAATGCTAATAGAATCACTGCTAATACATAGTAAATCACAAACTATCCAGTCAAAAGAAGGGTCGATGGCAATAGCGACCACTATCTGCCCCAAATGAATATCTTCTTGTTCAAGCCGTTGCGCACTCTTATTTATTGAATCCACTAAAGTCTGTTTATCTATTGATAAACTAGTACCACAACGTTTGAATATTGGGCGATTTTCAGCAGAATTAATAAATTCTTTTATCTGAGCACTTAAAGTAATATTTTTCATTGTCTATTCCTTTATTTATGCCACATAACTTAGGGCATTGTAGAGCTCTCTATCAGTATCGATAATTTCTCTTCGCCCGTGCATAACCCGTGTATTGTCTAGTAAGACGATGTCATGATCTTGCCATTCGATATTACGGGTTTGTTTGTCGGTTTGTTGCTCGATGTGTTGCCAGATAGCGTCAGGAATAGGATCATCATTTTCCATGGTGATCATTGGCTTCTCATAGTTAAAAGAAGGGCCTAACAAACTATTTGAGAATCCCGTAGTATCACTGAATAACGATTTTCTCACTGCCCATACCGAAAATTCAGAATACACATCGTCACTTTCTAGCAAGGTGAATTTTTGCCCATCGACCTTGTTACCTAATATTTGTAAGTGAGAAAAGGTCACATCTTCAGGTGATTTAATGCCATCGAGTTCACTATGGGTATATTTTTTCCACAATTTTTCGGGTAAACAACGGGCATACTTAATACGCTGACCAGCGAATAAGTTTTGTGCTGCTTTATTTAATGTCGGCCATACCGCATTGCCGTCGCAGTATGTCGTTTGAGAACCGTGCTTAGCTGCTTTTTTGCAATAAAACCACGCCAGGTGAGGTAAGATTGGCGCATTGCCGTTTTCTAAATGCAAGCCGACCTTATCAGTACCTGCATCCACTAACTGGGCACTGTCAGTGGCATGATTTCGCGCAGGGTCCAGAGTTACCCGGGTGCTCACCGTTTTAACTAAGGAAGAAAATGCTTCGATGCTAGTATCAAAGCCACGAAACAATACCGCGCCATATTCACTGACCCAGTCTAAAACCTGATTTTTAGTTAATTCACTCACTTGGCTATTTGCTGATGTTGCTTCAACAACCTGAATGTCTCCGGGTTTTCTTGCTAGCAATATATAACTCATATCAATATTCTCTCTGTTTATTAGGATGAGTAATATAATAAATGCAGGACAAAAATAGAAAACTGTACTATTAAACAGGTATTGGTTTTTTTGTGGCTTTATTTAAACTAGAAATCAAATACCAACTCATGCCATAGCTGATTGGAAGTGCTTGAAATTAAAGATAGAAATGTATCATCGAGAAGCTTTAAGAATCGAACTGAAAAGCCTAACCCCGGTAAAATACCGGGGTTAGGCTTAACTTAACGGTTAGAATTAAATATAGAATGTGTTACAAGCCTCCTCCCCATACCTCCGATATTTCAATTTCATAGCCATTGGGGTCGAGAATATAAAGAGAACGTGACTTTTCCCAGTCCAAAATACCGTTATATTTAATCGTTACCTCCATCTTTTCACAGGCCTCCATCGCATCTTCAAAATTGTTAACATGCAGAGATACATGTGAAAAACCATGTTTGTTATAACCATCAAAACCTGATACCTGATACAAGGCCAGTTTTGCCTGATTATTACCGATAATTTTACCTTTCACTGCCGGCATATCCCTGAGTTCTTCAAAGCCAAATAACTGATGATAAAATTCACATGACTTGGCCAGATCGATAACCTGCAGATTAATATGGTCTATTCCGTTGACTTGTAACATTATTTTTCTCCTGAAGTTTGGGTGAGGTGCTTTTTCCAGCAAAGGAAAAATCCAACTGATATAGATAAATAGAACTGATGATAATGAGTAAACTGATGAATATCCTGTTATCTAATCCGGTATCAGCCACTAACATAGACAACAAGACCCCGACTGTTGGTACTAAATAATTACTAAAAGAAGCAAAAGTTGGCCCTTTATTCATAATCAGCGTCATAAAGAGCACATAAACTAAACCACCACAAAATACCCCGAGGTACAATACCGATCCGATACTGGCAGTACTTGGCATTACTGTTGGCATCGTTCCCCAAATCAGCGCCATAGGGATTAATTGTATAGCGGAAACTGCGATAACATCTCTTGCTAAAACAATAGGATGTAAATGCTGCAAGCGTTTTACTAGGAGTAAACTCAAGGCAAAACTTGCCGCCGCAATTAATATTGCGATTGAACCGGAAAAATCCGTTAACCCCTGATGTTGTAGCTGTGGCCAGAACAAATATAATAAACCGCTAAAACCGATCAAACTACAAACGACTGCTTTAAGAGTCATCCTCGTGCCCGCTAAAACTACAGGGGCCAGTAATAACGTTATCAGAGGATTTGTACCAGTGATCACCGCAGCAAATGCCGACGGGGTTGTTTGCTGTCCCCAGGCCACCAGTAAAAATGGCAAGGTCGCCTCAAGTAGACCAATTAAAATGATAAGTGGCCAGTTACCAGGGGAACGCTTCAATTTAAGCATGTAACAAATCAGAATTAGGAATAGAGCGCCAATACCTGATCGCAATGCGGCGATCCAAATGACATCAATCTCTCCTATAGCAACCTCGTTAAAAACGTACTGAGATCCCCAAATGACGCCACAGGCGATCAACATTAATATACTTTTCATGTTAAATATCCTTTAGTTGGTTGCGGGTAAGTTGGTACCCGCCAAAGCGTCTTTCCAGATATTTAGCGACAGCTAACACCTGATGTTCACACCATAAACGACCCACAATTTGAATACCGATAGGAAATCCATTTTTATCGGCACCAATATTAACCGTTGCTACCGGCTGCCCGGTTAAACTATAGGCCATGGTATAGGCGAACTGACGAATATTATGACTCGATTCGTTGTGTTTAAATGCCGCTGTTGGTGTTACTGGGCATAAGGTAATATCGTACTGCTGACTGAATGCATTCATATTGAAATTATATATATCCCAACTACGTAAGCGCCCCCTGAGTTCAGTCACGCCGATATCACAGGATTTTGCCGCGTTGAGAAATGCATTAAACAAAGGGGATGTGGTTTTTGTACCTAATAGTTCGGCTCCTTTGGCCCAACTGAGACCAGAGTCGGCACCAAAAGCAATCATCTCCAGCGCTAACCCTTCAACTTGCTCTAAGCAATCAGGCCTTGCCCATTCACATGATTTTGTTTTACCGTCAAGGGCGTCTGCCGCTTTGGCAATGGCAGCTTTCACTGATTGATCCGGCGTAACTAAACCGTTGTCATCGTACCAGGCAACCGTTAAGTCGGATAAATCGACATCCTGATAATTTTCCAGTGCCACTGGCGGTGAGTTTGGGTCTACTTGATCTGGGCCATGGGTGATTTCCAGTAATAAAGCAACATCATCAACATAACGCCCCATTGGACCATAAGAAGCTGTTCTGACATGTAAGCCTGCGCCTTCCTGAGGTAAACGACCTGTTTGCGGTAAACGACCCTGAGTCACTTTAAGACCGGCGATACCACAATAACTCGATGGCACCCGAATACTGCCCATAGAATCAGACCCCATTCCTGCGGGAGAACAACCTGCACTAATAAGAGCTGCTTCACCACCACTGCTTCCCCCCGGAGAATAATCGCTGTTAAAGGGATGATTGGTACGCCCGTAAAGTAAATTATCGGTTTCAAATGCCATTAATAATTCAGGGGTATTAGTGATCCCTAAAATTAATGCTCCTTGCTGCTTTAAGCGTGCCACTATGGTGGCATCGCGGTCTGCGACGAACGCTTTTAAACCTGATGTACCTAAGGTGCATACAAACCCATTCACCTTGCACATGTCTTTGATAGATAATGGAATGCCGTGTAAACGCCCTAATTGTTCACCATTTTTAACCGCAAGGTCGGCCGCTTTCGCCTCTGTTCTTAGTAAGTCAAAATCTGCCGTTTGTACCAAGGCATTAATTTTGGGATTAATACGTGTTATTTCAGCGATATAATGTTCCGTGACCTGTTCACTGCTGAGCTGCCCTTGGGCAATCAGGGCGACCATTGACGTGATGGAAAGTGATGGGATATCTATTAAATTCATTTATCTGTCCTTAGTCGATAAAGCCTCTTATAGACGGCCTTTTAGCTATACCACGTATTTAATCTTCAATTTTTTCCAATTTATTGATTGGGAACATCATTTGATCATGAATTACGATGCCTGGAGGCTGGGTACTCTGGTAAGTAGAACCATCTTTATTGATTACTGTAGATAATGCAGTAGTGATAAATGATGATGCACCCGTAATTGATGCATTTGGATGATAGCTAATGATTAAATATAATAATTCGCTGTTATCATCACTTGGACGTAACGGGCAACCGTTAACCCGTTTTTCATAACGGGCGCGACCATGTTTATCTGTGATCATCACATTAGGAAGGCCACCAAATGGCTGTACCACTAAAGAACCTTCTTTGTCCCAAACACCTAACATTGAATACATTGAATTAGGGAATAATTTTCTAAAGCGGGCAACTGTTTTTGCGGAGCCGTCGTCGTAACAGATAAATTGATAATTGCCACGAGCCTTAGACCATTCACCTAAGGTTATGTCATCCTGAGGCCCGTCAAAATAAGGCACAGGGTTAGAATGTGTTGGACGGGTACGATCAATATAACCATGGTTACCCACCAAGTCTACGTAGGTCGGTTTGTCCATTAATTTCACGTTTTTTAATCGTGAATCTGCATCTGGCATATCTAAAAATGATTGTAACCAGGCAACATTAATCGGATCTGTAGTTGACGCTAAAATAGTATCGTCATTACAGTTTTCTTCACTGAGTAAAATGGCATCCTGCGCCTGTGGGTCCGGATCGTATTGGCCAACAAACTGAAAAGATAAATCATTTAACGAGGCATAAGCGTCTGGAAATTTAAACAACTTTTTACCGCAGTAATTATTTACACCTGTCGTCAGGTGACCTTTGATGACTTTGTGTTCGATGACGTTCGATTTATAATAGTCAGCGCTGACAGAAAAAGTGGTTATTGCCGATAAAAGCAGAGGTAATATAGATAAAATTTTCATAGTACTTCCTTATACTAATTGCAGATAGGGCAGGCCGGAATTTGGCCGCCCATAAATATCATTTTGTTGTAACAGCGTTTTCTTTTGCCATATAAGGAATTAGATATTGATAACTATTTTTCCGCGCACATGTTCTGTTTCAGAAAGTGCATGTGCCTGAGCAATCTGCTCAAACGGCATTTCTGAAATAGCTGGTACCTGGATTTCATTATTGTCGATTAAGGCTCCGATTTTTGTCAGATGTTCACCGTTAGGCATCACCATGACGCGGGCATGTTCAAAAGTAAATTGTTCAGGGATGTCGTGCTCTTTTAAGGTGGTGATATATTTTCCTTTGGCGTTAACTTTGTCATAAATACCAGCAACATCGTTATCAACGATATCGAAAACTACATCAAAGGTTGCAAGGGTTGTAAGATAATCAGGTGTTTTGTAATCCACCACATTATCGGCGCCAAGTTCACGTAAATAATCATGATTAGCCGCAGAAGCTACCGCTGTAACCTTAGCGCCTAATTGCTTGGCAAATTGAACGGCAAAACTGCCTACACCGCCACTGGCACCATGTATCAAGATAGAATCACCTGCGCTGAGTTGCGACACCTCATAAATTGCCTGCCATGCCGTTAATGACGTCAACGGAACAGCTGCAGCCTGCGCAAAACTAATGGTTTTCGGTTTATAAGATACGGCACTGGCATCCACAGCTACAAACTCGGCATAGGCCCCGTCACGAGTTAAATCACTGAAAGAATAAACTTCGTCACCTACCTTGAAGTTATTGATATTCTCACCAACCTGGGAAATTCGACCTGCGATATCCCAGCCTAAGGTTAACGGTAATTGGTGTAAATCTTCATCAGCCAACCAACCTTCACGCACTTTCCAGTCAACTGGATTTACGCTGGTATTAACCACTTCAATTAATACTTCGTCGGCTGTGATTTCAGGTAAGGTGATTTGTTCGGTACGTAACGTGTGTTGTCCGCCATATTCATGGATACGAACTGCTTTCATTAGTGGATTGGTTTTCATAGTATTTCCCCATTGGTTTATGTTAATTAATCTCAGTGGGTAAATATTATGTTGTTATGGATTATCAGACACCTGTCCTTTAAGTCAGGCAAGGCGATTATTTATAAATGATGTTCATCCCTGTGGGAAAAGTGAGGCCTTACGAGTGTAATGGACTTGGTATGATTAAACGGAAACCAAACCAAAATGAATTGCCCTAGCGATTGCTTGAGAGCGATTTACAACCTCTAGTTTTTTGAAAATATTAGAGAAATGAAATTTAACAGTACGCTCTGAAATAGCTAAAATCAGTGATGTATCCCAATTACTTTTACCTTCTTTAGCCCAGTTAAGTACTTCTAATTCACGTTTTGACAAATTGGGCTTCCATAAACTTTTACGTATGTTTTCCCCCTGACGATTAAATACTTCATGAATATGAGGTGCAATATATTCAATTAATTGATTATGTTCTGCGTCCAGACTGCTTTCCGGTATCACTAAAGAGATCAAGGTCGAACCAACATCCGTTTTAACCAGTATGGAAAGACCGTCACTACCAACATATTTTTTCGACATTTGTTTAAAATCGTCGCTTATATAGTTAGCTTGACTCGTCGCTGTACGCCAGTCGACAGCCGATGTGGTATTTGCAATTGCGCTTAGTATCGGATCTTGATTGAAAAACTTACGCTGAAAGTAAATTTCCTGCCACTCCTCACTGAGATTTTGAGTGAAAATTTGTTGTTTTGCCGTTAAAGCAAATTCTATATTTGTATCGATAGCAATAGTGGCTGCTTGAAAGGGGATCAGTTCATTGGTTTTCGTCAGAATATCCGATATAGAATCCGAATTACTGTTTGCTCTGATACAAGTATCAGCAATATCTAAGAGCTTAATCAGCTTATTTTTGTCTTTCATAATGATGTCCCTATCATTAAATAATTTATATTGGGTTATTAGCACTTAGCTCCCTTGCTCTAACTATATTACTTTATAAGTAAATACACACGATAAAATCAATTTATAATAACAAGTTATTAACAATTGGTAACAATTGCTTAGCAATGTATGACTAAAAAACCTTTAGATAAAAAATTATCTACGAGTGACGTTGTTTATCATGATCAGGCTGCGCTTAATAACTTTTGGCTGACGGGCTCATTTATCTTGATCACATCTATATTAAACCGACCAAATTGTAAAGGTAAGGTGCTTTGGGCGCTAGCAAGAATATCAACGAGGAAGACTGTCGGTCTATGATCGTAATATGATCCCCATTTATGTCGCTGCTCCATCGGTAACTTACTGATATCGGCGACGCCAATAGGATGATAGATATAACCTAGTTTATTGATTATCTTTTCAACAACAGGGGTTAAGGTAACCAGAGTAAATTTCATTCCTTTTGACCATAAGATTTGTGGCAACGTTTCTAGTAATTTATATGCCGCAGTTTTATAGCCAAAAGAAGAAAATGAGCCAATTTCACAAATTTGAGACCGAACAATCTCAGTACCTGCAAATTCAGAAGCAATCATCTCTATTGAATGATCTATATATTTTTCTGAAAACAATGATCCAAATTTCGGATAGGTGACGCCATAAGCGCCAGCAAAATCTTCTTTACTAAAATTACTCACCTGCATCGCAACAAATTCATCCGGCGTTGGTTCAATATGAGCTTTATGTATCGAGAGATAAGATTCGGACACGAGCTTAGCAAGGCTTTTATATTCCTCACTACCTTTACCTACAGTGTAAATGGTACCGCTGCTTGTTAATAATTGCATTTCTGTCTCCTACTAATGATGAACGTTACAACTAGATTAAACGCCAAAAAACAGAAAGTGAATTTCATTATGTTTCAACATCTTACGAGGTGTTTTCACCGTATATCATTGCTTTGAAATGTAAACATGAATGATGGATGAAAGTGCACAGCCCTTATTCATGAGCCATAGTCGAGTGAAATATAGCAATCGATTAAACAACAATTCTTTACGTCTGACCTGAACTACACAGTAAACACAAGCGCAAAAACAGATGAAAAGCCAATAAATATAAGCACGTTCATTGATTAGAATTGGCGTGAATTGCCACTTATCTTCCCCCCTGTACAGTGGTACAGCTGACCTTACGGTCGGTTATTTCGAATACCAAAATTGATTACATTTAACTCAAGAAAACAAGCTAATTAATCAAAAGTTTTATTCGACCAAAGGATGATAAGTCATGGAAAACAATATTTTTATGCAAGAAAACGGTTTTGAGTTAGCAGTAGCAAAAAGCCATACATTATTAAAAAATTGCTTTAAGTTACGCCATGATGTTTTTGCTAAAGAGCTTGGATGGGTTGCCGAAGAAGAGGATAATTTAGAAATCGACAAATTTGACTTTACCAGTAATCATATACTGATTTCTCAAAACCAAAAAGTGAACGCTTATATGCGTATAACTCCTCAACATACCCCTTGGTTATTAACAGACACCTTCTCATTTTTACTTAACGAAGGTAAAGAGCATAAATTTCTTGATAATAGTGTCGAGGTAACGCGACTTGCTGTTGATGAAAAATTTCGTCGACTTAAGTTACATCAGCAGTTTACGTTATGTGATATGTTGATCAAAGGTTTGCTGAAATTTTCATTAGAAAACAATATTAAGCATTGGTATATAGTGGTTTCCCAGGAAATATTTGCTTTACTTAACCATCGAGGGCTTGATTGTAAGCAACTAGGTAAAACCACGATCATGCCAGATAGTGTAAGAACCATTGCTGCCCGTATCGATGTAGAAAGCTTTATCGAAAATTGTCCGGATTATTATTTAGATTACAATATTCTAGAAGAGCAATTTGTGGCGTGATTTTTTGATAACTTAGGCTTGACCTGATTGAAGACCTTGAAGTGATTTTTTTAAAATCAAAAGAGTTACCGACTTTATTTTATTTAAGGTGCACCCCTAATTAAAGCTGGCAACGCTCTGTTTTTATAATTAAATATCAGTCTCAAATCGAGACTAACATAGGTTAATCTATTGGGTAATAAGGAAAAGGATTATTATAGTTGATTTCTGGCCTTAGCTCGGTAAACATTGATTTCACGACTAATTTGTCTATGGTCCATTTACCCGTTTCTGTGGCGATAACACCTAAAGTATTATTACTCATAAACAGTTGTGGTCCGAGGGTTGGCTCGAACGGTAACACCACATCCGTTGACTGAATGATTTCCTGATGCACTAAAACATTAAAATTAAACTCCATGCGGCCAGTACCTGGTTTATTACCCGGTTGATAATGGCTGACATAAAAAGAGGTCGGTGAAAAAATAGCATTTTGTCGTAATTGTGCCAGCCCCTCAGTGGCAATGCTTATGGTCGAGTCTATGCCTGTAGATAGCGATCCATTTAAGTCTAATTCTATATTTGGATTAACGATATCGTAAAAACATTCATTTACTTGCGCCATTCTTTCCAGATTATATTTTTGATTCGAAGCTTCCGGAATACATAAAAAGAAACGTCTAACGATTTGACTACCTTCAAAGTAAGCATGCTGTTTATTTAAACTAGCAAGAAATGTCTTATTTCTTAATCCGCGTCTAAGCATTTGCTTACTGACATGATTTTTATTAAAACTATTTTCATCAACAGTATATTGCTCTAAATATTCATCCTGAATATATTGCTGATAATTATCTTCTTCAGCCATAACTGCAGATGTTGATAAGGCAAACGTTGTTAGTAAAGTGAGTGTTTTATTGATGCTTGTTTTCATTCATATACCCTTTGAATTGAAATTTAATTTAAGTTTGTAGTGCTTGATTCGTGATGAGATAACTATAATCACTCACTGGATGAAATGGTATTTCAGTCTGTTTCATCACCAATCTCTCCCTATTTCAATTTCATCGTTTGTTCCCGAAATGTTTCGATAGCTTGCGTAATTAACTTCTGGCTGTTGTTCCTTTAAAGTGTTGTTCATGTTTTGAATTTAATTTTTAGACCTTTATAGGAGCAAGTTATGAATATTGAAAATATGATTATTGTTGGAGATAAATTTGAGTTTTTTGCGGAAAATGAGGGCGTATTAACGGTGAGTGAAGCGCTACATATATTAAGAAACAATTTAATAACGGATAAAAATATTCGTTTTAAACTAGGGCAAGGTCTTAATGAGGCTCAAGTTTCTTTATTGATTAAGACTGCAAAAAATGTGGGGTTAAGTAACTTATTAGAATTTAAGGAAACGGTTAAATCAGGGCGAAAGTATGTGCATAAACATCAGCCTCGAAATTCAATGTTAGGTCTACCGCGCCGGATATGTGAAAGTAAATTCGAGATAGATGTCATTATTGATGATGCTTGTGATGAAATGAGTGATCATGTTACCGGGCACCATGTACAGGGCATGGTGATTACAGAAGCTACCCGTCAGGCATTTTTAGCCATCACTGAGGCATTCTTTCTTAAAGAAGATGATTTCTCCAGCTACTTTGTGATTAATTCTTTAAATTCACAGTACTTGAATTTTGCGTTTCCGTTACCGATGACCATTGAATATGAAATAAAAACTCATAAAGTAAAAAAACAAGGCGTTCACTATTTTGATGTGGTCATGAATGCGGTGCAAAACGGCGTTGTTTGTGCAGAAGTATCTACAAGTTTTAGCACTTATAGCTCACAGTGGCTGAAGAAAAAAGAAGAGGTGATGGCATGTGATGCAATCAAATATATTCTAAATAATAAGGAATCGCAAAATGTGGCAGCATAATCTGGTAACGACCAAACCTTGTGCTTTTTTCGATGTTGATAACACCTTAATTTCAATTAAAAGTATGTTCAGTTTTATGAACTACTTGCAACGAGAATCTAACCTGATCTCTGCTGAATTGATAGATGAGGTGGACGTTAAGCTTAAATACTTATTTGCTGAAAGTACCCCGAGGGAGCATATTAATGAATATTATTACAGCCTCTTTAACGGTATTTCGGTGAACGCTTTGGTTAAGGAGGCTCAAGCCTGGTATCTGAGTGTCTGCGGGCAAGCCGATTTTTTTCACCAACACACGTTAGCACGGCTAAGGCATCATCAGGAAGAAGGTTATAATATAGTGTTTGTTTCGGGTTCAGGGCTAGCGATGTTACTACCTTTAGCTGAGCAATTAAATGTGAATGCGATTTTATGTGCCCCTCAGACAAAAGCTGGTGGAAAGTATATGGGCACCCTGTACGATCTGCCTTGTATCGGGGAGGGCAAGGCACATTATATTCGCCGTTTTTTTCAGCAATTTGATAATGCAGATGTTAGTGAAATTTCAGTCGCTTATGGTGATGATATCAGTGATTTCCCTATGTTGGATAGCGTAGGGAAAGGCTGCCTGGTAAACCCTGAAGATAAGACTCTGCTGGCAAATAAAACCAAATATTTTTCAGTACTTACGGCTGGTGTTGTGCGATAAAAAAGGGGGTGGTCGTTGGATTTTTATTTTTGTATTTCACAGGTTCGCGGTCAGAGCCGCCAACCTGTGAATTGACCCTGAGTCGATAATAAGATATGACGATGCCAGCCTGATTTCCCAATAACCGGAGTTAAAAAACCGGCCTTACTCATCTATCGAATCCAAAACCCTCTCTTAATGTTAATTGAAAAAATCAATGAACCTCCACTCTGAATGGTAAACCTTAGTCTATTTCAAATTCAGCTCATCTTAATTGGTATTGATACACTGTTAAAACGATTATTCAATCAAGCCATAAAATAAAATGGAAGTCATCACTTCAGAAATAAAACTTACCTTGCCTGTACCTCTAGTCAGTAGGCCGAAAAAATTAATTCAGTAATATAGCGATAACAAAGAATTAGCTGAACGAATTTTAACCCTGGTCATAACCAATGAATACGATGCTGGTAAAAATTAAACCGGATATCGAGGGGACATCAGGCTAAATATTGTTTGTTAGAGTTGTGTCATTAAGTCAAGGCTCATTGATTGAGTCAAATTAATTTTTATTAAATGAGGAAATTGTTATGGGTAGAAGTATCGCAAATAAAACTGTGGCGGCTGTTGGTTTAGGTTGTATGGGCATGAGTGAATTTTATGGTGATCGTAATGATCCTGAGTCATTAAAAACACTTCATGCGGCACTTGATATGGGTTACAACCATTTCGATACCGCTGATATGTATGGCGCAGGACATAATGAAGAGCTTGTTGGACAGTTTGCTAAAGAGCTAGGTTCAAAGCGTGATGATGTCGTTATTGCATCAAAATTTGGTATTCGTCGTGACCCTAATGATAAATACAACTTGATTATTGATAACACGAAAGCCTATGTAAAAGCAGCATGTGAAGCATCGTTGAAACGTCTAAATGTCGAGACCATTGATATTTATTATATGCATAGACGTAACGCAAATACCCCTATCGAAGAGCCTATGGAAGCACTCGCTGAATTGGTTAAGGAAGGTAAAATTAAATCTATCGGTTTATCTGAGGTATCGATAGAGACCCTTGAACGTGCGAGTAAAGTTCATCATGTAGAAGCATTACAAAGTGAGTATTCATTATGGTCCCGAGACGTTGAACAGACAATTTTGCCGGCCTGTAAAGCGTTAGGAACTAACTTTGTCGCCTATAGTCCGTTGGGTCGTGGTTTTTTAACCGGCGGTATAACTAAGGCTGATATTCAACAGGCTGATGTTAACAAGGATTTCCGTGCGAAATTACCTCGATTCCAGGAAGAAAATATCGTTAAAAATCTCGAGCTTGTCGCTAAAGTTCAGGAGCTAAGTAAAGAGTTAAATTGTACTCCAGCACAATTATCACTGGCCTGGTTGTTAAAGCAATATGACAATTTACATGTTATTCCGGGAACTAAACGAGTGAAATATCTGGGAGATAACTTTGGTGCATTACAAGTTGATTTAAGCCCCAAAATAATCACGACCTTAAGCAGTATTTTTTCCAGCGACAACATTTATGGCGCTCGTTATCCTCAGGCTATTCTAGACGGGACTAACTTGTAAATTTAACGTTATCCAAGTGATAAAACTCTTTTAATATTATCGGCTCTAACCTTGATCTAGGGGGAGAGTCTGATTTTTACCATAAGGTCGATTACTTATGAATCAGGAAGTTCTCATTGTTGGTGGCGGACCAACCGGCATGATTACCGCATTACAGTTACATCGATTTGGAATCCCTTTTAGAATTATTGAACAACGTAATAAACAATGTTCTGGCTCTAAAGCCCTAAGTGTTAACCCTGCTACTTTAGATATGCTAGCGGATTTGGGAATAGCAGAATCTTTATTAAAAAAAGGTCAGAAAAATCCTATAGTTAATTTGGTTTATGATGATAAACGCTTATTTAAATTGGATTTTAAACGGGTATCGGCCACATACCCTTATTTTTTAATGCTGCCACAACCGGATACAGAAGCTGCAATGGAAGACAAACTCCGTGAATTGGGTTATCAAATCGAACGGGGCACAGAGCTAGTTTCATTAGAGCAAACCGGGCAAGCAGTGCAGGTCAGGTTAAATACTCGTGATGGAGAAGAAAACCGGGAATACCGTTATGTAGTCGGTTGTGACGGCGCAAACAGTAAAACTCGTGAACAGATTTCATTACCTTTCAGTGGTTATGACTATGATCTGCATTTTATTCTGGCGGACGTTAAGTTAACTTGGGATAGAGATTTAACACAAAGCTATTACTACATAAAAGAACAAGGGTTTATTATTGTTTTACCTTTAACTGAAGGCTATCACAGGATCGTGATTAAAGCCGATGGCCCTATAGCGAAAAAAAATAAACCAACCTTAGATGATATTAAGCAAGCCATCGCCAAACTAGATGTTGATATTAAAATATCAGAACCTACCTGGTTATCTGCTGCGCCTTTTTATAATCGAGCCACACCCTCTTTTCGTCGTGGTAATGTTTTTATTGCTGGCGATGCCGCGCATTTATTTAGCCCTATCGGTGGTTTTGGTATGAATACCGGGATAGGAGACGCGTTTAATTTAGGCTGGAAATTAGGTTATGTACTTAATGGTTTAAGTTCTGAAGCCTTACTTGACAGCTATACAGAGGAACGCCATTGGAATGCAGAGCAATTACTGAAGGTTACCGACCTCAATACTTCAATGATCGCGGGTTTAGACCGCCATCAACTGGAAGATGAAACCAAGTTCTTACCTCTGGTTCGAAATCGTGGCTTCATTAAGGAATTCCCTATGTTTTCATCTGGTTATAAACTTAATTACAGTAAAAAACCGCTTGACCCTGAGCAAAAATATAATGTTGGCAGTTTATTGGCAAGCATCAATTTTTCAGCGGACTTATCGACATTTATCACAGGGGGAGGCAAACACAGTTTGATTGTAAATGATGCTATAACCTCCAATCATTTACAGGCTTTGGAACTCGCTATTCAGGTAAGCTTTGGTGCATCAGTTCGAGTGAATAAACTTAGCGATCCTCAGTATAAGCTGTTAACGGCGGATCAATTTATTTTGGTAAGGCCCGATAACATCATTGAATATGTGGGTGATACCGGAAATATCGCGGACTTTATAGCAAGTTTGTCAGTATATTATTCAAATGTGGCGGCTGCAGCATGAATCATACTAGCCTTATTCGCCCGTTGGGATCGATTGAAAGCCGAATGGCTGTAATGCATGAGTTGGCTGGAAATACCCAGACCACATCGGTGGTTGATCTTGATGTAATGTTAGATCAAGCTAGATTAAAAATTGCAGTTGATTTGTGGCTGCAAACCTTTGAGATATTATCAAGTCGGTTGGTGACAACAAAATCCTCCTTTGAACTGCATAAGACTCATCATGAAGCTGAGTCAATATTTAGCAAGATTACATTAAGTGATAATTATGATTTATCGCATGCAACAACTGTTTGTCTAAATAGTTTGTTATTAGCGAATAAAGCATTAGTTGCAGTGGTCTTGCTAGAAGATGCTAAAAAACAATGTAGCCATATTGCCCTGACTTTCCATCATTCAATTGTTGATGGTTTATCTATTGCCACCTTGGTTGAATCATTATTAGGTTATTATCAAACGGGGGTTAACAGCTTAGCGAGGAATAAACAAACTGTCGCACCGGCTCTAGAACAATTTTTGTCCCTGCAAGAAAAGGGCGTAACGGAAAAAAAATTACTCAAGACTGTCACTAACGAAACGTCGATTGCGAGTAAAGAAACCCCTGATGATCTTCCAGTTGAATTAATAGTACCTCAGTGGAAGGTAGAAGAAAGTGTTGAAATATCAAGACGTAGCAGTGCTTATCTTGAAACTTGTTTTGATCACCAAACAATGCTGCAATTAAAGGTCGTCAGCAAAGAATTAAATTCAACACTGAATACTTTGTTGACCTACGCTTTTTGTCGAGCGATCGCCGAACTGCAACAACGCAATTCAATAAGTTGTCTGACGGCGGTATCTTTACGTAACCGTGTACAAGCGGGCATTAATGACGATGTGATTGGTTGTTATATCAAAGTACTACCTCATACAGTATCAGTATCAACATCATTAAATTTATTTATTGACAGCTACCAGCAGAAACTAAGCAGCAGTGCCCAACAACTTACATCGGTGCAAGATGATATTAGCTTAGCGCTATTACGTCAGAGAGCAAAAAGTTTGCAGCGCATCAAAGCGTTTTCACATGATGTTGCTATGACTAACCATGGTCAGCTTAATTTAATGCAAGACTATGAAAATTTTAGCATTGTTGGTTATCGTAACCTTGCTAACCGTAATGGTGGTAATTTTGCAATCGCATTGCATATTGCTAGCTTAGATCATCAAATGAGCTGTGCATTTACCTATAGTATACCTTTGCTGAATACTCAGACAGCTGAAAAAATTCAAGTATTGTTTGAACAAAATATCAAACGGATCCTGTCAAAAAAACATGGAGTTAAATATGAAAAGGCTATATAAATCACTGCCTTCAGGCACTGTTAGTTATCTGGAAACGACGGGGGTCGGACCGACATTATTATTTTTACATGGTAATTCTTCCTGTGCTGAAGTGTTTCACCATCAGCTAAGTCATTTAGGTAAAAGCTACCGCTGTATCGCTCTAGATTTCTTAGGGCATGGTGAATCTTCTGCGGCTAAAAATAATAGTTCATATGGTTTTTCCGGTTGCGTAATGCAAATTATTGAGTTTATCGATGAACTGCAACTGGAAAACATTATCGTCATCGGGCATAGCCTCGGTGGCCACGCTATTGTTGATGCCTTACCTAAGCTTAACTGTGTTGCTGGGATCTTATTGGTAGGCGCTCCGCCATTTAACAGTAAAACAGCCACTGACGCATTTTTACCTGAACCCACTAGTGGCTTGATTTTTTCCAATGAGCTAAATGATGAGCAGATAATTGAGATGGCTCAGCAGTTTGCCAATGAAGACGTATTACCTTTAGCTGATTGGATCAAAGTGGTTAAATCGATTAACAATACTCATCAGGATGTACGCCCTGGCATTTTAACCGGTTTCACCTTAGATGAATTACAAGATGAAATTCAAATATTGCAACGCACTGATATCGCAAAAATGAGTATCGTCGGCGAACTGGATGGATTCATTAATAATGAGTACTTTAATCAACCCGAACTGCAAGATATTTTTGCCGAAAATAGCTTGTTTATTGCCGACTGTCATCACTGCCCTCATATTGAGTCTCCAGTTATTTTTAATCTACATTTAGAACGTTTTATAAAACAATGTTTTCCAGAGCAGATAATTCGTAGTTTTATATTAGATAAAAAAGTTAAAACGGGAATATTTATTGAACGCTATATGCCATTGCCCAAGCCTGGAACAAACCAAGTAGCAATCAGGGTTAAAGCGAGCAGTGTAAACCCTTTTGACTACAAGATAAGCCGGGGCGAGTTACCGCACTTAGAACCAGAATATCCTACAGTACTGCATTCTGATGTCGCTGGTATTGTTTTGGCAGTTGGTGACGAGGTCTGTGAATTTGAACCCGGTGATCGAGTGTATGGGTGCGCCGGTGGCGTTGCTAGGCGTCAAGGCGCATTAACCGATGTGATGCTGGCCGATAACTGGAGCATTAGTAAAATGCCTGAAAACTTGGATTTTCAACAGGCCGCGGCATTACCTTTAGTTGCCATTGCAGCTTGGGAAGGGCTGGAGGCCGCTGGCATCAACGGTGAGATGAAAGTATTGATACATGGTGGTACTGGTGGTGTTGGTCATATAGCTATTCAGCTGGCGAAGCAACTGGGAGCGTCTGTTTATGCCACCGTTGGCTCGGAAGAAAAAGAAAAATTAGCCCGAGAGCTAGGCGTCGATGATACTGTGAATTATAAAATGGAAGAGGTTGAAGATTATGTTAATCGCTTAACCGGAGGTTGTGGTTTTGATTTGGTTTTCGATACTGTTGGCAATAGTAATATCGACAAATCACTATCCGCCTGTAAAGTTGGCGGCCATGTGGTAATGACTTTAGCCGATGGTAATGTTGATCTTACTATAGCTGCAGGCAGAAAGTTAAACTTACATTTTATCAATGTCTTATGGCCAATGCTATCGGGGCGTGATACCGAGTCTTATCGCTATATATTGAAAAAAATAAAAACGCTTATTGAACGTGACGAGCTAAAACCGTTACTGGATGATAAACAGTTTTCATTTGAGCACGCTGAATTTGCGCATCAATTTGCAGCTTCTGGGGCTGCTATTGGAAAAGTAATATTAGTAAACGAATAAATAATTAAACAGGAAGCTAATTATGACCTATTCGAGATCAAACATTACCCTAGCGCTGCTAGCTAATATCTGTGCCTTTTTTCTCTGGTCGCTGGCGACATTAATTTTCAACGCCTTGTCCACCATTGATAATTTACAGGTACTGGCTTTTCGTATCATTTTTTCGATGATGTTTTGTGGTTTATTATTAATACTAATCCCCTCGACCTGGCAGATTATTCGTCAGCTAAATAAGAATGAGTGGCAGGTATTATTTATCAGCAGTGTGCTGATATCGAGTAACTGGTATTTAGTCATTTTTAGTATCAGTTTAAATCAACTTAGTTCAGCCAGCTTTGGTTATTTCCTGGCGCCGCTATTAAGTGTAGCTTTACTTAAATGGCGTCAAAAAGAAGGTGTTACCCGGGCTGAAATGATTGCAATGAGTTTATGTTTTCTTGGTGCGGTAATTGTTGTTAATGAGCGTTATACCGACTCACTGCCTTGGATTAGCATTACCATCGCCGTAACTTTTGCCTATTACTCGGTACTAAAGAAAACGAAGGCCATCGCACCATTAGCAACACTCACGGTTGAAACGGGTTTTGCTGCAGTGCCTGCACTGATTTTTATCGTCTTGAATTTCACTCAATTGAGTTTTAATTTTAGCGCGAGTCAGTGGGGGTTATTGCTCTCACTTGGTGCGATAACAACGTTACCAATATTGCTTTACATTGGCAGTGTTGTTTTTTTATCGGCAACTACCATAGGGTTGCTGCAGTATCTAAACCCCACGTTAATGCTATTTGTGGCGATAGGGATTTTTGGTGAAGATATATCTACAGGTGTTCTGAGAGGATTTTTCATTCTTTGGTCAGGCATCGCGGTATACGGTATTTGTTCTGTCTACGATACTGTAAATACCACAACAGCAAGGAAGAACTAAAATGAAAAATGATTGGAATAAATATATTTACCCAGAAAGCTTTCATGGTTTTATTGATGCAAGTAGCCATCAATATAATGGGCCACTGTTAAATGCTTTTGGCGAACAAAGAGGAGAAAACCTAGTTAACTTGAGTCAACAAGCTGAGTTTGATGGGCAATTACTCGATATAAGCCTGTTAAGCGGTTTATATCATCACCAACACGTTTGGGGTAAAGTTTCCTATGAACAGCTTAGATATTACTTCACCTCGGAAGAATCTGTAGTACATCATCAGATTTATGTGGAGCTTAATTTGGACGAGATATCGAGTTCAGCAGCTATAAATCGTTGCGCAGAATTATTGGAGTATTTTATTGACACTGGTGAAGTAAGTATCCGATTATTACTTAAAAATGCCTTTCAAATATCCCAAAGTCAGCTGATTAAAATTGTCAGAATGTGCGAATTGTCCGGTGTACAGCGTATTTGTTTTAATGATGATTTGTCGTTATTTTCTCCTTCGGGAATTAAACGTTTTTTAGCGGCGTTAAATGCCACTAATTATTCAAAATCATTAGAATTTGAATGTGCTTTTTCTGGCGTTGGATTCCACACTAAGGAAAACGCAATTATGGCGATAACTTCGGGTATTAATTATATACATGTTACCGCCAGTTATTTAGAACTTGCCTATCAAGCATTGCCTGTCACCTTGTTAATGCAAGCGTTTAGCAACCACAACGAACCCTTGAATAAGCAGGCTTTGCAGAGGTATATTATGTATCTTCATGGGCTTACCGTTGATGATTCATCTTTAACCCACATTGGAGCTGATACGGTAAATGATGATGTAAATAGGGGGGCTGTAGCGAATATGCTAAAAAATAATAGCGTGCCGGAGGTTGAATTAAGCAACAATATCGCCATTCGTTTTGATGTAAGCGCCAACGACTGGCATGTTAAAATGCAATTGATGGTTAATGGTGTGATTGAGGAACTTGGTGAACGCGTTCATCATTATGTACTCTTATTACTTGCTAGGGAATATTACCAGCAATATCAAACGATGTTAACTCGTGATGGTCATGTCGATCCTTTATTGGTTGGCTGGGTGGAACGAGAAGCTTTGCATCAGATGATCGGAGATAATGAAGCACAGTTTAATGTTAAATTATGTCGAGCCAAAAAGCATATTATCGGTGCGGCAGAAAAGCTTGGGTATATTGAATACCAGCCTCTATCAACAAGACAAGGCGCTATTCGACTCAATTGTGGTAATGTGACTGTAGTACAGGGATCAAAAATTGAATTTGAAATGGAAAATTGGCAGTTTATTGATAGTCATTATACGGAGCTTAAACAAGCTTAATTTGTGTGATGTAATGGATGCCTCAGCACCAAATATGGGCAGTTTATACCAAACTTAATTGCTGGTATTAAGACTGATGAGGCATTCATTATAACATTAAAGTGATTGGCATTGGTCTCGCTAAAAACGGATTTAAAGTTTGCGTTTACCTTGCTGATAAATCATGTAGGGTTAATCCCTGTTCAGCATGTTATAAGCTGACTCGCATCAAATCGGTTATGTGACTACGCCACTTCAACCCTCGATGATTGGAATTATAGCGGTATTTTGTGCGAGTGAAAATTCAATCAGTTCCAGCATTTTATCTTGGATCATCGGCAGACTTCTAGCCTCTACAGCAGCCGCTAAAGGTTTATTAAGAGAGGTGCTATAACTACGATAACCTTGCTTAATTGGAATAGACATAGACATAGGAATGCCTTGGGCAACACCACCACCAATTAACTCGATTGCTTGTGCTGTAATAAATACGGTTTTAGGGTCGTGAATCGGTTGGAAAATAATACCATTCTCATCTGAGCGAACCATGATCCCTGATAGATCCGGTCTCCAGCTCTCATCTAACTGCGGCATGAATCGCCATGCACAATGCCAGTCTTGGCATACAGACGGTCTTTTGGTATAGATCTTACAGCCGCCTTTTTCCATTAAATTTTTACAGACTTGATCGGCAGGCTTTTTAAAGTTTTCATCATCAATCTGAAGTACAACGCAGCATGCTGTGCATTCTCCACATTCTCGACCGGCAACTAAATTTGATTCGTTATTTTTACTCAATTTTTTACCTACGTACGACAATTTAAAAATGAAAGATATCTGCTACGTTAATATTAATTCATCTAAGAAAAGATACAAAGAACAATGGTGGTATTATTAGTTTTACTGAATTTCAGGTACAAAAAAAGATGCGCTAAGCATCTCAATGTAGTTTGATGGCGGTGACGGAGAGATTCGAACTCTCGAAAGGTTACCCTTTACACGCTTTCCAGGCGTGCTCCTTCAGCCACTCGGACACGTCACCTAATCAGAATGTTATATAAAATATAACGATGCGTACTGTAGGTAATCACCTCGTAAAGGTCAATCAAAAACTCATATTTGCAGTTTGACTGCTGCATTACTGAGCATAAAAGTCTGTAAAAGCCACTCGTGACTAACCCTTAAGCAAGGTATCGTGCTGTTTTTTTGTGTGAGTACACGAAATTAACTAAAGTTGTTAGCTGAAATGACGATATAAACCTTATAATTTGTGCGATGGAACATGTCGCTATTCAAATATCATAAGGATTCATGATCTGATGAAAACTCAACTCAGCCAATCATTATTGTTGTCTTTATCATTGGGCATTGCCGTTACAAGTTGCCAACTTTCTGCAACCGAGTTCGACGCGCGCTCATATGCAATGGGTGGAGTAGGTGTTACTACTGCAGATTATGTTACTGCTTCTTTCCACAATCCTGCGATGGCCGCCAAGCATGACGTACGTGATGACTTTGGTTTATTAGCCCCGGTACTGGGTATTCAATTCGATGATCCTGATGAATTATTCAATGATGCCTCAAATCTTTATGATGTTATTGCTAATGCGAACTTACCTGCTGATGCTTTGATCGTTGATGCCGCATTAACCCAACTTGCGGGCGATAAAGCCTATTCAGAAGCGGGTTTTGGTCTGGTTGCTTCTGTGCCAACGCGTTATTACTCCACCAATGTGTTTATTAAAGGTTATGCCGATGCCTTTTTGTTTGCCGACGTCTTAGATAATGATCTGGCTGATACCGATGTTGATTCTAAAATGAGTGTCTATGCTATTTCGGTGGTTGAATTTGGCATGACCTTCGCGCGTAAGTTCGATACTCGTTATGGTGGCATGCACTTTGGTATATCACCGAAATACAATATTATTTCAACCTATAATTACTCACAAACTATCGACAATTTTGATCCGGATAAATACAAAGACGGTGCGAGCAGTGATAAGAAAGGCTTCAACCTTGACTTAGGTATGGAAGTTGGCCTGTTATATGGATTAAGCGCGGGTGCTGTAGTGAAAAATTTGATCCCGCAAGAAGTGGATTTAAAACCGATGAACGGGTCAAGCGCGAGTTATAATCTACACCCTGTTGTGACCACAGGGCTAAGTTGGAGTAGTGATTATGCAACGCTGGCTATGGATATAGATATAAATAAAACCCAGCGTTATGAAGATGTCGTTAGCTTGTCAGGGGTCAATGATGATTTTGATGATACCCAGATGCTGAAGATTGGTGCAGAATTTGGTTTGCAGTCGGCAATGCAACTGCGTGCTGGTTATACCAACGATTTGCAAGGTAACAAAGGGCAGGTATTCACGGCTGGTATTGGCTTGTCACCATTTAATGTTTTCCACCTTGATCTCGGCGCCAGTTATGGCGGTTCAAATAAATTTGGCCTAGTAGCACAAACCATGCTGTGGTTTTAAACACCTAATTCGGGCATTTGCTCTAAGCATGTAAAAACTTGAGATATGTCATAAACTAAAGTCACTCTTTGCTCTACTATCTTGTTATACGATTTATTATTGAATCGCATATCAATTGCATTAAATGAACATTTATTTATTGCGATTGGTATCACACAAGGAATGTAAGAGATGCCAAATAGTCAAGTTGCCGCACAACAACCACGTGTTACCGTGGAAATTATCGATGAAGTGGCGATAGTCACCCTTAATCGAGGCCCTAAATATAATGCGTTAGACATGGATATGTTTTATGCATTAGATAATACTGCGACAGAACTCGCTAGTAATAAAGCCATCCGAGCAGTGATCATACGCGGTGATGGTAAGGTGTTCTGCGCGGGTCTTGATGTCAAAAGTATTATCAAAAACCCCCTCAATCCCGGTAAACTCTTAAAACGTGAAGAAGGCGAGCTGGCTAATCTTGCACAAAAGGTGGGTTATCTGTGGCGTCAAATTCCGGTGCCAGTCATTGCTGTGACTCATGGTGTGTGTTTTGGTGGTGGTTTACAAATAGCGCTCGGTGCAGATTTTCGTTATAGCACGGCTGATTGTGAATTCTCGGTGATGGAAATTAAATGGGGATTAATTCCTGATATGAGTGGCATGGTCACCATGCGTGAACTAACCCGTATTGATATTGCTAAAGAGCTAACCATGACGGGGCGTAAGTTTAGCGGTATCGAAGCTGAGAAGTATGGTCTGGTTACTCATGTTTGTGATGATCCGATGGCGGCGGCGATGACCTTTGTCGAGAGTCTCAAAACCCGTTCACCAGATGCGATTGTCGCAGCGAAATCGTTACTTAACGAAACATGGGTGGCATCAGAGCAAGCAGTATTAGTAATGGAAACTCAAACCCAGAGAAAAGTCATGGGTAAGTGGAATCAAATTGTGGCTGTAACTCGTAATTTTGTCAAAAAATCATTACCCTATAGAAAACGTAGTATTTAACAGGCGGTCTTATAACTATGTCCCAACTGAATATTAAAGCATTATTAGAACCTTCATCAATTGCCGTTATTGGCGCTAAAAATAGCACCGAGAGTATTGGTTATTGGGTCGTTAAAAATTTAATTGCCAGTCAGTATGATGGTCCGATTATGCCGATATCATTAAAGGCTAATAATGTCTGTGGGATTTTAGCGTATGAAAAACCGAGTGATTTACCGATAGCGCCGGATCTTGGCGCAATCTGTACACCGATTCGTTTTGTTGCCAAGATCGTGAAAGAACTGGGCGAGGTTGGTTGTAAAGCGGTTATTTTATTTAGCGATGAACCTTATGAAGGCAATGCTGATACCTGGGAAAAGATTGGCTTAATCGCTGCAAAATACAATATCCGAGTATTAGGGCCGAGCAGTTTAGGGGTATTAAATCCACGCCTAAAATTAAATGTCAGCTTGGCTCATGTTGCCCCGCCAGCTGGTGATGTGGCGGTTATTTCACAATCGGCCGCGTTTGCTACATCTATGATTGATTGGGCTGAAACCCGTGGCGTTGGGTTCTCCTGTTTTATTTCTATTGGTACGCGGATTGACGTTAACTTTGCTGATTTGATTGATTATTTAAGTCGTGATCGCTTTACTAAATCGATCGCGCTGTATGTCGACAATATTATTGATACCCGTCGTTTTATGTCTGCAGCCAGAGCCGCGGCATTTAAAAAACCGATTGTGGTGGTGCGTTCAAGTTCCAACATCGGTGGCGCAACGGCGTTACTACAAGACCGCCGCAATAAGATCTCTTATAACACCGCTTACACCGCCGCATTCCAACGCTCGGGGATGTTACGGGTGAATGATACCTTCGAGTTACTATCTGCTATCAAAACCATTGCGACGGTCAAACGTTCTGTGCGTGGTGATAAAATGTTGATCATCTCCAATGGTGGCTCTCCAGCCTATATGGCCATTGATGTATTGATTAAATCAGGCTGTAAATTAGCTGAATTAAGTTATGAAACCGAGCAGAAATTGTTAAAAGCCCTGCCGGGTAAAATTACCAGCATGAACCCGATTAATATTCTCGGTGGTGTTGATGCCGAGGCATACAGTAAGGTGATAGATATTGTGTTAGAAGATGCACAGTATGATGCCTTATTAATTATTCATGCACCGCAGGTGACGGAAGAGTGTCATATCACGGCAGAAAAACTGATCCCTCAGCTGGTTAAAAACAACAAAAAAGGCCCGATTATATTCACGTCATGGATGGGCGAAACCAGTGGGCGTATTGCCCGTCAAACCTTGATTAAAGCTGGTATTCCGTCATACGGCACACCGGAAGTCGCAGTCAATGCCTTTAATTATATTGTTAAGTTTAGACGTCACCAAAAGCAACTGATCCAAACACCTGAGACATTAGCTGATTTAAATCCTGGCTTGATTGCTGACGCTAAGATCATGGTCGACAAAGCCATGCGTATCGGCGTCAAAGAAATTAACGACAAAGGGATTAACTTATTACTCAGTGCATACGGCATTATGTCAGATACGACGTTAACCAAAGATGAGGTAAATAAGCTTCGGATTGAGGTGATTGATGACGCTGCGTTTGGGCCAATTATTTGCCTAGGCGAAGCGGGTGGAGACTGGGATATCGATCAAGATGCTGGTGTGGCTTTACCACCGCTGAATATGGCGCTATCTCGTTACCTTGTTGTCGGCGCTATCAAGCAAGGCATTATTCGAGAACGCAGTTTATCGGTACGCTTAAATATGGACGGACTCTGTGAGATATTAACCCGTATATCTCAGATGATTATTGATTTCCCGATGATAAAGTCGATCTTGTTGGAGCCATTAGAATTAGGACGTACTGCTTATAACATCAAGGTAGATAACGTTAGCATTGGCCTACGTGGTCGCCGTTCACAGCAAAAATTAGCGATCTTACCCTACCCGAAAGAGCTTGAAAGTATCTATACCATGAAAAATGGTAAAGCGGTATTATTAAGACCTATTCGTCATGAGGATGAACCAGAGCATCAAGCATTTGATTCTTCATTAACCGCAGATGATCGTTATTTACGTTATTTTGGCGCACGTTCTAAATTCAGCCACTTTGAAATGGCAATGCTAACGCAAATTGATTATGAACGTGAGATGGCCTTTATTGCCAGTGCGAAAAACCCGATGGGTCAGCCTGAAACATTAGGGGTGGTACGGGCAATTTTTGATTGGGATAAGTCTGAAGCCGAGTTTGCCATTTCAGTACGTTCAGATCTAAAAGGGCAGGGCTTAGGTAAAGCATTAATGTTGAAAATCATTGAGTTTTGTCGTCAATTAGGCTTAAAAAATATGGTCGGATTCACCATGCCAACCAACTCGGGCATGATTAAGTTATCGAAATATTGTGGCTTTAAAGTGACAATGGATTATCGTGAAGGCAACGCAGATTTAAAATTAAAGTTAAATGATTAATTTACAACGTATCAACCTAAACTTATTACTCAGTTTGCAGTACTTGTTGCAAGAGCAGCAAGTGACGGCGGCAGCACAGCGTCAATACATCACTCAATCGGCAATGAGTAAAAACCTGGCTAAGTTACGCGAGATATTCGCCGATCCTTTGCTCATTAAAATGGATAATAAAAGTCAGTTAACCGAAAAAGCCAAGCAGTTAAAACCCGAGCTGGCGCAAATTTTGAATAACATCGATGGTTTATTGATGACTGGGGGCTTTGACCCCTTGCAATCACAGCGTGAATTTACAATTGCTTCAACCGATTATGTCACCGATTATATTTTGCCAGCGGCGCTTGCTCATTTGTATCTGCATGCACCAAATATTAAACTTAATCTCACCTATTGGGATAAGTTTACCCTGGCAGCGATGGAGCGTGGTGAGATTGATTTAGGCGCCACGATTATTCGTCCTGAACATAAACACCTTTCCTATTTACCGCTAGAGAAAGATAACTACGTGTGTATTATGCGCCAAGGGCACCCGTTAGAAAATGAAGTATTAACGTTAGCGAATTATACGCAATATCCACATAGTATTATTACCTCGGGTGCGGATAAAGCCAGTGACATTGATGTGGCGTTATCAGCACAAGGGCTATTTAGAGAGGTGGCATTACGCATCCCATCTTATTCTTCGGCCTTTAGCATTTTAGCTAAAACTGACCATTTATTAACCATCCCCAACTCTATAGCCGATAAATTGATCATCGGTGAGCAATTTATTCGCAAAGATTTACCCATTAAATTACCTATTTTACAGGCCGCAATCATCTGGCACCCCCGTTTTGACCATGATTTGGCGCATAAATGGCTGCGTGATGAATTATATGCTCAATTAACTATCAACATTCCAAATGGGACTGCTGATAAGTAGGATAAGTCATTTTATTCATTTCAACTTACATTCTATGATTACCTCAACGCAATGGAGTGGTGATCAACATGTACGAAATAATAGTGTCATTATTAATTATTAACTTTTTTGGCATGCTCAGCCCTGGGCCTGACATGATGTTGGTCTTAAAATACGGTAGCCTAAGTGCGAAACGCGCTGCTTGGTACTGTGTTGGCGGTATCATTAGTGGTTTGGCTGTGCACATTATGTTAGGTTTATTCGGTATATCGTTTCTTATTTCGAGCAACCCTATGTTGTTCAACGTGGTGCGTTGGTTCGGTGCCGGTTACCTTATTTATATTGGTATTAAATCATTGCGTGCAGGGAAAAGCGAAATAGCGGTTGATACGAGTTCATTAGTTTTTAGTCCTGGGAAAGCTTATTTAGACGGTCTGCTGTGTAATTTATTAAACCCTAAGATCTTGATGTTCATGGTGGCAGTATTCAGTCAGGTGATTGCACCGGAAACACCAACATCAGATAAGTTATTAATCAGCTTGTCCATCTTCTTAGAAACCGCGGTACTGTGGTCATGTTTCATCATATTGCTTAATCGTGGCTCGTTAAAACAAATGCTTAATCGCTATCAAGATAAGATCAATAAAGCCACAGGTGGTCTGTTAATTACGTTAGGTGGCTTCATTGGTTTAAGTAGCTAACGCTATTTAGAACCGATCAAGCTTAAAAAGAAAGGCGCTGTGGGTGAGTAACCGACAGCGCCTTTTTTGTGCTTGTTATGTTAGTTCTGTTTAGCGCTACAGCTCAAAGATATTACTTTGCTGCTGGAAGGCTTGTACATCAGCAATATAGGTACCTTCAAACTTTTCTACATGACGTTCTTCGTAGTCATCTTCATCGTCATGTTTATTACCTTGGTTAATTGTCGCCATTATCAAGCGGTCTGAGGTGCGAGACTTTAACTCCACCATGAAGCGAATCAGGTCGACACGTTCAATTTTTTCCAATTCTTCGGCAATTTTATCGGACTTGTTAAAGTCTTTATCTTTAATGCCAATAGCATGCCACAGACGTTTACTTTTACCGTTTATATTAGCGTCAGGTTCGCGTAATTTAGACACTAATCCCTGCTTACTGGATTGCCATTGCTGCTCGGTAAAGGAGATCATCCCGAACGGGAAGAAATCAATAAAATCATTGATCGCATTGAGCAGTTTTGTTGGTTGCGTATGGGGTGATTGTACGTACAACATCAATCCTGCATGACGATTAAGCGGGATGTTACCGGTCCCGACGACATAACCCAATTGTTGCTGGGTGCGCAGTTCATAGAAAAATTTCGATGACATAACATGATTTGCCAAGCTGTAATAGGCCAATTCTTTGGGTGATATTTTCGGTGCTTGGTAGTACACAATCAGCGCCGAATCGTTATGTTCAACAGCCACTTCGTGTACCAAAGAACCAGTATCCTGGATATCCACCAACTTACGTATTGTCTCTTTACCTGGCGTGCTAATTGGATGCAGTTTATCTTTGACGTATTGACCTATCTCTAACGCTTGAGATTGATGCCAGTCACCGTGTATCAATATTTCCACACTGATGTTTTGATATATTTTTTCCAGATACTGCGGTAATTGTTCCTGCTTAATACCCACCAAGGCTTTAGCAAGACGCTCACTTGACGGATTATTCGGTTGCAGCAGTGAGGTTAACTCTGAAAACAAGCGATTGATTGGTTTCGCTTGTTTCTGGTTTTCCCACGAAATAAGTAACTGGTTACGAATACTCGAGAAGGTCTCATTATCAACGGTTTGTAAGTGACGATGACCAATGATCAGTTTTAATAACTCGAACTGTTTCTGCGCAAACCCGGCAAGGTGTAAGGTAAATCCGCCTTGATGGGCGTAGATATGGTAATTAATACCGGCAATTTCGGCTTGATAAGTCAGGCTATTTAATTGCTCCATCAATAGCTCAACCGCTAATCGGGTCATGGCTATATTATGGGTATTGGCAATGGCGTATTCACTATCAATTGAAATGAAGATATTACCTTTTGGCAGGTGGAACTCATGTTCTTGCATAAACCAAGTTTTAAACCCTTCACTCTCATCAATTAAACGGGGTTGTTCAGTGAGATTGGCTTTATCAAGCGCAAGGGCTTCTAAAGTCGAGCTCATGAATAGGTTTTTAATTGGTAGCGCTAGGCGGTCATCAATCTCTACATTCGCCCAGCGTTGTTGCTGGCTAGGTGTAAATGCATCAACGCGATAAGGGGTATCATACCAAGCGGCCTTTTTATCGGTCTCTAAGTTTGGTGCTGATATCATCAAGCGCATATTTGTCGGGTTAAGCTGCTGCAAGAAGAAACGACACGCCTCAATATCAAACCCAGTCATCATATAATCGCCGTAAATCACATGCTCAGGCTGATAGATATGCAAGTTTTGTGATAGGTGTGACACATTTTTAACGGCGGATATTTTTTCTTGGTAGCGAAAAGCTTGTTCCAAGAAATTTTTCTTCTCGTCATAGCGCCACGCCTGTAAACCTTGCTCGGTGATCAGTTTGATATATTGCAGGCAAAACTCAACAATCTCGGTGATATGGTTAAAACCATCACTGGTTAAACCGACAATGACATTATAATCTTTAAAGTTAGCGCCGCTTTGACCACTGCCTGCTGATAACGCGGTTACCCAGCCTTTACGTTTCAGTAATGACAGTAAACTGCCATCGGTTTCATCACCGATTAGCTGGCTAATGTAACTCAGTGGTTTAATTTGGTAGTAGGGTACGATATCGCCTAGCGGGAAGCAGATGTATAATTTTTTATGGCCGCTGAGCGATTCCACCCAAATAGCTTGTTGTAATTGCGCTGTTGTATATAGCGGGGTTGCTAAAGGAACTGCATTGATCCCGCGATTAGGCACAGTCGAGAACATTTCCCTAAGCATGTGTTCTTGCTTATCGAGTGTCAGTTCGGATTGGATCACTAACTTCATTAAGGATGCGCAGTAATGTTGCTCATAAAATCGTAACAATTCATCACGCAAAGTGTAGCTTTCGGTGTCGGCTAATGTCGTGAGGTTACCCACCGAGAATTTACTAAAAGGGTGGGTTGGATTAACGGTTTCTTTGTGTGCTTGGTAGAAGCGACGTACATCATCTTTAAGCTTTAGTTTATATTCAGAATCAACAGCGTGACGTTCGCGTTCTAACAAATCCGCATTAAAGCTTGGCGCGATAAAAAATTGAGCGAAACGGTCTAGGGCGTTATGGAAATAGCGATTGTTAATATCAAAATAATAGTTGGTATATTCGGTGCCGGTCCAAGCGTTGTTACTGCCACCATGCATGGAAATAAACGACTGGTATTCGCCGGGTTTTGGGTGTTTTTCAGTCCCCAGAAATAACATATGTTCGAGTAAGTGCGCAAGCCCTTCATGCTGCAAGGGATCATCAAAATGACCAACGGCAACGGACATGGATGCGGCTGACTTTTTACATTGATCATCTTGGATCAGTAATACAACTAAACCATTAGGGAGCGTGATGTGACGATATTGTTTGTAATCATTAGGGCTAGTTATCAAGGTGAATGCTCCATGTGATGACTGCATCAGAAAAAGAGTTTAAATTAGATCGGCTTCAAAGAATGGCCAATTTAAAATGCAGTAATGAATGCTGAGGTTTAATCTTACTGAATAAAATTGATACCGCGCGATGGCGATACCGCTTACTCATAATATAAGTTCAGTATGGCGCGAAAATAGCAGTAAGTAAGTATTTTTTGAAAACAATGTTTAAAAACATAAGCTAAACGTGATTTTTAATATTTTTGTCATCAAGTTGCGCTACCATGCAATCGTTTTAAGGCGCTGTGTTAATATCTATACAGTATTCAATAGATAATATGCGTGGTGGTATGAAGATTTATATTATGCGACACGGTCAAGCAGGACTGTATGCCAACAGTGATGCTGAACGTGAATTAACGGGCACAGGACGACAACAATCCGCTGATATGGCTAGTTGGTTAAGTGCAATTGAACCGACGTTAGATTGTGTATTACATAGCCCATATGTACGAGCTGCACAAACTTGGCAAGTTATCGGGAACTTTTTCACCGTAAACAAAGTCCAAGTATGTGAAGACATCACCCCTTATGGTGATGCCGAATTTATTGCTGATTATATTCGCGCACTAGTCGCAGAATATAACTATGAAACCATATTGTTAGTTTCGCATTTACCTGTAGTGAGTTACCTCACTGCTGCATTAACAAATGGTAAACACATGCCTGCTTTCGCAACGTCAGCGATTGCTTGTTTAGAATTAAATGAAAATGATTGCCAACTGAAGTGGTTAGAGACATCTCACAGTATAAGTTAGTATGTTGTTTAATAATGCATATTATGAATGGTGCTTATACTTTGCACAACGGTTATTGTAGTGTTAAATAGCTTTGCATTGATGTTTTGTTAGTATATTATGCCGCCTCTGTTTGGGTACTTGGATGGTACTTATATAAGCGTATAAAGGAGTGCTAATGCGTAGTTTTAAACAGTTTAACTCGTTCCGTATTGCAAAATATGTAAAGAGTTTTTTTCGTGGAACCCTCTATGTCACAGGTTTGGGATTATTAGAGTTCCAGCAAGGTATGTTAATCATGCCGAGCAACGCAGGTAACAATGTTAAAATGCGTATCTCGGAAGTGAATCGTGAAATTAAACGATTTGCGGTTTAACAGACTGAGCTTGAAAGGTTAGTGTTATGCACTAACCTTTTTTTGTGCCTGTCGTTTGGTACTGAACTATAAACAGCTCGGTACTAAACGATAAAAACGTTGATGTTAACCGATAAACATAGACACATTAAATGCCACCGTAATGAGCAGAAAAAGCAGCATCATGATGATGACATTGTAACGTTTTAGAAAGCTTAGCCTTGGATGTTTCTCGTTGAAATCTGCAGCTGATGCCGCCTTTTTCCTTACCTTCTCAGTTTTGATTCGGTGCAATTTATCCTTGGTCTGCATTGCTTGTTCAAGTTGTACCAGACGCTCATTGTTTTCTTTTTCTAGTTCTGCAAACCACTGATCTTGTTTATCAGTCACCATACTTGTATACCTTTATTACCTTCGCGATAATCATCAATAAATGCTGCCAACACGTGGCAGACAATTAACAGAAGTCTTCTTTCGTTGTCAGCTCAATCAAGATGGATATGGCTGCACTGCCACCCCAGGTCTTGGTTGCTTGATGAAATGCTTCAATATCAGGATGCTGGGCTAACCACATTGGTAATTGGCGTTTAAGAATATTTTTACCATGACCATGCATGATGTTACAGCAGCGAATATGCTGTTTACGGCATTCTGCGATTAATGCTGATATTTCTACCTTGGCTGTTTCTTGGCTTAAACCATGTAAGTCTAACAGCAGCTCAGGCTCGTAATCACCACGACGCAATTTCTTCAACTCATAAGGTGAAACGCCATCTCGTATATAGCGAGTTGGGCCTTCGTCAGCAATATGTGGTTCAAATTGATCGGAGAAAAAATGTTCACGTTGCGCTGATTCTTGTCGGATTGAATCATTTGCTTGCGTTTTCGGTTTATTTGCCCTGATTTTTGTTTTGCGTATGGTATCCTGTGCCAAAGGTTTTATACCTTTCATACTATCAGAGAAAAGAGCGTGTTCATCTGGTTTCAACGCTGCTTGCGATACTTTCACTTGCGCCGCTTGTGCCTGTTCTTTTGCTACATCTATTTGCAGCAACATCTTTTTTTTCATTTGTTTATTAAACATAATGTAGTTACCCAAATTCAACTGCTAAGCTCAGTTGATTAAACATTTTGTTACTTTACCAAAATTGGAGTCAATTGTGGACAGGATTTTTATTGACGAAGCAGTCAAAGAGTTAATTACAATACAAGATATTATCCGTTGGGCGGTTAGCCGTTTTAACGATGCTGGTATTTTTTATGGTCACGGTACTGATAATGCGTGGGATGAAGCTGTACAGTTAATCTTACCGACATTACACCTGCCATTGGATATTGACCCTCAAATTCGTCATGCGAGACTGCTTACTTCTGAACGCCAAACATTGGTTGAGTTAATCGTTCGCCGCGTGAACGAACGTATCCCTGCGGCATACCTGACTAATAAAGCTTGGTTTGCTGGGTTAGAGTTCTTTATTGATGAACGTGTATTAGTGCCTCGCTCACCGTTTGCAGAACTGATCATGAATGGTTTCCAACCTTGGTTAACAAACGAGCCAATGCGTATCCTTGATATGTGTACAGGCAGCGGTTGTATTGCCATTGCACTGTCTCATGCATTCCCGGATTCTGAAATCGATGCGGTTGATATTGAACATGGTGCGATTGAAGTTGCCGAGATCAATATTCAAGAACACGGTGTTGAGAATCAAGTAACACCAATTCAATCTGACTTGTTCTCGAACCTTGAAGGCTTACGCTACGACATGATCGTATCGAACCCGCCTTATGTTGATCAAGAAGACATTGATAACTTGCCTGATGAGTTCAAACACGAACCAGAGATCGGTTTACAGTCTGGTTTCGATGGACTAGAACTAACGTTAAAAATGCTAGCACAAGCACCGGATATGCTAAACGACGGCGGTTTACTGTTTGTTGAGATTGGTAACAGCATGGTTCACATGCAAGAGAAATTCCCAGAAGTACCATTTACATGGTTAGAAATGCAAAATGGCGGCCACGGTATCTTCGTGATCAGCAAAGAGCAGATCTTAGATTCAATGGAACTATTTGCACCGTTCAAATAGCCTTGCGAATAATAATGCTGTAATAAAATTACTGTGTAATTAAAGTGAAGAGCAGCCTAAAGTGGTTGCTCTTTTTTTATTGTTATAACATCAGAAAATAGTGTGATCAATCGAGTATGATCACAAATAAACAATCAAATGCAATTGGCTCACCTAAAGCGCCAAAAAATTGCGACATATCAACCATGCCAGACAAACGTACCGTCCCGGTGCTGTTCTTAAATCTTTTTGTTCCTCCTAAGATAGCGTTATCGGTACCTGCAGCGCCAGTGACATGCGTTATTAATTGCCCACTTGCAGTGGTAATACCTTGTGTCACAGGCTGCACCGTGGTACTGCCTCTCGTGACTAGGGTCCCTTGTGGTAAATTAAAATAAGTTGTGCCAACTAAGGCTTTGCCGGCACCGACGTCCGTAATGTTAGATAGGCAATCAGTAGCCGTCCCGATCTGTTGGCCATTTTTTGCATTGAGTAAGTCGACATCAAAACAGATAGCAGGATCGTCGGCCCCGTCGCCGTCAATATCTGGAACCATTCTTTCATACATCGGCCCAGAGCCAACTAAGTTCCAAACCAAGGTCTTCCCACCAATACTCTCTGCCGCTGATACCGTGCCTAAGAAAATAGACATAACAGTTAAAATTACGATTTTTATGTTCATCATAAGGGCCCTTTCGTAGAAATACTGACAGTGAAAAAATCGCAGTTGCGATAATTGGCACATGAAAAGTACTTCGATGCTGTGCATCGTTTCTGAATTAATTTGTATCGTAATGAAAGGTGAGTGATTTTATGTTGATGTGTTTAGATGTAAGGACGTAATAAAAACAATAGCACATCACTTACACTTTACAAGGTGATCACGCTGTACGTTTCTTGGTATGCAACGTTAAATGCTGCACTTAGTTTTTTATCTTTAGGCGGATGATATCTTGTTGACTGATTCGATAGGTTTTTAACTGAGAGTATAGCTTGCTGGTTGTTTTTTACTGAATATAAGCTAATTTGCTCAGCCTTAATTTTTTTAGCGATTTGCTATTGTCGCTAAGCCTTGGGTCTTGTATTCTCGAAGGTATTAGTAGGCATTATATAAAGGAAACGCTGTTATGGCAGGGAATAGTATTGGGCAATTATTTAAGATCTCCACATTTGGAGAAAGCCACGGACCAGCACTTGGGTGTATTATTGATGGCTGCCCTCCAGGACTAGAAATTTCAGTTGAAGACCTTCAGTTTGATCTCGACCGCCGTAAGCCTGGCACCTCTCGCTATACTACTCAACGACGTGAAGCTGACGAAGTTCAGATACTTTCTGGTATTTTTGAAGGTAAAACCACAGGTACTTCAATTGGTCTGATGATCAAAAATACCGATCAACGTTCACAAGATTATTCCAATATTAAAGATACCTTCCGCCCAGGTCACGCTGATTATACTTATCATCAGAAGTTTGGTCATCGCGATTACCGTGGCGGCGGTCGTTCATCGGCGCGTGAAACGGCAATGCGTGTAGCGGCTGGTGCAATTGCGAAGAAATACTTGAAAGAACAACACGGTATTGTCATTCGCGGTTATTTATCACAACTGGGCCCAATCAAAGCAGAAGCACTGCAATGGGATCAAGTTGAGAAAAACCCATTCTTTTTTCCTGATCCAAGCAAATTAGAAGCGCTTGATGAATATATGCGTGGATTGAAAAAATCAGGTAATTCAGTGGGCGCTAAGGTAACAGTGGTTGCCCAAGGTGTTCCTGTTGGTTTAGGTGAGCCGGTATTCGATCGTTTAGACGCTGACATCGCTCATTCATTAATGAGCATCAATGCTGTGAAAGGTGTTGAAATTGGTGACGGTTTTGGCGTTGTAGAACAGCTTGGCAGCGAGCACCGTGATGAAATGACACCAGAAGATGGTTTCCTTTCTAATCATGCTGGTGGCGTACTGGGTGGCATCTCAAGTGGCCAAGACATCATTGCGCATATTGCCATGAAGCCGACATCAAGTATTACCATTCCAGGTAAATCAATTGATAAGTTTGGTAACGCCATTGAAGTGGTTACCAAAGGTCGTCACGATCCATGCGTCGGTATCCGCGCAGTGCCAATCGCTGAAGCACAACTTGCGATCACGCTAATGGACCACTTACTAAGACACCGTGCGCAAAACCTACATGTAGTAACAGACACACCAAATATGTAGTGACCCCCTCCCAACCTCGCCCTTGACTTTTTATTGTCGAAAATAGGGGGGAGGAGCTACAACTTTATTATCAATTACCCATCAGCTTAGGTTGATGGGTATTTTTTTGTTTGTTTGAGCGTATCTCGCTCAGCTTCTGCAAAGGTGTTGTAGCATTCCTTCGGCATCCACTCTGTTTTGAAGCTTATAACAAATCGTTCCATTGGCGCAGTCCAAACAATTTCCACATCGGCTAATACTTTGTGTTATTTGGTATTTCCACAACGCTTGTCTGAATTGAATACTCGTGTAATGACAGCCTTGGTCCAAATGAAAGAGAACATTTTTTGGTCGCCCTCGGTTTTCGTAACGCCGCACACGTTAAATCGGTATTTGGGCTATCTGAGCATGCCCAACTCACAATTTTTCGAGTAAACAATCCATTTTCACAACTAAGTACATCCATTGATTTCCAGCCTATACAGTAAGTGACATCGTTACACCAAACTTGATTAACGGTTTCAACATCGAACTGCTTATTTAGTCGGTTTGGTGCTACTTTCGATATTTTAGTAAAATGTTTACTCTTGAATGATAGTTTTTGTGGAAACGTTTACATTTGAGGCGTAGGGTGTACGAATAGCTTATAGATTCACGTATTTGGTGTTGATAAATTGCGGGAGAATGAATTGTGAAAGTATTGGTAACAGGTGGAATGGGCTACATTGGCAGCCATACGTGCGTGCAGATGATTGAAGCAGGTATTGAGCCAATTATTATCGATAATTTAGATAACAGTAAATTGGCTGTGCTTGATCGTATTGAAGCATTAACGAATGTACGACCGGTTTTTTATCAAGGCGATGTGCGTGATGAAGAATGTCTGGGGCGCATTTTTAGTGAGCATGCTATTTCATCGGTTATCCACTTTGCCGGTTTAAAAGCCGTCGGTGAGTCAGTGAAAAAACCACTGGAATATTATGATAACAATGTAAATGGTTCATTAGTGCTAGCCCGTGCAATGCGTAAAGCCAATGTGAAAAGCATGGTGTTCAGTTCTTCGGCGACGGTTTATGGCGACCCAGACGTTGTGCCAATTACCGAAGATTCACCGACTGGCGCGACGACCAACCCGTATGGTCGCAGTAAATATATGGTTGAGGAATGTTTTTCTGATCTGTTTGCTGCGGAAAATGATTGGAGCATTACTTTACTGCGTTACTTCAATCCGGTTGGCGCCCATCCGTCTGGCACCATGGGTGAAGATCCACAAGGTATACCAAATAATTTAATGCCGTTTATTGCGCAAGTTGCGGTTGGCCGTCGTGATTCTCTGTCTGTATTTGGCAATGATTACCCAACACCTGATGGTACCGGGGTTCGAGATTATATCCACGTGATGGATTTAGCCGATGGTCACATTGCCGCGTTAACAGCGGTAGGCCAAAAAGCAGGCCTACATATTTATAATCTAGGCACAGGTAAAGGTTCAAGTGTATTAGAAATGGTCGAGGCTTTTGCACAAGCGTCTGGTCAGCCTATCCCTTATCAATTATGTCCACGCCGCGCTGGTGATATTGCCGAATGCTGGGCCAATACTGAAAAAGCTGAAAGAGAACTTGGTTGGAAAGCCAGCCGTAATGTAATGGAAATGAGTGCCGACACATGGCGCTGGCAGTCAACCAATCCACAAGGATATTAAGCTTATGTCTACGTTTAACCCAATTGATCATCCGCATCGTCGTTATAACCCATTAACGGGGCAGTGGATCTTGGTATCACCACACCGTGCGAAACGTCCGTGGAGTGGTCAAGATGAAGAACCGGATACGGCTGTGTTATCAACGTATGAAAAAGCATGTTTCTTATGTCCGACCAACAAGCGTATTTCCGGTGATGAAAATCCAAACTATGACGGTACACATGTGTTTAGTAATGACTTTGCTGCGCTAATGCCTGATTCACCGGAAGCGCCAAAATCAACCAACCCGTTGTTTAAGACTGAAAGTGTGCGTGGACTAAGCCGTGTGATCTGTTTTTCACCGGATCACAGTAAAACATTGCCAGAGCTACCCGTAGACCAGATTCGCGGGGTGATTGATACCTGGGATGAACAAATTGAAGAATTAGGCAAAGATTATCTCTGGGTGCAAGCGTTCGAGAATAAAGGCGCCGCGATGGGCTGTTCGCAACCGCATCCGCATGGCCAGGTATGGGCGAATAGCTTTTTACCTAATGAAATTGAGCGTAAAGAAAAACTGCTTAAAGCCTATCAACAAGAGCACAGTTCGAACTTATTGGTCGATTACGTTGAGTCGGAATTAAAAGACGGTGAACGTACTGTCGTTGAAACGGAACATTGGCTTGCTGTTGTTCCGTATTGGGCGGCGTGGCCGTTTGAAACCATGTTACTGCCGAAAACACACATTCGTCGTATGAGTGAATTAACGAGTGAGCAACGAGATGATTTGGCGCTAGCGATTAAGAAACTCACTTGCCGTTATGACAATCTGTTTAAATGTTCATTCCCTTATTCAATGGGTTGGCATTACGCGCCATTCTTTGAGGAAGGCACTGATATTGAGCATTGGCAATTACATGCATTGTTCTATCCGCCATTATTGCGTTCTGCCTCGGTCCGTAAATTCATGGTGGGTTATGAAATGTTAGCCGAAAGCCAGCGTGACTTAACCGCCGAGCAAGCCGCGCAAAAATTGCGTGATGTCAGCGACGTACACTATAAAGAACAAGTGTAAGAGCAAGATCAATAATTAGAATCCCGACAAAATGTGGAAGGCACCGATGACCAATTTAATTAAAAACGTAACAGATGCATTTAATTCAGTACTTAATTACGCACCGACTCATATTGTGCAGGCGCCAGGTCGGGTGAACCTGATTGGCGAACACACCGATTATAACGATGGTTTTGTATTGCCTTGTGCTATCAACTATCAGACCGTGGTGGCCGCGGCAACGCGTGATGACAATATTGTCCGTGTGATTGCGGTAGATTACGGTAATGAAACCGATGAGTTTGATATTACCCAGGCCATTACATTTCAAGATAATAAAATGTGGGCGAATTATATACGTGGTGTAGTGAAGTACTTGCTGGAACGTGGTTTTGAATTTAAAGGGGCAGACATTGCAGTGAGTGGTAATGTGCCACAAGGCGCAGGGTTAAGTTCATCTGCGGCCCTTGAAGTGGTTATCGGTCAAACGTTTAAAGAGCTATATAATTTGGATATCAGCCAAGCTGAAGTGGCGTTAAATGGTCAGCAAGCTGAAAACGAATTTGTCGGTTGCAACTGCGGCATCATGGATCAAATGGTGTCGGCAGAAGGTAATGAAAATCATGCCATGTTACTTGATTGCCGTAGCCTTGAAACGACCGCGGTATCAATGCCAGAAAACATGTCTGTGGTGATCATTAACTCGAATAAAAAACGTGGCTTGGTTGATTCTGAATACAATACCCGTCGCGAACAATGTGAAGAAGCAGCCCGTGTTTTTGGGGTGAAAGCGTTACGCGATGTGTCTATCGAAACATTCAAGGCCAAGGAACATGAACTTGATGAAATGGTAGCGAAACGTGCTCGCCATGTGATCACCGAGAATGATCGTACTGTTGAAGCGGCAAGCGTATTGGCGTCGGGTGACATGCAGCGCATGGCAGAACTGATGGCTGAATCGCATGCGTCAATGCGTGATGATTTTGAGATCACGGTAAAGGAAGTTGATACCTTAGTCAACATCGTCAAAGACGTTGTCGGCATTGCTGGTGGTGTGCGTATGACGGGCGGTGGTTTTGGCGGTTGTATTGTTGCGTTAGTACCACCTGCATTAGTTGATTCGGTTCGCTGTGCGGTTGAAGAACTGTATGAACCTGCTACTGGTTTGAAAGAATCTATCTATGTGTGCCAAGCAAAGAATGGCGCTGGCTTAGTGGCAACACTTTAGGGCATGACTATAGATCACGACTATAGATCAGGATAATAAGGCATGATGATGAATGAGCAAGCTAACTTGTTCGACAGTATGACGGCCGAGGCGGCTTTTGATGGCCGCCCAGCTCAGTTGTTCGAACTGAAGAATAACAACGGCATGACTATCGTACTGATGGACATTGGTGCTGCATGGTTAAGCTGCAAAGTGCCTGTAGATGGCGAACTACGTGAAGTATTGCTGGGTCAACGTAATATGCCAGACTTTCAACAGCAGCAAAGTTATATGGGGGTGACAGTCGGGCGCGTTGCTAATCGTATTGCCAAAGGACAGTTTTCCATTGCTGGTGTTGATTACCAAGTCGATATTAACCAAGCTGGTAATACCTTGCATGGTGGTACGACTGGCTTTGATAAACGCCGTTGGGCAGTGATTGAACATAGTGATGCAAACTGTGAAAACAAACAAAGCCCGAGTCAAGACAACCAAAGCATTAGCCAAGACCGAAATAGTGTTGAATTTGAACTTGTTTCACCGCATGGCGATCAAGGCTTTCCGGGTGAGCTAACAGTTAAAGTCAAATATCAGCTTACCGATAATAATGAAGTGGTGATCAGTTATTATGCCACTACGACCCAAGCGACACCGATTAACTTGACCAATCATGCTTATTTTAATTTGTTGGGCGCTGACAATCATTTATTAAGAATAGACAATCGTCAACTTGCTTTAGGGCATACATTAACAGTGAATAGTGATGCCTTTTTACCGATTGATGATGTTGGGATCCCGACGGGCGATTGGCTGCCGGTAAAAGACAGTAGTTTTGACTTCACTGCCGCTAAAGTCATTGAGCAAGATTTTATGCAAGATAGTCATCAACAAGCTGCTAAAGGTTATGACCATGCGTTTATTTTAAATAAAGCATGTTTAGATGGGGACTTGGCTGCAAGGTTAACGTCGCCAGATAATTTACTGACGTTAGGTGTGTTTACCACGAAACCTGCCTTGCAGTTGTATACCGGAAACTGGTTAGCGAACACGCCTAATCGTCATGGCGGCGAGTATCAAGATCATGCTGGTATTGCGCTTGAAACTCAGTTTTTGCCTGACGCGGTGAATAATCCGCAATGGGATCATCCAAGTACGATCCTGCAACCAGAAGAAACCTACCAGCATCAAACTTGTTATCAGTTTAGCGTGTAGGTGGTGTGTTACTGACAAGTCGCTCCTATGTTTATTTATGTGATTGTGTGCGCTTATTTATAGGCCTAGCTAATGGCGGTTTGTGACAACACACGGGGATGTGCTCGGCATTGTCCTTTATATTTTTATCAATAAACTTGTAGTAATTTTCTTTGGTATGCGTCCACCAATCGTCGTGAATCTCAGCCCCATGTTTTTGGATTATGTCTTCAATACCATCGAGGCAAAGATTACTGGCATCGTAGGCTAGATATATTTTATTTTCTTCATCATTATATGATACATCATCAATGCCAAAGAGATGCTCGATCTCATCGAGCAGCGCATGGCGATTGGCTGCACTCACATTATTTAAACGCAGATTGCGAATGACTAGGTTAGCTTCTTTGACACCCGCTCTGTGTGTTAGGTTATTCATCGAATTATCCTTATATTGATATTAACGAATTGTTGTCGCTGTATATTCGGTTTAACTGACTATTAAAGTACCTGAGTACATTTTCATCGGGCAATGAAAGGCATATTCACCTGGCTCCATTGCTGGTAACTCGATAGTTAAACTTTTATTAAGCGGCAGTTCTCTGCTTATTTCAAAGTCAGGAAATATAACGGTTGTTGCACATGGACTGCCATCTTTTCGTAAAAACTCAATTGTCGTATTTTTACCCGATGGAACCTTGATCCTCGCGGGTTGATAAATACCACTATCAACGACAATGGTTTTATTTTCTGCGGTTAGCTCTGTTGCATCTGAGGGCTTGTAAATCCAAAACCACCAAACAATGAATGCAATTAACCCTAAACCTAAAATATTGATGAGTATCATAATAAACTCTCTATTGTTAAATTATATTGTTCATTTATCTTGTTAAAATAGCGTGTTAAGTTCTAGTGATTTTGTGGTTTAAACAAACGTAATCTATTTGCATTCATCACTACGGTTAATGATGATAATGCCATTGCCGCACCTGCGACTACCGGGCTAAGTAACAGACCAAAGAAGGGGTAGAGTACACCTGCAGCAATAGGTACACCTGCCATGTTATAAACGAAAGCGCCAACCAGATTTTGTTTGATATTTCTTAGCGTTACTTTACTCACTGCTATAGCATCGGCAAGCCCATGCAGCGAACCGCGCATTAAGGTAATATCCGCGCTTTCAATCGCGACATCGGTGCCGGTGCCGATGGCAAATCCGACGTTCGCGAGCGCTAATGCGGGTGCGTCGTTGATACCATCTCCTGTCATACCAACGATCTCGCCCTGATGTTGTAACTCAGCCACTTTATTGGCTTTATCTTCAGGTAGTACTTCAGCAAAGAATTCAGTGATCCCAACTTGTTTGGCCACGGCTTGGGCTGTGTCTCTATTATCACCAGTCAACATGATCACGCGAATGCCATTATTTTGAAGCCGTTTTATTGCGGATATAGAATCTTTTTTGATGGGATCGGATACCGCTATAATCGCGCTAAGTTTATTATCAATAGCCAGATACATAGGGGTTTTAGCATCGTTGGCCAATGCTTGCGCTGTTTCTATGTATTCATCAAGACTTATTCCATTTTCAGTCATGAGTTTTTCATTACCAAAAAGCAAATGTTGCCCTTTAAAGTCAGCTTTAACACCGCGACCTGAAATAGCCTCGAAGTTACTGACGTCTTCTAAATGAAGATCACGCGCAGTGGCTGATTCAACAATCGCTTGCGCTAAGGGATGTTCAGAGCTTTGCTCAATATTAGCGGTCAGATTCAATATAGTGTTTTCAGTATAGGCATCATGGGTAACGATAATATCGGTGACTTTTGGCGAACCTTCGGTAATGGTGCCTGTTTTATCCAAAATCATGGCGGTAATTTTTGACGCTGTTTGCAGCGCTTCACCATTGCGAATAAGCACACCCGCTTCTGCAGCTTTGCCTATCCCGACCATGACTGACATTGGCGTGGCTAAACCGAGAGCACAAGGGCAGGCAATGATAAGCACGGTACTGGCTGATATGATGGCAAAGGCGACTGCAGAATCGGGGCCAAAGTTAAGCCATACCAAGGCACTTACAACCGCAATGATCATGATAGCGGGCACGAAATATGCTGAGATCACATCGGCTAAACGACCAATAGGCGGTTTAGAGTTTTGCGCTTGTTTAACCATATTAATGATTTGCGCAAGGGCTGTATCTTTGCCTATACGGGTCGCTTTGAATAATATGGCCCCTGACTTGTTGATTGTCCCAGCAATTATTTCATCGTCGATGGCTTTTTCAACCGGCATCGGTTCACCGGTTAACATGGATTCATCGATTGAGGTATATCCTTGAATGACAATACCATCAACCGGTATTTTTTCTCCTGGTCGAACGCGTAATACATCGTTAACAACCACATCTTCAATTGGCATATCCATTTCTTTGGTTTCACTGATCACCCGCGCGGTTTTAGCTTGTAAACCGATTAAGCGTTTAATAGCTTCACTGGTTCGGCCTCTGGCTTTGACTTCTAATGCTAGGCCTAAGTTAATTAAACCGATGATCATCGCACTGGCTTCAAAATAAATGTGCCGCGCCATTTCAGGTATGATAAAAGGGAAAAGCACAACGACCATGGAATAAAGCCAAGCTGTGCCTGTACCTAAAGCAATTAAGGTGTCCATATTGGCGTTATGGTTAACGAAAGATTTCCAGGCGCCGACAAAGAAGTGTTTACCAGAAAAATACATGATGCCAGCACATAATAGACCGATGAATAACCAAATCCCACGCTCCAAGCTGGTATCAACAGTCATGGTGCCACCAATAATACTGTAGACCATGAGCGGTACACCAAGACCAAGTGCAATGGTCATCTGCTTTAGTAAAAGGCGGTAATATTTTTGATCTGCAACTTCTTTTTCATCAAGTAATTGGGCAACCGTTGCATCACTTGTGCTTTTTGCGCCATAACCTAACGACTTAATTTTGTTAATTAATGTTTCTGGGTTGACGTTTCCTATGACTGATACGGTTCTGAGTGCAAAGTTCATGTGCGCACTTTCAACACCATCAATTGCTTTTAGTGCTGCTTCTATTTTACCAACACAACTTGCGCAGCTCGCACCTTCTACAACGAATTCATGACCATCGTGACTTTCTTTGGATCTATTCATTAGTAGCATCCTTTTATGTGATTGAAATATTGTTCGCTTATTTATCGGCTAAATTTTGTCATTAAGTTAACAATAGCCTTTACCCTAACTGGAAGGTCAATCTTCTGTGAGGGTTTAAATTAATTTAAAAATAATGCCGTAATAATTTCAAATTAGGCTTTACCTTCCAGCTAAGGTAAACCTTAATGTTTATCTCAAGGTCAAACCTGAAACAAGGTAAGTAGTCATATATTTAAACTTCTGGAGGTTACATATGTTTGGTTTTCATGAATTTCATTGGTTAATGCCTATTTCAATGGTGATATTTTGGGGTTTACTTTTCTACCTGTTATTTTCGGGTCTAAATAAAAAATTGAGCGTGGAGTCGCCTGTTGATATAGCGAAACGACGATTCGCAAGCGGTGATATTAGTGCTGAAGAGTTAGATGAAATAAAGACAAAGCTGTAAGACACTCGGGTCGTACATTTGCAGCTAGATAATAATTGAAGTAAGACAAAAGGTGAAAAATTATGAAGATGAATAAACTGTGTAAATTGATGTTAGTACTGTGTTTAGGTCTGCCATTAGCCTATTTTGTATTCGTTGGGAATATGTCGCTGGTGGCGATAAGTAGTAGCTTACTTATACCGCTGATTTTATGTGTAGTAATGATGTTCTTTATGATGAAAATGATGGGTTGTGATAAGAAAGAAGAAGATAAAGAGACGGATACAGAAATTAAAAACCAAGAACATGATAAGAATTAATAATGTCACAAAATGCAGATACAAAAAAACCGGCGAGGTGACTCGCCGGTTTTATTCGTTATTAACTTAACTGTTAATCACTGTAAGGTACGATTTAGAATGAACCGTAGATTACTGAAGTGATAGCCATAAGACCACAGATAGTAACGAAGATGTTAGCTGCTTTATTGCTAGCATATTTTTGCATCGCAGGTACTTTCTTGATTGCGTACATTGGCATTAGGAACAAGATAGCTGCAATCATTGGTGCGCCAATTGTTTCGATAAGACCTAGTACACTTGGGTTGATAATTGCTACAGCCCATGTAGTTAGTACGATGAATGCGATAGAGAAAGTACTGATGTTCTTCTCTGATGCTTTTGGTGCAACTTGCTTAACTAGACCGTTTAGACCTTCTTGAGCACCTAAGTAGTGACCGAAGTAGCTAGACGTAATCGCTGCGAATGCTACGAAAGGACCAAAGTATTGAATTAATACTGAGTCATGTACGTTTGCAAGGTAAGACAGAATTGAGATGTTTTGTGCTTTAGCTTCTGCTAGTTGCTCAGGTGATAGTGATAACACACAAGAGAATACGAATAGCATTACAAAACCAAGTAACATTTGACCGGCACGTTTACAGATAAGATCTGATTTTTCTACTGCGTTGTCACCGTAAGATGCGCGTTGTGCTTTAGCAAACTGGCTGATTACTGGAGAGTGGTTGAATGAGAACACAATCAGTGGAATCGCTAACCAGATAGCAGGTAAGAAAGATGATGCTTCAGGTACCACTGTTACCATGCTTGTATTCCAGCTCGGAATTAAGAATATCGATAGACCGAATAAGATGAATACGAGTGGGTAAACTAATGCTGATGTTGCTTTAAGCATTAAGTCTTTGCCGAATAGGATCATCGCAGTCATTGCTAAAATTAGACCACCAGATAGTAACCAACGTGGAATACCGCTTACTTTATCCATTAATTGAACACCAGCTTCGTTAAGCATCGGTGCGCCATCAGCCGCTAGGCGTGGGATTTCAGTGAAGATATCAAGTTGGTTAACAATGAAACTTTCGAATGTATTAGTAATACCAACACCGTAGATTAATACGATAGGGTAGATAGCAAAGAAATAAGCAAACGTAATTAGTTTTGCAGCGCCTTTACCAAAATGTTCTTCAACAACATCAGTGATGTCTGAATCTGGATTTTTTGATGATAGAACGAAGCGAGCAAGTGATCTATGCGCGAACCACGTCATTGGACCTGCAAGCAATGCAAGAGCTACTAACGGCCAAAAACCACCTAAACCTGCTTTAATAGGTAAGAATAAAACACCAGCACCTACTGCTGTGCCGAATAAACTTAATACCCATGTTGTGTCTGCTTTGTTCCATTTAGCAGCGTTCGTAGTGCTGTCCGTGATAGTTGTAGTTGCTTGTTCTGACATTTCTATTTCACCTGTAATATTGCGCTGTATCTTAACTGCTGCCTAGGATAATGATTTGAATTTTATTTAAAGTGATGCAGATCGCCTTTTTGCCTCTAACCTAAAAAATCCCCTGTATTTATCAAAATAATTTGATTTTTTACGTATTTTTTATTAACAATCTTTGCGTTTGTATGTTTATCGAGCGCTTGGTTGTTTTTGTTCTGGTTTGTGTTGTCGTTAAGTTCCATTTCAGTGTTTTATGCTTTCATTTGGGTGTAAATTGGTTTTAACCTTGTTCCTATAATGATCTATAAAACACGAAGGTAGCTAATAAGGGGTAGTTTCGTGTGTTTTAACAAGTTGTTAGCAATTGATTTATATACACAGATCACACTAATGCTAGTAGGCTTCAACTTTATTTGAGTGCTACTTTCAGATGTTTCAAGGTGAAATCAGTGCATATGCCTAGTTTTGAGTATTCATCTAGTAGTAATATCGAGTTTTCGGCGGATATTTCTGCATCTAAAGAGAATAGATGCGGAAATATTTATGCGTAGAGTTTTATCCTGCTATTACTTGGTCGGGTAGATAAAATATCCGCGAGCAGCGTAATGGTCTGATAAATCCCAATTTCCCCAAAGCGATTTTGTCAGTACGCGAGGGGCGAATATTTCTTGGCTGGCACTGATTGGCTGTAAATTATCATTCCCTGTTAATGTGTAATCCAGATATTCTAAATAAGGTTTTTCTGCCCAATTGTTAGTGTTGGAATCAAAAGACAGATTGTGACCTTTATTCTCTGGTTCGGTGGCATTAAGAATATATGCCATTTGATCACGATCACCGGGCAAGCCAATTTTGTTGACGTTGAAGTCACCCGCTAAAATGACAGCTTCGTCGGCAGGAATGTTTTGTTCGCGAATAAACTCACCCATTTCTTCTAGCTGGGCTAAACGTGCCGTGCGGTTAGTATCGTCATCAGACGATTGTGTGTGCGTAGCAAAGACATGGTAAATGTAACCTTGCTTATTAATACGGGTATAAATAACCCCACGTGTTGCAGCACACTGAATACCACTACAGTTGGTATACTTTAGGCTCTTTTCTGCTTCTACAGGCCAAGGCGTTAAGATACGCGTACCTGATTGCATGATTTTACCTAACTTAAACATTTCGCTGCTGGTAAAACTATATTCTTTACTGAGCTGTTTAAGTAATTTGCTTGTTCGGATTGGATCAAAGACCTCAGTGAGTACCAAAACATCATAACCTGACATTACCGCGGGCATTTCCGTTAAACGGCTATCGACTTTTTTAGAACCGAATATGGTGGTGGCCCAAATGTTGTAGCTTAATAAGCTAAATTCGTTACCGGGTCCGATAGTGGGCTTTTTATCATGCAACTGTAATACGTAATTTACCTTGCCACCTTGGTGTAGATTTTCACTATTAAAGGCGATGGTATTGTCATTATCGGCAAGTTGGATCTCAAACCGCTGAATAGTATTGTCGGTTTGTGGCGCGATGGTCAGTTCACTGCTATCGAAGCCAAAAGCGAGTTCATCCTCGGTTACCTTCTGCGTTAAATTAAAGCTGTAATCAGCGTTACTCAGTGAGATAGTTATATTCTGTTCTACATTAGTGCGGGTAATATTAGCCACGTCAACGGTACTCAATGGCATCACTTCTGTTGTTAATAAGTCGACATTATTACCTTCTTCAATATACGCATATAAAGTATGAGGCGTACTATTGGTGAATTGAATAATAGTATGGCGTTCCGTGGGCACTTGGCTCATCGCCATTAATGCTGGCGTGAACATGTACAGCCAGAATAAGACGGTTACTTTCTTTAACATAAAGATCCTTATTTTTGTGTGCGTTTTATGACTAACCCAGCGGGAGTATAAAATATTATTTTATATATTAAGTACGCATAGTAGGCAGTTTTGGTGACGGTTTGATTAAAGTGTTATTTTTTATGTTTAAAGTTGATTGGTGACACTTGCTATTTCAAGGATGAATTTAGATTGTTTGCGCAATTTAAAATGCATATTTATTATTTTTGTAGTTGGGTATTGCTTTTAGTTGACATTTTTAGGTGTTAAACACTAGTGTTTATGGGTTTTTATAGATTTTAATACTTGTCTTTGCTGTTTATTTGGGTATAACACCTGCTATTGATTGAATTTAGCAAACTTGGTACGGATAAATGGCTGCAATACAGAATAATGATGGTGCGTCTCGAGGACATTTTGGTTCTCGTTTTGGTTTTATAATGGCCGCGGCAGGTTCTGCTGTAGGTATTGGTAATATTTGGGGTTTCCCTACGCAAGCGGCAAGTAATGGCGGCGGTGCGTTCTTAATGGTGTATTTATTCCTTATCTTTCTACTTGGCTATCCAATGTTAGTTGCCGAACTGATGGTGGGTCGTCATGGTCAAACTAACCCAGCAGATGCGATGGCTAAACTAGGTCGCTCTCCTGCAACAAAAATTATTGGTCGTTTGATTGGTCTCGCGTCAATTATCTGTGCGGTGATGATATTCAGTTTCTATGCCATACTTTCTGGCTGGTTCGTCAGTAACACACTGGCACCTATTGCGGCTATGGTTGGTGCCGAGGAGGCAAGCCGTTGGTTAATCGATTTCTCATTATCTCGTAATATCGTATTTACCTTAGTATTTACATTGATGTCTATTTATGTGATTCAAAAAGGCGTACAAGATGGCATTGAAAAATGGTCAAAGCGTTTAATGCCATTATTATTTTCTATCTTGATTGCAAGCGTGATTTATATCTTGTTTCAACCCGGTGCGAGTGAAGGTGTTGCGGCGTTATTTACGGTTGATTTTGAAAAAATAATGCACTCAGATGTACTCATTGGAGCGCTTGGTCAGACATTCTTTTCGTTATCTATTGGTACCGGGGTGATGATGATTTACGGCTCATACCTTAAACCAAAAGAAAACATCAGTAAGTTAGCGGTACAGGTAACCTTTATAGATACAGGAGTAGCCTTCTTAGCCGCGATGTTAATCCTGCCAGCTATGTATGTAGCTAAGCATAATGGTGTCATTATCTTTGATGCTGACGGTAACTTGCTAAGTTCAGATACACTGGTATTTACAGTACTTCCAGCGTTGTTTGCGACGATGGGTGCGGTCGAGCATATTGTGGCTATCATCTTCTTTGCGTTGATGTCAGTAGCTGCATTAACATCGGCAATTTCGGTAGTCGAAGTGCCAACCAGTTATATCGCGGATAGAACAGCTATGTCACGTAAGAAAGTAACGTGGATTGTTGGCGCGGCACTGACAACATTAGCGATGGTTGTTGTGACGAACTTTGATTTGATGTTTGGCTTCATGATCACGCTATCAACCGAAATTATGCAACCACTCATATGTTTAGGTCTGGCTATCTTTACGGGTTGGGTATGGCATCGTAATAGCCTACTTGCTGAAATAAAAGGTCAAGATGGTGCTGATGTAAATGGTATCTTCTGGAAAATATGGCCATTGTATGTGAAGTTTTTTTGCCCTGTTTTAATTATCGTATTAATCAGTACAACGCTTTAACAAGACCTTGCGCCTCAAGCGGTAATCAAGAGATAAACTTGTTTAGGCCAAGGTAGATAGTTTAAAAAAAAGTAAAATAAAAAAGTAAAAACCAAAAGCTCAGTAGCGCAATCTATTGGGCTTTTTCTATTTATACGGTTAGCCATTACTTTCTAGTAAATAGCTGCAAACTCATCAATTTCACAGAAAAGAACTACCCTTGACTAGTAGCCCGCTGTAAGGCTGTAAACACTTACCTCGAATAAAAAATTACTTAAATAGACAGGGAAGAATCATGAAAAAGACATTATTAGTCACAGTAATACTCGCTAGTCTTGTTCCTACAGCACAAGCCACCGTTAATGTGTACACAGATGATGCCCACCAGGTTGATTTGTATGGCCGTGCTTATGGCGCTTATATTTATCAAGATGGTAACGATGTAAAAAGTGATGGTCGTTCAGATAGCTATTTTCGCACTGGCTTTAAGGCCTCTTCAAATTTAGCTGATGATTTAACTGGGCTTGCGCGTATTGAGATGCAATTTGAATCGAGGGATAACAGTGACGCTAATTCAACCTCTAAAACGCGGTTGATGTATGCCGGATTAAAAAATGATCGGGGACAACTGACCTTTGGCCGTAACTATGCCGCCGATGAAATTATTGCGGATTGGGCCGATGCTGGCACCACTAACTATTCGGGTAATCCCGCGATTGGCAACTTAAATCGACAAACCAATCTTTTAAAATTGGAAATGAAGGTGCTTGATGATGCCCTTAATTTAGTGGCGCATATTCAACCGGAATCCAGTGTTGATGCTAGTAGTGGTAATGACAGCCAATCAAGTTATTCGCTTGGGGGGGTTTATGGTTTTGATTTCGGTCTGGAGTTAGGCGCAACCTATACCGGTGTCATGACAGATGATTATGGTGCTAACTCAGATTCTGATCGTTCCACCTTTCTAACTGCTGTGCGTTATAAATACCAAGGCTTAACCGCATCTATTGTCGGAGATATTACCAATAATGACTCGGGAGTCGATGACTGGACGGCCTATGAGTTATCTCTCGCTTACACCTTGGATAAACTAACGGGTACCTTTACTTATAAACAACGTGATACGGACACTATAAGTGATAATACGGTCGACCAAGCCGCAGTTGGACTTGCTTATAAGTTTAATTCCAACTTCCGTGTGGTGACTGAATATGTCATTGAAGGCGTTGATGCTAAAGAAGATCAGTGGCATATGGCTGCACGATATGACTTTTAGTTAATTACTTACTATTTAAGTTTCATACAAAATAGCCCAGTAGAGCGATCTACTGAGCTATTTTTATTTTTTTCTGATAGAAATTGATAATAGATTTTACTACTCACAGATTGCGACTATTAATCATTAGTCACTGCTAATCGCAGCAAACTCCGCATTGGTTAGCTGCTTTAGGTCTAACGGGCTTAGTTCGATCTCTAAGCCGCGACGACCCGCGCTGACATAGATTGTTTCATGTGTTTGTGCTGAACTATCAATGATAGTGAGTAAGCGTTTCTTTTGTCCCAACGGACTCACCCCACCAAGTACGTAACCCGTCGAGCGCATCACATCATTCTTATCCGCCATTACTGCTTTTTTGGCTTTTGCTACTTTGGCAATGGCTTTTAAATTCAACATTGCGGTAACTGGCACTACAGCAACGACAAGCTTCTTATCTCCAACATCGACTACCAGTGTTTTGAATATGCGTTCGGCGGCGACGGCCATTTTTTCCGCCGCTTCTAAACCATAAGATCCAGCACTCGAATCATGTTTATATTCATGGGTTTTGTGGGCTACTTTTGCTTTTTTAGCTAATTTTACTGCTGGAGTCATACTATTTATTCAGCCTTTTTATGTAGTGTTATTACTAAATGTCGCTGTATTATTAAATATCGAAGTGTAGTGGTTTTTCAGACTTATCTTTATTTTTCATCACGTCTGCTAAGCTGTCTTCAAGTTGTAAATACAGGTCACGATAAGCGGTATTAAACTTATCGTCTTCGCTATTATTCAACCAGGTTTGGTATAAGGTTGTTTTACTTTGCTTTTCAATTTCTTTAAAGGTGAGCTCTACTTCTTTTGCTTGGTGTTCACTAAAGCCTAAATTAGTCAGGGCATGAGAGCCGAGTATTAAGGCTGAATGATAGGTTTCGCTGACCACATGATCAGCGCCTGCATGGCGTAGGGAATAACCATGGCCACGGTCATAGGCACGGGCTAATATTTTGACTTGTGGGTAATGTTGCTTGATGTAACGTACCAGGTCAACGGCTCTGGCTTTATCATCAATGGCGACGATGAATAAACTGGCGTTAGCGATCCCTGCTGTTTCAAGTAAACGTAGTTGGGTTGCGTCACCAAAATAACTTTTCATGTTAAATGAGCGCACTCTTTGGATCATACTAACGTCATGATCCAGTACCACGGTTTTCACGCCATTAGCAAGTAACAGACGATTGACAATTTGGCCGAAACGGCCGATACCAGCTACGATCACATCACCTTGTTCATCAATATCATCGCTTGCTTGTTGATTAGTTTTATCGACATAGCGGGGCAGTATCACGCGGTCATAAAAGATAAATAACGCGGGCGTTAAGAACATAGACAGGGCAACAGACAATGATAAGGTCTGTGCTAAGTCAACCGGTAGTACATGGTTGCTCACAGTAAAGCCGATTAATACAAAGCCAAATTCACCAGCCTGCGCCAAGCTGAGGGCTAATAACCAGCGATCACTGCCTTTGATCTTAAATACTAAGGTTAAAATAAACAGCACTAAACTTTTGACTAACATTAAGGTTAGGGTGATCGCGAGAATGGTACTGATGTCGTTAAACAAGATAGTAAAATTAATACCCGCGCCCACGGTCATAAAGAATAAACCGAGTAACAGCCCTTTAGATGGTTCTATCGTTGTTTCTAACTGATGTCTAAACTCACTGGTTGCTAGTACCACACCGGCTAAGAATGCACCCAGAGCAGGAGATAGCCCGACTAAATTCATGAGTGCGGCAATACCTATTATCAGCATTAATGCTGCGGCCGTAAAGATCTCAGGTACTTTAGAGCTTGCCACAAAGTTAAATAATGGTCGACTGAGGTAATGACCACCGACAATCACACCGGTGATCGCCACTATGATCACCAGCGCGTAATAAATGCCAGAAATATTGGCGACTAAGGATAACTCTTCATGTTGCGCGCTGGCTGCTTGTACGGCATTTTGTGCCTGCTCCACTAACTCTGGAATAGCTAATAAGGGAATTAACGCCAGCATTGGGATCACGGCGATATCTTGAAACAGTAATACTGAGAATGCAGAGCGCGCACCTTCGGTTTTTGTCAGGCCTTTTTCGTTAAAGGTTTGCAATACTATCGCGGTAGATGACAGTGAGAATACCAAGCCAATGGTCAGCGCAAGTCCCCAGTCTAAATTAAGCGCAAGGCCGATGCCCATTATTGCAGCCGTCGTCAAACCAACTTGTAATCCACCTAACCCTATCAGACGATGGCGCATATCCCAGAGCATGCGCGGTTCTAATTCTAGTCCCACTAGAAACAGCATCATCACCACACCAAACTCGGCAAAATGCTGGATGGTGGCGGTTTCACTGCCGACTAAGCCAATAACAGGGCCGATAATAACCCCGGCAATTAAATAACCGAGTACAGAACCTAAACCCAGACGCTTGGCGATAGGTACAGCGATAACTGCTGCAAACAGATAGATGAATGCTTGAATGAAATAACCTGTCATAGCGCTTCCTTGTTCCTTAAGGGGGCAATGCGATGAATGATCTACAGTACTAAAAAATAAATTGTAGTGCTAAAAAAGCCCTTAGCACCATTCTATCATCACCATCGTTTGCGATAGTCATAATAATAGGCACTAAGGGCTTAATTGGTAAAGCGTTATACCCAAGCTATTTCAAGATGCACAATCAGCAAACCGAACGGAGAGGATATTCAAGGCATTAAGTCGATGATTTAGTTATTCTCAATCAAGACGTCTAACGCCGAAGATGCCTTCGTTCGGCTTGCCCTAAGGGAGGCGAGCAGGAATAACAGCACCGCGTTACAATATTTGAAAATGGAATAACCATTATCTACATATTGCGCCTTGTTCTGATATCCCTGTTCGTCTCTGATATAGCATCTTGAAGTAACTTAGGTATATATTTTGTTTATGTGCGACTATTTAACTGTCGCAGCTTTCATTGGCGTGACAAACTCAGCCAGTTCTTGCAGCATTTGTGCATTATCACCTAGATTTTTCTCGATGATATTTACAATGGCTGAACCGGAAATTGCACCTGCAGCACCTGCTGCGACAGCTTGTTTCACTTGCTCTGGTGATGAAATACCAAAACCAAGTAGACAAGGCGCGGCATTAAATGATTTTAGCTTGTCTAATAACGGACCAATAGGCATTCCTGCTTTGGTTTCTGCACCTGTTACACCTGCGCGGCTAAGCAGGTAAGTGTAACCAGACCCTTGCTCTGCTACCAGTTGCAGTGTCGCGTCATCGGCATTTGGCGGTGCGATGTAGATACTTTCGATACCGACTTTATCGCCAGCTTCTTTAAATTGCTGACCGTATTGTACTGGTACGTCGGCAATCAATAATGAGTCAACGCCAGCCGCAGCGGCTTTAGCCATAAACTTATCGGTACCGTTACCGTAAACCAGGTTGGCATACAGTAATAAACCAATGGGTATTTGCGGGTATTTCGCGCGGATCTCGGTGAGCATTTCAAAACAGATATCTGGGTTGATCCCCACGTTTAATGCACGTGATGTGGCTTTTTGGATCGTTGGGCCATCAGCCACCGGATCCGAGAATGGAATACCCAGTTCTAACGCGTCAGCACCTGCTGCAATTAGCGTTTCGATGATCGCCATTGATTGTTCGCGGTTTGGATCGCCAATCGTTACAAATGGAACGAAAGCGCCTTCATTTTTTTCTGCGAGTGCAGCAAAAGTTTGTTGATAACGTCCCATTATAATGCTCCTTTACCTTCAAGAATATCAGCAACGGTAAAGATATCTTTATCACCACGACCCGATAAGTTCACCACTAAAATTTGTTCTTTATCCATATCCTGTTCCATCATCTGTAGTGCATACGCTAATGCATGTGATGATTCTAACGCAGGGATAATGCCTTCTTTACATGATAATAACTGGAATGCGGCTAATGCTTCATCATCGGTTACTGACGGGTATTCTGCACGGCCAGTGGTATATAGATGCGCATGTTGTGGACCGACTGATGGGAAATCCAAACCAGCTGATACTGAATATGATTCTTGGATCTGACCATAGTTATCTTGCATCAATAATGAGTGCATACCAAAGAATATCCCGTTAGTACCTTCGGCAATTGGCGCGCCATGCTGACCAGTCGCAATGCCTTTACCTGCAGGTTCAACACCGTACAGTTTGACACCTTCTTCCTCGATGAAGTCATTGAATATACCAATGGCATTCGAACCACCGCCTACACAGGCAATCACAGCATCAGGTAAGCGACCTTCTGCTTTTAAGATCTGTTGTTTGGCTTCTTCACCGATCATTTTTTGGAATTCACGCACAATCGTTGGGAATGGGTGAGGACCTGCAGCAGTACCCAATAGGTAATGGGCATTTTCGTAGTTGGCAGACCAGTCGCGTAATGCTTCGTTACAGGCATCTTTTAATGTGCCTGCGCCAGAATCAACGGGAATGACTTCGGCACCCATTAACTTCATGCGGAATACGTTGGGCTTTTGGCGTTCCATGTCTTTCACACCCATGTAGATGCGACATTTGAGACCCAGTAACGCACAGGCTAGCGCAGATGCAGTACCGTGTTGGCCTGCGCCTGTTTCTGCGATGACCTCGGTTTTACCCATGCGTTTAGCCAGTAATGCTTGACCCAATACTTGGTTAGTTTTATGCGCGCCACCGTGAAGTAGATCTTCACGTTTTAGGTAGATCTTAGTTTTTGAACCTTTAGTAATGTTACGGCATAGCGTCAATGGTGTTGGACGACCCGCGTATTCATTTAACAGTTTCTGAAACTCTGCTTCGAAGGCCGGATCATTTTGTGAATCGATAAATGCATCTTCTAATTCATCTAATGCAGGTATTAAGATTTGCGATACGTATTGGCCGCCAAATTCGCCAAAAAAGGCATTAAGTTTTGCCATGATAAGTTCCTTTAATAATGTCTAAGCGCGCTAAATGCCGCGATAATTTTGTCTGTATCTTTAATACCGGGTGCTGATTCTAATCCTGAGTTTAGATCTAGCCCTAAGCAACCGAGTTTCGCTGCGTCTTGTACGTTGTCAGGTGTTAAACCGCCTGCCAGCATCAGTTGACTGCAATCTTCAGGTGTTAATAACGACCAATCAAATGTCTGTCCTGTGCCACCTGATTGTCCCGCCACCTTACTATCAACTAAATGACGATCAACCTTGGCTTGGCTTAAATCGGGTGCTTGTTCGCTAACCCCGTGCGCTTTCCAAATTTGTATGTCGTTATTGAGTAAGGTTTTTAATATCGCAATGTAGCTTGCATCTTCGCTGCCGTGTAATTGTACCGCGGCTAAACCTAAGTGATTAGCCAGCTGGGCCACGACTGTTGCTTGTTCATTCACAAATACACCCACGTAAGCTAGTGGTGCAGCTGCAATGACCTGTTGCGCTGTTGCTACGTTAACACAACGTGGTGATTTTGGTGCAAAGATAAGTCCGCCATAAATAGCGCCTTGTTCATACACTACTTTTGCATCTTCTGGACGGGTAAGGCCACAGACTTTATTGTCACCTAAAATTAACCGGCGACAAGCTAAATCAACGTTGTCTTGCGACATTAATGAACTGCCAACCAAGAAGCCATTTGCGTAGTTGGCTAAATCACGGACTTGTTGGTTATTGTAGATGCCCGACTCTGAAATGATGATACGATCACTTGGGATCTTCGGGGCAATCTCTTTGGTGCGGTTTAAGTCAATGGATAAGTCGCGTAGGTCACGGTTATTAATGCCGATCACTTTTGCATCTAGCGCAATCGCACGCACTAATTCTGCTTCATTACTGACTTCGGTAAGCACGCCCATGTTTAAGCTGTGAGCGACTTTTGCTAAGGCGATATATTCTGCATCATCTAATACAGATAACATTAATAGCGTTGCATCGGCTTGGTATAAACGGGCTAAGTAAATTTGGTATTCGTCAATGATAAAATCTTTGCAGATCACCGGTTGCGTAACGATATTACGTACTTTAGTGATGTAGTCAAAGTCACCTTGGAAGTATTTCTCATCCGTTAATACAGAAACTGCAGCCGCATAGTTTTTATAGACGCCAGCAATTAACTCTAAATCAAATTCTGGGCGAATGAGCCCTTTTGATGGGGATGCTTTTTTACATTCCAGAATAAACTTGGTTGGTTTACCCGATAACGCGGCATAAAAGTCACGATCTGTCGGTGTTAAATCAGCAATGAAACTCGCTAATGGTTGGCTGATTTTGCGCGCGGCAACCCAAGTCACTTTATCGTCAACAATATTCCCGAGAATGGTTTGCTGTAACTCTTGCGTTAACATTTATGCTTCCTTCCTGTTGTTAAGACTAAGGTTAAGACCAAGACTAAACTTGCTGACTTTTTGCTGCTAGCTGGTGGATTAGGGCTAATGCACGGCCATCATCAATTGCCGCCATGGCTAATTCTGTGCCCTGTTTAAAGTCGGTGGCTAACTTGGCTATCACTAATAATGCCGATACGTTGATGGCAACGGCGGCTTTTTGTGCGTCACTGCCGTGACCTGATAACAGACGTTCGATAATAACTTTGTTTTCTGCAGCATTACCACCACGTAGTTCGGCCACGTCATAACGCTGCACACCAAAATCGGCAGGGCTTAAAGTGTACTCAGTGATCATGCCATTATTTAATTCGGCAACTTTGGTTTCACCGTGTAGGGCGACTTCATCTAAACCACTGCCGTGCACGACTAACGCACGGCGCACACCGAGTTTATCCATGGTTTCGGCGATTGGGCGAATTAAACATTCATCATATACACCCATTAACTGTACTTGTGGACGCGTCGGATTTAGCAGTGGGCCGAGCACATTAAAGATGGTGCGGGTTTTGAGGGCTTGGCGCACTGGCATCGCATGGCGAATACCGGCGTGGTATTGCGGTGCGAATAAAAAGCAAATTCCCAATTCGTCCAGGCAGGCTTTTGCTTGTTCTGGGGTTTGGGTTAAATTAATGCCAAACGCTTCCAATAAATCTGACGAGCCTGATTTACTGGATACGCTGCGGTTACCATGTTTCGTCATTTTCAATCCGCAAGCAGCCGCGACAAACGCAGCTGTTGTGGAGATGTTAATGGTATTCATGTTATCGCCACCGGTACCACAGCAGTCGGCATGCAGTTCGTCTATTGCCGGGAAAGGTGTAGCTGCGGCCAATAATGCTTGCGCGGCACCTGCAATCTCGTCTGGCTGTTCACCACGTATTTTTAATGCCGTTAACACTGACGAAAGTACGATAGGGTCCATTTCACCTCGTACCACCGCCGTAAACACGGTTTCTGATTCTTCAAGCGTCAGTACTTGGTTTGCGTATAACTTTTCTAGAATAACGGTGATTGTTGCTGGTGCCGTGTTTTCCGATACGATGTTTGATGCTGCCATGACCTACTCCTTAGGGCTGGTTACTGATGCTGTTGCCCATGCTAGGGTATTTTTTAACAGCTCAGCGCCTTCACTGGTTAATATTGATTCTGGATGAAATTGAAAACCAATTACTTTATCTTCTGGTTGAATAATTGCCATTGGCATACCGTTAAATTCGGCATTAACGGTTAAGCTGCTCGGTACTTTGGTTGCCACTAATGAATGATAACGGGCAACAGGTAACGGCTGACTTAAACCGGCAAACATCAACTGACCATCATGGTTAATCGATGAGGCTTTACCGTGCATGATTTCTTCTGCACGGCCAACGGTGCCACCATACTGTTGTACCAGTGCTTGATGCCCTAAGCAAATGCCAATCATAGGATATTGACCGCGACATAAGCGGATAAGTTCCAACAAGCAACCGGCTTCAGATGGATTACCTGGGCCCGGTGAAAGTACCACAACGGGGTCGTTCTCACATTGGTCTATTTGCTGTTTAATCACTTGTGCACTGATGCTATTACGGTAAATTTTAACCTCATGACCGAGACTGCGGAATTGATCTACTAGGTTGTAAGTAAAAGAGTCAAAGTTGTCTAATAAAAATAAAGTGTTGCTCATGTTGCCTCCGTTACTTAGCGTTGTTAGTTGTTGAGTTAGCTTCTGCTTTCATGATGGCAGCTAATGATGAACCTTGTGCGAGGGCTACGGCATTTAATACCGCGGCTGCTTTACTGCGGGTTTCTTCGGCTTCGGCTTGTGGGTTTGAATCGTAAACTACACCTGCACCAGCTTGTACATAGGCAGTGCCATCTTTAACAAATGCAGAGCGAATAACAATACAGGTATCCATGGTGCCATCACCCGTTAGGTAACCAACGGCACCGCCATAACTACCACGGCGTTGTTGCTCTACTTGACGAACCAGTTCAGCGGCACGGATCTTCGGTGCGCCAACTAACGTCCCCATGTTCATGCACGCTTGGTATGCATGCAGGGCATCAAGGTCGTTACGTAGTTTACCTTTTACACGAGACACTAAGTGCATCACGTAGCTGTAACGATCAACATTTAATAGGTTAGCGACATAACGTGTACCGGGCTGACTGATACGGGCTACGTCATTACGCGCCAAATCAACCAGCATGATGTGCTCGGCTGTTTCTTTCTTGTCTTGGCGCAATTCTAATTCGATACGGCCATCTAAGTCGGGGCAAATCGAACCATCGGCACGGAAACCACGACGGCGAGTACCGGCAATCGGATAAATCTCAACGTCATTGGTTTGCGCATCATATTTCAATGCACTTTCTGGCGATGCGCCAAATAACACAAAGTCAGAATCGTTCAGATAGAACATGTACGGACTGGCGTTGGTTTGTTTTAGTTTGGCATAAGCGGCTAACGAATCTGGGCAAGGTAAGCTAAAGCAACGTGACGGTACCACTTGGAAAATGTCACCTTTACGGATGTAGTCTTTTAAATATTCAACTGTCGCGCAGAACTCACTGTCGCTGATATCAACCTTGATTGTTAGCGCTGCGGCTTTAGACTCTGGCGTTGCCGTTAATACCGTTGTGCACTCCGTTTGGATACGGGCTAATTTTGCTTGGATTTGGTTAAGTGCAGTGGCAAAGTGCTCGCCACCAAAGACACTACCGATTAATTTCGATTGTTGGGTTTGACGATCAATCACAATTAACGTTTCGGCAATATAGAATACAAAATCAGGACAGATATTGGCGCCATCCGGCACACTGGGTAACTCTTCAACACTGGCAATCATGTCATAGGCAAAACAGCCACCGAGGAATAATGCTTCATGAAACGGTGTTTCTGGAATGACACGCTTGATAATGGTCCGCAGGGCATCGAATGGTGATGATGACTGTAAACGTGAATCTTCATCCAAGCTATCGTCAGTCGGCGCAAAGGTTAATGCTAATTTGTGATGACTCAGAGCGGTAATCGCATCGTTGCCAAGTTGAGCTTTAAACTCATCGGCTAAGAAAGGCAGCAGGTTTTCACCGTTCAGGGTTAATGCGGTGAATTCAACCGTGCGGCCAAAACAGGCGATCTTAACGGCGGCATCGAGCAAGATTAAACTTTGCAGAGCGGTCTTGGTGACGATATCAGCCGATTCTAATAATAGGCTGTTACCACTGGGGTGATACATGTGGCGATAAAACGCAAGGGGATCGTCAATGTGCGGACAATCTTGCTGAATCGAATGTAATTTACCTGGCGCTAATAGTTGCGTCATCGCACTTTCCTTGCTTTAGAGTGTCTAAATTTCCAATAAAAAAGCCCGTTTCAATGAAACGGGCTTTAATGTTTATTATTTTTTGTAGATTTACATTTACTGCAGATATCACAAAATCACATGCCCGTTTAGAGAGGGATGTGCCACCACCAACTGATTGTTTGGTTTGTAATATTTTGCATTGCGTTTGAGCCATAAAGTTATCTAAGTAGGTTAAACTTAGGCGGTTAGGGCTATTACTGTCAATACATTTATTAATTTTTGTGTGAAATTGTTAAATAAAACTTATAATGGGGCCTTATTGTGCCTTTTTTGACTTTTTATCGCTGGATATACTCTATTTTATGATTTACGATCTACATTCTCATACCACAGCCTCTGACGGCTCTCTAAGTCCAGCTGAATTAGTCCAACGCGCGGTTGAACATCGTGTTGATGTGTTCGCTATTACCGATCACGACACCACTAATGGCTTACAAGAAGCGCATGACACGATTGCCGCGCATGCATTGCCTATTACTTTGATCAATGGTGTTGAAGTTTCAACTAACTGGCAAAACCATGAAATTCATGTAGTTGGCCTAAATGTTGACCTCGCTAATCCGGAACTGCAAGCATTTTTAGCTGAACAGCGTAGTAAGCGTGAAGAACGCGCGGTTGAAATGGGTAATCGTTTAGCGAAAGCGCGTATTACTGGTGCCTATGAAGGCGCTAAAGCGCTTGCTGGGGATGCCAGTATCACGCGTAGTCACTTTGCCCAATACTTGGTTGAGCAAGGTGTTGAGAATACCTTTCAAAATGTATTTAAACGTTTCTTAGCGAAGGGGAAAACTGGTTATGTGCCACCCAACTGGGCAACAATTGAGCAAACAATAGAAATAATACATCAATCTGGTGGGCAAGCTGTACTGGCTCATCCGCTGCAGTATAAACTGTCAACTAAATGGATTAAAAGATTATTAGCGGCCTTCGAAGAAGCGGGTGGTGATGCCCTCGAAGTGGGACAGCCACAACAAGGTATTACCGAGCGCACCCTGTTGGCCAGTTATGGTCGCGATTATAATTTAGCTGGCTCTGTTGGTTCTGATTTTCATCGACCAAGTAGCTGGACTGAGCTAGGCCGCAATTTATATATCCCCAAAGATTGTACCCCAGTGTGGTCGTCTTGGCTTGAAGCCGATGCGAAACCAGTCGCCACTGCCGAGCAAAATGCTTAAGTGGCGCGAGGAGCTCAAACTAAACAAGTATGAGCTAGAATGGCTAAATAATAGTTAAGCAGTATCAGCAAGGGTCATAAACAGTTAAGGAATCATTATTATGAGTCAATTTTTTTACGTGCATCCTGATAATCCGCAAGCGCGTTTAATCAGTCAGGCCGTTGCTATTTTACGTGATGGTGGTGTGATCATTTATCCCACCGATTCTGGCTATGCGCTAGGTTGTCATCTTGGTGACAAAAACGCATTAGAGCGTATTTGTAAGATCCGTAAGTTAGATAAAGATCATAATTTTACCTTGTTGTGCCGTGATCTATCAGAATTGTCGTTATACGCACGTGTTGAGAACCAGGCTTACCGCGCGCTTAAAAATAATACCCCAGGTCCATTTACGTTTATTTTTAAAGGCACGAAAGAAGTGCCACGACGTTTAATGAATCCGAAGCGTAAAACCATCGGTATTCGTGTGCCTGACAATACGATTGCATTAGCAATACTCGAAGCGTTAGGTGAACCTATGATGTCGACGTCGTTAATCTTACCGGGTAATGAAGGCGCTGAATTTGATCCGGAAGCGATCCGTGACCAACTTGAAAACCAAGTCGAGCTGATTATCAATGGCGGCTACTTAGGTGAGCAAGTAACAACGGTTGTGGATTATTCTGAAGGTGATGCTGTTATTGTTCGTCAAGGTGCCGGTGATGCATCCTCGTTTGCTTAACCAGTGGTAGAGTCTAGCGCTGCGATTGCCAAGGTTAATGGCGAGTTATTACGTAAAGTTCCCAAGGATTTGTTTATTCCGCCAGATGCGCTGAGTGTATTCTTAGACGCATTTGAAGGACCATTAGATTTATTGCTGTATTTAATTAAAAAGCAAAAACTCGATATTCTGCAGTTACCGATGCAACAAATTACCGCGCAATATATGGAATACGTGGATCTAATGACCACGTTGAAAATTGAACTTGCCGGTGAGTATTTGGTGATGGCGGCCTTGCTCGCGGAAATCAAGTCGCGTTTGCTACTGCCTAAATTAGTGGTGGCAGAAGAAGAACTCGAAGATCCACGTTTAGTGCTGATCAGACAGTTACAAGAATACGAAATATTTAAGAATGCGGCAGAAGATTTGGACCTGCATCCAAGGATCCAGCGCGATATTTTTGTTGCTAACGCACAGCTGCCAGAAAATATTACTACTACACCGTTATTAGCTGAAGTATCTCTGCGAGACTTGGCGTATAATCTGCAAAAATTGCTGAAGAAAGCAGAACACTTCGAGCATCATCAGATCCAACGTGAAGTATTAACCACGCGTGAAAAGATGACCCATATATTGGCATTACTGCAAGATGGTAAAGTGCGAACCTTCTATCAAGTGCTCGATCCTAAAGAAGGTCGACGCGGTATTGTGGTGAGTTTTCTGGCGATCCTTGAGTTACTTAAAGAGTCTTTAATTAGCCTTATCCAGAATAATCCTTTGGGTGAGATATACTTAAGTTTAGCCGAATAAGTATGGATCAGAGTGTGAATACAACACCTTATAAACAGATTATTGAAGCAGCTATTTTTGTTGCCAAGAAACCGTTATCATTAGCGGCTTTATGCCGTGATGTGCTTGCCGACGAAGATTTAAGCCGTCAGCAAGTGACCGCCTATATTAGCGAAATAAGCGCCGATTATCATGATAAAGGTATCGAACTGGTGGAAGTAGCCAGTGGTTATCGCTTTCAAGCGCGTTCTCATTTAACGCCTTGGCTGCAGCGTATGTTGCAAGATAAACCGGCGAAATATTCGCGCGCGACATTAGAAACATTAGCACTGATTGCTTATCGTCAACCCGTGAGTCGGGGTGACATTGAAGCAGTTCGTGGGGTCGCTGTGAGCAGTCAAACGATCCATATGCTTGAAGAGCGTGAATGGATCAAAGTGATTGGCCGCAAAGAAGTACCGGGTAGACCGGCTTTGTATGCGACAACGACCCAATTCTTGGATTACTTTGGTATTAAAAGTATCCAAGAGTTACCCCCATTGGACGAAGCGTTATTGGCTAAATTAGCCGCCATGGACGAAGAAACATTGTTAGATATTTAACGGGTTCAACAAAGGACATTGTTAGATATCTAATACATACAACATTTTATAATTGCGAAATAAGATCGTAACTTAATATTTAGGAAAACTGATGAGTGAAAAGCTACAGAAAGTACTAGCACGTGCTGGTTTAGGTTCCCGTCGTGAGATGGAAGCTGTGATCGCAGAAGGCCGTGTCAGCGTTAATGGTGAAATGGTTACATTGGGTACCCGTGTTGAAGAAGTGGATAGAATACGTCTCGACGGTAATCCGGTAAGTGTAGTCAAGGAAGAAGACGCTGTATGTCGTATTCTTGCATACCATAAACCTGAAGGTGAGTTATGTACGCGTAAAGATCCAGAAGGTCGTAAGACTGTATTTGATCGTCTACCGCCACTTAAGAGTGGACGTTGGATCGCGATTGGTCGTCTTGATATCAATACATCGGGTCTATTATTATTTACCACAGATGGTGAGCTAGCAAACCGTCTAATGCACCCTAGTCACGAAGTAGAGCGTGAATACTCTTGTCGTATCTTTGGTGAAGTAACACCAAAAATTATTCAAAACCTGCGTATGGGTGTTGAATTAGAAGATGGTCCTGCCAAATTCCAAAAGATTAAAGGTGTTGCAGAGGGAACTGGCGGCGAAGGTCTTAACCAATGGTACAACGTATTATTGAGTGAAGGTCGTAACCGTGAAGTACGTCGTTTATGGGAATCTCAAGGTATTCAGGTAAGCCGTCTTATCCGTATCCGTTATGGTTCTTTAGTACTTGATCGCCGTTTACCACGTGGCGGTTGGTCAGAGTTAGCACTTGAAGAAATCAACTATTTACGTACTCTTGTTTCATTACCACCAGAAACAACAGCGCGTAGCTTAGAGCGTAAAGAAACACGTATCCGTCAAGGCCGTATCCGTCGTTCATTGAAAAATAATGACGCACGTCAAAAGCCGACGAGAAGCGGTCGATTGGGTAAAGAAATCGAAGAAACCACTGAATCGCGTGGTAAAAGTCGTACTAAGCCTACAGGTTCTGGTATCCCGCTCCATAGAGGTAAGAAAGGCCCAGCTAAACAGCAGCGCGGCCCTAAAGCGAAAAAACGTACTCGTATCTAATTACACGTTTAAGTACAATGCTTTGGTTATAACAGAATAAACTTTACTGCTAACGCGCTAATCTTGTTATCTAATGGATACAGGGTTAGCGCGTTTTTTTATGCCTGTGTCCTGTCATCTTACTGTCAAAAAACTGCAATACCTTAGTCACTAACAAGCCTTAATATCATCCTCTTAATTGATGTAAAATTATTATATTGGAAGGATCCCAGAATGAAAAAAACGCTTGTACTCACTATGGCTATTTTACTTGGCGGTTGTGCTACGTCTGAAACAGCTTCAACAACATCTGCTGCTCAGGTTGCAAATGCACAAACTGAACAATTCTTTGAAGTACACAAAGGTGGCCGTATTTATTTGTTTAGCGATTTCGACCTGTATCAAGATTTCATGCAATTAGGTCATACCGCTTATTTTAAAGCATTTATCGGTGCTGGTCCGCACGGCGAAACGCTTAAATTTGCGTTAACAGGCGAGCAGAAAAAGAAACTGGATGGCGTCAAACATGTCGATCTATATCAAGGTAAGCGTGATGTAACAGGACCTTTCTATGGCGAAATGTTCATGGACAACCGTTACTATGTATTTAGTTCATGGGCGGATATGAAATTAACGCGTGACTCTGGCGAAGCTGCATTACGTTTCAGTGATATTGGCGCTGGTCCTGACGGTAAAACAGTCATTTACGTACTAAATAGTAACAATAAAAAACAACGTCCAGAGGCATTAATGGCGGAGTTTAAGAAAGCGCATCGTATTTAAATACTGAAATAGAAATAGAAATAGAAATAGAAATAGAAATACGTCAGCATAAATGTAAAAGGTGAGCCTGGTGCTCACCTTTTACACATCTGTAATATTTCAGTTATTAAGGGGCTGAGATATTAATTTTGAATATGCGTAATTTGGGGTTCTGTCTCATGACTGACTTGATAGGTAGCGATGAGAGCCGCCAACGAAAGTGGTCGGTCAAAGTAATAGCCTTGAACCAAGTCACAACGATAATGACGAAGATGGTCATACTGCTCTTTTGTTTCAACCCCTTCGGCGATAACCGTTAAATCACAGAATTGACCAATGGCGATAATCGTTTTTACTAACGATTCACTTTGGTCATTGGTCAGTAATTTATCAATAAATGAACGATCAATTTTTATTTCATCGATTGGCAGGTTGCTCAAGTAGCTTAATGATGAGTAGCCAGTACCAAAGTCATCAAGTGACAACTTCATCCCACTGTTGCGGATAGATTGCAAAACGGGCTGTACTTTAGCTAAATCGTTAATCAGCACGTTTTCAGTTATCTCTAACGTAATTAGGCGGTTATCAACGGCCATTTCATGAGTGAGATTTATCACATTGCTGACAAAGTCGGGTTCCATCAATTGCTTAGGTGAAATATTAATGGATAGGTGCAATTGAGTATTGCTACGATTATTAAACTGTAAAATATCTTGTAAAGATTTTTTAATGACAAAGTTACCGATGTCGTTGATTATACCAACATCTTCCGCCACTTGAATAAACTCCACAGGTGAAACATGTCCCAGTTTGGGATTGTACCAACGCACTAATGCTTCAACGCCGTAAATCTGTCCTGTTGCAGCATCAATTTGTGGTTGATAAAGCACGTCTAATTCATTATTCGCTATCGCTAAATGTAATTCAGATTCGAGTAATAGATCCCGTTGTACTTGGGTATTGATAGTGTCATTAAAAAATAAAAAGTTGCCCTTTTGTTGTGATTTTGATTTATACAGGACGATATCAGCCTTACTAATTAGTTGCTCGCTGGCATCACCATCATCTGGATACATAGCAACACCGATACTGCAACTTGAGTAAATTGATTTACCATTAATAACAAAGTGTTGTTTGAATATCTCTGATATGCGTTTTGCTTTTCTCTCTGCATCGGCCAAATTGTCTAGTTCTGGGAAGCAAAAAATAAATTCGTCGCCACCAAAACGCGCAACACTATCTCCGGCAGATAACATCTGATTAAATATAGTGCCAAGTGTCGCGAGTAACTCATCACCAACAGAATGCCCATATAGATCATTTATTTTCTTAAAATCATCGAGATCGACAAACATCAGTGCTAATTTTGTATTATTTTTCTTTGAAAGAGCAATACCTTGTTCTATTTGAATATCGAGTAATATTCGGTTTGGTAGTTTCGTCAACGAATCGTGTAATGCTTGATATTGCAATTGCTCTTTAACTTTAATTAGCTCCGAAAAATCGGTGCTAATTTGGTTTTCGTACAAGGCAAAGCGACGGCCTAAATAATTAGCTAAGAAAAGCGACAAGGTAACAAAAAACAAGGTGACGAATAAACTTAGCCATAAAATGTCGGATAACTGATCCTTATGTTGTTGGCTAATCGCTTTTTCTCGTGTGGCAAGGTAATTTTCAATGTCGCCAATATAGACCCCTGAGCCAATTGCCCATTCCCAGTCTGATAATCCGACAATATAGCTAATTTTATCGGCTGGTTTAGCGGTGCTTGGCATTACAGAGCTGATATAATACAGGTAGTCTTCACCCTGCTTAGCCACATCTATAATTCTCTTTGTTGTTGTTGTTGTTGTTGTTGTTGTTGTTGTTGTAAGTGATTGATTGTGATTGTTATTTTTTTTGAGGTCTTTTGTGTGATGCGATAAATAGTTACCTTGATAATCGATAACAAAAATATAACGATTGGTGCCATAACTTATATTGGATATTCGCTGTAATAGACGTTGTTTAATGTCATTTTCTACATCTATTACATATTCACCTGTACCGATGAACCAATCATAAGGTGAAAAATGTTTACTAAAACCAATTTTTTCAAAATCTTTATTTTTGTTCTGTGGTTTTTCAAACCACCATCGGGAGAAACCTTCGCCCTTACTTTTCGCTAACTGTCCCATCTCACGGACAACGTAGTTCCCCTTTATATCCTGATAATCCCACTTTGAAGTTCCCTCGATTACAGGCAGTGTCGAGTGCATGACATTAAGACCATTGGTTTTATATATGAAATAATAACCACGTCCTTGATTAAAACGAATACTTCTCAAAGCGTCGGTAATTAATTTGGTGACTTGGACTTCGGGTTTATGTTTATTTGCTTCATAAATAGTCATGGCAATGCGATGAGCCTGATACACACGAGATTTAATGTCTTTTTTTAATAAGGCTCTAGTACTGTTTTTTTCGTAATTGATTTGCTGAACAAGCTGCTTAACCTGAGACTTTACTAACTCTTTTTCTGTTTTTATAAAATCTTGGCGAAGTGTTTTTATATCAGCTTTCAGTGTTGCTTGATTATTGCTAATAATAATCACGTTAACCAAGATAGCGAAGATAATGACAATGATAGGGGGAATTATTTTTATCAACCGCAGTATTTTAAGATCTTGAGTCATTTGTATTGAATAGCTTACGGTTGATTAGGAGAACTTAGCAATATAATAAAAACGGATATAAAAAGAAAGGTGTTCTGGCTTAATAAAACCAGAAAACTACTCTTTTTTGGCTAGAACAGGCTGATTTATTTAAAACCATTTTTGGTTGGGCTTAATCTAACGTTAAAATGTTTGGACGTAGGAGCAACTCAGATGTATCAGTTATTCAGTTATTTAGGTATTCGCTATTAAGATTGCTTAGGACGTAGCGCTTGCACATCATTGCCACTTGGTTGCTGAAAAGCCTGCAAACCAAATGCCGGTAATACCGAGAAGATATGGTCAAAGATATCGGCTTGTATGTCTTCATAAAACGCCCAGCGAATTTCATCGGTAAAGATATAGATCTCGATTGGCATGCCTTGTGTTGTTGGTGCTAATTGTCTGACCAATAGCGTCATGTCTTTACGTACTTTTGGATGCAGCTGTAAATACGCTAATAAATAAGCACGGAATGTGCCTATATTGGTCAAACCTCGGCTGTTTACTGCTTGTTCATCTTCATTAAAATCTAGATTGAAGGTATTGATATCAAAGCTTTTGTCTGCAAGGTAGTTTTTTAATAAATGAATTTTACTAAGACGTTGTAACTCATCTTTGGTTAAAAAACCGATGCTTTGAATATCAATAAAGAGGCTACGTTTGATACGACGGCCGCCCGATTCACTCATGCCACGCCAGTTTTTGAAGGCGTCAGACACTAAAGCATAGGCAGGCAACATGGTAATGGTTTTATCAAAGTTACGCACTTTCACTGTCGTTAGTGAGACTTCCTCAACGGTACCATCAGCGCCGTATTTATCCATTTGGATCCAATCACCTCTGGTCACCATCTGGTTGGTGGCTAATTGAATACCAGCGACAAAACCCAAAATGGTATCTTTGAATATCAGCATGATGAAACCAGTCGCGACACCAAGGCCACTTAAGAAGTAGAGGGGCGATTGGTTGGACAAAATTGAGATGGTAATAACGGCGGTCACAAAAAATAAAAAAAGCTTAATTAATTGCAGAAAGCTGGTGATCGGTAATCGCTGTGTTGCCTCATGCTTGTCTGTTATTTCAGCAATGGCATTAAGAACCGCATAAACACCGCGGATAAATAAGATCACTAACATCGCGCTAAGCAGACGACCTAAGACTTCGGTAATAAAGGGGGAGAATACCGTAAACAGTGGTAATAGAATATCAATGACCAATAGCGGCACTAACAAGGAAAACTTCTCTAATACGCCATGGGCCACGAAGGTATCATCCCAAGTTACTTTAGAGCGCTCCGACATCACCTTCATGGCTTTAATGACAACACGTTTTACCAATAAGTATGAGGCAGCAGCCAAACTTAAACATAGAAAAACCAGTATTAAGTTATAAGTGTTTGAATCTGCATTGTTTAATGTATCGCTATCGGCGAGCCACTGGGAAATGATTAACCTTAATTCTTGATCCAATGTGGGTATCCTTGCTGATGCCGAGCGGCGGTAAGTGACGTTAATATTTAGTGTTAATAGTTACTCGATGGTAGGCAATAGACTGTTTTTTATCAAGTGCTTATCTCGCATTTTATTTAATTTCAATCTGATATATTCATTTACTGACAAGGTTTTAGTCGTAAATGCTGAGTTAATGGCTAATTGATAAGAAACATAAAAATTGTAATTATTTCACTAAAATCGATTTTGCTAATAGCATAAAACAAGTTATTAACATACATTATACAGGTTTTTATCATTTGGAGAGGGAAGGCACATAACATGGCAATGAAGCTTATTTTAGTTATCTTGTTTGGATTGGCACCTGCAACGTTTGCGTTTGCATCAGGTGGCGGTGGGGAAATCGTTGATCTCACTACGTCCAGAATAGGCTATTTTGCTGTAATTATCTTTACCTGCGCATACTTGCTGGTAATGGCGGAAGAGCACTTACATTTACGGAAATCAAAACCTGTGCTGGTAGCAGCGGGTATTATTTGGGCCCTCATTGGTTGGCACTATGCTAGCTTGGGCATGTCAGATATAGCCGAAGCCGCATTTAGGCATAACCTGTTAGAGTATGCCGAACTATTGCTGTTCTTACTGGTTGCGATGACTTACATCAATGCGATGGAAGAGCGTCAGTTATTTGATGCATTACGTAGTTGGATGTTAGGTAAAGGTCTCGATCTTAGGGGCTTATTTTGGCTAACCGGTATTCTCGCATTCTTTATTTCGCCGATTGCCGATAACTTAACCACGGCACTGCTTATGTGTGCGGTGGTAATGAAAGTGGCGGGGGAAGACAAGAAGTTTATTAACCTTGCTTGTATTAATATCGTTGTTGCCGCGAATGCGGGTGGTGCGTTCAGTCCATTTGGTGATATTACAACCCTAATGGTATGGCAAAAGGGTATGGTTGAATTTAATGAGTTCGCTGCGTTATTCTTACCATCTGTGGTTAACTTCATTGTACCTGCGACGATCATGACGTTCTTCATTCCTAAAAATGCCAAGTTATCTGGTGTACAAGAAGTCGTACATACTAAACGTGGTGCCAAACGTATTGTGTTGCTATTCCTACTAACAGTTGCCTCTGCGGTTGCTGCGCACAGCGTGTTACACATGCCGCCTGTATTAGGCATGATGACAGGTCTGGGTTATCTGCAATTCTTCGGATACTTCTTGCGTAAAACGCTGCCAATCTCGTTAGAGCGTAAACGTGCGAAAGCAGAACTTGCTAACGACGAAAAAGCCTTAGAACAGCTTGGTGGTGTGGTGCCATTTGATGTGTTTAGCAAGGTTGCTAAAGCGGAATGGGATACCTTATTATTCTTCTACGGCGTGATCATGTGTGTGGGTGGTTTAGGCTTTATGGGTTATCTCAGTCTGGCTTCTGGCATTATGTACGGTACGTGGGATACACAGTTGCTAACGTTGTAGTCGGTCTCTTGTCTGCGGTTGTAGATAATATACCGGTGATGTTTGCGGTATTAAGCATGCAACCTGATATGTCACTTGGGCAATGGTTATTAGTGACGTTAACAGCTGGCGTGGGCGGTAGTTTACTGTCTATCGGTTCTGCTGCTGGTGTGGCGCTGATGGGTCAAGCGCGTGGACTGTATACGTTTGCAGGCCACTTACGTTGGGCTCCAGTGATTGCACTGGGTTACATCGCTTCTATTCTTTGTCATCTATGGCTGAATGACGCGTTGTTTTAATTTGTAATGAATAAACAAATTAACCTGTGATTGATAAACAGAACTAACCCTATACTTGTAGGTTAGTTCTGTTTTTTATTTGTCTTTGATATTCAGATTTTCTATTTACCTTCCTATTGCATATATTAACTATTCTTATCAATCTCATCTGCTTGCGTCTGTACGGCATATTGCAATTGTTCTTCTAGCGCATCATGCTCTGGTTTATCCTTGATCGACATACTCAAGTCACTGTCATCGAATACATCAGAACATTGTAAGATTTCGACCATGTCAGAGGCGATATCGGGAACTGAGTCAATCATAGTACTGGCAATATCGACGGCATATTCAGGGATACTTTCTGCTAGTTGACTCACATAATCATTAACCGCACTTTCAATGTTCGCAGTCGCATCTCCCGGTGTTGCTTCTTCACTTTCAATGAGGTTGCTGACGTAGGCTTCCGCGACCACATTTGATGACTCTGGTAAGGCTTCTGATACCGCCAAAGCGAAGTCGGCTGACTGGGTAGGGGAGATATCGGTTAAACGGTTATATAGCTCGGTTGCCGTTTGTTCAGAAGCCGCTGCGGTACGATCGACAGGACGCATATCATCTAATGAATCAGAAAGATTTATCATGTACTGGTCGGTCATTTCGAGCAATTCGTCTTGATGATCGTCAACCATGTTTTCAGCCGCAATTTCCATCATATCAATACCGTTGTCTGGCATAGAGTTAGCGATGGCAACAATAATATCAGTAAATTGATCAGGGCGCTCGGTGGTGATCCAGTCGACTAATTCCTCAGCCTGTTCTGGCGAGGCATTGGTTAACGCTTCGGCAATATGAATACTCATCTCTGGTGCGGCTGCTGTGATCGCACGGTATAGACGGCTAATATCAATTTCGTCAATGGTACTTAGTGCCGCGGCTAAGTTTGAGGCATCATTAGGGTCGCGCATGGCTAAAGTTTTAGCCATGTTTACGGCGGCTGCGGGATTGTTAGCGGCCAAACTAATAGCCACTTCAACTTCTGTTGTTTGTTCAAAAGAAGGCTGAGCATACTGAGTACGAGGATCCAGTTCTGATGCCACGCCCGATGGGGTTTGCATGATAAAGTTTTCTTGTTCATCGCGCGGTAATGCTGTCTGCTTGAACATATTACCAATGATCAAAGCCAGTAACGTAATGGCCGTTATGCTAATAAATGAAAATAATGCGGCACTGCCAAACATATTCATGGCGATTGACGCGAGATTCGGTCCCAGAATACTACCCAGTGCGTAAATGAGTAGCAAGGAGCCCATTGCCGCGAGGATCTGTTCTTTTAATACTTTATCAAAGGTTTCGGACATGCTCATTGGGTAGAGGCAAGCGGTTAGCCCCATCACGACCGCAATCGTCAACAAGGTGAGATTAAATTGTGATGAACTAATCAGTTGCGGCACGAATAAAGACAATGCCGCAATAGTTAATACCATACCGATCATGGTTTTACGACGGTCAAAGCGGTCGGATAAATAGGCTATTGGGTATTGAAAGATAATAGCACCAAAGATTGATGCCCCCATGAATACGGATAAGTTAAAACCTTGAATGCCATTATCACTGGCAAAAATAGGCAACATGTTGACTAAACCTGCATACAGAAAACCACCATAAAAACAGCAGATCACCCCGAGTGGTGACAGTTTTATGATAGTCATTAAGGACATGGACTGACTGTCTTCAATCTGTGGCCCTTGATGCTTGCTGATCACCATGGGGGTAATAGAAAGACTAAATAGAATACCGGAGATAACAAACAAGGTGACATCGGTAACGGGGGCCACGTTTAACAAGAATTGCCCAGAGAATAGCGCAGACATGATCACCATCTGGTTAATCGATAATATTCGCCCACGGCTTTCTTCTGTGGCGCTATGACTTAACCAGCTATCGAGTGTGGCATTGGCACAGGCCATACAAAACCCAGTGAGCATGCGCATTGCGGCTAACATTAATGGTTCTGGATACAGACCTGAAAGCAAGATAGCAACCGATGTTAAGCTACCGCACATGGCAAATATGCGAATGTGACCAACCCGTTGTAATAGCGTGCGACTATAGATAGCACCCAGTAAGAAGCCCACAGACAGCATAGATAAGATGATACCTATGTTATCGACGCTGATACCGTCATTTTGCATGCGTACAGGCAATAAAATGTTACTCAAACCATAACCCAGCATGAGCAAAAAGCCACTGATGAGCAGTAATATGAAAGGTTTAAGGGTTGTGACCACAGGCGTATTCTCTTATCTGTTTAATCTAAAATTGTTTATTAATGATTCCTATAAACCTTATAACATATTTTAAACAAATGTTGATATCGGATTATGTTATTTCTACTGTTAGTTCTTATTCCCTTTAAATTAGTCTAGTTACTTATTTCATTTATCAATTTAAATATATTTATCTGTTTGTTAAACCACCTATCTGAATTAATTTGGTGTTTAAAGCCTGTAAGATTCACCTTGAGGCTTAATTGGCTGCTTTTATCGCTAATGTATAGTCATAAATATTGACACGAAATGGACATTGAATGATAATTGTTTGCATTCGTATCTAGGTCTTTTTTAAATGAATAAAATAATAAAAGTAACATTAATTCCTCTTTCATTATTAACTTGTAATGTTTATGCCACTGATATAACAACAGTTCAAGAGGTTGTCATTACAGCAAAAAGAGAGTCTTCATTAAATGAAGCAAACATCGAAATCAGCAATCAAAAAATAGATGATGAAATGGTGGGAGATATTAATGATTTGGTTAAAGGTGAATTAGGCGTATCAGTTGTACAAAAAGGAAGAGCTGGAACCAGTGGTTTTAATATACGAGGAGTTGATGAAGATCGGGTTTCAATTCTAGTTGATGGTATTCATCAGGGTGAAAGTTTTGAGAATGACATTTATAAAGGCTATGGTTATTTTAATGGGTCTATTAATGATATTGAATTAGATGCCATAAAGTCGGTAGCAATAAAAAAAGGAAGTGATTCATTATTTACTGGTTCTGGCAGTTTGGGTGGTGCAGTGTCTTTTGAAACTAAAAGTGCAGAAGATATAATATTACCAGGTAATGATTATGGTTTTTACAATAAAACGATGTATGGAAGTAAAAATAATGAGCTGAAGAATACGACCGGGCTCGCATTCAAAAAAAAATATGGTGACTTATTAGTATTATATACGGACGTAAATGGACATGAATTAGAGACCAGAGATGAGGGTATTGATATTTATGGTAAGTCTAGATCACGTGCTGATCCTATCGATAAGAAATCATTTAATTTACTTGTTAAATCAACGTTAACCCCAAATGAGAATAATAATGTCATTCTTACTTATGAGCAGTTCAGTACCCAAAAAGATATTGATGAAAAATCTTGGGAGTTATTCGGTTCAAGTCATCGTATTATCGATAGCTCTGGAGATAGAAGCCGCTACTCTTTAGAGTGGGAGTATTTAAGTAATCATATTTATTTAGACCGATTATCTACTAAAATATATAATCAAAAAATTGATCAAACAGATAATAGTTATGTTTACTATTTTAAAGATGAAAAGTTAAGCCAGCATTATGAAAGAAGCATAAAGCAGGATTCATTTGGTATTGAACAAAAAGCAACAAGTAAAAATTATGAGGTATTATCTATTCCAATGATAAATTATTTTATGATTGGCTATAAACGGAAAAAACTTCAAAATGATAATGTTGATATTAGTATTATTGGAGGGAAATCTTACGTCTCTGAAAACAGTATTATTGAACCTGTAGAAACAGATTCTTTTTATATAGCAGGAACTCATGAGATGATCGTTTCTGAATCAGAGTTAATATCATTTGGAGCGAGGTATGATTTCTTTCAAAATGATGTGACCTTGAGTGGAAAATCAATATCAAATCACCTCTATGGGACATCATTAGATGCACCAGAGGATACTAAATTTTCAGGAATCACTTTATCTGCTATTTATGATAATCAGCTAACAGATAAAATTAATGTTAAATATAAAATAAACAGTGGCTTTAGAGCACCAAACGCAAATGAATTATATTTTTCATTCGGCGATAAAGTCGCCGCAAATAGAATTGAACCAAATGAAAATCTAAAGCAAGAAACTGGAATAACAAATGAAATTCACTTTGAATATGTTGAAGATGATTGGCAGTTTTATTTAAATCCTTATTACACTAAATATCATAATTTCATTGACTTAAAATCGGAAACAATAAAAGTGCCAAATCCATGGTCTGCTTATCCTGGTCAGCCAGAGTTTAACGATCAGAATTATATGCAATATCAAAATGTAGATGAAGCTTACATTTATGGATTGGATATGAGGTTTGACATGAACTTATCTACATTTTTAGATATTTACGATGATCTTAAATATCAGACTGGGATCAGTTACAGCAAAGGTAAAGGAAGTGATGGAGATTATTTAATGGGAGTTAATCCATTAGAGATAATGAACAATATTATTTATACAACATATGATTATAGAATTGGATTTTATAGTAATTTCATCGACAAAAAAGACCCTAAAGAAACGGTTCGTAATGGAAAGCAGTCTAAGTATACTAGTGATAGCGTTTTATTGATGGATTTAGTCATTAATTACACGATGACTAAAAATATTAAGATAAATGCGGGAGTATTTAATCTGTTAGATAAGAAATATAAAACTTGGGATTCAGTTAGAAGTATTCCTGAATTTGGTTCGACTAATATGGTTGATAGTGATGGGGTTGGATTGAATAGGTTCACTGCACCTGGAATTAATTATAAAGTAGGTTTGGCAATAAACTTTTAAAAATCTGTTGGTCAGATGAAAATATCAAGACTTAAGTTCATTGATTAAAAAATGAAACTTCAACTATCGTATAGACAGGCTCGACCTAAGTTGTGATTTAAATGATGACAGCTAGCTCACTTACAATTATGTTTGAGAGCTAGTTTGTTAGATATCCGACGTTGTGAGTCATTTGATACGCAGGCTACTGTCAACGATTAAGTACTATGTTCACATTTCTAAAAATGCTGTACACTTAACCAGTCTTAAACTACTTTTTACTGGTTAATTTTGTCTGCTATATATCTAGGTTTTTTATTATCGCGCCATAGCCGTGATCGCAATGGTAACAATGAATTAAGTTACTGGTTAGCATCTGAAATGGGTGCGGTTAAACTGATCCCGGCAACTCAGCCGCTGGTTATGTTCATTCCTCAAGATCAACTTACCACAGCCTTAGCTTGTTTAAGTGAATTGAATCCGCGTTTTACTTATAAAGATCTGAAAATGCGCAGCTTTGATTTAGAATTCATGAGTGCTTTTTATTTCCGTACCTCGCATGACTTTCACCGTGCACAAGAATTATTAAGACGTAAGCTGGTCACGGTATTAGAAGCAGACATTCGCCCAGCAGAACGTTACTTAATGGAACGGTTTGTTAAAGGGGCTGTTGAGTTCACTGGTACGCCAGTACAACGCAAAGGTTATGTTGAATTTCAACAAGCACAGCTTAAACCTGCCGCGTTACCAGATAATCTCGTCGACAAAATTAAACAGGTCTCACTGGATATAGAGTGCTCAGAACACGGTGAGTTGTACTCTATTGGTTTGTATTCATTAAGCCCTGCGTATTGCCCAGACGGTCAGCCTTTTAAACGGGTATACATGATTGGCGAACCTCTTGATAAAGACCTAGAAAAAGCTGAGAAAGACTTAGCGCAAGATCCCGAAAGTGAGCCGTTGATCCACTGGGTGGCTGACGAAAAAAGTTTATTACTGGCACTGCAAGCCTTTGTCATTAGTTACGATCCTGACATCTTTATTGGCTGGAACGTGATTAACTTTGATTTCCGTTTATTAGCCCAACGTGCCACCTTCCATAACCTTAAATTAGCGCTTGGTCGCGGTGGTCAAAACTTGCATTGGCGTGACGGCCGAACCCCACAACAACAAGGATTTTTAACCTTACATGGTCGGGTGGTAGTCGATGGTATTGATAGCCTAAAAACCGCAACTTATAGCTTTCCTAGTTTTAGTTTAGAAAATGTCGCACAAGAAATACTCGGTGTCGGTAAAGATACTGATGATGTTGATAACCGGATGGAACAGATCAATCATGACTTTCATTTTAACAAGGTCAAGCTAGCGAAATACAACCTGCAAGATTGCGTATTAGTGTGGGATATTTTTGTTAAAACCCGGTTGTTGGATTTCTTGTTATTACGCTCGCAGTTAACGGGATTGGAATTAGATCGTAACGGTGGCTCGGTATTGGCGTTCACCAATGTGTATCTGCCTAAGTTACACCGCGCTGGTTATATCGCCCCGAATCTACGCGAGAGCGGAGTAATGGCGAGTCCTGGTGGTTACGTGATGGACTCATTCCCGGGGTTGTATGATCACGTGATCGTACTGGATTTCAAAAGTCTGTATCCGTCGATTATCCGCACTTTCAAAATTGATCCAGTTGGGCTGCTAGAAGGGGTACAGAACCCAACTGAAGCTATACCCGGTTTCCGTGGTGGTTTGTTTGATCGGGATAAACATTACTTGCCTGATATTATTACCGAACTGTGGGCGCAGCGTGATCAAGCCAAACTCGATAAAGATGCCGCCCGTTCACAGGCCATTAAGATCTTAATGAACTCGTTTTATGGGGTATTAGGATCCGGCGGTTGTCGTTTTTATGATACCCGTTTAGCTTCGTCGATCACTATGCGTGGTCAAGAGATCATGCAGACCACTGCGGGTTGGATCGAAGCCAAAGGGTACAAGGTTATCTACGGCGATACTGACTCTACCTTTGTATTACTCGATGCAGATAAATTTGCCGATGGTTATAGTGGGTCGTCAGCTGATCGCGGTTTACAAGCCGACCGCATGGGCGCAGAGCTGTCGGCGTATATTAACCAGCAATGGCAACAACTCTTACGTGAAGATTACGATATTGACTGTTTCTTAGATATTGAATACGAAGTGCATTATCACAAGTTCTTAATGCCCACCATTCGTGGTTTGGATAAAGGCAGTAAAAAGCGTTATGCCGGATTAGTGCATACTAAAGACGGGGAAAAGCTGATCTTCAAAGGGCTGGAAACCGTACGCACCGATTGGACAGATTTAGCCAAGATGTTCCAGATGGAGTTATACCATCGCGTATTCCATAATATTGCGGTTGAAGATTACGTGCTGGAAATTGTCGAGAAAACCTTAGCGGGTGAATTTAACGACAAGTTGGTTTACCGTAAACGTTTGCGCCAAGAATTAGCGCTATATGTGAAAAACGTGCCGCCCCATGTAAAAGCTGCGCGCGCCGCGGATGAGAAGAACCGTCAATTAGGGCAACCATTACGTTATCAACACAAAGCGTGGATCAGTTATGTGCTTACTTTGAATGGCCCTGAAGCGGTTGAACATCAACATTCAGTATTGGATTTTGAGCATTATATTGAAAAACAAATTAAGCCCATTGCCGATGGTATCTTGCCCTTTATTGGCTTGAGCTTTGATTTGATAACCGATCAACAAATGGGATTATTTTAATTCCAACCATTCTTTTTCATCGCTATTTTAGACTCACATCTAAAATAGCGATGAGCAAATAAAGCGTCCTGACAGTACTTTACCCGCATTTGTGAAATCTATCCTGACAGCGCCGGACAAACTGGTTTATCTTATCCAGTTACATTGTTGTTACATAGCTTTCAACGACTAGTTCTGCTCACTGTAAATTCTAGCGAGTTGTTTTGACATGATATCGGCAATTTTAGCTTGGGCGGTGCGGTTGGGGTGAATACCGTCATTTTGCATCAGGCTTGGGTCTACGGCGATCTGTTCCATGAAAAACGGCAACACGGTAATGTCTTTTTCACTGCCAACTTGGGTAAATACATCAGTAAACATTTTACTGTAGCGTGGGCCATAATTAGGTGGAATACGAATACTCATCACATACACGGGAATATTCTGCGCGTGTGCGAGATCCACCATTTGCGTTAGGTTACTTTTTATTAACTTAGGCGGAAAACCACGTAAACCGTCATTACCACCGAGTTCGATGATCAGGGCATCAATTGATTGCTTAGCCAAAATTCCCGGTAAGCGAGACAGGCCGCCAGCGGTAGTCTCACCACTGATACTGGCATTGATAATGTTATACGGGGCATTTTGCTTTGCTAACTGTTGATTAAGCAGGGTTACCCAGCCTTCATTTTGTGTCATACCATAACTGGCACTAAGGCTGTCACCCAATAACAAAATTTTATGGTTAGCTGTGGCATGTGCTGCAGGTAACAAGATAACCATCAATAATAATACTTTAAAGGCATTTTTAAACATGAAGCTAAATTCCGACGTTATATTAAAAGTAAGTGCCTTAACTAAATCAGTTAAAACAGAGGCTAAAACCCTCGATATCTTATATCCGATGGATTTAACGGTGGTAGCTGGTGATTCATTAGCGATTGTTGGTGCGTCTGGCTCAGGTAAGTCTACCCTATTGTCTATTATAGCGGGGCTAGATTTACCGTCGAGCGGTGAAGTTTTTCTAAAAAATCAGCCCTTGCACCAATTGAATGAAGAGCAACGCAGTGCGGTTCGCGCTAAACATGTTGGCTTTATTTTTCAGCAGTTCTTATTAATCAATAGCTTAACTGCGTTGGAAAATATCATGTTACCGGCAGAGTTAGCTGGCATGGCTAACCCAGAACAATTAGCCCGAGAATTATTAGCCAAAGTTGATTTAACCGATAGAGCTGAGCATTTTCCGTCACAGCTTTCTGGTGGTGAACAACAGCGTGTGGCGATTGCCCGAGCGTTTATTTCTAAACCGGATATTTTATTTGCCGATGAGCCAACGGGTAACTTAGACACTAAAACTGGATCTCACATTGCAGATTTGTTGTTTGAAATTAATAAGCAGCAGGGCACTACTTTGATATTAGTGACCCATGATCCAAAATTAGCGGCGCGTTGTCAGCGTCAAGTGATCATGGAAAGTGGCCAGCTAAGTGAAGCCAATGTTGCCCCAGTAATTGCTGAGACTGTCGTTACAGAAGCCGTAGTTACAAAACCTGTCGTTACAAAACCAATGGCGACAGAGCCTGCAACTGCAAACCCTGTAGTTGCCGAATCGTCAGCAACAAAACAGCCGCTGAGTGAGTCATTATGAGTTATTGGCGTATTCATTCCCTGCGATTATTAAAACATGAATTAAAACGCGGTGAACTGACTATTATTTTGTTAGCGATCGTACTGGCTGTGTCTGCGGTATTTGCATTGTCAGGTTTTTCTAGTCGGGTTAAGCAAGCATTAACGGCTGAGAGCAGTACCTTTATTGCGGCTGATCGAGTATTGGATACCGGCAGTGTCATTGATCCTGCCGTATTAGCCAAAGCGACTAGTTTAGAATTAATTCAAGCCCAGCAGATCCAAATGTCATCAATGGTATTTACCGACGAAACGATGGCGCTCGCGGCTTTGTCTGCTGTTTCGGCAGATTACCCATTACGCGGTGAATTATTGGTGAGTCCGTCGTTAGATGCCACCCAAGCGGTTGCATCGAACTCGCCAAAATCCGGAGAGGCTTGGTTAGAGGCGAAGGGATTAAGGCAGTTGGGCATTAAGCTGGGCGATAGCATTGAGGTTGGGGTTAAGCGTTTTAAAGTCACCGGGATTATTACCCAAATACCGGATGCCTCTTTTAGTGTGTTTAGTTCGGGTCCTGTGGTGTTTATTAATGCTCAAGACATACAGAAGACAGAACTAATCCAACCCGGTAGCCGATTAAGTTATAAATACCTGTTCGCCGGAGAAGCCGACAATATCACTGCATTTGAGCAATGGTTCAAACCACAGTTGACTGATAATCAGCGTTGGTATGATATCAAATCACAAAACTCACCCTTAGCGAGAGCGCTAACGAAAGCGGATAAATACTTATCATTAGCCAGTATGCTCGGTATTGTTTTAGCATCTGTCGCTGTCGCGGTGGCCAGTCGTCGTTATAGTCAGCGCCATCAATCAGTGGTCGCGGTATTTAAAGCCATGGGCGCATCCAAGGGTTATGTGACTAAGCTGTATTGTCTGCATTGGTCGCTGCTTAGTGTATTGAGTATCAGTTTAGGGCTGGTTGCCGGTTATCTGATATTGAATATTGGCTTGTATGCCATGCGCGATTATCTTGATACCTCGACCACCGGTAATATGGCTTATCCTTTCTTAGTCGCGATTGTTACCGGCATTATTTGCGCCGTTGCGTTTGCTATCACGCCATTAAGAGAGTTGGTAAATACTTCGCCTATGACCCTATTACGTGGCCGTGATAATGGTGCCAATACCAGTTTATTCACGCGGTTAATGAATCCTGTGCCGTCGTTATTGGCTATTTTTACGCTGCTGTATTTGTTTAGCCAAGATGCAGTGCTCAGTGCGGCGTTATTAATTGGTGGCATGCTGGTGGCATTAGTGTTGTTAGTGATTGGTCGCTTGTTTATGTCGGCAGGACGTTCTGCAGGTAGTAAGGCGGGTAAGTCATGGCATTTAGCATTAGCTAATTTAAAACGTCGCGCTAATGAAAATGCGGTGCAATTAATCAGTTTTACCATCGCTATTCAGCTGTTATTGATTATCGTGGTCATGAAGAATGGCCTGATTGATGATTGGCAGAAGCAATTACCCGATGACAGTGCCAACCGATTTTTAGTCAATATTACCGCTAGCCAAGTCGAGCCAGTGGACAACTTTGTTGCTTCGTTAGGCATACAATCTAGTGGTCTTTTTCCTGTGGTTCGCGGTCGGTTAACCAAAATTAATGATGACCAAGTGACCAAACGTGTGAGTAAGGAAGAAACCAAGTCTGCTGATAACGGCCGCCGTGGTGTGGGTCGTGAGTTAAACCTGACGTGGCGCGATGCATTACCTTATGAAAACAGTTTAGTTGCAGGTAGCTGGTGGCAACCAGAGGATACCCGCGCGTTAGTGTCTATTGAATCGACATTAGCAGATAAATTAGATGTCGAGATAGGGGATAACTTAACCTTCCAATTAGGCAGTGAAGAAGTAAAGGTGATGGTGAGCAGTATTCGTAAAGTGAACTGGCAAACGCTGCAGCCTAATTTTTACATGATCTTCAACCAACATGTGCTTGCGGACTTCCCTGCGACCTATATTTCCTCGTTATATGTGCCGGACGATGCGAAAGATGCGCTACAGGATTTCTTAACTCAATATCCAACCATCACCTTGATTGATGTGGATGCTATTATTACCCAGTTAAGAAGCGTGATAGGGCAGGTGTCCATTGCTATTGAGTTTATTTTGGTGCTGGTGGTGCTTGCTGGCAGTTTAGTGTTGGTGGCACAAGTACAAGCCAGCATGGAAGAACGTGAACGTGAGCTCGCTATTTTACGTACGCTTGGCGCGAGTGGACGCTTACTTCGTAATAGTGTGTTGTTTGAATTTGTAGCACTGGGCGCGTTGGCTGGGTTAATGGCAAGTATTGCCATGGAGCTGGGCGTGTATATTTTACAAAACCGTATCTTTGAGATGCCGGGTACTTTCCACTTTGAGTATTGGTTGTTAGGGATTGGAGCTGGTGCGGGCTTTGTTGGTCTGATTGGTTTGCTAAGTTGCTGGCGTTTATTAAATATGTCGAGTGTGACGTTAATTAGACGGACAATGTAACGTTAATGTTATTTAAATGTGGCTTAGTTCACATTGTAAGGTTCACATTTGTTAACTCTGTCGGTAAACTACATCTCATTATATAGATTAACTATATTGCTAAATGGATTTTTAGCTTAAGGGAATGGTTTGCCGGTAATTAGACCTATAGGGATTAAATTTTTTGTTATTCTGAGCGTGGCGTTAGTGCCAGCGCTAACGCTGATGTTGTTCAATATATGGAGTGAATTTAGCGACGAAAAGCAAAAAATACGTGATGACGCGTTGTTATTTGCGGAAACGGTGGTTACTCAGCAACAAAATAAAATTTTTTATACGAAAAATATCTTACTTAATTTAGCGAATGAGCCTATCGCTAAAACCCCAGCGGCCCCTGAGTGTTCCGAATATTTACAACGTATGCTACGCCTGAATCCCTTATTTGTTAATCTGGGTATACCATTAGCAAATGGTGAATTATTGTGTAATGCATTACCTTTACAGAAAGCGGTTAATGTCACTGACCGTCGTTATTTCAGGAACACGATTGATCACGGTGCATTTGCAATGAGTCAGTTCCAACAGGATAAAGCAACTGGTATTGCATTCATGAATTTCTCGGTGCCAGTATATGATAACGGTACTATCATCGCTGCCGCTGTTGTCGTTCTTTCACTTGAGTGGTGGGGAAGACAGCTCACCGATAATTATTTTCCAGAAGATGGCGTGGCGTTTATTGTCGATAGTGGTGGCCAAGTGATCGCATCGCATTATGGCGCGGTGAGTATCAAAACAAAAGATGATTTATCATCGATATTTACGGATAAATTATCAGCCCAAACTGGCGTATATGAGAGCACCTCGACAGATAATATTCGTCGCCTTATTGCTTATACGCCGATGTTTGCCGACGATGCTAATCATAATGTGTATGTGGTGGTTGCATTACCGTTAGAGAGTGCATTTGCTAATGCTTATGCGGGTTTGCGGCTAAATTTACTGACTTTATTATTTAGCTTTACCACATTAGGCCTCTTATTGTATTGGGGCTTACGCATTGAATTCATCCTGCCTATTTATAAATTACTGGATACCACTACCAACTTTGTTACCGATTATTACAAATCATCTCCCCAGCAAGCCATATTAACGGCAGGCTCCGTCTCTCGAACGGGTAATGAACTGTCGCTATTATCGGAACATTTAGATCAAGTACTTATTGAGCAAGTGAATAACCAGCAAGAACTGGAACGTTTGGTATATGTTGATCATTTAACTCAGTTACCTAATCGTGTTTCACTGTTAAAAAAAATAAATGCTGAATTAGCACACAGTCAGACTCCTTTTGCATTGGTGCTGATCGATCTTGATAATTTTAAGCGAATCAATGATCGTTTTGGCCATGATACCGGTGATATGTTATTAATCGATATTGCTAACAAACTAACGACACAATGCGCAGCGGATGAAATTATCGGTCGCTGGTGTGGTGATGAATTTATTTGTATTTTGCATTATCCCACCCAGCAACAGCTTGAAACGCGAGTTAAGCGTATTTTACAATTGATTGCAGAGCCGATTCAACTTGGGGAGGTTCGACATACCTGTCCGGTCCGGTGTGGTATTGCTTTAAGCCAAGATAGTGATGATAAAGATGCAGGACAATTGATTCGTTATGCTGACTTAGCTGTCGCTAAGGCGTATGAGCATAGCGCTAACCGAATCAATTTTTTTGTGCCTGAAATGGAAAAAGCAGGTCGGGAACGTTTCGAATTAGAAGTTGAGTTACGCGATGCTGTTAGTCGTGGTGAACTGTGTCTGCATTATCAACCTATTATTAATCTAAAAACGGGTCAGTATGAACTTGTAGAAGCCTTGGTTCGCTGGCAGCATCCGACCCGCGGTATGGTGCCGCCTGTTGAGTTTATTGAATTGGCAGAAAAAACCGGTTTAATTATTGGTATTGGCCGTTGGGTCGTGTGTGAAGCAATTCGACAATTAGCACTATGGCACAGAGGAGCGGTGCTAAGTATTAATGAAGTCGCGGTTAATTTATCGCCTGTTCAGTTTCAGGATCCAGAACTGATTGAAATTATTACGTTGGCACTTGCAGAGCATGAAGTTGAAGCGCAATTTTTGACTTTGGAGATCACAGAGTCGGTATTACTTGATGGTGATGATGAAGCGTTAGCTAAAATTGCCCAGTTCAGGGCGATGGGGATCAAAATCGCCTTAGATGATTTTGGCACGGGTTATTCAAGTCTAAGTTATTTATCACGGATCCAACTTGATAAGATAAAAATAGATCGTTCATTTGTGAATAAAATTGGTAATACGCGCGATGAAATTTTGATTGAAACCATTATTGCTATGTCACATAGCATGAATTTAGCTGTGGTGGCTGAAGGCATTGAAGAATTATCACAGCTTGAATTCTTAGCCAGCAATAAGTGTGAGTATGGCCAGGGTTATTACTTTAGTAAACCGCTGCCTGCTGCTGATATTGTAACATTTATTCAAAATATTAAAATTGAACAGATTAATATAACATCAAGTTAATATTCACGTTTTGATTGTTTCGTTACTGTCGCGATTACTAGTAATTTAGTCTGAGTGTGATTCTTGTCACACTTGGGTCTATAGTTAATTTATAATTAATTTATAGACGGTGATATGTGTGAAATTAACCCAAATTTTGGTAGCTGCCTCCCTTCCTTTGTTCCTCGCAGCCTGTAGTGATAGCGATTCGAATTCCTATTCCAGTGTTGATTTTTGGGTTTCCGATGCACCTGTTGAGGGGTTATCAGCTGTGGTAATTGCTTTTGATCGGCTTGAGTTTATTCATTCTGACGGCGAACGTACTTTTCATGATATAGCTGGCTATGAACAAATTAACTTATTAGAGTATCCCGACACTCAATCGGCATTGATCATTAGTGATATAGTATTACGTACCGGTGAATATAAAAACCTCATCATCCATATTGAACCTGATCAAGATCTAAACTATGTGATCAAAACAGATGCTCTTGGCGTACAAGAAGATTTAAAACAACCCAGTAATAAATTAAAATTAGGTAGTTTTACCGTTACTGATGAAGCTGTGCAGGCATTTACCATTGAATTCGATTTACGCCAATCTCTAGTATTACGTGGTAACAATAATAACAATAATGGTTATAACCTTAAACCACATGGAGTGACGATTATTGATAATGATGGTGCAGCTTCGCTGAGTGGTAGTGTTGATGAGATGTTACTTGAAGCTGGCGGTTGTGACGTTGATACAGGAAATTTTGTCTATTTATATCAAGGTAAGAATCTCGTAATATCTGCTCTGGCTGATAATTTTGATCCGTTAGATAGCGAGTTTGATGATGGTGCTTTGTCTGCATCTGGCTTCATCGCGCCATACGCGTCAACTGGTCTCGATGCCGTTAATGATTTCGCATTTGGTTTCCTTCCGGCGGGTGATTATACCTTAGCGTTTAGCTGTAGTGCGGTTGCGGATGATCCGATACAGTTCGATGGTTTAACGATACCAGATCCTGTTGGCCAGCTCGTTGAGATTAGTTTATCGGCCGGTGACTCAGGCTCGAATACGTTTAACTTATAACAGGGTGATTTAATACCAACATGCTTATTAAATGAAGAGGGCACGGCAAGTATTCTTGTGTGCCCTTACTGGTTAACCTACTTGATCTAACTATTAACTTACTTGTTCTAACAGTGCATTACGATAAGTCACAATATCTTCAATCGTTAATACGGGCAAATCGTGCTTTTCACCAAAGGTGATGATCTCAGGTAAACGCGCCATGGTGCCGTCTGGATTGGTTACTTCACATAATACCCCTGCTGGTTTAAGCCCGGCTAGTTTCATTAAATCGATAGTACCTTCGGTATGGCCGCGACGGGTTAATACACCACCCGGTTGTGCGCGTAGCGGGTAAACATGCCCTGGACGGGCCAGATCGTTAGGTACAGCGCCATCTGCAATAGCTGCTTTAATGGTTGTCACGCGATCGGCGGCAGATACTCCCGTTGTAACCCCAACAGCGGCTTCAATACTGACAGTAAACGCAGTACCGTATTGGCTTGAGTTGTTCTCGACCATAGGTGCAAGTTCTAACTGTTTAACCCGCTCGTCAGGTAAACAAACACACACGATACCACTGCCTTCGCGGATCAGTAATGCCATTTGCTCATTGGTTAATGACTCTGCGGCATACACCATATCGCCTTCATTTTCGCGGTCTTCATCATCAACAACTAAAACCCCTTTGCCTAAACGTAATGCTGTTAGTGCTGTTTCAACACGTGTGATCGCGTCGCCAAAAGGGGAAAGTAAAGACTGATTCATGGTTTAAATCCTTAATATACAACTATAAAAATATTGGGTTCCAGAATCAGGGCGTGCAGAATTAGAGGTGCGTGATTAACCATCTACCAAGGCAGACGTTAACGCATCTTACATTCTCTCTCATCCGGACTTCGACATACTCGATGAATATGTTCATTACCGTCGGCTCTGGACTAGGCTATGAGGCATAGCGTTCACCAGATCTGCTGACCCTAAGCGATGACTTTATTAAATTAGGTTACTTTATAAATCAGATAACTGTATTAATAATAGATAGCTTAGGCGCTCGCGGGCTGAAATAGGAATACGATTGCATCTTAATGAATCATATACCTTATTATTACCGCCGGTGGGGAATTACACCCCGCCCTGAGAATTATATCGAACAGGATCGTATGATCATTGTCGACTAGGTCATGTTGCCTTGATTTGATACAAATGACAAGTATTTAAAGACGCAGAGAGGCGTGGAGCTAAGGTGACGGTTATCGTGGTTGGGGCTATAGTTAATTTATAATTGATTGATCATTAGTATGTATCAGTAATAACATGAGGAGAAAATGATGAAACTTATGCTGATAGCCATCTTTATGTTCGGCTTTTTATCCGGTTGTAGTAATACGAGTGGGGAGCCCACTAATTCTGAATGGCCTGATAGTAAGCGGGGAGGGGGACATTATTTTGATGGGCGAATAGACAATAACCCAATGCCCTATTTATATCCTCACCCACTGGGGGAACTCGAATATATATTTAGAATGGCAAAATGATGCCGAGGTATCTACAGATAACTATTCTACAAATAACTATAGTGCGTTTAATTACCCTTATGGTAATTCTGGTACCCACCTTAATGACTAACTTACAGCAAATAATGGCTTATCAATGTTCTATCTGCTATTACATGTCGCACATTGATAATTGCCTTTATTAAGTAGTTATAACTACTTTGATCACTATAGGGGATTTAACCGCCAGCGAGTTTCACGGTATAGCCTTTTTTCTCTAAAAATTCTTTTGCCATATCTCGCTGATCTCCTTGGATTTCGATGATGAAATCTTTCACACTGCCACCAACACCGCTTTTCTTTTTCAATTCTTTGGCGAGGGCTTTTAATTCTTTTTCGGGTAATTCGATACCGCTAATTGTTGTCGCGCCTTTACCTTTACGGCCTTTGGTTTCGCGGCGAATACGCACTATGCCATCACCTTCAGGTGCCGTTTCAACTTGTTTTTCTTCTTTAATACGGCCGCTTTCGGTGGAGAAAACCATGCGGATATTGTCATCGAAATGCATATCAATACTCATTAGCAATAATTAAAAAGGGTTATCAGCTTGGCTGAATTGGTATGATTATAACAAACAAAAATGAAAATGATAACCAAGCAGGGGCAGGGTAACCCAAACGTACTGAAATTGTTTAGGTACCGTCATCGGCTAAATTAAGCGCTATGCTCATGAATAATGTGGCTCAGTAGGCTGCCTTCTAATAGTGCTTTACGGACTAAAGCAACACCAGCCATTGATGGCTCATTTTGAAATTTAGCTTCATTAATCACTAGGTTTGGCACGAAGCTACCTAAAGCATGTTGTTGTACAGAGTGCTCAATCATCGGGAACATGAGTGCTTTTGCCGCCACGATCTCACCTTTGATTAACACTTTTTGTGGGTTAAATAAGTTAACTATGATTGCAATGGCTTGACCGAGTAATTTACTCACCCGTTGCAGTACTTGTACCGCTAATTCATCACCGTTATTTGCAGCAGTACAAATCGCTTCGATGGTCAAGTTTTCGGGCGTTAGACAGGTTTCATGACCTTGCTTAATTAACCCCTTGATCTGTTTCAGGATCGCTTCATTAGAGGCAATAGTCTCTAAACAACCATGACTGCCACAGTGACAAGGCAAGCCCAGCGGATCAATGCGAATATGACCGATTTCACCAACTTGGTTATTGTAGTTAGTAAAGATTTTACCGTTATTAATAATGCCGGAACCAACACCGTCATGCACAGACAATAATACGCTGTCTTGGCAATCTTGCGCCGCACCAAAATATAACTCTGCTAATGATAACGATTGGGTATGATTGGCAATATACGCAGGCACATTAAACTCTTCAGTGAGCATTTTTCCGAGCTGGATATCTTTCAAATTGTGTTTTGGTAGATATACAATGGTGCCTGATTCACGGTCGATCAAGCCGGGTGATGTTACCGCAATCGCGATCAGATGTTGTTCATTAGGGTTAATATTAGCGCTAATGAAGTCAGCTATTTGTGCTAATAAAAACGGGATCACATCATTGTTGGGAGCTGAGTCTAAAGCGACTCGGTAATCGATCAGCTTAGTGCCTGCAATGTCATGCAAGGCGATGGTTAAATTATTACGACCCAGTTTACAACTTACAAAGATAAATGGATCTATTTCACAGGTTAGTGAGATTGCCGGTCGACCACCTGTAGAGGCTTGTTGTGCAACTTCTTTAATTAACCCCGCCGCCATTAATTGACGTGTCATCTTAGTAATACTTGCAGGCGCTAGCTCGCTAAGTTTGGCTAAATCAACACGTGAAATTTGTTTCTGTTCATCGATAAGGCGATAAACAGAGGCGGTATTGACTTGTTTAATAAATTCAATATTGGCGACTGGGCTATGTTTCATAATTAGAAGCTTTTCACTTGTCCGTTTACGATCGTTTTGATAACAGTGAAGTCCGCATCAAAGGCTGTTAAATTAGCAACTTTGCCTTTGGCAATGCTACCGAGTTTATCGTCTACACCAATGGCTTTTGCTGGGTATAGATTTGCCATGCGCAGTGTTTCATCTAGCGGTATGCCAACATGTTTCACTGTATTTTCAACTGCTTCGATCATCGTTAATGCTGAGCCGCCTAGTGTACCATCGGCACCCACACATTTACCATCACGATAGAACACTTCTGTGCCCACGAAGTCAAAAGACTTGATGTCAGCACCTGCAGGCGCTACAGCATCAGTGACTAAGACTAACTTTTCGCCCATTAGTTTATGGCTCATACGCACATTCGCGTAATCGACATGGTGACCATCAACGATAATACCGGCGTAAACGTCTTTATGATCGTAAATTGCGCCTACCACACCTGGGTCGCGACCTGTAATTGAGCTCATAGCATTAAATAAATGCGTCGCAAAACGCGCGCCAGCTTCAAAACCTTGCATACACTCAGTATAAGTGGCGTTACTATGACCGACAGAAACCAATACGTCTGCAGCGCTAAGTTGCTGAATATGTGCTGGATCCGTATTTTCTGGCGCTAAGGTTACTTTGCTGATCACGGCACTGTGACTGCAGATATGATCGATCATGGTTTGTTCACTGCGACGAATAAGGTCAATGCTGTGAATGCCTTTTTTCGCAGTAGACAGGTAAGGACCTTCTAAATGCAAACCCAGTGCTTGGTTGCTGTGCTTGTCTAAATACGCTGCCATGGTATCAATAGCAGATTTCATTTCTGTATCAGTAGCCGTGATCAATGTTGGCAAGTAGCTAGTACAACCAAAGCGTTCATTGGTTTGTTGCATTATTTCAAGGGTGTTAATACTAATATCCGTATTAAACAATACACCACCACAACCATTGAGTTGTAAATCAATAAAACCAGCCGTTAAGCTTGCACCTGCAAGGTCAATACGTTCGATATCTGTTGGGCAATCTGTAAGCGCAACAAGATCATGAATGAATTCACCATCGACAATTACACAGTGCTCAGTTAACACTCTGTCGTTTGTGTAGATAGTACAATTAGTGAGTGCATACATGGACTTACTCCGTAATAAAGCTTTGAATGTTCTGTGCTTCTAATTCTGTAAAGTAGCGCACAGTTTTAACTTTTAATTCCATCGTTGCTGGTTCGTCACAAGCAATAATTGATTTTGGGTGTAACTGTAGCGCAGAGATAGTCCAAAGGTGGTTTACGCTACCTTCAACCGCTGCTTCAAGTGCTAATGCTTTGTTGTGGCCAGTGATCAACACCAAGATTTCTTGTGAGTCCAATAATGTACCTACGCCAACCGTCAGTGCTAGTCTTGGTACTTGGCTAATATCGTTATCAAAGAAACGTGAATTAGCAATCCGCGTGTCTTGTGTTAGTGTTTTGATACGAGTGCGTGAAGCCAGTGATGATGCTGGTTCGTTAAAAGCGATGTGACCATCAACACCTACGCCACCCATGAATAGGTTAATTTTACCGTAGCTCTTAATTTTATCTTCATAACGTTGGCACTCAGCATCAAGATCTTCTGCATTACCATTCAACAAGTTAACGTTTTTATCTTGAATGTTTACATGATTGAAGAAGTTACTGTACATGAATGTGCGGTAGCTTTCTGGGTGATCTTTATCTATACCTACATATTCGTCCATGTTGAAAGTAACCACGTGTTCAAAGCTAACGTCACCCGCTTGGTGTAATTTGATCAGTTCTTTATATGTAGTAAGTGGAGTACCGCCAGTTGGTAGCCCTAAAACAAACGGCTTATCTGCAGTTGGGTTAAACGCGTTAATTTTATTAACGATGTAAGCTGCGCTCCAGCGACCGACTTGAGCAGGGGTAATTAAAGGAATTAATCTCATGCGATACTCTCTATAGTTTTTAAATGGTAATTGATACTTTTTTTTAATTGTAAATTAAGTTTTAGGATCCAGCTATCAAAACTTACCTTTTTCTGCTCAAATCGTTGAAATAGATCACACTGCAGGGAATTAAAAGTGAATTTGGTTTGTCATTAACGCCATCTTACTTTACATTACGAAATAAGTTGTGGTGTAAGTACAAAGTCTGTTCTTTTAATGGAACTGCAACAGTTCTATAACAAGAACAAAACATTTAATTGGATTTTAAACTTAGATAAGGATGATGGCTGTATGTTTAGCTATTTACAAAAGATTGGTCGTGCACTAATGGTTCCAGTGGCAGTTCTACCTGCTGCTGCGGTATTAATGGGTATTGGTTATTGGATTGATCCAGTAGCATGGGGCGGTGAAAGCATGCTTGCAGCATTCTTCATCAAATCTGGTGCTGCAATCATTGATAACATGTCTCTTCTATTTGCTGTAGGTGTTGCTTACGGTATGTCAAAAGACAAAGACGGTTCAGCCGCGCTTGCTGGTCTTGTTGGCTTCCTCGTTGTGACAACGCTACTTTCACCGGGTTCAGTTGCTGCTATCCAAGGTGTTGGCGCTGACGAAGTGTCTGCTGCATTCGGCAAAATAAACAACCAGTTTGTTGGTATTTTGGTGGGTGTTATCACTGCTGAACTATATAACCGCTTCAGCGAAGTTGAGCTGCCTAAAGCGCTTACCTTCTTCAGTGGTCGTCGTTTAGTACCAATTGTTACTTCTTTTGTAATGATGGGTCTGTCATTTGTGCTTATGTTCGTCTGGCCAATGATTTTTGATGGTCTAGTAACTTTCGGTACTAGCATTAAAGATATGGGTCCTTCAGGCGCTGGTATCTACGCATTCTTTAACCGTATGCTTATCCCAGTTGGTCTTCACCATGCACTTAACTCAGTATTCTGGTTTGACGTTGCTGGTATTAACGATATCCCTAACTTCCTTGGTGGCGCACAATCAATTGCTAACGGTAATGCGACTGTAGGTGTTACTGGTATGTACCAAGCTGGTTTCTTCCCAATCATGATGTTTGGTCTATTAGGTGCTGCACTAGCGTTCATCCATACTTCTAAGCCTGAAAACAAAGCGAAAGTAACGTCTATCATGATGGCTGCTGGTTTCGCAACATTCTTCACGGGTGTTACAGAGCCTCTAGAATTCTCATTCATGTTCGTTGCGCCGGTACTATTCGTTTTACACGCATTCTTAACAGGTGTTTCTGTATTCATCGCTGCTTCTATGCAGTGGATTGCAGGCTTCGGTTTCAGTGCTGGTTTAGTTGATTTAGTATTATCTTCACGTAACCCACTTGCTGTTAACTGGTACATGCTACTGGTTCAAGGTGCTGCATTCTTCGTAATCTACTACGTTTCATTCCGCGCTATCATCATTAAGTTTGACCTTAAAACGCCAGGTCGTGAAGACGCTGGTGAAGAATCAGTTGCTCCTGCTAAAGCGGGTAAAGCTTCACACGCTGAAGTCGCGGCTAAAGTTTTCGAACTTGTTGGTGGTAAAGATAACCTAGTACACGTTGATAACTGTGCAACACGTTTACGTCTTGACGTGAAAGATTCTTCACTTGTAAATGACGCTGAACTTAAGCGCCACGTACCAGGTGTGATCAAGCCAAGTAAAACTGCGGTACAAGTAGTGATTGGTCCACAAGTTGAATTCGTTGCTAACGCACTTAAGAAACTTGTTTAATAGCCTTGTATAGAGATTAGCTACTTTGTAGTTAATCTCCAAGGGTTAAAAAGGGCGATGCATTTAATGCATCGCCTTTTTTTGTGGTTGAATTTTTTGAAGAAAACAACATAAAAAATGTAATAGGTCAGACCTGACAAATACTTACGCTGTGGAGTGTACACAGGTGTAGGGACGTTATATATTAAAAATCACTTTGTTGATCTAGATCAATTTTTGCTAGCGGTTAAATCAATGATTACATTCATTTATAAAACGGATAAAAATATGACTCAAGTTACTTTTCAAGGCGATGCTGTAAATATCTCAGGTACAATCCCTACGGTTGGTTCATTAGCGCCAGCTTTCTCATTAACTGCTGGAGACTTATCTGATTTAACTCTGGCTAGTTTACAGGGCAAGAATGTTGTACTTAACATTTTCCCAAGCATCGATACGCCTGTATGTGCGACTGGCGTACGTAAATTCAATGAAGCTGCTGCAACATTAGAAAATACAGTTGTGGTATGTGTGTCTGCAGATCTTCCTTTTGCGACAGGTCGCTTCTGTGAAGTTGAAAGCATTGCTAACGTACAACATGCTTCAACATTCCGCAGCCCTGAGTTTGCAGAAGCTTACGGTGTTGCGATTCCTGATGGTGCTTTACGTGGTTTAACGACGCGTGCTGTAGTATGTATCAATGCTGAAGGTGTTGTGACACACAGTGAATTAGTTGCTGAAATCACAGATGAAGCTAACTATGAGCTAGCACTTAAAGCACTATAACCATAAGTGGTTAAACATAAATAGTGACTTAAAGTTTCTAAACTTAGTTTGGAATAATGAATATGAAATAGCGCTGCAGGATCTGTAGCGCTATTTTTTATGCGGGTAGAAAAGTCTACTGGTTGTTGGTGAGCAAGGTTAATACTTGCTGATAAGGATAGGCTTGCAGCGCGGCAAAGTTACTGATCTTCTTGGCTTTCATTTTCATGAATAACGGGGTACTTATGCCGGATAAGAAACGGGTGATTAATACTGGCGTAGGCTGTTTTCCGCAAGCATTAATAAACGCTTGGCTGAGTTCGACAACGTGCTCTATCGATAGCGGTGGCATGCTGGCGGGTTGTGGCAACTGCGCAATGCGCCCCTGACAGACAGAGCAAGTTCCGCATTGTTCTGGCGCTTTGTCATCTCCAAAGTAAGTTGATAAGCCTTTGCTTAAGCATTGCGAACTCTGAATATATTGGCCTACTGCATGCACGCGTTTAATTTCACTTTGTTCTTTATTGGCAAATTGTTGATGCAGTGTTTCGGCTAATTGTTGGCTATCAAAGCGTGAATTTAATATCTGATATACATCGGTCATTAACTTGCTTTCAAGCACAATGTTATTGCGTTCATGCAAAAATTCCAGTGCGGTGATCACGCGACTACGCTGCTCTTGATAACCCTCACTCATACGTTCAAAGTTAACTGTTGCCCAAGTGCGTTTCGCCGGTGATGCGTTAAATATTTCTTCAATAAATACGCGTTTTTCATCATTGAATTGATTAAGTATTTGCGCTGGATCTTTTAAGAATTTAAAGCGGTATTCAGCAAAATAGGAATACAGAGGCTTGATGATGCCTTGCATTTCTAAATACACCAATAAGGTTTTTAACGGCGCTTGGCGCAAGTTACTACTCATCGATAACCCGTATAAAGTATGTTCCCATTCAGTCCCAGCTGCTTGGATTTCGCTAAGTACCGTTTCAATGCCATTGAGCTCGGGCGTATCACCGTAAACAAAGTTTTCGAGAATACTTTGGTTATCTAAATTAGCTAATACCAGACATTGTGAATCATTACCGTCACGACCTGCACGACCAATTTCCTGGCTGTAGTTCTCAATCGACTTAGGTAAATCAAAATGCACGACGTTGCGGATATTACTTTTATCAATGCCCATACCAAAAGCGATAGTTGCAACAATACAGTCGATGCCATTACGCATAAATTTTTGCTGCACTTCTTCACGGATCTCGGTGGGCATACCGGCATGATACGCCACGGCTTCAATCCCCGTTTGTTGCAGAGCGCTGGCTAGCTCTTCTGCCGTTCTTTGCAAGGTGACATAGACAATGGATGCTTGTCCGGCCTTTTTACCTAACCAACGAGTTAGCGCATGCAGTTTCTTGTCTTGGGCAATCGGGTGCATTAATAAGCTGAGGTTAGCGCGATGAAAACCAGTTTGTATAATATCTTCTGGTTTGATATTAAACTTGGTTTCCATGTCTTTAATAACGGCGGGTGTCGCGGTTGCCGTTAATAATAAAGCTTGTTTAATGTTTAGCTCTTTTTGGTACTGCGGCAGTTTCAAGTAATCGGGACGGAAGTTGTGTCCCCATTCTGAAATACAGTGGGCTTCATCGATCACCAATAATGAAATCGGTACTTGTTTGATGAATCTACGGAAGCGTTCATTCTTCAAACGTTCAACCGAGATCATTAAGATCTTAACTTCCCCCTCGCGTACCTTTGACATGGTCTCTCTGACTTCATCGACTGACATGCTCGAATCAATTTTAGCTGCCGCGACGTTATGTTTCTTTAAAAATAATAACTGGTCTTGGATCAGGGCTAATAACGGTGAGATCACTAAGGTTAAGTTTGGTAAATGTAATGCTGATATCTGATAGCATAATGATTTACCTGAGCCAGTTGGAAAGATGGCTGCACTTGAATTTCCACTGACAATACTGTTAATGACAGCTTCTTGGCCTTCTCTAAATTGATCATAGCCAAAGTAGTGTTGTAACGTCTGATGCAGCATATCTGTCTCTCGTATTATGAAACCAAAGGGCGGTTGAGCAGGGCAGTATATCGTTTTTTGTTGAAAAAGTGATCCTGTAGATGGGGATAAAAGTGTGGCAATGCTATATTTTTAACAGTCAATCATGATATTACAGGATGTATTATGAAGTATAAGCAACAATTTGGTGCTATTTTGCTATCGATTAGTGTATTGATGCACTCTGCAATTGCTGCCGCTGAGGTATTTGTCGCTCCGTTTGGTGGATATGGCTTTGGGTCGAATGATTTTTCAACAATCGATAGCAATACCCAAGAAGAAAGTTCAGTCAAAATAGCAGAGTCAGGGCATTGGGGCATTATGGCGGGTGTGACAACCCCAGATCCAGGTAGCATTTATTTACTTTATAGCCACCAATCCACAGAATTCAGTATTGGCGATAACTTAAATCAATCCGAGGTGACCGGTCTTGATACTGACTATTTACATTTGGGTGGCGCGTTATATTTCCCGCAAGGTAAGTTTCGCCCTTATATCACCACCAGTGCTGGTTTAACACAAATGCGCCCAAGTGGACGTTTCTCTAATGAAACGCATTTTTCTATGGCTATTGGTGGCGGTGCTGAATATGAATTGACACCCGATTTTTCACTATTCGCCGATTTACGTGGTTACGCAACATTTATTGGCAGTTCACAATCGTTATTTTGTAATAGCGGTAATTGTAAGTGGTTGGTTGATGCTGAACTCATGTGGCAAGGGCAGGTGAACCTTGGCGCAAAATTGACGTTTTAGATTGTGCTAGAGAGTTATTAGATTGTGCTAGAGAGTTATTAGATTGTGCTAGAAAGTTATTATTTGTTCGGTGTCGTTAATTTAAAAAAGTCCACGAAGACGGCATAAGGCTTCATGGACTGTCATTCGGTATTATTTAAATGTTGCGCTTAATTTTTCAATTTCTTCGGCGCTCTTGTTTACTTCAATGCCATAGTTATTCACTTGAGTGGCATGTATGGCATTTTGCTTAGAAATACCATCGATAGTATGGATACTTTGAGTCATTTGTTGAGCTACGATACTTTGCTCTTCAGCCGCGGTGGCTATTTGTGCGGTCATATCACTCACATCGTCAACATTGGTAATAATATGTTCCATTGCGAGTTCTATTTTTGCGCTATCTGCAGAGCACTCTTCCGCGTTAGCTTTGCTGGCCAGCATCACCTTGCTCCAGGTTGTTAAAGTATCTTGTAATTCGACCACAGAGTTCTGGATCTGTATGGTGGCTTCTTGCGTTCGACTGGCTAAATTTCTGACTTCATCAGCAACGACAGCAAAACCTCTACCTTGTTCGCCAGCTCTGGCTGCTTCAATTGCGGCATTAAGTGCTAATAAGTTGGTTTGATCGGCAATGCCTTGGATCTCACTCATAATAGCCGAAATATGATTAACATCATCAACCAATTCAAGCGCGTTTGAAGCAGCTTTATCAACGTCACTCACTAAATTATTAATTTTACCTTGGTTTTTTTCGATAATTCGAATGTTTGCTTGGCATTCATTTTGTACGATTAAGACTTTATCGTGGGCTTGATTGGTATTTAAACTGACCTCTTCAATGGTGGAACTCATCTCGGTAATTGCGGTTGCAAATTGGGTCAACTGATCACTTTCTTCTTGGATTCCTTCCAACATTTCTTGAGATGCTTGCTCTAATTCATTAGCCAGTTTTACTAGTTTTCGTCCGGAATCTTGGCTTCTGCCTAGGATGGTTCTGATCCGAGCTTTATATAATTCTAATGGATAAGAGATAATGCCTAATAAACCGTTACCTGAAAAAATAATACGTGACGGACTATCGAATAAAACTTTCGTTTTGGCGACGTAATTTGGAAACAAAAATAGTTCTTGGGTAAAAATCAGAGCAATAACACAAACAGAGACGAGTAGTACTATTGATGGCAGAATAGAATCGACATACGCCAAGTTAGTGAGAAAAGCCGCGATAATAACCACTGCTGCCATCATTCGTCTTACGTTAATGTTGGCCTGAAAATCAGAAACTGACTTGCCGTTGTTTAATGTATCATACAGTTTCTGAGCTTGTTGTTTTTGTATGGCATTTGGTAGTGTTCTAACCGATTGGTAACCGACTACTTTGTTATTCTCATAGACAGGTGTTACGTACGCATCTACCCAATAATAATCGCCATTTTTACAACGGTTTTTAACCATACCCCGCCACGAATCGTTACGCTTTAGCTTCTCCCATAAATCGGCAAAAGCGTCTTTAGGCATTGATGGGTGACGAACTATATTGTGGTGCTGACCGACTAATTCTTCAAGCGTATATCCAGCAACTGTACAGAATTCATTATTCGCGTAAGTGATCCTTCCATCAAGGTCAGTAATAGAGACTAATTGCGCTGACGATGCGAAAGTTCTTTCTTTATTTGTTGTATGAGTCATGTCTTCCCTTAAGCTCATAAGACAGCATAAATGAATGTGCCGACCGTATAATAAATTGAGGGGAATCAATAGACTACAATATGGATTAAAGTTCAAGCTCTAAAGTGTGAAGCATGTCACGATGGTGGTCATAAAACGCAATTTGAATCACAGTTATAACAATAAAATTAGGGATTTATTGATCTGAATCATGAGTCTTCCGTTATTTCACTTTAAGGGATTGAGTTATTTGGTTCTTTGGCTTAGCGCTTGAGTTTGAATCGGTATTAATGGGTCTCTTGAGCGCGGCAGTAACCGTGATAATGACCATCGTGATTAAGCCCGCTAATATCCCCCATAATGCTGAGCCAATATTCCACAAGGTAAAATCCGATGCGGTGACTAAAAAGGTCATGAGTGCGGCTTCTTTGTAAGGCGATTCAACAAAAGCTTGCTGTAAACTAGTACCTATAGTGGAGAACAGAGCAATACCGGCTAACGCATATATCAAGGCCGACGGCATGGCCTGGAACAAGGTCATTAGGCTTAACGCACAAAGTCCCATTAACAGATAGAAAGTGCCTGCACTGACCGCAGCCCAATAACGCTTTTTCGGATCTGGGTCGGCTTCTTCTGACATGCATATTGCTGCTGTGATCGCTGCTAAGTTAATACCAAAACCACCAAAGGGCGCAATAAGCATATTGGTGATACCTGTCACCGTCATTAATTTTGATACTGGGGCATGATAACCATGGGCTTTTAAAATGGCGATACCGGGCATATTTTGAGTCGCCATAGTGACAAGAAATAATGGTAAGCCGATATTGATTAACGCGGCGATACTCCACTCAGGCTCAATATATACCAGTTGGCCGATACTCCATTCTAATTCAGGAACGACAAACAACCCCTGCACCGATGCCGATGTAACTGCCACAATTAAAATCACTAACATAGCAAAGCGTGGAATAAGTGCTTTACAGACTAAATAGGTGATAAACATCAGACCAACAAGCTGTGGTGAAGCGTTCATGACATTAAATACCTCAATACCAAATGACAGTAAGATCCCAGCCAGCATGGCACTGGCGATTTGGAGCGGCACGCGATCCATTAACTTTTCAAATAACCCTGAAACACCTGACAGGGTAATTAAACAAGCGGAAAAGATAAAGGCAGCCACGGCTTCATTAATGCTAAAGCCTTGGGTACTGGTGATCAGTAACGCGGCACCGGGTGTTGACCAGGCTATTAATAATGGAGTGCGGTAATAGATAGATAAACCAATCGAAGTGAGGCCCATGCCAAGTCCTAATGCAAACACCCAACTTGATATCATCACTAAGTCTGCCCCAAGATTAGACGCGGCTTGATATATCAAGGCAATAGAGCTGGTAAAGCCGATTAAAGCAGCAATAAAGCCCATGTTTAATCTATTTAAAATTGTGCTGATCATTGCTGCTACTTCTCCAATTATCGATTACGTGATAAAGTGTTTGTACGTAATAACGCACAAATATTTATTCAAAATAGCACTGTATGTTATAACGCACAAGCTTCTTTTTTTACAGCAGACAGCTTTTAACAAATGAGTTATTACAAAGATAACTTTACAAAAAGAGCGATCACCAAGGGCATTATTATCAATATTCACACATCTTTAGGTAGTCGTCTTAAAACGGCGCGCAGTAACAAAGGCTGGAGTTTAGATAAAACCAGTCAACATACTGGTGTATCAAAAGCTATGTTAGGGCAAATTGAACGCGGGGAATCAAGTCCAACCGTGGTGAAATTATGGAATATCGCTAATGGTTTTGAGCTGCCGCTGTCTTACTTTCTGACCGACTTAGCGCAAACGCAGGCAGAAACTTCGGCCAATACATCGTTAAATACAGCCCTAAATAAATTGCAGAATAGTGAAGATGATATTCACATCGTGACATTATTTCCTTATGACCCACTGACTAAACTGGAAGTATTCCAGATCACTTTAGATCCACAACGTGAACATATTTCGGCACCGCATAATGCTGGCGTGGTTGAACATATCATTGCTGTTGATGGCACTATGGAATACTTCTTAGCACTCACAGCCGATGGCATTGCACAGCAGTGGCATGCCTTAAAGCAAGGGCAGAGTATTAAATTTAATGCTGACCAGCAACACGGCTACCGTAATATGACCGAGAAGCCAGTGACGATCCACAATATCATTAGTTATACCCAAACCTAATTGCCTGCGAACCATCGCCATTGGCTCATTTTTATTTTGCATCTGTGAGCGAATACCTTGTTTGAGGTATAAATAAATCTTAATATGAGGGTAGAGAAATCATATTCAGGAGTATGGATGTTTACATTAAATATTGGACCAGATTTACAGTTAGCATTGGTACAGCCGTCATTCGCTCGTCGTTATTTAGATATAGTGACAGCCGAACGTGCCTATATATCAAAATGGTTACCGTGGGCGACACATGCCAATAACGAAGCCTTCTTCCTTGAGTTTATTCGTAAATCATTGCAAGGATACGCAGAAGGTAAGTCGATGACTTGTGCGATTGTTTATCAGCATACTGTGGTGGGTAATGTCAGTTTTAACAGTATTGATCAAGAATTAAAAAAGGTTGTAGTGGGCTATTGGTTAAGTGAGAAATACCAAGGTTCGGGCATCGTAACCAAAGCCGTGAGCTTTTTAATTGAATACGCATTCTCTGAGTTAAACATGGACAAAGTCGAGATATGTGCCGCTGTCGACAATACCGCAAGTCGTCGAGTCTGTGAGCGTTTGAATATGGTGTTAGAAGGTATTATTAGTAACACTGAAAACGTTAATGGTGAGATAATCGACCATGCGGTTTACGGTATCCATCGCACTGATTTACGTTAGGATTATCAGTCCAACAATGGGATAATCGGTGCGTTAATTTGATTAGCTCGTTATAAAAAGCATAAGTAAAAAGGGTCTAGGTTGAACAATTATTTTGAAAGCCCATTCGTGGGAAAATCACTGAAAGAGCAGGTCACAAACCCAAACATTATAGTGGGCGAACACAGTTATTATTCTGGCTATTATCATCATCATAGCTTTGATGATTGCGCGCGTTATTTATTACCCGATCGCAGTGATGTTGATAAGTTAATTATCGGCAGTTACTGTTCTATCGGTTCGGGTGCGGTATTTATGATGGCCGGTAATCAAGGCCATCAACATCAGTGGATCAGTACCTTTCCGTTCTTTTACCAAGATAATGAAAACTTTGCCGATGCTAAAGACGGTTTTCAACGCGCTGGTGATACCGTGATTGGTAATGACGTTTGGATTGGCACCGAAGCGATGATCATGAGTGGTGTTAAAGTGGGTGATGGGGCGATTATTGCCAGCCGCGCCGTGGTGACTAAAGATGTTGCACCTTATTCTATCGTCGGCTCAAATCCGGCCAAGCACATTCGTTATCGATTTACCCAGCAACAAATTGAGATATTACTCGAGATCCAGTGGTGGACATGGACGGAAGCACAGCTGAAAGGCGCGATGCCGCTTATGTGCTCTGAAGATATCGACGGGCTATACCGTTATTGGGAAAGCCAAGTTCGAAGCTAATTATAAGCTTATATATGGAAATCATGGTTATATAGAAGGAACAGCTATATGGAAATAGCAGCATACTCACCGCAATATTTACCGGCATTACGTGCGCTTTATATGGCATCAAGGACGTCAACTTTCACTTGGTTGGATAGCCGCGGTTATCAGTTAACGGATTTTGATGCGCATGTTACCGATGACACTATTTATGTAGCCGTGACTGGTGACAGGGTACTTGGTTTTATCGCCGTTTATGAACCGGATAATTTCATCCATCATTTGTTTATTGCCGATGATGCGCAGGGTATCGGCGTTGGTACTAAGTTACTTGCTATGCTAACTGAGTTTAATGGCCGACCGCAGATATTGAAATGCCTGGTGAAGAATGAAAAAGCGATGCAGTTTTATCTTGCGAAAGGGTTTGTCGAGGTGGGTAAAGGTACGGGTGTAGTGGGTGATTATTTAGTGTTACGAAATGAATAAGCACAGCAAGGAAACTTGTTGTGCTTTCGTGTTTATTTATCGTTTACTAATATGGCGTTTTAAGCGGCAGGTTATAGCGACAAGTTCGCATCAATTTTACAATGAGCGAGCGACTTCATAACCTTCCCAGATACTCGCCATAATGGTTCGGGCTGCTTGGCTATCACCAATGTTAAACACATCTTCAACATCCAGTTCATTTGCTAACTCATCAAACAAGCTATGCTCTGCTTTATAACCCATCGCAAGGATAACGTGATCGACGCTGATTTCGCTCACTGCAGTTTGGTCATTCGCAGGGCAAATTTCAATGCCATTATCAGTGATTGATTTTAAGAAGGTTGAGGTTTTAATTTCAACGTTTTCTTGAACCAATAGTTCTTTAAGCATCTGGTAGTTAGCAAAACAAGTACCGTGTGGGCCACCGATAATATCGTCAGCACCTTCAACCAAGATTGCTTTTTTGCCTTTTTGTGCAAGCCACAGAGCCGTTTCGGAACCAACTAAACCACCGCCAATCACCACTACACTTTCGTCAGTGATTAGGTCTGGGTTCATCAGTACATCTTCTGCAATGGCAACATGTGCTTTGTCTTGTCCGGCTAACCAAGTTGGAGTCGTTGGACGAGAGCCTGTTGCAAAGATCACACTGTCTGGTTGTTCAGCTTCAATAGTTGCTTTCGTTGCCGTTGTATTCATACGTACGTCAACATTTTTACGAGTCAGTTCACCTTCAAACCATGTGATAAGTTGCTTATCATCGTGCTTGAATGGCGCTTGTGAACCAGGGATAACATTACCGCCTAGGTTATCTGATTTTTCAAACAGCACAACGTTATGTCCGCGTTCAGATGCAATACGTGCCGCTTCCATACCGGCCACGCCACCTCCAATCACCACCACTTTTTTCGCTTTATGCGTTGGTGTTAGTTTATATTCTTCTTCTCGACCACAGCGCGGATTGACTGCACATGAGATGTTGCCTATTTCAGCCATACGGCCGAGGCAGCCAAGGTGACAGGAAAGACATGGACGGACTTCTTCAAAACGACCTCGGCGGATCTTGTTAACCACATCAGGATCAGCAAGTAGTGGGCGACCCATCGAAATACCATCAGCGGCATGTTCAATGACAGCACGACTCGCCATGTCTGGGTTCTCCATACGACCAGACATCAGTACTGGAATATCAACGACTTCAGATACCGCTTTACAGTAGGGTTTGTACATACCAGGTTTGAAGTAGTTAGGCGGATGGTTCCAATACCATGAGTCGTAGGAACCTGCGTCGACGTTAAGGGCATCGAAGCCTGCATCTTGCAGGTACTTAGCTGCTTGTAAGCCCTCTTCCATATCACGACCCACTTCAACCGCATCTTCACCCGGTAGAATGCCCTCACCAAAGGATTTCATGTTACTTTTTACTGAGTAACGTAAGCTAACGGGGTAATCTTTACCACAAACAGCCTTGATACCTTTAACTATTTCTACCGCAAAACGGTAACGATTTTCGAAGCTACCGCCATACTGATCGGTACGCTTATTGAAAAACTCCATGGTGAACTGATCAAGTAGGTAGCCTTCATGTACCGCATGGATCTCGACGCCATCAAAACCAGATTTTTGGGCAATAACAGCACTTTCGATGAATTTATGAATAAAGTATTTAACTTCTTCCGTGGTGAGTTCACGGTGAATGATAGTAGGGTCGAAACGGTTAGGCGCTTCAGATGGTGCAATGGATTTGTCTGCTGGCGTAAAACCTGGCACACAAGAACGTCCCCATCCAGCTGTTAATTGAGCAAATATTTTTGTCCCATAAGCATGGACTCGTTCTGTCAGCTCTTTACCATTACGAATGTACGAAATGGGATGATTAGTCGGGCAAGGTAACGATGGCATTGGGAAGGGTTCAAGCGTATTCTCAACCATGTTAACGCCAGTGATGATCAAGCCTACACCACCTTTAGCCCTGGCGGTGTAATACTCAATACCACGTTGGTTATACGCGCCATCGGCATCCACACATCCAAGGGTACCCATAGGGGCCATAGAATAACGGTTTTTTAGTTTGAGCTTACCAATATACATAGATTCAAATAACACTTTATGCGATTGTTTTAACATTGTTTCACTCCAGTAACTGATGGTAACAATATTGTTTTTGTTACACTAACTGAGGTTAATTAGAACAATTCATTACGCATATTACTTTGCATTCCAAGCCATAGATTTGACACTTTAGGTCATTAGTAACTAAGTTGATTTGGATCATCCTTGGCGAGTCTTTTGCTCCATTCCGTTATGTTGATTTTGTCGGGCTGCAGCCAGTCCAGCGTTTAAAAGCGCGAGAAAATGTACTTAAATCTGAAAATCCTAAATGAAAGGCAATTTCGGTAATATTACTATGCGGTTGATTGAGTAGTTGCAGTGCTTTTTCAAGTTTATATTTCTCAACTACGCTCCGATAAGACATTCCTACTTCAGCTAATCGACGATTAAGAGTTCGCACACTGAAAAGCATCTGTGAAGCGATGCTTTCAGCAGATAAATTATCTAAATTAGCTTGCTTATCGAGCGTGTTATATACCTGTAATAAAATATCATCGGCTTCAAGTTGAGCGGCTTTATTAAGTAATAGGGAACGAGCGCTGGCATATATTTCAGGATTTTGTGTGACCAATGGTCTGTGAAGGTATTTACGCATTATGTGGATCTTTCTCACGGGCGAGCCTGTGGAAATTTGACAGCGCATTATTTTCTCAAATTCAGCTAAGCGATTATCATCATACGGCCAAGTAATGAGTTTCACCGCCAACTCATCGAGCTGATGCCCCGTGGTTTCATGAATAATCTGAACAAGTGTTGCCAGATACAACGTGACCCCTAAATGGGTGATGTGAGATTCTTTGTTTAACGGTTCTTGATTAAATAACCAAATTTCGGCATCCCCTTGCGGCGTCAAATGAAAACTGAGTCGAATAGGCGAACCTAGCGTAATACAAAACGCTGCCGCATCTTTTAGCAAGGTTAAAAGATCGGGGCATGTCCATAAACAGAGGGAGTAACTATCGAATGTAAGCGGCGTTACTTGTTTGGCTGCATCTAATGTAAATGTTGGATCACCCGAATTGAGATAGAGTTGATAATGAAAATCTCTGATTTCGCGAACATCCATATTCTTGCTCGATTCAGACGCCATAATACGATTTGAAGCACCATACGAAATTTCAATATTCACTTTATCCGCGGCTTTTGTTAATAGGTTCATCCAACCGGGATGAATGTAATACGATAACAATGGCTTAATCGATTTATTTTTTATTGGCATAACTCAAAAACAAGAATAATTAACTGTAATTCAGACTAATATAATCATGCACGCTTCACAACCGTTGACGTCCTATTCTGCATCGGCACATGTGTGACCCAAGTCTCAATTTTAATACTTGACCCGTTTTGTCATACGCTTGACCTGAAATGCAAAATCATTCAGACCTTTTATCAATATAGTAGAGCCAAAGAGCAAGGATTACGCGGCAGCAAATAAAAAGATCCTAACTGATAACAACGGAACGTTATGAGTGAATTTAAATACAGATAGGTTCTTATTTTCTATTATTGAGAGGTTATGATGACAACTTGGAAAAATACTTATGAAAGTAAAACTGTTTCTCTAACGGATGCAACCAAACTAATAAAATCAGAAGATAAAGTATGGGCTGGTGGTCTACTATCTACTCCGGTTCTGTTTTTACTTGAATTAGAAAAACGTGTCGAAGAAGTTAAAAACTGTGAGTTATATACGGGTCTTATCACTCATCCATATGGTTTTTTGAAACCCGAGTTTCGCAGTAGCTTTAAACATATAAGCCTGTTTATGGGGCCACTTGAGCGTAAAATTCAAAAAACGGGTAACGTTGAAACGATCAACTTCCATTTCTCTCATTTCCCGCAGCTATTTAATCAAATTCAACCCAATGTTATGGTTGTAGAGATGACCCCGCCAAATGAAAAAGGTTACATGAGCATGGGCGCTTGTGGTGGTGTCGGTAATAACGAAGCAATGAAGCATGCTGATACCATCATTGCCATTATCAACAAACACCAGCCTTATATTGCTGGTGAAGATAACTTGATCCACGTTGACCAAGTGACGCATATTACAGAGGGTCATCACCCTGTTGCGGGTCCTAAAGCTGGCGAACCATCTGAGCTTGAAAAGACGATCGCTTCACACGTTATCCCTTATGTTAAAAATGGTATGACGATCCAAATCGGTATAGGTACGATTTCAAATGCGATGGGCATGGCGTTAAAAGATCATCAAGACCTTGGTATTCACACTGAAATGTTTACTGAGTCAATGATGGAACTGTGTAAAGCAGGCGCGGTTAGTGGTGCCAAGAAAAACTACAAGCCCAACAAAATCATTACAGCGTTTACAGCAGGTTCGCAAGAGCTGATAGATTATGTTCACAACAACCCAGAAATAGAAATGGGTTGCGTATCGACAGTTGTAAACCCATATGAAATTGCCAAAAATGATAACTTCGTGTCGATAAATACTTGCATCATGGCTGATCTAACCGGGCAAGTTGCTTCTGAAGGTGTTGGTTTTAATCAAATATCTGGTTCTGGCGGTCAAGTCGACTTTATCCGTGGCGCACAAATGTCAAAAGGGGGGATCAGTATTCTTTGCCTTGCTTCTCTGCATAAAGGTAAAGATGGCCTCACGTCAACGATCCGTGTTGCTCTACCTACTGGTACCCCTGTGACAACACTACGTAATGATGTTCAGATTATTGCTACAGAATACGGCAGCGCTGATCTTCGTGGTCTTTCTGTTCCTCAGCGTGTAGAAGCGCTAATTCAAATTGCTCACCCTGATTTCCGTGACGCACTGCGCGAAGAAGCGGTTTTTGTCGGCCTTAGCAAGTAATCTGACTGGATATATAACGACTATTATTTAGTATTACGAAATGAATAAGCAGGCCATCGACCTGCTTATTTTTTGTTAAGAACTGTGGGTCAAACTATTTCTAATAACTTACTGTCTATCTATTGCTGTTATCTAGACTGCAGGCTTCTCGCTCACTTTACTTACTGGATACAATTGCGAACTACGAGTTACTTGCTGTTTCTAATATCTGAATGATTTCACTGAGTTCTTTGGTCGGATTAACTTCATATGTTTTTATAGCCCAATCTAATGCGGTTAACCCATTTTTAGTTTTAGCATTAATGTCTATTCCATGTTTCAGTAAAAATAAGACATTGTCTGTATTTTTAAGTAAGACCGCGGAATGTAACGCGTTTATATTACGGTCACTGGAATGATTTATACTGTTAATATCTAACCCATTATCTAAAAATATCTCAGCCGTCTGATACTTGTAATTATTCGAACCATTCAATATAAATTCAATACCCGTATTGTTTTGCAATTGCTGAATATCATTTTCTGTAGTTCCATTACCATTATTATCCGCATATGAAATAAGGTATTCAATATTCATAGATTCTAAAGCATATATAGCGATAGAGCTGGATATAAGCACTGCGGAGAGTGATGATACTAAGAGTATTTTTTTTATTTTTAGCACCATATTTTTTCGACGTCAGGAAAAGGAAAGTTATCAATAATAAAATTATCATAGAGAGAAAAGAGTTAAAAAAGTATAAATGTATACTCATTCAGTCAAATTGATAAGCAGGCCGCAACCTGCTTATTAATCACTACTTATCTTTTAGCTAACACGCTTTTCGCTCACTTTATCTACCAGATACAATATCGAGCGGTATTCAATTCCACTGTGCTCTGATAAACCAATCTCACATGTTCGGCTATTCGAATAACCCTCACTGCAATTGCTCGGTACTTGACGTGCTAATGGAGACAATGCCGATGCGTTTAATTCTGGGATGGTAAAGCCTTTATCACCGGCAAAACCACAGCATTGAATGTCGTCTGGAATAATCACTTGTTGCGCACAGGCTCGACTGACTTGTTCCATTACATCTGCTAAACCTTGCTTACGTGAGGTACAGGTAATGTGCAACATCACAGGCTCAGCTTGTGGCGTTATATCAACATGCGGCATCACGAACTCAGCCACAAAGCGGAACGGTTCATAAATCGCGATGTCTTTGGTCATCATCTCAATACTGGTACTCGCGCAGGGGCTGGTATCCATTAATACTGGTAGTTTACCCTGCTCAGATGCTTCCCATAATGCCGCTTCTAACTGCGCCGATTTACTCAAGGCGGTATCCACAAAACCTTTGCTCTTATACGGCATACCACAGCATTTTTCTGATAACTTGCTTGGCATAACCACTTCAATACCGGCTTTTTGTAATACCGCTTGTGTTACTTCAGCAAGTGGGCGGTTATCCATGGTATTCTTTGCAGTGCCCATATTACGTGCGGCACAACTTGGGAAGTAGACGACTTTTTTATGCGCCAGACCATCACTGGCTAATAGCTTCACTTTACCTGCTGCTTTCGGCATGCTCGGCGTCCATAATGGTACAGCTCCGCCACTGAGTTTACGGGTGGCTTTGGTCACAGTACGCATCACTTTAGTGCCTAATACACTGTGGATACCGTTCGCGACAGTTAACCCTGCTTGTGTTGCCGTTGTGATCCCAGAAAAGTGATCGCTACTCCAACGGGCTATAACATTGGCGATGGGTGAATGTTGTTGGCGTAACTTGCGAATGAGGTCACCGGTATTAATATCCACTGGGCAGCGCTCTGCACATAAACCTGTTGCGGCGCAGGTATCAATGCCTAAATATTTAAACGATTTCTCTAATTCGGCAAGACGCGCGGGATCTTCTTGGCTACGCTGTAAGCGGCTGATCTCTCGGTATACGGTATTACGTTGTCGGGGCGTTAGCGATAATTCGCGTGATGGGCAAACCGGTTCACAAAAACCACACTCGATACATTTATCAATCAGTGGGTCTGCTGCTGGCATGATTTTTAAATCGGTAATGTGGCTATTTTTATTATCATTTAAGATCACGCCGGGGTTTAAAATACCGGTCTTATCAAAGATGCGTTTGATTTCTTGCATCAAGGCATAACCTTCGCTACCCCATTCCAGCTCGACATACGGTGCCATGTTACGGCCAGTACCGTGTTCGGCTTTTAATGAACCTTGATACTCGACCGCGACTAACTGCGCCACATCGTCCATGAAACTACTGTAACGATTGATTTCTTTTTCTGTTTCGAATGCTTGGGTAAACACAAAGTGTAAGTTGCCCGCTAATGCATGGCCAAAGATGATCGCTTCATCATAATGGTATTTTTTTAACAAGATCTCTAAGTCACGTACTGCCGCGGCTAATTGTTCGATAGGAAATGCCACGTCTTCGATGATCACTGTGGTACCCACTTCACGCACCGCGCCTACTGCGGGGAACAGCTCTTTACGGATCGCCCATAACTGGTTGTAGATCTTGGTATCAGTACTAAATTCAATCGCGTCAGTTGGGGTAAACTGGTTTATCAATGCACTAATTTCGGCTACTTGCTGCTTTAACGCTGTTTCATTTTCAGCGTGGATCTCAACTAATAATGCCGCGGCTTCGGAATTTTTTTCAGTGGGGTAGTTGCCTTGAGATAGTTGAGTGATAAACGCTGGCATCCCCGGTCTATCTGCCACCGAATTTAAGGCGCGATTATCCATTAACTCCACAGCGGCAACACTGGTATTAGCAAGTGCGCTTACGGCCAAACAAGTTTGCTCAATATCGGCAAATAAATACAGACCCGTGGCTTTGAAACTATGGTCGATCACCGTATTGTAAGTGACATCCGCGATGAAGCCCAACGTGCCTTCCGAACCAATAAACAAATGCTGTAACACATCAATCGGGTCGCTGTAATCGGTTAACGAATTAAGGCTGTAGCCTGTGGTATTTTTAAGGCGGTATTTGTGGCGGATCTTATCGGCTAATGGGGTATTGTCTTTACACGCTTGCGCAAGGTTAGTCAGATCATCGAGCATCTCGTGATGACTGATTTTAAATTGCGCCACACTATAACTGTCTAAGGTATTCAGTACGGTACCGTCGGCGAGTACCACTGTCATGCCTGCTAAGGTTTGATAACTGTTTTGCGCGGTGCCACAACACATTCCCGAGGAATTGTTGGCGGCAATACCACCGATCTTACAGGTATTGATCGAGGCTGGATCTGGACCTATCTTACGTTGATAAGGGGCTAAGATCTTATTGGCGTCAGCACCGATAATACCCGGTTGTAGCCAGATCTGTTTGCCGTTGTCTAAGACTTTATGTTCGCGCCAATCAGAGGTCAGCATGATAAGTACCGAGTCTGACAAGGCTTGTCCTGATAAGCTAGTGCCTGCTGCGCGGAAGGTCACGGGGATAGCCATGTCATAGCAAGTCTTAATGACCAATACCACTTCGTCTAAATTAGCCAGTTGTAAGATCAGCTTTGGCACTAAGCGATAGAAACTGGCATCCGTTCCGTAAGCGAAAGTGAGCGTCGGGTCGGTGATAATACGTTTTTCATCAATGGACTGGCGTAATTTTCTAATCAGTATGTGGTAAGGGTCAGACATTGCAGGCTCCTAATAATGCGGCGATGTTATTTTTATTTTGTTTTTAATGTGCCACATTATGTTTATTTAATTTTGTAATGATGCGGTTCAAACATAGTACCGTCATTAAACTGTTTGATATACTAGCCCGATTACACATGACTGTTTCATAAAGTGGACCAATAATGCGAAGTACCGATGATTTTTTAATTTTTTATCACCTAATCGAACAAGGTTCTTTTAGTAAAGCTGCTGATATTGTTGGTTTAACTAAGTCAGTAGTGAGTAAACACATTACCCGTTTAGAAAAAGAAATGGGTGTGCAATTGATCTTCCGTACCACGCGTAAGTTAACGTTAACGGAAGCCGGTAAAGTGTTTTTTGAACACGCCAGAACCATATACCAATCGGTGCAAGGTGCCGTTGATGCCATGAATGGGCTAGGGGATAGTTTGTCCGGCTCTATTCGGTTAACCGTACCGACTGTGTCTGGCGAAATAATCCTAGCCGAAGCGATAGCAGATTTTAGTATCAGTTACCCCGATATTCATGTGCATATGGATCTGGACAATAGCTTTGTCGATTTAATTGATAACAACTTTGACTTGGCTATCCGTACTGGTGCATTACAGGATTCGAGCTACATTGCCCGCCGTCTAGTACAAGCGCAATGGGTGATCTGTGCATCGCCAGCCTATTTAGCTAACAACGGCACACCGAAACGCCCCCAGGATTTAGAAAAATATAATTGTTTGGCGTACAGTCATCAAGAAAGCGGCGCGAATGAGTGGTTGTTTAAAGGCCGTGAAGCAGACTACAGCGTAAAAATATCAGGTAATTTCAGTACCAATAACTCTGCGGCATTACGCAAAGCGGCGTTGTTTAATTTAGGGCTGATATATGTACCTAAAGTGCTGGTGGCCGATGATTTACAAGCGGGAACCTTGGTTGAAGTATTGCCAAAACAGGTAGCTAAGTCGTTAGGTATCTATGCTATTTACCCGTATACCAAGCTTCAGCCATTAAAAGTGAAGTTGTTTATCGAACACATTTATCAGTTTTATCAACGCCAAGCAGATAACTTTAGTTAAGCGTTGACGAACGACCAACAGAATACATGCCAACAAAAAAATAAGAAAACAGCAAGGATGATAATGATGCTTAAATACAGTGAGATGTTACTTGACCGTGCATCTAATCAACGTAAAAGCCCCGAGTGGCTAGCAACTCAAAAGAATAATAATAGCCGTTGGGTATTAACCCACACAGATCAAAACTATTTTAATAAAGCGAATAACGCACCGTTATTTTTAACGCTTGAGGCTGTCCAGCATCTTAATTTAGAGGACGCTGTATTTTTAGGGCTTGATGAAAATAATGACAATACGCCTTATTTTGCGTTGGACTTAACCCATGTTGATGACGTGTTAGTGGCGGCATTTTTGCTTGAGGGTGAATTTAGCGATCTGCGTAAAGTCGCGGTGATACTGGATAACCAATCGGCTTCACTACTGGCACTGGCGCGTGGTTTAGGTTTTTGGCATCGTTCGCATGGTTTTTGTGGACGCTGTGGCACGGTGAATAAATCCGCGACTGCGGGACATGCGCGATTATGTACTAATCCAGATTGTAAGCATCAAACATTCCCACGTACCGATCCTGCGGTGATCATGATTGTGCGAAAGCTGTTTGCAGATGGTATTGAGCGTTGTCTGTTAGGCCGTCAAGTCGAATGGCCAGAAGGCGTGTACTCGACCTTGGCAGGTTTTGTTGATCCCGGTGAAACATTAGAAACTGCTGTTGCCCGAGAAGTACAAGAAGAGTCGGGTATTGCCGTTACCAACGTGCAGTACTTAGCCTCACAGCCTTGGCCATTTCCATCCTCTATCATGCTCGGTTTTATTGCCGATGCCAGCAGTGATGATATTCAGGTCGATAAACATGAAATCGATGATGCCCGCTGGTTTTCTCGCGCTGAAATACAATCGTTTGGCGAGTGGGGTGATGACGCTCCCGGCTTTAAAGTACCAAGAGGCGATTCAATTTCGAGTTATTTAATTGCTCACTGGCTTAGTCTAGGGGATTAATTTTTGTAGTCGTACAGTTAGTTACGTCGTTATAAGACGGCGTATTACCTCGTTAAATACAGCCTTTTCCATGTCATACAGGCAGATAAATGAAAGATTTTTTACAGCACAGAGCCTATCAGATCGTATTTTTTAATGCCTTGGCTACTAGCGGTAGCCTAACTAAGGCGGCAGAGATGCTCAAAGTGTCTGTCTCCCATGTGAGTAAGCAACTGCATAGTTTGGAAGAAGATCTGGGTGTTCAGCTGATTAATCGCAGCACCCGAACTCGAACCCTGACTGAAGAGGGCAAGCGTTATGCGGAATACAGTGCCCAAATAGTTTCCCTTATTCAGGAGGCTGATACTTTGGTGACTGATACCCGAGATGAAATTTCAGGTCATATTCGTCTGGCACTGTCGCGATCTTTTGCCACATTGCATATCATCCCGGCTTTGGATAAGCTGCAAAAAAAATATCCACAACTCACTATCGATGTCAGCTTGTTCGATCACAAGGTTGATATGCTGGCGGAGGACATCGATCTCTGGGTCACCACTTATGAAGATATTAGCGAAGGTTATGTAGCTCAGCGCATCGCTGATACTCGCTTCTTGTTACTCGCCGCGCCCGAATATTTGCAGGCTCATGGTACTCCGCAACATCCGGATGAGCTGACCCAGTACAATTGCGTGACTTACCACAGCAAGAGTCGTAGTTGTAATCATTGGTCTTTCGCCAGAGGGGATGAAGAATTCAGCATCAGTGTCTCAGGAAACTACCGTGTCAACCTCGCTGAAGCGGTCAGAGATGCATTGATTGCTGGCAAAGGCATCGGTTATCTTGCCAGTTATCTGCTCACCGATGAATTGGAAACTGGTAAACTGGTGCAGCTGTTACCAGACTGGCGCGCTAATCAAAAGATGCCAGCCTATGCCGTCTATCCACGCAATAAGCATTTACCAGCCAGAGTGAGAACGACCATTAATTTCTTGAAAGACACCATAGGTCATCCGCCATATTGGGATAAAGCATTAGCCAAAT